>NZ_JACSNZ010000100.1 GCF_016902575.1 Pseudoflavonifractor capillosus | reverse complement strand
CAGACTGTCGAAGAACCCCTGTTTTCATTGAGCGAAAACAGGGGTTCTGGTCATAGTTTGGGGAATAACGGCAAATATGATGCGCAAATTGGAGTTCTCCCAACTCCAATTTGCCAGCTTTTTCAGATTCATTGCAGCATATTTAAGCCTAACCCACCTGGTAACGGCGGCTAGACCTCTGTGATGCGTATAACGCATGGCGTGTTTCTCCTTTGCATCTGCAAAAATACGCTCAATGGTTTCTTTTCGTTGGGAATAGATTTTCTTGCCCTTTTCGGTTTTGCGGATAGCCTCCACAATATCTAGATATTCCTCCCAGATATGTGTGGTCATCACCTTTTGCCCCTTTTCATTGGCTCCACATTTGAATTTGCAAGGGCAGGACTTGCACTTGGACGGAGTGGTGCGGTAGGTGCGCTTTCCTTCCTTGTTTGTTGTAGTGTGCCGTAATACACCACCTTGAGGGCAAATGAAGCTGTCAGTTACAGGATCGTACTCATACTCCCAGGGCTTGTACCGTTCTTTATCTCCCGTATATCTGGTATAGGGCATGATGGGTATTCTCCCATCCTCCAGAATCTTTTTTGCAATCCACGGGGTTTTATATGCTGCGTCCATTGCCACATACTTCACACGTTCAAATTTAGCTGTTATTTCATTGTATACTGCATCCCAAGCTATGCTGTCATGAACATTCCCTGCAGTTACTTCTACTCCAAGAATAAAACCTCGCTTGTCGCAAGCTGTGTGTGCTTCGTATGCAAACTGCCGTTCATGTTCTCCTTTGATAAACATTCCAGCATCCGGGTCGGTAGTGGAAACTGTCTTTTCAACCATCCCTCCACCAGAGGTGCCCTCATCATCGTGATCGTCATCGTCGTTGATAGGCTTTTTCCCCAACTTCTCACGCTCGGCATTTACCTCCTGCCGGAGTTGCTCAGTGTACACCTTGGCAGCCTTGGATACTTGCTCTTTTTGGTATTTCTTCTTATTTGCACTGGCTTTTATGTGAGTCCCATCAATAAACACAGTTCGTGGGTCTACCATGCGGTTGTTAAGAGCTTTATTCAGGATGTGCTCAAAAATCTCCATGGTTAAGTCTTCAGGAAACCTATGGCAAAAGGCATAACTCACCGTTGAAAAGTGGGGAATTTCCTCCAGTAGTCCATACCCCAGAAACCAGCGATAGGCCAGATTTACGGTAATGTCCCGGTATGTCTGGCGCAACGATGCAATTCCAAACAAATGCTGAATCAGAGCCATTTTAATTAACACGACGGGGTCTATACCTGGTCTCCCGTTGTCATGGCAATAGTATGGATCCAGTTTCTCATACAACCACTCATAGTCCATGACCTTTTCCACTTTGCGAAGCAAATGATCTTCGGGCACCAGTGCTTCCAAATCTGTCACCACGGCCTCTTTTCGTGAATCTTTTCTCCATTGCTCCATAAAGCACACCCCCACATCTGATACCATTTTACCAGATGCGGGGATGTTTTGGAAGTTTTTCGACAGTCTG
>NZ_JACSNZ010000099.1 GCF_016902575.1 Pseudoflavonifractor capillosus | reverse complement strand
CGGTGAGACTGCCCTGCAACGTGACGGAGAGTTCATAGAGCCGCACGGGTACCACCGTGAAGAGACCGACTGCCATAAAGCCCTTTATGGCATTGAGGGCGGTCTCTTTGAGGTTTCCTCTGCCGGAGGAATACTCAATGCCGCATTCAAAACAGGCCACCACAAGGCCTGTGCCATAGAGCGCCCAGGCCAGATAGGAGAAAAACAGGACAATACTCTGTACCCAGTTCATGGTGAACAGCTCCACGCCCATGTTGCCCATCTCGGCAAAGAAGTTGCCCAGAAAGCCCATAATCTGACTGTAGATCCAATCAATGATCTGGCTCAGGACAGTATCAGCTACAAAATCCCAAATAAACAATGGTTGGTTCACCTCTTTCAGAATGAGGCCGTACCAACCGCATAACACAAAGATCCCGCAGCTGGTACGGCCTTGTGTCTCAGTTGATTACATGGTTTTTGAGATGTTAGATGCCAACGATGCCCCAGATGTACAGGGGGGCGGTGAGGGTAAACACCAGACAGGCAAACAAAATGGCGGGGGCTGTCCACTCGAACTGCCCGGTTTTCCGATAATCAAAGTAGGCGGTACCCACTTTGACAAAGAAAAACACGGCGAGGATCAGATCAATGGCAGGGAAGACCACGTTGTTGACTACGGTCTTGATTTGGGTGGATGCGGTGGTCCAGGTGCTCTCTACGGCTCCAGCTACATCTCCGCTGCCAGCGGCCAAGGCTGTGCCTGCCATCAGGGAGGTCATGGCCAGCGCCACCACCAGTAAGAGAGCAAAGCGTTTGTAGTTCCATTTACACATAGATTACCTCCAGTTACAAAAATATAGTGTGTATTTGGGCCCGGATGATGCTTTGGAACATCGGGGGGTGGAGGCCCACTGAAAAAAGGACTCAGGTGAACCATGTCTTGCTTACTTGGAAAGATTCTGTTTGTTGGGTGCCAGTTGGCTCAGGAGTTTCTCCCAACTTTCAGCGTCATCCTGAGGCACAACCAGAACAGCACCGTCTACGCTGAACACCCGGAGGTTGTCAAAGACAATGCCTGCATCTGCAAAGGCTTCTGCGGGGATGGGAAGCGTGTCCTCGGCGCACCCGTGGCAGCCGTCGCACACATCCTCATCCTCCTCCTGGCCCTTCCAGCCAGTCATCATATCTGCGCCCAGGCTGTTGACCAGGCGCATCAGCGTCATCATTGCGGCGGCTTTCTCCACAGGCTTCATCTCCGGCTTGAGTAGGACGATGGCGTTTTCCAGGGTGTGCAGCTCCAGGGTTTTCTCTCGCTCCAGACCGCTCAGAATCAGGGCGGCAGACTGGATGACGGCTTTGCCGTCGTTGGTGTAGTTGATAAATGTCATGTTTATTCCTCCATATCGTTAAGTATTTTGATTTGGTTCATGGATCAGGGTATAGCGCCCCTCGTACTCGTCGGTGGGGGACAGGTGGAACATACTCAGTTGCCAATTCCTTGCGGTGTTGTAGCGGCGGGGGTCATAGTTGGTGATGACAATTTCTTCGTACTCACTGCCTGCCTTCTGGGACATGCTGTTGG
>NZ_JACSNZ010000098.1 GCF_016902575.1 Pseudoflavonifractor capillosus | reverse complement strand
TGGGGAAAGAATCGCTTAGGGCTTTCCCCCCTAAGAACCCCCCTTGGGGTACAGGTTTGGTGGTGCGTCAAGCCTATGGTCGGCCCTGGTTTGGTGCCAATTCAGGAAAGCAGTTGCTCCTTGCAAGGCGCACAGCCAGGCAAGGGGTGCGCTGCCTCCCCTCAGGGCCTTAGTTGGGCGTGTCGCAGCCGTTTCCGGCTGCCGGAAGCCTGGGTTTCGGCGGCTGGGAACAGCCGCTGCACCAAGGAAAGGGCCGGACAAAAATAGACCCCAGCGGAGCTTCTCTCCAGGCTGGCAAGTCTGCGCCAAGCAAAATTACAATTTAGTAAAAGCCCCTTTGCATGAAATGGAGTGTTCTGCGCACACTAACCCGGGGTGATGGTGTGAAGGGGCGGAGCAAATACATGATAACCGGGCTGCTGGCGGGGGCGGCCAACGGCTTTTTCGGGGCAGGGGGCGGACTGTTTCTGGTGCCCCTGTTCACCCGCTGGCTGCACCTGGAGCAGCGGCGGGCCTTTGCCACCTCGGTGGCGGTGGTGCTTCCCCTGTCTGTGGCCGCCCTGGTCAGCTATGCCCTGGAGGGCGGGGTGGATGTGGGTGCGGCCTTGCCCTATCTGGCCGGCGGGCTGGTGGGGGGCTTTTTGTCCGGCCGGGTGTTTGAGAAGATCCCTGTGACCTGGCTGCGCCGGGGCTTTGGACTGCTGATGCTGTACGGAGGGGTGCGGGCGGTGTTGCTGTTGTGAATGTTATGGGCTTTTTGGTAGGGGTGGCCACCGGGGTGCTCAGCGGCTGCGGCGTGGGGGGCGGCACGCTGCTCATGCTCTATCTCACCTGGTGTACCGGAATGGGGCAGTACCAGGCCGGGGGCATCAACCTGATGTACTTTCTCACCTGTGCGCCCCCGGCCCTTCTTGGCCACGCCAAAAAGGGGTTGGTGGAATGGCAGGGGGTGCTGTGGTGCGTGGTCACCGGCGTTCCCGCCGCCCTGGGGGCGGCAGCTGTGGCCGGACAGCTGGAGGTGGAGCTGCTGCGCCGCCTGTTTGGGGTGCTGCTTTTGTATGTGGGGGCCAAGGAGCTATTTTTCCGCAGGCCCTCGGGGTGCTCCCAGTGACCATACAAAAAATCCTTTCACCCACGGGTGAAAGGATTTTTTGCGGTTATTTAGGGGAGTTCCCACTTTCATCCTGCCCTTCTGGCAGAGCCCACGGGGAACATCAGCCAAAGCAGCCAGCGCCTCCAGGCGGGGGCTGCCTGTTTCAGGCGTGCGATCTCTCCCCACAGCTGGCGCAGAACCAGACTGCGCTCCTGGGGGGTGAGGGTGTGTTGGCTGAACCGGGCTTTCCGGGCCAGAGCCTCCGTCTCTGCCCCTGCCTTGCCGCCCCACCGCTCCAGCTGGCCAAACCAACGGTAGGCAGCCAGCACAGCGGCGTTGGTGTCCCGGTCATGGCACATCTTCTGCCAGCTCCGGAATCGGAGATGGCGCACCAGCCACAAAGCCGCCCCAAGGGCCACAAGGGGTATGGCCCACACCAGCCACAGCAGAGAGACATTGGCCCACGGAGTCTCCGGGGTGACCGCCGATGTGGGGGTGGGCTTCGGGGCAGTCTCCGGTGTGGGCGTGGGGGCAGGCGTGGGG
>NZ_JACSNZ010000097.1 GCF_016902575.1 Pseudoflavonifractor capillosus | reverse complement strand
GGCAGAGACAGCGGGGGACTTGTCCGGGTCTGAGGGATCGGGGGCAGTGTCGGTGGGGGTGACCTCCACCGGGTACCAGCCGTACCCGTCCAGATAGATCTCCACCCAGGCGTGGGCGTTGGAGTCCAGAACACGGGTGAAATAGGTGGTGGCATTGCCAGCGGCAATGTAGGAGGTGGAGGAGATGGAGGTGGCATAGCCGCTGACATATCGGGCGGGAATCCCCTGGAGCCGGAGCAGCAGGGTGGCGGCGGTGGCGAAGTGGACACAGTACCCCCGGTGGCTCTCCTGCAAAAAGTAGGTGACAAAGTCCTCCCCCGACGGGGTGCGGGGGGTGCCCAGGTCGTACTGGGCGCTGCGCTGCAAGAGCTGGGCGATGAGAGCGGCGGTGTTCAGCTCCGAGGCGTATTCTCCCGTGGCAGTTGCATTCGCTTCATCGCCGCTGGCTTCCAATTCCTCCATGGCCTGGGTAAACCAATCCAGAAGGGGGCCGGAAACCTCCTCTGGCACCTCCAGATAGGGGCCATAGACCTCCTCCTGCTGTGCCAGCGAGGGAATGTTCTGGCGGGAGGGGGAGTCCTCCAGAGGCGTATAGGTGACGGTGTATTCCTCCACGGCAGCGGGAAAGGCCAGAGCGCTGTCAAAGGTCACATATTTGTCCTCCAGCAGGACGGTGTGGTAGGGCAGGTAGGCGGTGGAGCCCAGATAGGTGAGATAGGTCACCGTGGCGGTGGCAGAGTTGGGGATCTTGTCTGCGGATGCGGTACCCAGATTTTCCGTGGACAGGGGTTCCACCCCAGTCCAGGCCTGTCCGGTGTAGTCCCGGTAGATATCCCCTCTCAGATACATGGAGCCAGGCTGGGAGGTGGTCACCTGGAACATACCCCGTCCGGTGTATTTCCGGGGGCCCACGGAGCGGAAGGCCAGGCGGGGCGCTTCCGCTCCCGTGTCCCGGTCAGATACCACGATGCCAGACCCCTCTCCGGGGAACCACTCCAGGCTCAGCAGCTCCTCCTTCAGGTTTACCGCCCAGGCGGGCTGGATGTAGCCCTCCTGGGGAAAGAGGAGGAACACGCCCCAGACCACGGCCAGGCAGGCGGGCAGGGCGATGAGGATGAGCCGGGCGCCCCCGTTGGCATCCCCACGGGCAGAAAGGCCGGAGAGGAGGAGGGTAGCCCAGCAGGCGCAGAGAGTCAGCAGGGCAGGCCAGTCCAGCTCTGACTCGGCCAGAAAGGCGGGCATGAGCCAGGGCAGGGTGAGGGCAAAGACCAGCGTGAAGGAGCGCAGACGGAGAATGGCCCAACCCAGAGGGAGGGCCAGCAGAGCCAAGGCCGTCCCCAGAAACACACTCACCGCCGCCTGGTGCTGGAGGTCAGGGAGGGAATTGGTCAACGGATAGTACCAGGTGTAGTCGGTGTGGGCGGTCCAAAACACCGACAGGGAAGTCAAGCAGGCCCGGGCTCCGTAGACAAGCTGTGCCCAGTCCAGGCACAGGAATACTCCGGTGGCCAGCAGGGTCACCAGCACAGCCTGCGTTCGGTGTCCAGGCAGTGCCCAAATGACCATGGACAGGAAGCCCCCCAAAAGGCACAGCCCCAGCACCGTGGGGAAGGCGGCGGGAAGGGAGTAGGTGGTGAGGGTGAAGTGGGCAATGGAGGCCAGCAGCAGCACCAGAACCAGCCCTCCCGCCAGAAGGGAGCGGGGCGTGGGTGGGGGCAGAT
>NZ_JACSNZ010000096.1 GCF_016902575.1 Pseudoflavonifractor capillosus | reverse complement strand
TGATATGCTCCCCCTATGGAAGACAAGGAATTAGAAAAGTCTTCGATAGGGGGAGTTGTCATGTCCAGGCGAAGTAAGTACAGTGCGGAAGAAAAGTTGAAAATAGTAGAGGCGTGCCTGTCAGGGAAGATTGGAGTATGCGAAGCGGGAGATCGTATAGGAGTGGATGAAAAGAATATCAGGCGGTGGATGAGTCGGTATAAGGCGGAGGGAGTCAGTGCGTTCCTACCATCAGGGCGTAACAGGACATATCCGGCAGAGATGAAGCGCCAAGTCGTAGAGGAGTATCTGGCAGGGAAAGGCAGCTTGCAGGATATATGTGAAAAATATAATATTCGGTCAGATGCACAGCTCCGGAACTGGATTCAGGTGTATAATCGTCATGAAGACTTCAAGACATACAGTGGAGGGAGCCATATGACGAAATCACGAAAAACGAGCCAGAAAGAGCGGCAGATGATCGCAAAGGAATGCCTGGAGAACGGGAAGAACTACGGAGAAATTGCACAGAAATACAATGTTAGCTATCAGCAGGTTTACACATGGGTAAAGAAATTCAGCCAGCTGGGTGCGGCTGGGCTGGAGGATCGGCGGGGAAAGCGTACCGCTCAACAATCTCCTCGGACACCAGAAGAAGAGTTAAAAGCCCAAATCGCTCAGCTGGAACACGAAAACTATATGCTGAAAATGGAGCGTGACCTGCTAAAAAAAGTGAAAGAATTGGAGAGGAGAGATCGCTGGGGCAAGTAAGGCAGGAACGCCAGTACCGTGCAATCCGGGATTGCCACGAAGAATTTCACTATCCCATCGATGCAGGATGCCGGATTCTGCGGGTGTCCCGGGCGGCGTATTACAAGTGGAAGTCCGGCCACAGAAGCCAGCGAACCGCAGAGAATGAGCGTATTGGGAATTTGATAGAGCAAATTCATAATCAGGAGCCAGACAAGGGATACCGGCGGATACGGGATGATTTGGAGCGGTTCCACCAGACACCGGTAAGCGACAAGCGGGTACTGCGCATTTGCCGGGCTAAAGGGATCAAATCTACCATTAAGTACAGCAACCATGGCTGTACAAGACAGGCTTCCAACCCGCAATATCTGGCGGCAAATATTTTGAGGCGTGAGTTTTATGCAGACAAACCAAACGAAAAATGGCTGACTGACGTGACAGAGTTCAAGTACTACATCGGAGCCGAGAAGCACAAACTCTACCTCAGTGCCATTCTGGATCTCTACGACCGGCGAATCGTGTCGTTCGTCATCCGTGACACCAACGACAATGCCCTGGTTTTTGAGACCTTTAACAAGGCTGTAGCTGCCAATCCAGAGGCTCATCCCTTATTCCATAGCGACAGAGGGTTCCAGTACACCAATCGGACGTTCCATGCGAAGCTGGAACAAGCTGGCATGATCCAAAGTATGTCCCGTGTTGGCAAGTGCATTGACAATGGGCCGATGGAAGGCTTCTGGGGTATCTTGAAGCGTGAGCGTTATTATGGCAAACGCTTTACCAGCCGGGAAGCCTTGGTGACTATGATCGAGGATTATATTTTCTACTATAATACCAGGCGATTGCAGCGAGGTCTGGGTGTTCTCACACCGTTTGAAAAGCATGAGATGTATTTTGCCGCATAAACAAACCGCAGATTCTGGTTGGCAGCAATCGCTGCCGTCCAAAATCTGCGGTTGCCACAGCGCCGCAGCGCTGTGATTCTATTATTTTTTTCTTTGTCTACTTGACGGGGGGCGGTTCA
>NZ_JACSNZ010000095.1 GCF_016902575.1 Pseudoflavonifractor capillosus | reverse complement strand
GCAAGCAGGAGCAGCTGATCACAAAACTGTCCAAAGACTTCCCTGGAGTGAAAGAGCTGCTGGAGTACGGAGACTACACCCAGCATCCCACCAAGGCCAACGCCTCAGCCCTCATCACCCTGGCTCTGGAGGAGAACTGGTCTAAGGTCAACTCCTCCGAGGGCTACGCCAAATACATCGCCACTCGTCCTCGTGCTCAGCGCCTGGGGGACCACGGACTGTTCGGGGATGAAGATGGTGTGGATCTGGACAGGGCCACATCGGAACTGGAGCACTACACCGGAAACGTGTGGACCCACATCATCTCTCTGCGTCGGGAGGACGCAACACGCCTGGGCTACGACAATGCCCAGGCGTGGCGATCCCTGCTGCGTACCCATCGAAATGAGATTGCAACCGCTATGAAAATCCCGCCCCAGGACTTTAGGTGGTACGCCGCCTTCCACGACGAGGGGGAACACCCTCATGTGCATATGATGGCCTGGTCTGTGAAACCGGGACAGGCGTATCTATCCAAGGACGGAATCAAGCAGATCAAATCCACCCTCACCAATCAAATCTTCAAGCAGGAAATGTACCATCTCTACGAGCAGAAGTCTACCAGCAGAGATGAACTGGTACAAGAGGCCCGGAAGGTGATGCTGGAGATGACCCGCCAAATGGCACAGGGGATCTGCGAACATCCAGACATGGAGCAGCTCATGGGAGAGTTAGCTCAGCAGCTGGGCAGCGTGAAGGGCAAGAAGTCCTACGGCTATTTGTCCAAGCCTCTGAAAAAGCTGGTGGATGAGATCGTCAATCAAACGGAGCGCCTGCCTGTGGTCAACCGGTGCTATCAATCGTGGTGGGAACTCCAGTGTCAGGTAAATCGATTCTATTCCGGACAGGAACAACAGCGCCCGCTACTGTCTCAACAGAAGGAGTTCCGAGCTATCAAAAACACCGTCATCAAAGAGGCCGAGCGCATCCGACTCAACCAAATCTCCTTTGAGGATCGTGGTATGGAGGATAGAGGTAGTTGGCTAGAAGATCACGAACTCCCCTGGGACTGCTATGAGCTTCGCTCCATCATGGAAAACGAAGAGCATACACGGGAAGAGCGTGTAGCTGCAGCGGTGCAAATGAAATGTCTGGCCCAAGCAGGTGATGCCCACGCCCAATATCTGATGGGGCTGCTGTACCGGGACAGTGGCCTGGTAATTCCAGACACAGAGAGAGCCCAGTACTGGATGGAACAGGCGGCAATACAGAATGTGCCAGCGGCTCAATACTCCCTGGGGAAGCTGCTTCTCTCTGATGATGCCCTGGTGCATGATCCAGACCAGGGCATCCAATGGCTGAAAGCAGCAGCGCAAAACGGCAACGATTACGCCGCCTATGCCATGGGCAAGGAGTATCTCAGCGGCAGATATGTGTTCAAGAATACAGAAAAGGCGGCAGAGTATTTCCGTCAGGCGGCCCAGGGGGACAATCCCTGGGCGCAGTACCTCCTGGGTAAGCTGTGCCTCATGGGAAATGGGGTAGAGCAGGATGAGGAGGCTGCCTATCAGTGGTTTCAGGCTGCAGCAGAACGGGGGCATGTCTATGCTGAGTTCTTTGTGGAGCGCATGGATCAGGGGTGGATAGCCCCACCCCAGCTGATGCTCTCCACCACCCGACTCCTACACCACATGGGTAACATCTTCCGGGACAACACTCCGGCTCCTCCAGCATCCGGCGGGCCGCACATTGACCGGAAACGACTGCAGAAGCTCCGGGCAAAAAAGGTTGCCCTGGGGCATAAGCCGGACGACCACGAGGAGGGGCAGCAGAGCTGGGGCATGAGTATGGGTGGATGGTAATCACAACGCAAAAATAGCACACTGTCACCAAAGAAAACGCCCCAAGGAAATTGGCCCTGGAGCAAATGATAACAGTTTGATAATTGTGGTGAAATCCGCTGGCTATTCTCTTCATTGTTCGGTATTGTGTGTTGCTGATAAGGAGGCGGCACACATGAACGACTATATGAAA
>NZ_JACSNZ010000094.1 GCF_016902575.1 Pseudoflavonifractor capillosus | reverse complement strand
GTATGCCGGAAGAAACGGAGCGTGGGCTGATGCACTGGTACAGCGAAGATGACAGCGTCAACCGGAAAGTCCAGTCCGCTGTGTTCACGGTCGAGGATCGAAACGGCCAGCTCTGGGGTGTTGCGGAATGCCGTGTTGCAGGGGCCCTTACCCCGGTGGAACTGTCCAACCTGAAGGAGTATATCTCTGGGCAGGCATCGGACGGCTGGGGCGAAGGATTTGAGCAGCGAGATATCTGCATTGGCGACGACGAGCTGTATGTCCATCTGTGGAGCTTCGACGATTGGAGTATCCAGACGGAGGAGGAGCGCTTCTCCCCCAAATTGGCAGAGGGACTGCCGGAGATGTGCTACTCCACCCTGCCCACTACGGGCCAGCTGATTTGCATCAAACGAGGTGAAACCGGCTACCACCCCTCGGAGTGGGACACCGGCGACAAAGAGCGGAATGTGGAGCTGGCCGACCAGCTCAATGAGCACCTTGGCGTAGATATGTGGCAGAGACAGGCCATGGAGGTGGGCAGTATGTGTGGCTGGGATGTCCCCGGTGCCGACCCTGCCAAGTATCAGGAAGACTATGTACAAACCGGGGCCCCCGCCGAAGCCCAGCGCAGCGGGTTCGGTGGGGAAAGGAGTTCCGGCGAAATGAGTGAGCCTTGTCCCCAGGACGAGGCGAAGGATATGGAGCACGGAACGACGCTGGGAGGGATGACCCTTGGATAATGCGTTCTGCATTGCGCTCTACGGGAAACACACTCAACACAGCTGCCTGGAGCTTCCGGCTACCTACTACCAGCTCCAGGATGCCATGGACAGGCTCCATATGGCCATCGGTGAAAAACCGGACCTGGAACTGCTCCATCCGGGAGCCTTCCCCTTTCTCCATGAACATCTGGGCTCGGACTGTGACCTCTACCAGCTCAACACCCTGCTAACCAGGCTGGAGGGGCTGAGTGACATGGAAAAGGCCGCTTTCGAAGGACTGGTCCAGATGGAAGCCGCCAAGGGCCATGGCCCCATCCCTCTCTCCACCCTGATGGATCTGGCTTACAGCACGGACTGCTGTCATGTGGTGGATGCCGTTACAGATCATCAACTGGGCAAATTCTACGCTGAAAATGGTTTTATTCCTGAAGTAGAGGATGTCTCCGATTCCATCTTTGACTATCTGGACTTTGCACAGCTGGGCCGAAAAGCCCGACAGGAGGAGGGCGGTGTTTTCGTCAGCCATGGCTATGTGACCCAGCACGAAGACCTCAAGCAGGTACATGACAGCCTGGACGTAGTTCCCAAGCCTCCCTCTTACGCCATTCGCCTGCTGGTGGCCAAAGGTTCCGATCAACAGGAACCCAGGGTTACTCTGGAACTCCCCGCCACACAGAGCCAGCTGTCCCGTGTGCTGGAGGAGCTGGGCGAATCTGCTTCCTGGGACCAGGTGGTCTTCTGGACCGAGGACAGCGCCATTCCCGATCTGCTGGAGAACCTGGAGTGCAACGACATCCAGGATCTGAATCAGCTGGCAGAGGCCATCAAATGCCTAGAGCGGTATGGACAGCTCACCAAACTCAAAGCAGTCATCCTTGCCATCGACTGCCACGAGGTCGTCGCCGCCACTCACATTGCGGAAAATCTGGACGACTACCTGCTCCAGCCCGACCAGCGCAGTCCCAAGGAAGTGGCACTCCAGAAGCTGCACACCATCTTGGATGAGCAAACCCTTTCCATGCTGCAAGAGCACGTCAATCTCAATGCTTATGGCAGAGACATCCTGAATCATGCCAATGCAGTCCTGACCCCCTATGGGCTGGTGGCGCGAGAAGATGGCGACCCCCTCCTCTGCCCTACCTCTGACCCTAAACTGGGAGGGATGCAGATGCAGTAAACCGTAACCCTCTCATATTCCCAAACAACACATACAGGGGCCGTACCCGAAAGGGACACGGCTCCTGCTTTTTTGTTGCTCCTTGTTCGGGTATGGCCCCGGAAAGGAACAATGATGCGAGAACAACAGGTATTGGCCTAT
>NZ_JACSNZ010000093.1 GCF_016902575.1 Pseudoflavonifractor capillosus | reverse complement strand
GGTGTGGAGTGGGGGAAAATCCGAAGATTACTTCAAAGGATTACCTATCACTATTTCCCGGAGCCTTCTCCAGCGGCACCCCAAAAGGCGAGGACTTCCGCATCGTCCTGGAAGAGATCGTCCGCATTAAAGTTTGTGATGTTTCAGTCCCTCGACCTGACACCGGGTGCTGGGAATCTGCTGGGCGAATCATATTGGGAACTGATTTCTCCCTGGCGTGGCGATGCCTTGACGCTCAATACTGGGGTGTCCCCCAGAGAAGAAAAAGAATCTTCCTTGTCGCAGATTTTGCAGGTCAATCCGCCCAGCAAATATTATTTGACCAGGAAAGCCTGCCTGGGTATTCTCCGCCGAGCCTTTGAACGAGGAAAAGGACTTCCAAAAAAGCTTCAGGAAGCTCTGGAAATCCAGTCTGGGATTGCTTCATTAGGCTCCATCGCCTTTAGACCAGAGAACCACCCCACAAGTCGGCCAAATGATAGTTCCTCTTTCCGTGGGGTGCCTGACATCCCTGTTCAGCCGATTGCCTTTGCCACAAACCAGCGCGATGAAGTTCGAGACCTCCACGATGTGGCGGGAGCATTGGGAGCGCAACCGGGGATGAAGCAGCAGACCTTTATTGCCGGTTTCTCCGCTGGAGCCGGAGCATCAGCTGGAGACATCGGCTATGGCGAAGAAATCGCCCCCACGCTGAAGGGCAGCGCCGGCGGCAACTGTATGCCGTCGGTTTTATGCCTCAACGACCAGGGTGGCAGCGTCATGGGGTGTAGCATGGATGTGACAGGCACACTCCGGGCCCAGGCAGGTGGACACCAACCGCTGGTCTACGAGAACCACGGCATCGACTCCCGCTACACCGGCCCCCACGCAGTGGCCCCCACCATGTCCGCCAGATACGGTACTGGCGGCAACAATGTGCCATTGGTGGAGCAGGAACCCGTATTCTGCATCACCGGCAATGCCATAGACCGTCAGCCCCAAAACGGCGGGAATGGCATTGGTTATCAGGAGGACATTGCCTACACACTCACCGCAACGGACCATCATGCGGTATTCAGCAGACAGCGAGTGGACGTGTTCAAAGACGGGGCAGTTGTCAGCACCCAAAGTGCCCGTCAGCACAAGGATGCTACGGATCTGGTGCTAGATGATGATATACACCGACTCAGACTCATCCGCCGCCTGACCCCTCTGGAATGCGAGCGGCTCCAAGGCTTCCCCGACGGCTGGACAGCGATCCCCGGTGCTTCGGACTCCGCACGATATAAAGCGTTGGGCAACAGCGTGGCTATCCCATGCGTGGACTATGTCCTCTATGGTATTTCGCTGGTGCTTCTGGCAAGTTAAACCCGCTTTGTTGCTTCTGCTTGGTTTACGATAGCTTCCTTGTTGGAATGTGTGAATAGCTTTCCCTGCTCAGTTCCAGTATGCTTTGCTTGCAAAATCACAGAAAGGAGTTCGTCCCATGGGAGATAAGAAAAATCTCTGCGCCATGATTCCCGCCCAGCTGCACGCCAAGGTCATGGCAGAGAAAGAGCAGCTTGCACTGGGAACCCTGGCCGAATACGTAGAAATGATTCTCACTCAACACTTTGAAGGAGGTAACGTCACCATGGCAGCAACCAAAACCCTGGCCTTTCAAATTCCCGAGGAACTGGACCGGCGGCTGAAGAACTTCATTGCCGCTGAAAAGAAACGGGGCAGAAAAATCAGCCAGAAGGAGTTCGTCATCGGGCTCATCGAGCAGGCACTGGCTGAGTACGAGGCCCAAAGCCTGACCCAACCTGCAACCGAAGAATAATCCGTTGAACTGGCCGCTGGGGAACCCGGCGGCTTTTCTTTTGGAGGTGAATCAATCTGTACATCTATCCCGATAACCTGACCGCCAAAGCAACCCTGTGGCTCTGGGAACTCCGGGACGTGAGTGTCATCGGTGTGGGACTTCTCCTCTCTGTCCTGGCGCTCACCCAGACCGGCATCTTTGTCCCACTGGTGCTGACGGCAGTCTATGCCTTTCTCAGCATCCGATTCGATGGCACCAGCATCCTGGACTTCATCCGGTATGCGGTGGCCTTTCTGTTTACCAAACGGCAATTCTACGAATGGAGAATGTAATATGAATCATAACCCCACCAACAGAATTCTGGCTCCATGCGCCCATAAGGACGTCCAGCGATCCGGCTCCTTGAAGCTCCGTTGGAGCGAAAAGCGCAACCGCTGGGAGTGCGACGACGTCTACTTCTGGCAGGACCCCAAGACCAATTGGAGCTGCCGCAGTAAAAGCGGCAAGCATTACTATGGATTTCGCAGTCTGCAGGCTC
>NZ_JACSNZ010000092.1 GCF_016902575.1 Pseudoflavonifractor capillosus | reverse complement strand
GGACGTGGAGAATGGGGCGGGGGAGGACCAGGCTTCGGCTGGACGCCTTGGTCTTGGGCTGGGAGACCACCAGTTTTTTGTGGATGCGCTGTACCTGCCGCTCTACCTTCAATACGCCGGTCTGCACGTCCAGGTCGTCCCATTGAAGGGCCAGGATCTCCCCACGGCGCAGGCCGGTGGACAGCTCCAGCAGTAAGAGCTCATAGCACCCGTCCTCTTTGGCCTGAATCAGTAGGCGTTGGATTTCCTCCCCGGTGAGCACCAGCATTTCCCTGGGATGGGTGGTGGGTACCTTGCAGGCAGCGGCGGGATTTTTCTGGATTAGGCCATCTGCCAGGGCCTTGTCCAGTGCCATCCGGCAGGTGACATGGCAGCTTTTCACCATCCGGTCGGACAGGCCGGGGCCGTACAGCTCCCTTTGGGCCAGCCGTCCGTTTTGCTTCAGCCGTTGATAGAACTGCTGGAGATCCCCTTGGGTCAACTGGGAGAGGGGAATGTGTCCCAACTCCGGGATGATGTGCTGATAAATCCGATTTTCGTAGTCCGTCTGGGTCTTGGGCTTGATGCCTGGTTTGCAGTACTGCTGATACCAGTGATCCAACCATGCCCCGAAGGTCATGTCTACCTTAGGTGACTTGGGGGCTGCCCCCTGGACTTCCTCTTTTAGGGCTTTCAGCTTGGCTGCACACTCTGCCTTGGTTTTGGCCAGCACGTTTTTTGTTTTGGGGCGTCCGTTGTCGTCGTAGCCGATGACGTATCGCCCTTCCCATCGGCCATCCTTTCTCAGGTGGAGACTGCCATCTCCACGTTTTCGTTTCTTTGTCATGGCTCCATCTCCTCTCCCAGCAATTCTGTCAGGAAGCCGCCCACGATGTCGGCGGCGTTGCGCTGCATATCCCCAGTTACATGGGTGTAGGTGTCCAGGGTGAAGCTGGCCTTGGTGTGGCCCAGAATCCCGGACAAGGTCTTGGCATCCACGCCGCTGGACAGGGCATGGGTGGCGAAGGTGTGGCGGAGGTCGTGGAAGCGAATGTCCGGCAATCCCGCCTCCAGGAGCAGTTCTTTCAATCGCCGATAGGCTTTGGAGGGAGAGACGGGCTGTTCTGGGCGGATGGGGTCGGGAAAAATCCACTGGGATAGGGAGGACGCCTTTCGCTCCCGCAGCATCTGGGCTGTGCTGGAGGGGAGCAGGATGGTCCTGGTTCCTGCGTAGGTCTTGGTATCGCCCACCTCCACGCCACCACCTTTTCTGGGGTGGATGGTGCGGCGCACCTTCAAACGTCCGGATGCTTCATCAAAGTCTGTCCATTGAAGGCCGCACAGTTCGCCCCGCCGCAGACCTGTGGTCAGCTCGGTGAAGAAGAAGTCTCGCCACACCCAATCTTTTTGGATGACCGCTTTGAAGACATCCAGCTGGTGGTGGTTCAAGATCCCCTTGGTACGGTGGGCCACCTTGGGGGGTGTCACCCTATGGGCAGGGTTGGCAGGGAGGAGGCCTTCATCTACAGCGGTTTTTAAGGCGTGATGAAGGGTGTTGTGAATCCCACGGACGGTGGTGGGGCTCAGCCCCGGCCCTTGATTGCCACGCTTGTCCATGCGTCCGTGCTCCAGCAGCTTCTGGTAGAGGGTGTTCAAGTCTTTGCCATTGAGTTTCAGCAGGGGCTTGTCCCCCAGGTATGGTTTGACATGGTTGTTTAAGTCTCTTCGGTATCCATCTAAGGTATTGGGGCGAATGTTTGCTGAGATGTACTCGTCCAGCCATTTGTCCAACCATTGGGACAGGGTCATGTTACTTTTCTCGGTGAGATGTACGCCTTGATAGGCGCTGATATTCTGCCGCAGTTTGGCAGTTAATTCTCTTTGGGTATCGGCGTAGACGTAGTGGAAGATGGGGTCGCCGTTTTCCTTATGGCCGATGACCATACGGCCCTCCCAGCGGCCATTCCGTTTCCGCACCATGCCGTCCCCGGATGCTCTGCGTTTTGCCATGGCATCAATCCTCCTTCTGTATGTGATGGCAGATGTACTCTGATTCCTCCACGGAAGAATACAGTCCATCCGCCTCCAGTTCTTTTGCAATTCCTCAGGCCAGTTTGAATCCTGCGGTGAAGCTGGCCTGGGAGATTTCTTCCCGTAGCAGGGCTTGTCCATCTGCTAGGTCCATGAGCCTGCGCCGCTGGTTCTTGTCCAGGCAGTCCCGCACTTCCTGACGGGCAGTTTCAATTTCCTTCTCCAGTTCGGTAAGATTTGGCTTTCGGAAGAACCGCTGGTGCAGGGCTTTCATATAGTCGTTCATGTGTGCCGCCTCCTTATCAGCAACACACAATACCGAACAATGAAGAGAATAGCCAG
>NZ_JACSNZ010000091.1 GCF_016902575.1 Pseudoflavonifractor capillosus | reverse complement strand
GGACGTGGAGAATGGGGCGGGGGAGGACCAGGCTTCGGCTGGACGCCTTGGTCTTGGGCTGGGAGACCACCAGTTTTTTGTGGATGCGCTGTACCTGCCGCTCTACCTTTAATTCACCCGTCTGCACATCCAGGTCGTCCCATTGGAGGGCCAGGATTTCCCCACGGCGCAGGCCAGTGGACAGTTCCAGCAGTAAGAGCTCATAGCACCCGTCCTCTTTGGCCTGAATCAGCAGGCGTTGAATTTCCTCCCCGGTGAGGACCTGCATCTCCCTGGGACGGGTGGTGGGTACCTTGCAGGCAGCGGCGGGATTTTTCTGGATCAGGCCCTCAGCCAGGGCTTTGTCCAGTGCCATTCGGCAGGTGACATGGCAGCTTTTCACCATCCGGTCAGACAGTCCGGAGCCGTACAGATCCCTTTGAGCCAACCGCCCGTTTTGTTTCAGCCGTTGATAGAACTGCTGGAGGTCCCCTTGGGTCAACTGGGAGAGGGGGATGTGCCCCAACTCCGAGATGATGTGCTGATAGATGCGGTTTTCATAGTCGGTCTGGGTCTTGGGCTTGATGCCTGGTTTGCAGTACTGCTGATACCAGTGATCCAACCATGCCCCAAAGGTCATGTCTACCTTAGGCGACTTGGGGGCTGCCCCCTGGACTTCCTCTTTCAGGGCTTTCAGCTTGGCTGCGCATTCTGCCTTGGTTTTGGCCAGCACGTTTTTGGTTTTGGGGCGTCCGTTGTCGTCGTAGCCGATGACGTATCGCCCTTCCCATCGGCCGTCCTTTCTCAGGTGGAGACTGCCATCTCCACGTTTCCGCTTCTTTGCCATGGCTCCATCTCCTCTCCCAGTAGTTCTGTCAGGAAGCCGCCCACGATGTCGGCGGCGTTGCGCTGCATCTCCCCAGTCACATGGGTGTAGGTGTCCAGAGTGAAGCTAGCCTTTGTGTGGCCCAGAATCCCGGACAAGGTCTTGGCATCCACCCCGCTGGACAGGGCATGGGTGGCGAAGGTGTGGCGGAGGTCATGGAAACGAATGTCCGGCAATCCCGCCTCCTGGAGCAGCTCTTTCAATCGACGATAGGCTTTGGAGGGAGAGACAGGGTACTCTGGCCGGAGGGGGTCGGGAAAAATCCACTGGGATAGGGCGGACTGCTTTCGCTCCCGCAGCATACGAGCCGTGCTGGAGGGGAGCAGGATGGTCCTGGTTCCCGCATAGGTCTTGGTGTCCCCCACCTCCACGCCGCCGCCTTTTCTGGGGTGGATGGTGCGGCGCACCTTCAAGTGTCCGGATGCTTCGTCGAAGTCTGACCATTGCAGGCCACACAGCTCGCCCCGCCGCAGACCTGTGGTCAGTTCGGTGAAGAAGAAGTCTCGCCATATCCAATCTTTTTGGATGACCGCCTTGAAGACATCCAGCTGGTGGTGGTTTAGAATCCCTTTGGTGCGATGAGCCACCTTGGGGGGTGTTACCTTGTGGGCAGGGTTGGCAGGGAGGAGACCTTCATCTACGGCGGTTTTCAAAGCGTGATGAAGGGTGTTGTGAATCCCACGGACGGTGGTGGGGCTCAGCCCCAGCCCTTGATTGCCCCGCTTGTCCATGCGTCCGTGCTCCAGCAGCTTCTGGTAGAGGGTGTTCAAGTCTTTGCCTGTGAGTTTCAGCAGGGGCTTATCCCCCAGGTATGGTTTGACGTGGTTGTTCAAGTCCCTTCGGTATCCATCTAAGGTATTGGGGCGAATGTTTGATGAGATGTACTCGTCCAGCCATTTGTCCAACCATTGGGACAGGGTCATGTTACTTTTCTCGGTGAGATGTACGCCCTGATAGGCACTGATGTTCTGCCGCAGTTTGGCAGTTAATTCTCTTTGGGTATCGGCGTAGACGTAACGGAAGATGGGGTCGCCGTTTTCCTTGTGGCCGATGACCATGCGGCCCTCCCAGCGGCCATTCCGTTTCCGCACCATGCCGTCCCCGGATGCTCTGCGTTTTGCCATGGCATCAATCCTCCCTCTGTATGTGATGGCAGATGTACTCTGATTCCTCCTGGGAGGAGTGCAGGTCATCCGCCTCCAGTTCTTTTGTAATTCCCCAGGCCAGTTTGAATCCTGCGGTGAAGCTGGCCTGGGAGATTTCTTCCCGTAGCAGGGCTTGTCCATCTACTAGGTCCATGAGCCTGCGCCGCTGGTTCTTGTCCAGGCAGTCCCGCACTTCCTGACGGGCAGTTTCAATTTCCTTCTCCAGTTCGGTGAGATTTGGCTTTCGGAAGAACCGCTGGTGCAGGGCTTTCATATAGTCGTTCATGTGTGCCGCCTCCTTATCAGCAACACACAATACCGAACAATGAAGAGAATAGCCAG
>NZ_JACSNZ010000010.1 GCF_016902575.1 Pseudoflavonifractor capillosus | reverse complement strand
GGCAGGGGCAGCTACCGGAGCGGGTTGGGGTGCATCGGCGGTTTGCTGGGTGGCGGCAGCGGTGCCCATCACCCGGGCCCATACCCGCTGGAATACCTCTTGAGAGTCAGAACGGGAATTCATAATCTCATCCATGGGAAAACACCTCCTAAATACCCCATTCTATGCCCGAATCCAGGGATTGCCACGGTTGACAGTTGGGTATAATCATGGTATACTAGCAAAACATATAAGAGAACTATGAATTAAAAGCCGCTCCCTTTCTGGGGGCGGCTTCACACGGGAGATTTGTACTATGTTGGAATTGAAGCATCTGACCTTCTCCGTGGAGGGAGAGGGGAATCAGAAGGATATTTTGAAGGACGTTTCTTTGGATGTGAAAGACGGTACCTTCCTGGTGGTCACCGGCCCCAACGGCGGCGGCAAGACCACCCTGGCCAAGACCATTATGGGCCTCAACCAGCCCACTTCTGGCCAGATCATCTGGAACGGGGAAGACATCACCGACCTGAGCATCACCGAAAGGGCTCGCCGGGGTATCAGCTACGGGTTCCAGCAGCCCCCTCGTTTCAAGGGCCTGCGGGTGTGGGATCTGCTGAGCCTGGCCTCGGGCAATCCCAACCTGACCCACGCCGAGGGCTGCCAGCTGCTGACCCAGGTGGGGCTGTGTGCCGCCGACTATATTGACCGGGAGGTGGACAACTCCCTGTCCGGCGGTGAGGTCAAGCGCATTGAGATCGCCACCATTCTGGCTCGCAAGTCTCCCCTGATGATTTTCGACGAGCCGGAGGCAGGCATTGACCTGTGGAGCTTTGCCAAGCTCACCGAGACCTTCCGCTATATCCACGATAAGCGGCAGGCCACCATCATCATCATCTCCCACCAGGAGCGCATCATCAATTTGGCCGATGAGATCGTCATGATTGCCGGAGGCCAGGTGTTGGAGCGTGGCGCCAAGGAGGAGATGTTCCCCAAGATTTTGGAAAACACCCAATCCGGGTGCGCCTTTGTGAAGGGAGGGGCCCAGGCATGAATTCCATCGACACCCATCTGCTCCGGGAAATTGCCGACCTGGAGCGTGTGCCCCAGGGGGCGTACAACATCCGCAAAAACGGCAAGCTGGAGGGGCGCAGCAACTCCGCCAACATTGTCATTGAGAGCAAAGAGGACAAGCCGGGCATTGACATCCGCATTGCTCCGGGTACCGTCAATGAGTCGGTGCACATCCCCGTCATCGTCACCCAGACCGGCCTCACCGATTTGGTGTACAATGACTTTCACATCGGTGAAAACAGCGACGTGAGCATTGTGGCAGGCTGCGGCATCCACAACTCCGGCTGTGAGACCGCCCAGCACGACGGCGTGCACACCTTCTATGTGGGGAAAAACGCCAAGGTGCGCTATGTGGAGAAGCACTACGGCGAGGGGGAAGGTACCGGAAAGCGCATCCTCAACCCCCATACCATCATCTATCTGGAGGAGGGCGCCTCCATCCAGCTGGAGACGGTGCAGATCCGGGGCGTGGACTCCACTCGCCGCTACACCAAGGTGGAGATGGAGGCAAACGCTGAGGCGGTGGTCACCGAGCGTCTGCTCACCCACGGAGACCAGTTTGCCGAGAGCAAAATGGAGGTCATTATGAAGGGAGAGGGTGCCCGCACCCAGGTCATCTCCCGCTCTGTGGCCCAGGACAACTCGGTGCAGGTGTTCTACCCCCAGGTGCAGGGGGAGGCCCCCTGCTTCGGCCACGTCCAGTGCGACTCCATCATCATGGACCATGCCAAGGTCAGTTCCATTCCCGCCATTGTGGCCAACCACATGGATGCCCAGCTGATCCACGAGGCCGCCATCGGCAAGATCGCCGGAGATCAGCTGCTGAAACTTATGACCTTAGGGCTGACCGAGGAGGAGGCCGAGCAGAAGATTTTGGATGGGTTCCTGCGGTAAAGGGTTATCCAAAATCGTGGCGGAAACCACCGGTACTTCCAATATTCTCGAAGATTTGTATGATTTCTTCGATTTTTGCGAAACAATCACCATCGTCAAGACTGTCATCATGTATGACAGTCTTGATTTGGTTTAGGGCTTGATAGCACTGGCATTCCACAAAATCCTGGGCAGAGATATTAAGGTCGGGGAATGTAATTTCTATACGCTGTTGTTGTAAAAGCATCAGTAAAAGCTCCTGATATAATTCCATGTAAATCACCTCAAATCCTACTTTATACTATTAAGAACGAATAATCAACCTAATATCGCTTAAAATGCTATACTAGCAAAAAAGGATATGAGGTAATTCTATGAAGCCATTAAAGCAAAAGGTGAGCATTACCCTGGATGAGGACGTGGTGGAAAAGCTCAAGGTGTTGGCGGAGGACTGTGACCGATCCCTGTCCCAGTACATCAATCTCATCTGCAAAGCCCATTTGAAACAGTTGGAACAGTGACAAAAACACCGCTGTGGAGGATAGTGCCCTTCACAGCGGTGTTTTGTGTTTTGACCAACTGCGGTGGCAGCGGTTGACTTGCCGCCATACACCCGTTACAATGAAAAAAGATGGACTGGAAGGGGTGGCGGATGTGCGAAAACTGCCGTGGTTTGCAGGCGGCTTCGCCCTGGCCTGTCTGCTGCTGGCGGGTGCAGTCTCACCCATGTGGATGCTTTTTCCCGCCCTGGCCATGGTGGCGGGCTGGCAGCTATCCCACCCCAAAAATCGAGAGGATTGGATGGCCATGACCGCCCGTGCGCCCCGCCGGCACCTGCTCTGGCAGGTATGCCGGAGAGGGACAGCTGCCGCCCTGGGCTGCGGAGTGGGTCTGTGTTGGTTTTGCGTATATTACTACATGGTGTGCGTCCCCACCCAGGACTGGGATGGGACACAGAGCATTTCAGGTACGGTACTCACCCAGCCCCAGCAGACTGACACAGGACGGTGTTCCCTGGTACTGCGCCTGGATGGCGGGGCGAAGGTGAACCTGTATGCGCCCCCAAGCTGGGAAGATGTGCAGCCGGGGGATCATGTCCAGGGGTCGGGAACGGTGGAGTGCATCTCCCTGACGGATGGGTCAGATGTGTCCTATCATGCTGCCAAGGGTGTGTTTCTCCTGGGCAGCTGCCAGGGGGCGCCCACGGTGGAGCGGCCCTCGGTACCGCCCCTGATGTGTTGGCCTGCTTTGGCGGCCCAACGGCTGAAAGGGGGCATTGAGGTGGCCTTTGACCAGCAGGTGAGTCCTCTGGCCATGGCTGTGACCCTGGGCGACAAAAGTGAAATGGCCGATGGCCTGTATCAGGACATGGTGCGGGCGGGGGTGCTCCATGCCGCCGTGGTGTCCGGGCTGCACATCTCCTTTCTGGTGGGCGTTTTGATGCTCCTGTGCCGGGGCCGCCGCCGCTGGGCGTTGGCCATCGTTCCGGTGCTGGTATTTTATGCGGTGATGGCGGGGGACACCCCCTCTGCATTTCGAGCCGTGTGGATGCAGGTGGTGGTGCTGGCAGTGCCCTGGGTGGGCCGGGAGCGGGACGCTCCTTCCGCCTTGGCTCTGGCTTTGCTGATGCTATTGCTCCAAAATCCCTTTTCTGTGTACAGTGTGGGGTTGCAGCTGTCCTTTCTGTCGGTGTCCGGCATTCTTGCGGTGACCCCCAAAATATACGACTGTCTCACTGGGCCGTTGGAGCGATGGAAGAGGGAGGGGCGGCCCAAGGTACTCAGGCGGATATGGCAGGGGGTGTGTGCCTCTGTTTCCGCCTCTTTGGGTGCCATGGTGCTCACCATTCCCCTGGCGGGGGCAGTGTTTGGCCAGGTGTCGCTGATTGCACCATTGACCAATATCCTGGTGCTGTGGGCCATGACGGCACTGATGATCTGTGCGCTGGCGGTGGGAAGCTTGGCCCTGTGTCTGCCCGGCGTGGCCACCCTATTGGGGCAGGGCACGGGACTGTTGGGCCACTACACCGTGTGGGTGGTGCACCGGATGGGCACCGTCCCCTATGGGGTGCTGGAGGTGGACAATCCCTATCATCTGGTATGGCTGGTGGGGGTCTATCTGGTGGGCGCACTTCTGTTGTGGAGCGGCGTGACTGCTCTTCGGGCCGTATTGGTGGGAGTGGGGCTTACCGCCCTGCTGTTTTTGCCCGTGGGCCTGTCCGCTTTTTCCGTGTCCAGCTCAGATCTGGTGGTGATGGGGCTGGATGTGGGGCAGGGGTCATCCACCCTGCTGATGAGTCCAGAGAGCTCTGTGCTGGTGGACTGCGGCGGCAGTACCTCCGCCTCGGCGGGAGATATTGCCGCCGATCACCTGGCAAGTGTGGGACGCACCAGGCTGGACGCCTTGGTGCTCACCCACTTGGATGACGACCACTTCAACGGGGTGGAGCGGCTGCTGGAGCGGGTGGAAGTGGCACAGGTCATGGTGCCCGTTTCTGCCAAAGGAGAGGAACAGGCCGGGCAGCTGGAGACCTGGCTGGAGCAGCGGGAGATTCCTCTTGTGTGGGTGGAGGAGGAGACGGAGCTGTCTCTGGATGGGGTGGAACTCACCCTGTTCCCACCCCTGGGCAGCGGAACCACCAACGAAGAGGGGCTGTTTGCCCTGTGCAGCGCAGGGACCTTTGACGTGCTCATTACCGGCGATGCAGACAGCTACGTGGAGCGGATGCTGGTGAAATACTTTGTCCTGCCGGACATTGAACTGCTGGTGGTGGGCCACCACGGTGCCGGGGGCTCCACCTGCATGGATTTGCTTTCCCGCACCAGCCCGGAGTTGGGCATCATCTCTGTGGGGGAGGACAACTCCTATGGCCACCCGGACGCAGACACCCTGGAGCGGCTGCGCCGGGCAGGGGTGGAAGTACACCGCACCGATCTGGAGGGGACGGTGACGGTGGCCGTGCAGGGAGAGAATGTGGGAATCTGGTAAGTGCAAAAGGAGGAAGCGGGATGCCGCCGAAGAATCAAACCGACAACACCGCCATGCGGGAACTGAAACAGGCTCTGCGCCAGGGCGGTTTGAAAAATCTCTACGTCTTGTATGGTGACGAGGCGTTTTTGCGGGAGTACTACCTGGGCGAGATCAAAAAGGCAATTTTGCCCCAGGGTATGGAGGATTTCAACCTCCATACAGCCCAGGGTAAGGACTGCTCGGTGGAGTGGATCGCCCAGGCGGTGGACTGTCTGCCCATGATGAGTGAGCGTACCCTGGTGCTGGTCACGGATTTTGACCTCATGGGGCAGGGGGAGAGCGGACGGAAGCAGTTACTGGAGCTGTTGGAAGATCTGCCTGACTACTGCTGCTTAGTGTTTGTATATGACTTGCTCAGCTTCAAGGTGGATGGGCGCAGCAAGCTGGGCACCTACCTCAAGCAAGCGGGGGCGCTGGTCAACTTCTCCCGCCAGTCTACCGGGGATCTCACCGACTGGATCGTGCGCAAGTGTAAGGCCATGGGCCACCGGGTGGACTCTGCCGATGCCCAGTACCTGATCTTCCTGTGTGGGGACAGCATGACCAATCTGTCCACCGAACTGGAGAAGATCTGCGCCTATGCCGCCGAAGAACGGATCACCCGGGCAGATATAGATGCCGTAGCCATCCCCCAGGTGGATGCGGTGGTGTTTCAAATGACCGATGCCCTGGCCCAGCGCAACTTTGACAAGGCTGCCTCGGTGCTGGCTGATTTGCTCCACAGCCAGGAGTCGGGAATCATGATCCTCTCGGTGATGGGTAAGTACTTCCGCCAGCTCTACACCGCCCGCCTCTATCTGGACGCAGGGCTGAGCCGGGGGGATTTTATGCAGCTGTGGGGGATGCGCCACTCGTTCCAGGGGGACAAGCTCATGGATGCCGCTCGGAAATTCTCCCTGGTGTGGTGCCGCCACGCCGTGCGGCGGTGCAGCGAGGCGGACATCCAGATGAAGATCAACTATGGAGCGGAGGGTGAAATTCTCACCGGGCTTTTGATGGAGCTGTCGGCAGGACGGAAGGTGATCCCATGTTAAAAATCAAAGAGGCCATCATTGTGGAGGGGCGATACGACAAAAACAGCCTCTCCCAGGTGGTGGATGCCCTGATTCTGGAGACCTCCGGGTTTGGGGTGTTCAAGGACGGGGAGAAGCTGGAGCTGATCCGCCGTCTGGCCCAGCGCCAGGGCATTATCGTGCTCACCGACTCGGATGGGGCGGGGTTTGTCATCCGCAACTACCTCAAGGGAGCCATTCCCAAAGACCAGGTGAAACATGCCTATATCCCCGACGTGTACGGCAAGGAGCGGCGCAAGCGCAAGGCCGGCAAGGAGGGGAAGCTGGGCGTGGAGGGGATGAACCCGGAGGTGCTCCGCCAGGCTCTGGTGCGAGCGGGAGCTACGGTTTTGGACAGGGAGGGGCCTGCCCCCGTCCGGGGTGACCTGACCCCGGCAGACCTGTTCGTGCTGGGGCTTACAGGACGTCCGGACTCTGCTGTGCGCCGGGAAAAGCTGCTGCACAAGCTGGGTCTGCCCCAGCACATGAACAGTAAGGCACTGCTGGCCATGCTCAATGCCCTGCACACCCCCCAAGAGGTGGCGCAGATGGTGGAGGAGCTGGAACGGGAGGAGACCTCTCAGATATAACAGAAAGGGAGTGGACAAAACGCACACTCCCTTGGAATTTATGAGAAAAAAGTCAGACCTGAGGGATGACGCCGGTGTCCGGGGCAGGCATCTGGCCGCAACCGGTGCAGATATCGTTGTCGGAGACCTCGTTGCAGCTGACGAAGGTGTCGCCTACGGTGGCCACAGCGCCGAACTCCACGGGCACTGCCACGCAGATGTCCTGGGTGATGGTGAACACGCAGGAGCCATTTTTCATCCCGTTGCACACCTCAAGGCCTGGAGTGACCACTGGAGTGCCACAGCACTTGGTGGCGGTCATTCCGGCCTGGGCAAAGGGGGTGACGGTGACGGGCACACAGAGGGATGCGGATTGATAGCCCACAGCGGGGCAGGTTTGGGTGTTGTCCAGCACCTCAGGATTCACAGTAGGAAGCATTGGAATCTCTCCTTTCTGGCCATTGCCATTTTACAGACTATGCAGCAGGAGGGAGCGGGGTGAGAGGTGGTTTGGTACTTCCTTGAACTGGATGCGCTGAATGAACCAGACGAAGATCCAGGTGCCCAGAATCGCCGTGGCGAAGGCAAAAATGGCCCGGCTCCACAGTGTGGAGGCCGGCATAAACAGCAGAGCCAGCAGGATGCCGAACTGGGCCGAGGAGATGGTGGCGCCGGTGGTTGGGGACACAAATTTGTTGCTGCACAGCTGCTGCATGATGAGTCCCGCAACGCTCATGCCGACGCCGGTACAAAGGATGGCCAGCAGGCGAGGCAGCCGGGAGATCAGGAAAATCTCCAGCTGCTCAAAATTGCCTGCGAGTAGCTCACCGGGTGTCAGGTCAATCACGCCCACAAACAGTGAACAGCCGGACAATATAAGCAGCAGAACAGAAAGAACAATGGTAGATCGATACGGTCTGATACAATCCTCCCCTTTCTTCAATGTGGTTAGCTATGGCTAACTGTATTGTAAAAAACGATGCGCAGGGGCGATTGGACTTACCATGCATCACGCACTGCGCATCGTGAGTGTATTATAGCACATGGAGTTAGTCGTGTGCAACCACGCAAAAAGCACAAGCTACCAAGCGGAAAGGATTCTTTTTTTATCCATTATGCGAATTGTTGCCCCGAGCGGACTGCGTCTGAGTAGTCAGCCGGCTCATGCTTCGCAGACTGACTCCCAAAGTGGAGAGGTTGTGCAGCGTGGCGGAGGTGGCAGGCGGCAGGACACCGGCCACGCCGAGAGCGATCAGGGCGCCGTTGAAGCCGATGACAAAGCGATAGTTGGAGTGGATGCGCGCCATCAGCGCCATGGCGATCCGGCGCAGCTCTACAAGCTCCCAGAGGCTGTCGGCGGCAATGGTGATGTCCGCGATCTCCCGGGCAATGGCGGCGCCGTCGCTGATGGCAATGCCCGCATCCGCCTCGGACAAGGCCGGTGAGTCGTTGATGCCGTCGCCCACCATCAGGACGGTATGCCCCTCCCGGCGTAGCCGTGCCACATACTCCGCCTTGTCCGCCGGCAGGACTCCGGCGCGGAAGTCATCCACTCCCACCTGGGCGGCGATGGCTGCGGCGGTGCGGTAGCTGTCGCCGGTGAGCATGACGGTACTGGTGACCCCCAGAGCACGGAGGGTGGACAGAACTTCCTTCGCCTCCTCCCGCAGCGGGTCGGAGATGCAGATCACAGCGGCCAGCTGCCCCCCTATTGCCAGATACAGGTGGGAATACTCCGGCGGCAGCGCATCAAAGCGTTCCTGCTCGCCCTCTGGAATGACGCAGCCCTCATCCTCAAAGATAAAGTGCGCGCTGCCGATGAGGACTCGCTCCTCATCGACGGTGCTTGCGATGCCGTGAGCCACCAGATACTCCACCTTGGAGTGGTACTCCTCGTGGCGCAGGCCCCGGCGTTTGGCCTCCTCCACCACGGCGTTGGCCATGGAATGGGGGAAGTGCTCCTCCAGACAGGCGGCCAGCCGCAGCATTTCGGCTTCCTCTTTGCCACCGAAGGACACCACCTGAGCCACCCGGGGGCAGGCGTGGGTCAGGGTGCCGGTCTTGTCGAAAACGATGGTGTCGGCGGCAGCCACCGCTTCCAGGAACTTGCCGCCCTTGACGGTGATATGGGCCCGTCCCGCCTCCCGCATGGCGGAGAGGACGGCCAGAGGCATAGCCAGTTTCAGTGCGCAGGAGAAGTCCACCATCAGCACCGACAAAGCCCGTGCCACATTCCGGGTGAGGACGAAGCTCAGCAGACTCCCTACAAAGGTATAGGGCACCAGCTTGTCCGCCAGATTGGCAGCCTTGCTCTCAGCCTCCGACTTCATCTGCTCCGACTGCTCGATCATGTGAACGATTTGGTCATAGCGGCTCTGACCGGAGGCCTGCTTCACCTCCAGCACACACTCGCCCTCCTCCACCACGGTGCCGGCATAGACCGCGCCGCCGGGTCGCTTGGGTACCGGGATGGACTCACCGGTGAGGGACGCCTGATTGACGGTGACCTCCCCCTCCAGCACCAGCCCGTCCACGGGGACGATGCCGCCGGCGCGGACGACTACCGCATCCCCCGGCTGGATCTGGGACACAGGGACCAGCACTTCGCCCTGGGCTGTGCGCAGCCAGACCCGGTCCACATTCAGCGACATGCACCGGGCCAGATCCGCCACAGATTTCTTCCTTGTCCACTCCTCCAGTAGTTCGCCCACTTCCAGCAGGAACATGACCATTCCGGCGGTTCCAAAGTCCCTTCTGCAGGCGGAAATGGAAATAGACAGGGCATCCAGCAGTTCCACCTTGATGCGGCGGCGCAGCAGGCAGCGCAGTCCCCGCCGTACAAAGGGGATCATGTGCCAGAGTATGCGGGCAATCCGCAATGGAGGTGGGAGAAACAGGGTACAGGCAGCTTTGCACACTACCTTAGTTACCAGCTTCTCCTCGAATTCCCGGTTCAGCGCCCGGCTGCTGTGGGCGGGCAGTGATGTGATCCGCTCCGCCTCCTGCCAGGAAAACTGCCGAATCTCATTCAGCACGGCTTGGCGAGTCCCATCGTAGTACAGGATGACGCAGCAGGTGCGCTCATGGACGGTGACCTGCCGGCACCATGATTTTCCCTGAATCCATGCCTCCAGCAGATCCGCCTGAGCGAGTGTCATCTGTTTTTGCCGCAGCCGGAACCGGATGCGCCCCCGGCTTTCGTGCAATATGGTTGCGTTCATAGGTTCCTCCTTCACGGAAAGAGGGAGCCGCTGGCGGCTCCCTCTGGGTCAATCAGGCTTCTTCGCTTTCCAGATTGGCAGCGGCGGCTTCCTCTGCTTCCTTTGCAGCCCGGTCCTCGTTCAGCTCCTTGGCGGAGGCCAGAATGTCTGCAGCGTTCTCCTGCACCGTGGTTACGGTCCCCATGACCGAGTCCTTCATCCGCAGACCGGCGGCCGTGACATGGACATAGGCCTTCTTGGCGTCCTTGCTGGACAGCAGCTTAACTCCAAAAGAGCCAAACAAAGCACCGGTGGCAAAGCAGGCCAGTTTCGTATAAACACTCATTGCAATACTTCCTTTCCCTTATTTCCGCTTGTAGCCGGTGACCATGACCATAATCATGCAAATCACAGCGCCCCAGGCCCAAAAACGATGTTGTTTCATCGCTCTCACTCCTTTGATCACTTTGGAATGTCTGGTTATTATAACAGGAATTGTGGGAGTTTGTCGCTGTCAAAACGGACGCAGAGTTGCGGTTTCCGACATTTTTCTATACTGGCCGGGAGTCATGCCATACTCCCGCTTGAACGCTGCGTTGAACTGGCTCATACCCTCATACCCCACAGCCTGCGCAATTTGCTGAATGGACATCCGGGTGGTGCAGATCAGCTCCTGTGCCCGCCGGAGGCGCTGTTGAACCAAAAAGCTGTGAATCGGCATGCCATAGGTGCGGCGGAACCCTTCTTTCAAGAAGGTCGGGGAAAGCGAAAACTGTTTGCAGAGGAGCGCAATGGTGAGCTTATCAGACAGATGCGTCTGTATGTATGCCTTGACTTCCAACAGGCTGTGGGATACAGGACAGCCTGAGCCGGAGAGAGATTCATCCGATTCAGATACCTCGGTGCAGAGCAGATACAGCAGTTCTACCGACTTGAAAACACAGTAGCGTTCCTGCTCCTGCTCTGACAGATAGCGAACGGTTTCAAAAAATGCCTGCGTCCAAGGCGTGCCGCACAGGGCCGTGCAGCCGTTTCTTGCTGTCATCTTTTTCTTGACGATCCTGGTGTCCAGCTTCATCCCCAAAGTGGAGCAGACCGTCACAAGGCTTTCCTTTGCGGCTTTTGCGTCTACGGCAATCAAAACACCGCTCAGGTTTCCGCTGTACCGACACGAGCGGAGAGCAGAGCTGTCGGAGAGCAGGAAAATCCCCGGCGCCTCCACCGTGCAGGAGGTACCTTGTAACGCTCGGACAGTAAGGCGGCCGGTCAGGCAGAACAGTACCTCAAACTGGAGCGGTGCGCCGCACACCGGGACAGACCGCAGAGGTTCCTGCTCCGGCTCCGGCAGGGAAAACCGGCAGATCTGTACCCCTGGCATACTGCTGCTCCAACGGCCTGTGGCGGAGCCCTGGCTCGATAAATATTCTTTCAGCATGATTTCTCACGACCTGTTTCTCTGGGTTCGGAAATGGTTTTGCCTATGCTGACTGGGGATACAGGCAGAAGGCAGGAGACGAGCGCCTCCTGCCTTCTGCGGTGTTTTTGTCAGGCCAGCGACGCGCCCAACTCGCGGCAAGCCGCCAGAGCGTCATCGTCCGGAGTCTCGTTGCAGATCACGCTGTCACAGGCCAGATTGGCGCCGTCGTCGTTGCAGCGGGACTCCCAGCTGCGCATCCATTCGCCATCGCCCCAGCCGTAGGAGCCGAACAGGGCGATATTCTTCCCGCTCAGCCTGCCCTCACAGGCGGTGAACATAGGCTCGAACTCGCTCTCCTCCAGCTGCTCCGACCCCATGGAGGGGCAGCCGAAAGCGATGGCGGAATACTCGCTGACCTGCTCCGGGGAGAACTCTGCGGCGGTGATCACAGATACCTCGGCACCCTTGCCCTTGGCTCCTTCGGCCACCGCCATGGCCATGGCCTCGGTGTTTCCCGTGCCGCTCCAATACACAACTGCAACTTTACTCATAAGACTCTAACGACCTTTCTTTCTGGATTTGTTATGGTAGAAACATCAACCAGCCACGGTGAGCTGCTCGATGGATTTCCCTTGCTGCCACTGCCGGGAGTAGATTTTGCTGCACATCTCGTATTTCTCAAAGAGGTTTCCCGTCTTGATTCCCGCCAGGGTGGGAGAGCAGTGACGAATCAGCAGATCCTCTGACATAACACGCCTCCTTGTATAGTGAGTCACTCCCAAAGCAGATGGTTAGCAATCGCTAACTTATATCCAAAAAATATTCGGGATTTCTCCCGGAGATTAGCGATAGCTAACCTATGTTCCGATTTTAATATATCACATCATGTTTGTCAATAGGAAAGTTCATGGATGCATGAAATGATCAGCGGGGGCCATCCAAACGGAAGGCCCCCGCATCTTTTCTATTTCTCATGGGTACTGCAGCAGCAGTGATGCTGGTCTGCCTTTTTGGAACTGCAAGAGCATCCATCCGGGCAGCCGATACACTTCTTGCCGCTCTTTTTTGCCTTATAGACATAGAAAGCGGCGGCTGCGATAATTACCGCAAGAATCCCAATTACGATATAGTCGGTCATCAGGCTCTCGCTCCATTCAGCGCATACTCCTGCTTCAGATCCTTATCCGCCTTCAGGCACAGCCACACCAGAATTGCGGCGAACACAATTACAGCGATGAGACCGGGGACAAAGCCGGCGCCAATGGAACCGGTGGTGATCAGGGTACCGATCTGGTAGACCAGGAAGCCCACTGTGTAGCCGGTACCCAGCTGGAGGCCGATACCGCCCCACAGCCACTTGGCACTTTTCATCTCGGAGTTCATGGCGCCGATGGCGGCAAAGCAGGGAGGTGTGTACAGGTTGAACATTAAGTAGGCCAAAGCCGCCACCTTGGTGATGGCGATGACGCCCGCTACCTCGGCGCCGGCGCCCTCCATCATCTCCAGGGCATCGGTGTCAATGAGGTTCTCCAGGCCCACAAAGCACACAGCCAGGGTGCCCACCACATTTTCTTTGGCAATGAAGCCGGTGACGGCGGCAGCGGCCAGCTGCCAGCTGAGAACACCCACGATGGGCACCAGCAGATAGGCAAAGGGGTGGGCGATGGAGGCCAGGATGGAGCTGTCGGCGGTCTCCGCCACGGCAAAGCTCCAGTTGAAGGTCTGCATGATCTGCACGGCGGTGTTGCACAGCAGAATAATGGTGGCGGCCTTCACGATGTAGGCCCAGCCCCGGGCGCACATGGCCTTGAAGGCGAACCAGAGAGAGGGTACCTTATACTCCGGCAGCTCGATGATAAAGAAGGACTTCCGGTTCTTGTAGCCGGCGATCTTGTTGACCAGCAGAGCGCCCAGGAAGATCAGGACAATACCGGTAAAGTACATGGTGAAGCTTACCCAGCCTGCGTCATCAAAGAAGGCGCCGGCAAACAGAGCGATGACGGGGATCTTGGCGCCGCAGGGCATGAAGGGGGTCAGCATGGCGGTGGCCCGGCGCTCCCGCTCGTTGCGGATGGTGCGGCTGGCCATGACGCCGGGAATGGCGCAGCCGGTGCCGATGACGAAGGGAATCACAGACTTTCCGGACAGACCCACCTTTTTGAAGATGGGGTCAAGCACCACGGAGACACGGGACATATAGCCGCAGTCCTCCAGCAGGGCGATGAGGAAGTACATGATCATCACCAAGGGGAGGAAGCCCACCACAGCGCCCACGCCGCCGATGATACCGTCAGCCAAAAGAGCAGTCAGCAGCGGGTTGGCATCGGCCAGGCTGTCTGCCACATAGCCCTGGAAGGTTTCGATCCAGCCCACCAGATAATCGGCAACGGGTGTGCCTACCCACACCTGAGAGATCTGGAACACCAGGAACATGACCACGGCAAAGATGGGAATGCCCAGGAACTTGTTGGTCAGCACGGCGTCAATGGCGTCCCCCGTGCCCTTGTCCTTGGTGAGGACCTTCCGCTTCTCCACCTGGGAGACCAGGGAATTGACAAACGCGAAACGCTTGCGGTCAGCTTCCTCCACAACCTTCTTGTCAGTCAGATCGATGTCGCCCTGGACATAAGGAGCTCTTTGGATTTTACCGCTTTGTGCAACAGCGGCGTCCACTACGGCTTTCAGCCCTTCCGCAGCAGTGGAGACGGTCTCTACCACCGGGCAGCCCAGCTTCGCAGAGAGGGCGGCCGTGTCAATGGTGGTTTGCTTCTTGGCATTGATGTCGCTTTTGTTGAGGGCGACCACCACGGGGATGCCCAGTTCCAGCAGCTGGGTGGTGAAGAACAGGCTGCGGCTCAGGTTGGTGGCATCCACAATATTGATGATGGCATCGGGGTGTTCGTGCTTCACATAGGAACTGGTGATGCTTTCCTCCGATGTGAACGGGGACATGGAGTAGGCGCCGGGCAGATCCACGGCGATCAGATCTTCCGTCCCGCTGCAGTAGGCTTTCTTAATGGGGTGCTCCTTCTTTTCAACCGTCACGCCGGCCCAGTTGCCCACCTTCTCATTTCGCCCGGTGAGGGCGTTGTACATGGTGGTTTTGCCGGAGTTCGGGTTGCCAGTCAAGGCAATACGCATGACATTTCCTCCTTTTTTATGTGTGCGATGTACTTTATTCACAACTCAGCGGTTGCCCTATGCTAACCGTTGGGCAGAATAAACATGAATGAATACCTTAGATCTGGGGCTCTGGGGCGTAATAAGTGCTCCAGATCTTATATCTCGATGGCCGAGGCCAGCTGGTTGTCGATATTGTAGCGGCCATCCTTGATGGAAACCACGCAGCCGCCCTTGAGGTGGGATACCACGGTCACCGGCTCTCCCACATAGCAACCCAAAGAAAAAAGGAAAGCATTCAGCTCCTCATCGTCCGTATTGATTTGCTTGATGATATATTCCTGCCCGTCCAGAGCATCCAACAATGTCATATCCATCACCTTTTCAGAGTTGATTCAATCATTTTTTCGTAGTCTGGTTAGCGATAGGAAACCAGACCGCGAAAAAATTAGGTTAGCAATATCTAACCTTCTGCTATAATATACCATGCCAAATCAATTGTCAAGCGGGAACCTATGTTCAGCAAAGAAAATCTCTGTTTCCGATAAACAGGCTGGTTCATTTTTCCGGACTGTGCTATAATAATCAAAATGCTTTATCCAATGGAGGTCTTGTATGGCAATCCATGAATCTGGTCAGATGTATTTGGAGACCATTTATATTTTAAGGCAAACAAAATCCTTTGTGCGGGCCATTGACGTGGGAGAACAGATGGGCTATACCAAGCCCAGCGTCAGCCGTGCTCTGTCCATTCTAAAAAAAGACGGTTATGTGGAGGTTGACGGAGAGGGAGCGATCACCCTGACGTCAAAAGGCCTCGCCATTGCTGAGACCATGTATACCCGGCACACGGTACTGACAGAAATGCTCAAGGGTCTTGGCGTGGATGAAAAAACAGCCGCAGAGGATGCCTGCAGGATCGAGCATGTGATCAGCGAAAAATCCTTCGCCGCCATGCAGGCTCACCTGAATCAGACAAAAATATCTGATGTAGAGTCTTCGGGAGCACAGGACTGATCTTCAGAAAGCTACACCGCTGACAGGAAATCCGAACGCTCAGGGTACAGACCGCTACCTGCCGAGAGGACAAGGGGTTGCGGACGGGATACACACATTGACAACAGTATCGGTGTATGTTAGAATCCAAGTGGTTAGCAAAAACTAACCACTTGGATTCTTTTGCTTTATTGAATTCAGACAATAGCCTTCCCATGAAAAGAAGGTCTGGACTTGGCTCAAAACCATAGTGGTTGCCGGATGGACAAGGAGTGATGGGATTGGAAGTGCGTGCGTCAGCGGAAGATTATCTGGAAGCGATCCTACTCCTTCAGAGGAGAATGGGGGTGGTACGGTCTGTGGATGTAGCACAGCATCTGGAGGTATCGAAGCCAAGTGTATGCCACGCGGTTGCCTCTCTGCGTGCGAAAGGATTTCTGCGAATGGACCAGCGTCGTTTCCTGATCTTGACCGAAGCGGGCCGTTCTGTCGCCGAAATCACACTGGAAAAGCACCAATTCTTCTCTGCGATGCTGAAGGAGGCCGGTGTTGACCCGAAAACCGCAGAAAAGGAAGCCTGTCGCATTGAACACGCAATCAGCACGGAATCCTTTGAGAGATTAAAGCGGCTCAAAAAAGAATATGCCAACCATTCGGCTGGAGGAACCTGTGCCGATTAAACTGTGGAAAGAGCTGCTTGCCCACCTGCGTTGAAATGACATTCGGTATCATAATGTTTTTATAGGAGGAGGCTATTATGAACAGATTGATCAAAGGCGGCTTTTTAACTTTGAGTGGTGTCGTTGGAGTTACTGGAGTGATAATGGCGGCAATGCAACATCCGGCAAGTGCGTGGGTAACACCACCGGGAAGGATGATAATAAGCATAGTGGAAAACGGGATATTAGTTCCTGCAATTCTGTTTCTTATCCTTTTAGTTTGCGGACTGTATCTTCTTCTAACTTCTAAATAGTAAAGCAGAATCATAAAATTCAATTCAACGGCATCAACGGCAAAGCTGGTGGAAACGATCCCGCCGGTTCTCCTCAAAGAAACTATGCCCCCTCGTATTGCCTTACGCTCTTTGCGATGATGTATGTGGCAGTAGAAGAATTGCTACCGGAGACGTCAGTAAGAAAAGCACTCCAATTTAGGAACCTTCCTTCTTCCGGGAATAATCGTTTGCTATTTTAAGCAGCACACAAAGCGGTGGATGCAACAACGCATCCACCGCCTATTTTGATAGGGATAAGTTCACAACTAAGCAATCCTGTACCATAAATCAAAACTTTTGCGATAGATCGCCCTTATGTGGCTGCTGGCTTTTCAAAGCTTTTCGGGCAGCTTTTTTGATTTTATGGCACACGCCAAGAATGGCGATGCAAAATAGCAAAGCTGTTAATCCATATCCAAACGACTGCATTGCCGTGTTCATGTTCATGCCTCTTTTCTGACCGCTGCCGCCAAGGAACTCAACCAAACAATCCTCTTTTTTTGTACGGCTCCTTCTGGATCGTGCCGACCTCATACCCCGTGCTGCGAATGGCGTTCATAACAGCCTCCGTGTCCAGCTCTGTTTCAGAGAGGATCACGGTCTGGTTTTTGCTCCGGGAAGAACTCACCTTTTTGACCGGGCAGGCTTTGCGCACGGCGTCATTGACATGAGCCTCGCACATCCCGCACATCATTCCGTTGACTTCCACTGTGTACTTCCACATGTTCTATCACTCCTTCTTGACTTTTGGATCATCGTGCTGTGCGGACCGGACGGTAGCCTGCCGTGCCGCAGTCCGTTCATCCGGGATCTTCCTGGCTATCAGACAGCACAGCGGCGCCAACGAACTCCCGAGAAGCTGATGGCGAACGATGGAATAGCCGTACTCGGACAGGTATGCCATCAGCTCCCCGGCAGTCCAGACATGATACACCCGAAAGCCTGACAGCCCCATGAACCAGAGCCGGAGTCTGGCGCTTCGGCTTTTGCCCCAGACAAAGGTGGGGGCGAACAGCCATCCCCCCGGCTTCAGAACCCGCCAGGCTTCCGCCAGAGCCTTTTCCGGGTGAGGCATGACATGGAGGGCGTTGGAGATCACCACCGCATCGAAGCTCTCCGGCCCGTAGGGCAGCTTGGTGGCGTCCTGGACGGAGAAATGGAGCCGGGACGAATAAACCTGCTTTTTGGCTTGACGGATCATTTCAGCTGAAAAGTCGGTTGCCTCCCAGCTCCGGACACATGGAGACAGCGGCACGGACAGCTGGCCTGTTCCGCAGGCCAACTCCAGTACGTCCATGTCCCGTTTCAGAAAAGGACGCATTGCTTTGCATATCTGCTGATAGGTTGTCTGAGAGCGGCGTATGAAGCCGGCGTAATGCCGTGAAAACCGCTCCCAAAACTGCTTGTTGTCATCCATACAATATGGTCACCTCAATGATGGTTAGTGCCAGCTAACCACATCATACTCTTTGTCGCATGAAATTGCAAGATGCCGCCATATTGGTTTTGCGTGTTCTCTGGGATCAATCAAGGGAAGAAGCTGGAACGAAGAATGACCGGGACACGCATCCCGGTCATTCTTTTCTTTTGCGCCTCTGCCTTTACCGGCACCAACCGGTGGGATTGGAGCGGGCGGTGATGAAGCGGCGGTAAATGCCCTCCTCCGCCATAAGTTTGTCGTGGGCGCCGGCCTGGACGATGCGCCCCTGGTCGATAACCAGGATCTCATCGGCGTGACGAATGGTATTGAGCCGGTGGGCAATGACCAGCAGAGTCTTACCCCGGCACAGCTGGGTGATGGCCTCCTGGATGTAGCTCTCGTTGTCGGCGTCCACGCTGGCAGTGGCCTCATCCAGAATGACGATGGGAGCATCCTTCAGAATGCAGCGGGCAATGGAGATCCGCTGCCGCTCTCCGCCGGACAGGCTGGCTCCACCTTCGCCGATGACAGTGTCAAAGCCGTCGGGCAGCTCCATGATGAAGTCATAGCATCGGGCTTTCCTGGCCGCCTCATAGACCTCCTCCCGTGTGGCGTCTGTCCGTCCCATGGCGATGTTGTTGTAGACGGTATCCTGGAAGAGATAGACCCGCTGGAACACCATGGAGATCTGATCCATCAGATCAGAGAGAGGAATATCGCGGATATCCCTGCCCCGCACTAAGATTTGGCCCTGTTTGACATCCCAGAACCGGGAGAGCAGGTTGGCTACCGTACTCTTGCCGCCGCCGGAGGGACCCACCAGGGCCAGCATCCGGTTTTTCTCCAGTGTGAAAGAGACATCATGCAGTACCTCTTTCTCCCCGTAGGCGAAGGTGACATTTCGGAACTCCACCTCCGGGGCACCGCCGGCTTTGGGTAAGGTCTCCCGGCCCCGGTCGGGCAGCTCCGGCTGGGCCAGTACCGCCTCGATCCGGTCCATGCAGGCGTTCATCACCGTCAGGCGGGTGGCTTGGCTGTAGAGCGCCTTCATGGGGCCAAAGAGGTCAAAGACGAAGAGCAAGACACCCAGCAGGAAGGTGATGGAGAGCTGCCCACGGCCATAGAGCCAGAGTGACAGGGGGATCATCAGCACCGAGCCCAGACCGCACACCAGATAGAGGGCCCGCATCCAGGGAGCATTGCTCTCCTCAAACGCAATGCTGACCTTGCGGCTCCGGGCGAAATTTTCGGTGAGTTGCTCGGAACGCTCTCCCAGCAGGTTGAAGGTCTTGGCAATACCAACGCCCTCCACATAATCCAGTACCGCCCGCGTGAGCGCCTCGCTCTGCTCCTGTCGGATGTCGGAGTGAGCCAGGGTGCTTCCCAGAGATGCGCGGCCCAGCTGCCAGATGATCCCTACCACCACCAAGGCGGCCAGTCCCAGCCAGGGATTCAGGAAGGCCAGCCACAGCACCAGAATGGCCTGGGCAAAGGTATAGCTCATCATGTTGGCAATGTCGTGCATACAGTTCTCCTCAATAAACACCATGTCGGTGGACAGAACGGAGCTGATTTTGCCGATGTTGCCCTCTGTGAAATAGCCCATGGGCAGGCGGCGCAGATGCCGTCCCAGCTCCATGCGCAGATCTGCGAATACCATATAGCCCGCCGCGGCCTGGAGCCGGTCGGCGATGTTCTGGCACAGGCACTCCAGCAGCACGCAGCCCACCGTGCCCACCGCCAGCCACAGGCACAGCCGTGCCGTCATGGTTCCCTGGAGAAAAGCGCTCAGGGCCAGGAAGGACAGACCGATGGGGGCCTTGGACAGCATGGCCTTCAGGAACGCAAAGACAAAGGCCAGCTTGATCCGCCCCTGATAGGGGCCGGATACGGACAGGATTCGTTTCATCAGCGCGATCATGCCTCGTCGCCTCCTTTCTCCGCAGAGACACGCCAGACAGCGGCTCCCTCGGCAGCCCGCCACAGTTTTTCATAGGCGGGGCAAGTCTTTCGCAATGTATCGTGGCGGCCAATCCCTGCCACATTGCCCTGATCCAGCACCACAATCTGATCGGCGCCTGCAATGGACTGAAGCCGGTGGGCGATGACGATGACCGTCTTGCCCCGGATCACCTCGGCAATGGCGGCGTTCATTTTCTCCTCATTCTCCGGGTCCAAAAAAGCGGTGGCCTCATCCAGCACCACGATGGGAGCGTCCTTCAAGATCGCCCGGGCCAGGGCGATCCGCTGCCGCTCCCCGCCGGAAAGCCCTTTGCCGCCATCGCCGGCCATGGTATAGATTCCTTTTTCCAGCCGTTTCAGAAACTCTCCGCATTGAGCCCGTTCCGCCGCCGCCAGCACCTCCTCGTCGGTGGCGCCGGGTCTTCCCAGCCGGATGTTCTCCAACAGGCTGGTGTTGAACAAGAACTGCTCCTGCGCGACGAAGGAGATCTGCTCATTCAGAGAGGCGAGGGACATCTCTCGCAGGTCTTGCCCCCCCAGCGTGATGCGTCCGTCCGTCACATCGTAAAAGTGGACCAGCAGTTTGGCAAGGGTCGATTTCCCGCTGCCGGATTCTCCCACCAAAGCAGTGAGGCTCCCCTGTGGGACAGAGAAGGAGATGCCGTGGAGGACTTCGTCCTTTTCATAAGAAAACCGCACATTCTCAAAGCGGATCTGCAAATCGTTTCCGTTGAAATCCGTTTTTCCTTCTTTCAGGGGCGGAATATTGAACAGAGATTCCATTTGATCGATCTTGTAGCTCAGCTGGGGCAGCACCGACATAAAATTCATGGCTCGAACCAGAGGCGGTCCCACAGAAAAGGACATGCACAATACCAGCGCGTAATCCGGCAGGGTAGAGGCGCCGGTGAGCACCAGATATCCGCCCACCGGCAGCAGCACCAGCGCCACGCAGGGCAAAATGCTGGTGTAGAGGGCCATCCACAGCCAGCAGGCCCGGAACCAATCCAGCGTAAAATCCCGGTAGTTTTTTACATCGGTCTCAAAGCGGTGATAGGACTCTCCGTCCCGGTTAAAGACCTTCACGACTTCCATGCCGTTGATGTACTCCACGATGGTGTTGTTCATTTTCTGCCCGGCGGCGTAGTAGTCCCCCATCTTGCTCATGCCGGAGCGGTACATCATGCCCATAGCCAGCACGCCCAGCGGGAGTGAGCAGAGGGAAAGCAGACCCAGCTTCCAGTCCGTGAGGAACATGGCCGCAAATACCACCACCGGCACCGCCAGATTGGACAGCCCTTCCGGCAGGGCGTGGGCCAGCAGCAGCTCCATGCTCTCAATGTCGTCAATGAACATCTTCTTCCAGACTCCAACGCCCTTCTCCTGGATCGCGCCCAGGGGCTGCTTTTCCAGCTTGCTCTGGAGATGGAGCCGGAGGTTTTCCAAAGTATGATAGGCGGAACGGTGGGACAGTGCCAGCCCCTCCACATAGAGAAGGCCGTAGAGGACCATGCACAGAGCCATGGCCCCGGCGCTCGTCAGGGTTTCCTCCAATGTGAGACTGCCCCCAGTCAGCAGGGGCCGCAGCAGGCGGTAGAGGAAGAAATAGGGCAGCACGCTCATGGCCACGCCGGCCACCAGCACCAGAATGGAGGCGTAGGTGGTCTTCCGGTGGCGTCCAGTGTAGCGCAGGACTTTTTGAAACACAGTATCACTCCTTTTTTAGTTAGTTATTGCTAACTTGTTAGCGAGAAAAAAGCCTCCTTAAGAGGCGTTTTTCACCCCTTGGGGAATCCCAGGGCAGCGTACCAGTCAAAGAGACGGCAGACCAAAGTGCAGTGGCTCTGGATCTCCGGCCAGGTGAAGTCGTGGATAAAGGGCTCGTAAATGGTGGTCCAGAAGGCGGACAGGACCACATGGAGCTCCTCTTGCGTCATATCCACAGTACACAAGCCCCGGCGTCTGGCCTCAGCATAGTAGGTCCAGGTGCCTTCCGTCATTTTCTCCACCCAGTCGTGCTGAAAGTTGGCGTAGGCAGTACCCTCCGCTCCGGTAAGCAGCAGCACAAAGCCATCCCGCCGCTCATTGAGAAAGCGGAACCACCACAGCATGTATTCCTCATCCATATACCACGCCCGGATCAGGTCTTCATCGGAGAGAGCAGATGCCGGTACCGCTGTCCGCTCCTCATAAACAGCATCCAAATCCGCCACCGTATCCGCCACCACAGCGCGAAACAGTTCCTCTTTTCCGGCGTAACGCTTATAAAGAGCCCCGGTTGTCACCCCAGCCCGCTGGCAGATGGATTTCAGGGAAGCCTTCTCAAAGCCCAGCGTCCGGAACTCCTCTCTGGCACTGTCCATGATCCGAGGGTCAATGGAAGTATCCGGTTTTGCCATAACATCCCTCCCAATGATTGATAATTTGATTACCGATAATCTGATTATCAATATAGCATCCCTTTCTTTCCCTGTCAAGGAGAAATCCTCTCTTGACAAACTCGCTTTTTGGTTGTATATTCAAAACATCGTTATGAAACACTGTTTTGAATTGCGAGGTGATACCATGGCAAAGCAGATCGAAGGGGTCTATGAAAATGTGCTTCGCTGCGCCCGTCAGGAATTTTTGGAAAAAGGTTTTGCTCTGGCATCCCTGCGGGATATCGCCAAGGCGGCGGGAACCAGCACCGGCTCCATCTATACCCGTTTTACCGACAAGGCGGGATTGTTCCGGGCCCTGGTGGAGCCTGCCGCCGGAGAGCTGAAGCGCCGTTTTTTGGAGATTCAGGAGTCTTTTCACCAGTTTGACGGCCCAACCCAGCAGGAGGAGATGGGGCGTTACACCGCCCATGCCCAGGAGGGACTGTTTGACTACATCTATGAGCACCTGCCGGAGTTTGAACTGCTGCTCCGCCGGGGCGCTGGGACGGAATATGCCCACTATATTGACGAGTTGGTGGAGATCGAAGTCAGTTACACCTACAAATACATGGAGGTCATCGGCTGTGAGAGCGTCCGCTCCGGTCAGGTCACCGAGGACTTGATCCATATCGTTACCACCGCCTACTTCAACGGAATGTTTGAGCCGGTGCGGCACCGCATGGATAAGGCCCGGGCGCTCCACTATATCCGCCAGCTCAACCGCTATCATATGGCAGGATTTGAGACGATCTTTCATCCTGAAAACTTCCGGTAGTGCAAAAGGCCGCTTTCCCGGCGGCCTTTTCATAGAACCAAAGGTTAGCAATAACTAACTAAAGGAGGCTTATTTATGCAGAAAACGCAAAGCCCACTGCTGCGGCTGTGGCAGCTGGGCAGGGATCATCACGGTGGCCTGATTGCCGCCATCTTCTGCGCGGTGGCAGGTGTCCTGCTGGGGCTGCTGCCGTATCTCTCAGCGGGGCACATCCTGGTGGCGCTTCTCACCGGGCAGCGGGACTGGAACTTCTATCTTCTGTGGTGCATGGTGGCCCTTGGTGGCTATCTGGCCAAAACTCTGCTTTACAATCTGGCGCTCTCCCTCTCCCACAAGGCCACCTTCCAGATCCTGCGGGACATCCGGAAGATGGTTCTGTCCAAAATGCCCCGCTTACCCTTGGGTGACATTCTGGATACCTCCAGCGGACGGCTCAAACAAATCGTGGTAGATCAGGTGGAGAGTATGGAGACGACGCTGGCCCACCTGCTGCCCGAAATGACCTCCAATCTGCTGGCGCCGGTATGCGTTCTCGTGTATCTGTTTACGCTGGACTGGCGCATGGCATTGCTGAGTCTGGTGTCCATTCCTGTGGGCATGGCTTTTATGATGGCCATTATGGGCAGCTACGGCAAGGACTATCAGGGTGCGGTGGAGACGACCCAGGCTATGAACGAGACCATTGTGGAGTACATCGGCGGCATTGAGGTCATCAAGGCCTTCAATCAGGGAAAGAACTCCTATGAGAAGTTCTCCTCTCGGGTGCGGGCCAATGCTGCCTACTACTACAACTGGATGAAAAAATGCCAGTTCGGAATGGCGCTGGCCTATGCCATCGCGCCCACCACCCTTATCACGGTGCTGCCTGTGGGCTGGATCTTCTACACGGACGGCAGTTTGTCCGCAGAGGTATTTCTCACCACCATCATCCTGTCCATGAGTATTGTGGGACCTCTCATTGCCGCCATGGGCTTTGTGGATCATCTTGCCAAGGTAGGTACCATCGTAGGTTCGGTGGATGAGATCCTCCTGAAACCGGAGCAGGATCACGGAACACAGCCGGCACAGCTGGGAAAACCGGATATCGCCTTGGATCATGTCTCCTTTGGATATGCTCAGGACAAGGAGATCCTCCACAACATCTCCCTCACCATTCCGGCCGGCAGCCTCACCGCTTTGGTTGGCCCCTCCGGTTCGGGCAAGTCCACCATTGCCAAGCTCATCGCCGGTTTCTGGGATGTGACCGAGGGCCGCATTACCCTGGGCGGCGTGGAGGAAAGCCGTATCCCGCTGGAACAACTCTACGACCAGGTGGCCTTTGTCTCTCAGGACAATTACCTCTTTGACGATACCATCCGGGAAAATATCCGCATGGGCCGGGTAAATGCCACGGATCAAGAAGTGGAACAAGTCGCCAAAGCCGCCGGATGCGACGGCTTCATCCGCCAGTTGGAGCATGGCTATGACACCCGGGTGGGCGGCGGAGGCGCCCATCTCTCCGGAGGAGAGCGGCAGCGTATCGCCATCGCCCGGGCCATGCTGAAAAACGCCCCTGTGGTGATTCTGGACGAGGCCACCGCCTACATTGATCCGGAGAATGAAGCGGTGGTCCAGCGGGCAGTGGCAAAACTGGTGGAGGGTAAGACGGTCATCGTCATTGCCCACCGCCTGTCCACCATCACCGGCGCGGATCAGATCGTGGTGGTGAAGGATGGAAGCCTCGAGGCACAGGGCAGGCATGAAGACCTGCTGCGCCATTGCCCGTTGTACGCCGATCTGTGGCAGGCTCACATGGGTGTAAAGGAGGGAGAAACGGTATGATCGAGACATTCAGAGGTATCTGGCGGTTTGCCGGTGAGGAACAGCGCAACATCCGGCGCTCGGTGATCGCCTGCTTTTTGGGTGCGGTGTTCCATATGTTTGAGATCGCCGCCATCTACTACACCATCCTGGCTCTGCTGGATGGAAAAACCGGCCCTGCCACGGCGTGGCAGGCGCTGGGTCTGTTGGCAGTCAGTATTCTGGGCAGCGCCGTGACCAAGTATTTCTCCCAACTCCAGCAGACCCACGCCGGGTACTTCATGGCGGCCAATAAGCGCGTGGCCATCGGGCAGCGGATGAAATCCGTCCCCATGGGCTACTTCAACGACAACAGCCTGGGAGAGCTCACCGGGGTCTGCACCACTGTACTGGACAATGTGGAGACTGTGGCCCCCATGGTGTTGGTGACCATGCTGGGCGGGATGCTCAACGCACTGGTCTTTACGGTGATGATCCTGATTTTTGACTGGCGGATCGGTCTCATTGTGGTGGCGGCCACAGCAGTTTATTTGTTCATCACCTCGGCCATGGAGCAAAAATCCGCCGCCCTCGCCCCGCACCGTCAGAGGTCCGAGGCCAAGCTGGTGGAGGCGGTGCTGGAGTATGTGCAGGGCATGAGCGTGGTGAAGTCCTTCAACCTCACCGGGCGGGGCGACCGCACCTTGCAGGAAGCCCTGGAATACAACTGCCGCAGTAACCTGAATATCGAAAAGATGTTTACCCCCTATATCATGGCGCAGGGGATCGCGCTCCAGCTGGGAAGCGTGGCCATGATGCTTGCGGCGGTATGGTTCTATCTCTCCGGAACGATGATTCTGGCCAACGCTCTGATGGTGGTCATCATGTCCTTCCTGGTCTTTGCTCAGATCTCCTCGGCGGGCAGCGGCATGTCCCTGCTGCGTATCGTCAGCAGCTGCATGGCCCATGCCGATGAGACGGACGCCATGCCCCAGCTGGCAGAGACCGGTCGGGCCGGCACGCCCAGGGATCACGGCATTACCTTCGACCATGTTTCGTTCTCTTATGACCAGCGGCCCATCCTGCGGGATGTATCCTTCGCCATCCCTGACAGAACCACCACCGCCATCGTGGGCCCCAGCGGCTCCGGGAAAACCACGCTGTGCAATCTCATCGCCCGGTTCTGGGATGTGGAGAGCGGCGCCGTCCTGGTGGGCGGTCAGAATGTGAAGGACTATACTCTGGAGGACCTGATGGATCAGATCTCCATGGTATTTCAGAAGGTCTATCTCTTTGCCGACACGGTGGAAAACAACATCAAGTTTGGATGCCCCAATGCCACCCACGAGGAGGTGGTGGCCGCGGCGAAGAAGGCCTGTTGCCACGACTTCATTCTCACCCTGCCCCAAGGCTATGACACCGTCATCGGCGAGGGCGGTTCCAGTCTTTCCGGCGGCGAGAAGCAGCGCATCTCCATTGCCCGGGCTATCCTGAAGGATGCTCCCATCGTGATTCTGGATGAAGCTACCGCCAATGTGGACCCGGAGAATGAGGACCGGCTGCAAAAGGCCATCGAAGCCCTGACTCGGAACAAGACCATTCTGATGATCGCGCACCGGCTGAAGACGGTCCGCAACGCCGACCAGATCCTGGTGCTGGACGGCGGACAGATCGTTCAGCGGGGCACCCACAGCCAGCTCATGGCCCAGGAGGGCCTGTATCAAGCGTTCGTATCCGGCCGTAAAGAGTCCGGCCAGTGGAAGCTCTGAGAGAAGGAACGCCTAAACCATCATGAAAAGAGGAGTGCCGTCACCGGGTACATTCCGGCGGCGGCACTCCTGTTGTGTCCGGGAGATTGCGCTTGAGAGGGTAATTGATACTTCAAAGCGAAAATGACTTGACCGGTTAGCGATTACTAACTATAATCAAACATAGAGTACTGTTCCTTTTGAGGAGGGCCTATGGAGAAGTACAAAATCGAGAAGGACTCCGTGCAGGAGACGCTCATCATCCCGCTGTATGGCCGGCGGCTCTGCTCGCGGCGGTTTCCCGGACTGTATCAGGATACGACGGCGGCCATGCTGATGGAGAAGGTGGACTACGACTTCTCCCCTTTGGAGCGGCAGGCAAACGGCCTGATGCAGACCTTCGGTGCGCTGGAGGTAGCCATGCGCCAGAATGACCTTGCCTGGGAGGTGCGGGACTATCTGAATGCCCATCCCAGAGCCGCTGTCATCAATCTGGGCTGCGGTCTGGACAACACCGGGCGGGCCTGCGACAACGGCCGGTGCAGCATCTGGAACATCGATCTGCCGGATGTGATCGAGCTGCGGGATCGCCTGCTTCCCGCCGGGGAGCGGGAGAAAAACCTGGCCTTTGATCTGAAAGACCCGCGCTGGATGGATGCCGTCCGCACTGATCCTGAGGATGGAGCGGTGCTGTTTGCCGCCGGGGTCTTCTACTACTTCACGACGGAAGATGTCAAAGCTCTGGCCACAGGCATCGCAAAACGCTTCCCAAGAGGGCGGCTTGTCTTTGACGCGGCCGGGAAAACGGCTGTCCGGCTGATGCTGAAAACCTGGGTGAAGCAGGCGGGCATCCGGGATGTGGGCGCCTATTTTTCCGTCAAGGACGCCAAGGGGGAGCTGGAGCCATGGTCGCCGCTGTTTTCTGTTTCCAGCCGGGGCTATATGCTGGGCTATCAATCGCTTCATGATCCGGCGGTCCGGCCCGTCCACCGGCTGCTGGCGAAGCTGGCCGACGGACCGATGCACCTGCAGATCGTCCGGATCGACTTTGCAGAATGATGATACCTAACCGACTTTTTCCACCCGGAATACGAGCAAATGATCGTGATAGGAGATATGTATGAACTGGACGCGCACCGTTTTGGACGGGTTTGCTATGGCGGCCTACTTTAACCTGTTTGCCGGGTTTGTGGCGCTGTATAAACCCCGGTTGATGTTCCCCTGTTATCCGCCCGCCATCATCAAGGCGGCGAAAGATCCGCCCACCGGGGTGGAAAACCGTTTTTACTGGCTTTGGATCTGTTTTGGGGAGCTGCTGCCCCTTCTGCTTTATGGCGCGGTCAGTACCATGGAGGGCGGGACAACAGGGTTCTGGCCTCTGGCCCTGACCGGGTATATCCAGTGGATGATGGTCAATTTCTGCGACCTGTTCTTTCTGGATTTCTGGCTGATCCAGGGAAAAGCGAAAGCCAGGTTTGTCATCCCCGGTACGGAGGGGCATCCCGGCTATGGGTTCAAGGCATGGATGAAGAGCTACGCTCTGCCGGAGCACCTGCTCCAGTGGCCGCTCATCCTTTGCCCAATCCTGGCGGCGGCTCAGGCGGGGCTGGGCCTGCTGTTGCAAAAAATAGGATGAACAGGAGATGTTCCCAATGAAAGAAAAGCAAAAGCAGCAAAACATGATCCACCTTGGCACCCATGGTGAAGATTACGGGAACTGGATGTCAAACCCGGTCTTATATACAATCGGAGGGCTTCTCGTGGTGACGGGAGCGGTGGCTTCCCTGGCATCCACAGTGTTTCATGTCACGGTGCTGAGCGGATTGGCGTTAATCGCCGCGATTTCACTGCTGTTGTTGCTCTGCTGGTGCGGCTGGATCCGGCGGCAGTATGCGTTCGGCGGTGGAGGAATGATGGAGCGCGTCCACCACACCGTCCTTTCCTATCTGGATTTTGACGGACAGGGACAGCTTCTGGACGTGGGCTGCGGCTCCGGCGCACTGTCCATCCGGGCGGCGCTCATCTGGCCGGATGCCCAAGTCACAGGCATCGACTATTGGGGTGCAGCCTATGGCTACGGACAGATCATGTGCGAGAGAAACGCCGCCAGCGAGGGCGTGGCCTCCCGGTGTGTGTTCCGGCATGGCGACGCCAATCATCTGGATTTCCCCGATGAGAGTTTTGATGCGGTTATCAGCAACTATGTCTACCACAATGTCATGGGAGCCGATATGCACAAGCTGCTGCTGGAAAGCCTGCGGGTTCTGAAAAAAGGCGGCGTCTTCGCTCTGAACGATGATATGAAGCCTAACATGTACGGTGATATGGACGCCTTTGCTCAAAAACTGCGGGAGATGGGCTATCAGGATGTCCGGCTCATTGATACCGCAGAAGAAGCCTTCGGCTCCCACCGCCGGGCTGCCATGATGATGCTGGGCTCTTCCCGGCTGCTTGTGGGCAGAAAGTAATTCGTCCAAATAGGAGGGTTGACCATGTCCAAGTTGGGTGTTGTAGAGGACACGCTGTTTGTCCCCATGCTGGGCAGGATCTATGCCAGCGAGCGCTGCCCGCAGGTTTTGTATGATAAAAAGGCGCTGGAGTTGAAGGAGAAGCTGCCGGCTGGTCTGCTGAAGCCGGGTGACCAGAACCAGTACACCTTGCTGGCCTCCGCTGTTCGGTCAGCCAATATGGACCGGTTTATCCGGGCGTTTCTGGAGCGCAGGCCGGACGGTGTGATCGTCCAGCTGGGCTGTGGCCTGGAGACGGCCTATTCCCGCTGCGACAACGGGCACACCCGCTGGTATGCGGTGGATCTGCCCCATGTGGTGGAGTACCGGCGGGAGTTGCTGCCGGAGCCGGAGCGGGAGACCTATCTGGCCGGAGACGCCTTTGCCGGGGACTGGATCAAGCAGATCCGCGCCGATGTGCCGGATGCTCCTATTCTGGTCACCGCCGGCGGCCTGTTCCACTATTTTGAGGAAAATAAGGTTGTGGAACTTTTGCGGATGCTCACGGGGGTTGGAGAGATCGAAATCGTCTTTGACACCGTGAGCAAAAGCGGCATGGCCATGATGCGGAAAAAGTACATGAAGCAGGTGGGCCACGGGGATGCGCAGATGTTTTTCTATGTGGATTCGGCGTCGGAGTTGGCCGGAAAAATCGGCAGCGGGGTCAGGGTGCTGGCTGAGGAGCCTTATTACCGCCATATCCCCCGAACCGGATTGAAGCTGTCCACCAAGGTCAGCATGGCAGTTTCGGACCGGTTTTGGATGGTCAAGATGGTCCATCTGGAAGCCGAATGATGCCTTCGCCAAAAGTTGGCCGGAGTTTTCCAGTCGGCTTTTGCACGGAGGCGGCCGTTTCCCCTTGACAAATCATCCCACGGGCTCTATTATAACGCGGATGTTGGAGGGGGCAGACCAGCGCAACGCCGACATCCTCTCAGAGATTTTCTTGAAGAAGGCTTGAATTTTCAGAGCGAGTTGAATTAAAGTTGAATTTTCAATCAGGTGCAATTTTCAAATATGACGAAAAAATGCGTTATTTCCTCCAGAAAAGAGAAAATAACGCATTTTCGATGTGTCATCGAAACAGTATAGATGCAAAGGTTTCTGACTCGGAACTGGGTTTCTAAATATCGTCATGGAGCAAAAAGAATACTTTCGCATTTTTCTGTTTTTGAAGTAAGGCCTCCACGCCAGGGAAGGGGGGTGTGGCTCAAGACTTAAAAAATAAAAGGTCCGTATCACAGAAAATGGATCAAAAAAGAGCCTTGTTCACCATTCAGAAATCCTCATTTTCAAATCGGGTATATCCTCGCCTGTCCCGTCCACGGCAGTTGTAGCCATCTCGACCATAACCCTCACGGTCATAGCCATAAACATTGTAGCCGTCTCGATCATAACCCTCACGATTGTAGCCGTAAATGTTATACCCATGTTGATCATAAGTGTTTTGCTTTGCTTCCGCTATGATTCTTTCCTGCTTTTGTTGCCTGCTTTCTCCATAACGGTCGAACCCTTTTCTATCATAGCCTGCCAAATCATATCCGGTGATATCATAACCGAAACGATCGAAGCCAGAACGATCGAAACCGTTGCGGTTGTATCCGTCTCGATCCCACCCCTCCCGGTCAAAGCCGTCCCGACTGTAACCATCAGCACAAAATCCGGCTCTGTCAAAGCCATCTTGATCATAACCTTGTAAATTATAACCTTCACGGTCATAACCTTTCTGGTTATAGCCCTCCTTATTATAGCCTTGCCGGTCATACCCAAAGCAATCATAACCTTCTTGATCGTAGCCGTCTTTGGTATAGCCTTGTCGGTTATATCCACAGGCATTATACCCAAAGCGATTGAAGCCTTCCCGATCGTAGCCCTCTCGATTATAGCCTTGGCGGTCAAATCCGTCTTTGTCGTATTTGAACTTATTTTCCCACAGCCAGATTACGGGGAGACCAACAATGCAGCCGAGAGCAAAGGCAATCAGTAGGTATATGAGGATGCCAAACAATACATATAGCCATACAGGTTGCACTACTGCTATGAGAACAAACAACATGACAGCCAGCACTACGCAAAAAAGTATAGTGTCAAAATCAAATTTGCCTTTCGGCTTATGCTGATAAGAAGACGGGGAATGTGACGGTTTTTTTCGGTAACTTCTTCGCCGGTAATGACCGGATACATGACGATATTTTCCTGTTTTTCTTGTGTAGGGTGCAACATAAATATCATCATCATACAGTTTACGTTTGCTCATTTTTCCGCCCCTTACAAGTTAGTATTTTCCCTTGCACTCTCTGTGACACTATGGCCATCGAAGTAACTATTTCTGTGTTTAAAGTTAAACAGAAATAACCGTGAACAGCAGATGCCGTCCGGCATTAACAGGAGCGCTTACCACGTCATATCTGGCAGGTACTACATATCAGTTTATCACGTATCAGATAAATACTCAACGACTACCTTAAACCTGACTAAAGAGAAGAAGTTAGGGGAAAGGTGGTAGGTAAACATCTCGAATGCTGTCGCATTCTGGATGTTTGAATTATGGAATGGGAATAGATGTCAGCATCTTTATTCGAAAATGTGTGTCTAAATTTCGTCAGAGCGCAAAAAGAATACTTTTGTATTTGTCGATTTTTGAGGTAAGGCATCCATGCCAGGGAATGAGGAAAGCGTTGTGGCCCAAGGCTCTGAGGAAATGAGAAGCCCGCTTTTCGAAAAAAAGTGTTCGAAAAGCGGGCTTCATTCATATGGTGACCCAGCGGGGACTCGAACCCCGGACCTTCGCCTTAAAAGGGCGTTGCTCTACCAACTGAGCTACTAGGTCATATGAAATTTTCCAGGTGTCCCCCCGGGCGAGCCAGGGGGGACGTTGGTCTGGCTGGGATGGTTGGACTCGAACCAACGAATGCGGGAGTCAAAGTCCCGTGCCTTACCACTTGGCTACACCCCAATAAAATAGGATGGAAGCAAGGGCCGGAGCGGACGCTCCGGCCCTTAGCCACAGTATGGGGTGGGTAATGGGGCTCGAACCCACGACACCCGGAACCACAATCCGGTGCTCTGCCAACTGAGCTATACCCACCATATTCACTTACATCCAGCTGACTTGCAGGGCAATCAGGGGAAAAACTGGCACGCCTGAAGTTTGGCCGATCAGCGGACTTGCCGGTGGCAAGTTCGCCGGCCAAAGTCCCTTCCGCAGAAAGGGAGCCGAAGGCGAGCCTTGATGCGCAACAGGAGTGCCTTCTGCCAGCAATGCAGGAATCTCATTCAGAGGCAAAACTCTAAATGATTGGCACGCCTGAAGGGACTCGAACCCCTGACCCACTGCTTAGAAGGCAGTTGCTCTATCCACCTGAGCTACAGGCGCGTATGGAGCGGGTGATGGGAATCGAACCCACGCGACCAGCTTGGAAGGCTGGGATTCTACCATTGAACTACACCCGCAGGTTAAGGGTGACGCCCCAAACATCAGCCTATGTATCATAGCACATGACATCTGGGGTGTCAAGCCCTTTTTCAAAAATTACTCACAGGGGTGCGTCGCAGAAGGCGCAGCAGTCCACGCCGCCGTTTTTCTTCACCAGAGGAGGCAGGTAGTGCTCGGTCTGGGTGATGCACCGGGGGTTGTGGCACACAGGTTTGGTGCCGATCTCCACGGCGTCGGGGGTCATGCGGGGCTGGTTGGCCAGATCGGACAGCAGAGCCATACGGGCAAACATGCCAAACCGAGCCTGCTGGAAGTATACCGCCCGGGGATCGTCGTCCACATCTACGGTGATCTCGTCCACTCGGGGCAGGGGGTGCATGATGAGCAGGTTTTCCCGGGCTCGCTCCAGCTTGGACCGGGTGAGCACATAAATGCCCTTGTTGCGCTCATACTCCAGGGGATCCACAAACCGCTCTTTTTGGATGCGGGTCATATACAGCACGTCCAACTGGGGAATGACCGTCTCCAGACCGGTGACCTCCACAAAGGGCATGTTGTGCTCCTGCATGAACTGGCGCAGATACTGCGGGATGGCCAGATCCCGGGGAGCGATGAGGTAGAAGCGGATGTCATTGAATTTAGCCAGGGCCTTGATGAGAGAGTGAACCGTGCGCCCATTCTTCAAATCGCCGCACAGGCCGATGGACAACCCGTCCACGCTGCCCCGCAGTCGGGTGATGGTGGTCAAGTCAGCGGTGGTCTGGGTGGGGTGCATATGCCCGCCGTCTCCGGCGTTGATGACCGGCACGTAAGCGTAGAGAGAGGCGGCCTTGGCAGCGCCCTCCCAGGGGGTGCGCATGACGATGACGTCGGCGTAGTTGGAAACGATCTTAATGGTGTCCTTCAAGGTTTCGCCCTTGGACACCGAGGAGGAGTTGGGGTCGGCGAAGCCGAATACCGATCCGCCCAGGCGCATCATAGCGGTCTGAAAGGAGAAGTTGGTGCGGGTGGAGGGCTCATAGAACAGGTTTGCGGACACCTTGCCATGGCACACATCCAAAAATTGCTCTGGGTTGTCAATAATTTTGGCAGCCCGCTGATAAATCTCGTCCCATTCTTGTCTGGACAAATCCCCGAAGTCAATCAAATGACGCATATCGGTCCCTCCTTGCAAAGTTCGATACATTGTATCACAATCCTATCGGCCAAACAACAGGTAACTGGTGGTAAAAATCCGTCCTGAAAGAAAAAATTTATACACTTCATGAGAATCCTCCCTTTGGGACACACTAGTCAGACGGGAGGATGAGCCATGAATAACTTGATTTGGTATCTATTGGTATACGGCTTTTTGGGGTACTTGCTGGAGGTGGCCTACGCCAAGGCTGTCCACGGGCATGGAAGTGGACGCAAGTGCCTGCTGCTGCTGCCCATGTGCCCGGTGTACGGGGTGGGCGGGGTGGCCATTGCCGCCCTGTGCGGCCCCGGTTCCCATCCTCTGTGGGTGATGGGGGTGGGGTTTACAGTGTCCACGGCTGTGGAGCTGCTCTTCGGACTCTATTATAAATATGGGTTGGGGGTGTGCTTTTGGGATTACTCCCAGGTTCGGTGGAATTTGGGGGGCTTGGTGTGTTTGCCCTTCTCAGTGGCCTGGTCAGGGCTGGCGCTGGGGCTGGTTTACACAGTACACCCTTTTGTAAAGATTTGTGTTTCCGCCATTCCAACCATATTTACAGTGCCTGCCTGGATCGTGTTGGCGGCTGACTGCCTGATTAGTAGTATTGCACTAAAACGGGAGAAAAACACCGTAGTATTAAGATGGTATCGCTAGGAATGCAAAGAAACAGGGGACTTTACACAGACTTTACAAAGTCATGAGCGCACACTTTACAATTCTTTTGTAAACTCGGTATTGTTCCCAAACGAGGAAAATCATCAAACATAAATGAAATGGAGAGACGAAAAAAATGAAGAAGTTTATCGCTGTGCTGATGGCCGGCGCCATGGCCTTTAGCCTGGCCGCTTGCGGCAACAAGAGTGCTGAGCAGTCCGACGCTGGCACCGACAAGACCGAGGCTCCCCAGACCGAAAGCATTTCTGGTACTGTCAACACCGACGGCTCCACCTCCATGGCCGACGTGATGGCCGCCTTCCAGGAGTCTTTTGAAGGCGTGCAGCCTGGCGTCACCGTGAACTACTCTGGCACTGGCTCCGGCTCCGGCATCAAGAATGTTCTGGCCGGCACTGTGGACATCGGCCTGGCTTCCCGTGCTCTGACCGATGAGGAGAAGGCTGATGGCGCTGTGGAGAATATCGTGGCTCTGGACGGCGTGGCCATCGTCATCAACCCTGAGAACAAGGTGGCCAGCCTGACTGTGGAGCAGATTGCCCAGATTTACAACGGCACCATCACCAACTGGTCCGAGCTGGGCGGCGCTGACGCTGAGATCGCTGTCATCGGCCGTGACGCCGCTTCCGGCACCCGTGGCGCCTTCGAGGAGATCGTGGGTGTGGAGGATCAGTGCAAGTACACCAACGAGTACGAGTCCACCGGTGAGGTCATCGGCTCTGTGGCCGGCAACCCCAACGCCATCGGCTACGCCTCCCTGTCCGCTGTGGACAAGACGGTCACTGCTGTGGCTGTGGACGACGTGACTCCCTCCGAGGCCACCGTGGCTGACGGCACCTACAAGATCCAGCGCCCCTTCGTCATGGTTACCAAGGAAGGCGTGGAGCTGTCTGATGCCGCTCAGGCTTTCCTGGAGTGGGCCATGAGCGCTGATGCCGCCGACGAGGTGGAGGCCGCTGGCTGCGTGTCCCCCAACGCTTAAATTCAAATTCACCCATGGTCATAACCGGAACAAGCTCCCACACGATTGGGGGCTTGTTCTGGTGCATGGCCCCTCTGTTGGGAAAAGAGGCGGAAAGGCTCCGTATTTTTTCCCAGCAGAGGAGATCAAAAGGAGAAGGTTGTATCTATGAAAGAAAAAGCCCTAAGCAAGCCTCTGGCACAGCCTGAACGAGAGCGCTCCAAGTCCGGAGCCAAGTCCGGGAACCTCCATGTGCTGGAATCGGTGATGAAGCTCATTTTCTTCATCTGTGGCTTTATTGCCATTGCATTCGTGCTGGTGATTACCATCTATCTCATTCTCTCCGGCCTGCCCGCCATCCAAGAGATCGGCTTGGCGGAATTCCTCTTTGGTACCGAGTGGGCCTCCACAGCAGAGGAGCCTAAATTTGGCATCCTGCCCTTGATCCTCACCTCGGTCTATGGTACTGCCGGGGCCATCGTCATTGGTGTGCCCATTGGCTTTCTTATGGCCATGTTCCTGTCCAAGGTGGCGCCCCGCCGGGTGGCCAGTGTGATTCGTCCTGTGGTGGACCTGCTGGCAGGCATTCCCTCCATCGTCTACGGTCTGGTGGGTCTGATGGTGCTGGTGCCCTTTGTGCGCACCACCTTCAAAACCGCCGCTGGTGAGAGCCTGCTGGCCTCCATCGTGGTGCTGGCGGTTATGATCCTGCCCTCCATCATCTCCGTGTCGGAGACCGCCTTGAATGCGGTGCCCCGGGAGTATGAGGAGGCCTCCCTGGCTCTGGGCGCCACCGAGATCGAGACCTATTTCCGTGTCTCCGCCCCCGCCGCCAAAAGCGGTATTGCTGCGGCAGTGGTGCTGGGCGTGGGCCGTGCCATCGGTGAGGCCATGGCCATCATGATGGTGGCGGGCAACGTGGCTAACATGCCCGACCTGCTCTCCAGCGTTCGTTTTCTCACCACTGGTATTGCCGTGGAGCTGGCCTACTCCAGCGGTCTGCAGCGCCAGGCCCTGTTCTCCATCGGGCTTGTGCTGTTCCTGTTCATCATGTTCATCAACGTGATCCTCAACGTAGTTCTCAAGCGAAAGAAGGAGGGGTGAGCGAAATGGAACCTATGAATCAACAACTGGTCATGGATCAGGGGCTGTCTGCCAGCCGAAAAGTGTACAACGGGGTCATGCGCACCCTGATCTATGTGGCCGCCGCCATTGTGGTGGGACTGCTGGTTTTCCTGTTGGTGTACATCTTCTACCGTGGTCTGCCCAACCTCTCCTGGCAGTTCCTCACCACTGAGGAAAGCGTGGTCAAGGACATTCAGGGCATTGGCCCCGCTATTCTCAACACGCTGTACGTCATTCTGGCCACTCTGGTGGTGGTGCTGCCTCTGGGTGTGGGAGCCGCCATCTACCTCACAGAGTATGCCACCAACCGCAAACTGGTTGCCACCATTGAGTTTGCCACTGAGACTCTGGCTGGTATCCCTTCCATCATCTACGCCCTGGTGGGTGTGCTGGTCTTTGCAGAATCTCTGGCTCTGGGCAAAACCCTGATTGCCGGCGCCTTCACCCTGGTGATCATGACCCTGCCCACCGTCATCCGCACCACCCAGGAGTCACTGAAAACCGTGCCCCAGTCTTACCGGGAGGGCTCTCTGGGTCTGGGCTCAGGCAAGTGGCACATGATCCGCACCGTGGTGCTTCCCTCCTCCATCGACGGCATTGTCACCGGCTGTATTTTGTCCATTGGCCGCATCGTGGGTGAGTCTGCCGTGCTGCTGTACACCGTGGGTATGAGCATGCGGATGCAGGACTTTTTCCAGAATGGACTGGAGAGTTTTCTCTCCAGCTCCGGCTCTACCCTCAGCGTGGCCTTGTACGTCTATGCCAAGGTGCGTGCCGACTTCGATCTGGCTTTCTCGGTGGCTGTGGTGCTCATCGTCATCACCCTGGTCATCAACCTGGCTGCCAAGTTCATGGGTAAAAAATTAAAGAAAAACTAAGGAGACGCCATTATGGACCATAATATTATCCTTACGGCCAAGGGCCTGAACCTGTGGTACAGCGAAAACCACGCCCTCAAAGATATCAATCTGGACATTCCCCAGAACCAGGTCACTGCTCTCATCGGCCCCTCCGGCTGCGGCAAATCCACCTTCCTCAAGACCCTGGATCGGATGAACGACCTGGTGCCGGGGGTGAAGATTGAGGGCAGCGTACAGTACCGGGGCCTGGAGATTTACGACCCCAAAGTGAATGTGACTTGGCTGCGCAAGCAGATCGGCATGGTGTTCCAAAAGCCCAATCCCTTCCCCATGTCCATTTACGACAACATCGCCTACGGTCCCCGCACCCACGGCATCCGCAACAAAAAGCAGCTGGACGAGATCGTGGAGAAGGCCCTGCAAGGCGCTGCCATCTGGGACGAGGTGAAGGACCGTCTGAAGAAGTCCGCTCTGGGTCTGTCCGGTGGCCAGCAGCAGCGAATCTGCATCGCCCGTGCCCTGGCAGTGGAGCCTGACGTGCTGCTCATGGACGAGGCTACCTCTGCTCTGGACCCCATCTCCACATCGAAAATCGAAGATTTGATTGCAGATTTGAAAAAATCGTATACAATAGTGATTGTGACCCATAACATGCAGCAGGCCACCCGTATCTCCGACCGCTGCGCCTTCTTCCTCCACGGCGAGCTGGTGGAGGTAGACGACACCGAGAAGCTGTTCTCTGTCCCCAAGGATAAGCGCACCGAGGACTACATCACCGGACGATTCGGTTAAGGAGGAAATGCTGTATGAGAAAAACATTTGACGCTGAGCTGGTGGAGCTCAGTCACCAGCTCACTGCCATGGGCACAGTCACCCAGGATGCCATCGACCTGGTCACCGCCTCCCTCACCCAGGGTAAGGCGGAGGGTGCGAAGGCCACCATTGAGATGCGCAACACCATGGACCAGATGGAGCGGGACATTGAGAACCGCTGCATGTCCCTGCTGATGCGCCAGCAGCCTGTGGCCCGGGACCTGCGCACCATTTCCGCTGCCATGAAGATGGTCACCGATTTGCAGCGCATTGGAGATCAGGCCGCCAACATTGCCGAGATCTCTCTGCTCATTGCCGAGAGCGGCGAAAAGCCCGAGGTGCCCCAGGAGATCGTGGCCATGAGCCGCCAGGCGGGGCTTATGGTGCGCCAGGCCATTGCTGCCTATGTGGATCGGGATGAGAACACCGCCCGGGCTGTCATCAACCTGGACGATGTGGTGGACGACCTGTTTGTCCAGCTCAAAAAGATCCTGGTGGAGCGCATTGCCAGCCGGGCTGACCACTCCGACCGTTCGGTGGATCTCATCATCATCGGTAAGTACCTGGAGCGGGTGGCTGACCACGCCGTGAACATTGCCAACTGGGCAATCTTCTGTGTCACCGGAGAAATTCAGTAAGAAAAAGGAGAGAGCTGCCATGGCCCTACGCATTGCGGTGGTGGAGGATGACGAGTCCATCCGCACCATGTTAGAGTATTATTTCAAATCCATGGGTCATGAAGTACTGGCCTTTGAGAGCGGAGAGGATTTCTTTGCCGCCGCTCCCATGGCAGACCTGGCACTGCTGGACGGGATGCTCCCCGGCATGGACGGGCTGGAGATTGTCCGCCGCCTGCGCGCAGAGGAGGCCACGGCCAAGCTGCCCATCATCATGCTCACTGCCCGCCAGACCGAGATGGACAAGGTCACTGCCCTGGATCTGGGGGCGGACGATTACATCGCCAAGCCCTTCGGGGTCATGGAGCTGCAAGCCCGGGTCAATGCCGTGATGCGCCGGGTGGGGGATCGGGACCCCATGCTGCGCTATCGGGATTTGGTCATTGATCCTGCTGGACGCACCGTCACCCGGGGTGGGGAGGATGTGGCTCTGACCTACAAGGAGTTTGAGCTGCTGTGTCTGCTGGTGCGCCGCCGGGGTACGGTGCTCACCCGGGACGAGATCCTCGCCGCCGTGTGGGACTACGACTTCACCGGGGAGACCCGCACCGTGGATATGCACATCAAGGCCCTGCGCCAGAAGCTGGGAGAGGGCTACATCACCACGGTGCGTTCTGTGGGCTATAAAATGGGGTGAAAGACGTTGAAAAAGAAGCTGACCATATCCATTTTTCTCATTGCGGCCCTGTCTGTGGTGCTCTCCGCTGTGGTGGGCATCTGGATCTTCCGCCAGCGGGAAATGTCCACCGCCCGGTCCAATCTCACCGAGCTGCTGGCTCTCATGGATGCCCAGAACTATGAGACTTGGACGGAGGAGCTGCTGGAGCAGTTCACCAAGGCGGCTCCGGAGAAGCGTCTGACCATCATTGCCCCGGATGGGACGGTGATGGGAGATACCGATGCCGAGCCCCAGGAGAACCATACCGCTCGTCCGGAAGTGGTGCTGGCCAAGAAAGATGGAGTGGGGGAGGATGTGCGCCGCTCCGCAACCACGGGAATCAACACTCTCTATGTGGCCCGGGTGTTCACCGATGGATACATAGGTCGGGCGGCCATGTCCCTGTCTTCTGTGAACGCCTTGGTGGCCCAGACCGCTGTTGGTCTGATTGTAGCTGCCGTGCTGTCTCTGGTGCTGGCCTTTGTGCTGGCTCGGCGGCTGGCCACCTCCACTGCAAAGCCGGTGGAAGAGGCGGAGGTGGCAGTGCGCCAGGTGGATGAGACCCTGCAATCGGCACGCAGTGAGTTTACCGCCAATGTCACCCACGAGCTGAAGACCCCCCTGACCTCCATCAAGGGCTTTACCGATATGCTCTCGTCGGGCATGGTGTCCAAGCCGGAGGATCAGAAGCGATTTCTGACCATGATCTCGGTGGAGGTGGATCGCCTGTCCACCCTGGTGGATGACATCCTCACCGTCTCTGAGCTGGAGACCGTGGCGGGTGCCACCGGCATGGAGCGGGCGCCTCTGATGAGCATCACCCGGGAGGTGGAGACCATTCTCCAGCCCCAGGCGGAGAAGGCTGGGGTCAAGCTGAACGTCACCGGTGGTGAGGTGGAGGCCTGCATCGCCCCTGACCGCTTCAAGGAAGTGGCCATCAACCTGATGGAAAACGCCATCAAGTACAACCGCAAGGGGGGACGGGTCACCGTCACCGTGGAGCCTGTGGGCAACCAGGCGTACTTTGTGGTGGCAGATACCGGCATCGGCATCCCCGAGGAGAGCCAGAGCCGTGTCTTTGAGCGGTTCTACCGGGTGGATAAGGGGCGAAGCCGTGTCGCTGGCGGTACCGGCTTAGGGCTGGCCATCGTCAAGCACATTGTGGCCCTGTACGAGGGCAACATCAAGCTGGCCAGTGTGGTGGGCTCCGGTACCACCGTGTCGGTGACCCTGCCTTTGGCCAAGAAGTAAATACAAGAAAGAACAAGTGCTATCCAGAGCGGATAGCACTTGGAGCGTGTCGAAAAAGTTCGACACGCTTCTCAAAAATGCAAGCATTTTTTCGAGGGGATGCAGCCCGCTGCGCGCAGAATCGGGTCAAAGGACGACCCGATTCCACACTGGCGGGCTGAGATGTGTTTTTTTCGATGCTCATGTCCCCGAAAAAAACAGATTTTGATTTATTTTTCCATCCTCGGATGGAAAAACTCTGCCGAGGGCTTTTTGACGATGCAAGATCATCTGCCCTTCTTGCATTGACGTGAGCTTTTTCGACAGTCTGCAAGTGCTATCCAGAGCGGATAGCACTTGCTTTTTATAGGTTTTCGTTTTTCAGCGCCTCCACCAGCTGCTTTTTTCCCGCCTTCCGGGCGGCGTAGGCCATGGTGGCAAACACCACCACAAATACGCTCAGGCAGGCGATGCCCAGGGGAATCCAGGGCACCTGGAAGGGGAGGGGGTAGCCATAGGAAATGGCATCGTAGATGAGGTAGCTGATGAAGATGGACACGGGAATGCCCAACAGGAGGGCCCGGGTGCCGTAGAGGATGCACTCAAAGCCCAGCATCCGCCGCATCTCCCGCCGGGTCATGCCCACCGACTGGAGCATGGCGAAGTCCCGGGTGCGGAGCATCACGTTGGTGGAAATGGTGTTGAACACGTTGGTCATAGCCACCAGGGAGATGAGGGCGATGAAGCCGTAGGAGAACACGTTGATGATGGTGATCATGTTCCGGTCAGCTTCCTGGGAGCCAGCGTAGTTGCGCAGACCACGGGCACTCATTTTATGGGCGGACAGCCAAGTCTGGATGTCCTCTTCTGCCTGTTGGTGGTCCGAGGCCAACATATAGATATAGGAGTAGTAGATTTCCTCCGAGGCTTCCAGGGGGAAGTCCTCCAGTTGGGACAGGGGGTAGAGCACCTTGACGGCTCCCTCGTTGGCCAAGAAATAGGGCCAATCTGCTTGTACTGAGGACACGTTCAGGGAGATGGTGTGAGACACCTGTTCCAGGGGGTAGAAGGTGGATTCTCCGGTATCTGCGTCAATGGCCTGCATCTGAGTGGTTTCATCCTCTCCTTCCAAAGGTCCGTTCCAATAGTGGTTGGGGATGGAATCAAAGGTCAAGGCAGTCAGAGAAGTGGGATTGCTCAACTGGTCCAGATGGACAAACTTCTCCTGCTGTTCGTCAAAGGCTGTGGTGCCGTCGAAGGCGATGCCAGAGGTGGAGGCGGGGTCCAGCTTCCGCTCCTCACATAGGGCCTGATAGGTTTCGTCGTCCACAAAACTTACCGTCAGGGATTGGTACACCGTTCCTTGGATGGGAGTGGACAGGTTCCACATTTGCTGGGTTACATCTTCCGGACGGTAGGCACCTGCCAAGGAAAACTCCACCACTAGCGCTGCGTCATCCACACTGCTCAGATTCTTAAGTTGCTGTTGGAGTTGTTGGGGGGTGACATCCAGCTTGGACGGGGAGAAGGACAGGCGCAGGTCATAGGTATCTCCACCGAAGGCACCCGACACCGATTGGGCCAGGGAGGAGGAGAAGGAGGAGGCGGAGACAAAGAGCACCACGCTGAGGAAGAGACTAAAGACGGTGGTGCGGTATTTCTTGGCGCTGCGCTTGTAGTACTTGACGCCTAAGACCCCGGGCAGGCCGAACAGCTTCCGGGTCAGCAGGGAGGGGCGCACCAGCTTTCGGGTACCGTGGATGTCCTGAGACTGGCGGATGGCCTCCATGGCGGAGACTTTCGTGGCCCGACGGGAGGGGATCCAGGCGGACAGCAGCACCGTCACCACGCCCAGCACCACCGCAATGAGCACCCCCAGCCAGGACACATGAAGCTCCATGGAGACAGCGGAAGTGCTGCGCAGAGAGGCGAAGAGATCACCCAAAAAGTGCAGGGTGATTCCAATGCCCAGAATACCGGACAGGACGCCCAGGGGTACGCCAATGGCACTGAGCACCAGGGCCTCAAAGCGCACCATTTTTCGCATCTGTTTTTTGGTGGCCCCCAGAGAGGAGAGCAGCCCAAACTGCCGGGTGCGTTCGGACACCGAGATGGCAAAGGCATTGTAGATGAGGATCACCGAGGCGGCCACAATCATGACAAGGACGATGGTGGCCAGGCGATAGATGACTGCGTAGAAGTTGCCGTATCGGGATATTCCGGAGTACATCAACACATTGGAGTTGGTTTCCTCTAGATTGTGGTCCTGTTGAAAAGTATAGACTTGGTGTGCATCTTCCAGGGATAGATACACGTTGCATAGGGTATCGTCGGATAGGTTGGGATCTGCGGCGGTAAAGACCGTGTATGCAGGGTTTGAGTAGGTGTCTAGGCCCCAGAATTCACAGATGCCCACCACGGTATAGGTGCGGGTCTCCCGAACCTCCAAAGTCTCCCCCTCCTCAAAGTTATAGGGGTTTTGTTCCCCCAGGGCAAGACCGTCCGACATCCGCTGGCCCAAGCCCAGGGTCAGGGTGTCGCCCACCTGATAGATGTGGGAACTGTTGTCCAAAAAGGACTGGGTGAGGACAATCTCGTCGGGCGAGGTGGGCAGACGGCCCTGGGAGAGGTGAAGGGGAAGTAAGTCGGTGTCTTGAGGAGACAAGCCCAGTACATAGAGATAGGGGGTGGATTCGCTGAGGCTGGTATTTGTTTCGGCGTAGCCCAGCTGCTGCAAATACACGGTTTTGGCTACGCCTTCGGTTTGGGACAACTGCTGACATTGGTTGTAAGGGAGGCTTTTCTGGCCTACGTACCAGCTGCCAAAGGAGTAGATATACCCGTCCAGCAGATACTGCTGAAAGCTGGAGGTGAAAGTGGTCACGGCACACAGCATGGCGGTGGACAGGATGATGCCGATGATGGTGACAATGGTGCGGGTGCGGTTTTGCCGCAGGGATTGCAGGGTGACTTTGCGCAGCACGTTCATGGACGAATCACCTCATCCCGCACGATTTTGCCGTCCTCAATGGCAATCACCCGGTCGGCCTGGAGGGCCAGCTGTTCATCGTGGGTGATGACAATGAGGGTCTGGTTGTAGGTGCGGTTGGACAGCCGAAGAAGTTCTACGATTTCCTGGCTGTTCTTGGAGTCCAGATTTCCCGTGGGCTCATCGGCCAGCACCACCGCCGGGGCATTCATCAGCGCCCGGCCAATGGACACCCGCTGCTGCTGACCGCCGGAGAGCTGGTTGGGCAGGTGCCGCTCCCGGCCCCGCAGTCCCAGGGTGTCCAGCAGCTCATTCAGCCGCTTGGGGTTGACCTTCTGCCCGTCCAGCAGCACGGGCAGAGTCATATTCTCCACCACGTCCAGCACGGGAATGAGGTTGTAAAACTGGTAGATGAGCCCCACCTGACGGCGGCGGAAGATGGCCAGCTTCTCCTCGTTTTGGGCGTACACGTCACAGCCGTCCACATATACCTTGCCGCTGGTGGGTTTGTCTACGCCCCCCAGCAAGTGCAGCAGGGTGGACTTACCCGAGCCGGAGGGGCCGATGATGGCCACAAATTCCCCTCGATTGACGGAAAAAGACACGTCATCCAGGGCTTTGACCTGATTTTCCCCGGTGCCGTAGGTTTTGCACAAGTGCTCCACACGAAGCAGTTCCATGTTCATTCCTCCTTTGGGATTGTGGCTATATCATAACAGAACCAGGTGACAGGGCCGTGACTTTTAAGTGACACATCCGTCACAAAGGGGACCGCTTTCTCAGACGGTCCCCTTGTAAAATCGCAGAATAAATTGTGCCCCTTGAGGGCTTCGATTGCGGGCCTGGATGGTACCCCCCTGGCCGGTGACGATGCGCTGGGACAGGGACAGGCCGATGCCAAAGCCGTGGGAGGTACGGGAGGAGCCTCGATAGAACCGCTCAAACAGGTGGGGCAAGTCCTGGGGGTCGATGCCTGGCCCGGTGTCCTCTACCACCAGCTCGCTAAACAGGGCATTTTCCCGCCCTCGTATGGTAATCTCTCCCCCCGCAGGGGTGTGCTCCATGGCGTTTTTGATGAGGTTGCCCACCGCCTCCGCCGTCCAGTGTACGTCCCCGGTGAAGGTGCCAGAGCATTCCACCCGAAAGGCCTGTTCCCGCAGCTCCATGGGGATGAGAAAGGGGGCGGCGGCCTGTTCCACCAGTTGCTCCAGAGGGATGGTCTCGGAGCGAAAGGGAATGGTGCCTGCCTCCAGCTTGGACAGCTTCAAAAGGGTGGTCACCAGCCAGTCCATTTGACCCAGCAGCTGGGACAGTTCCCGGCACAGCTTGGCCTTTCGCTGGGGGGTGAGGTCTTCCCGAGTGAGCAGTTCAGCCACCAGATTCATGGAGGTCAGCGGGGTGCGCAGCTGGTGGGACAGATCAGCCAGGGAGTTGGCCAGATACACCTTGTCCTCTTGCAGGGTCTGCTGCTGCTCCCGCAGGCGCACCGTCATCTTGTGGATCTCACTGCGTAAAATGCCCAGCTCGCCCTCGGTATACGCCTCCACCTCCAGGTGTTCTTCCCCATGGAGGATGCGGTTGAGGGTCTGGGAGAGCTGAGCCAGTTCCCGGTCGGTGCGGGCAGTGTTCCACGCTGCAATTCCCCAAAAGCCCAGGCACAGAGGGAGAAGCAGCAGCCCTCGTACCCCGGCAAAATGCACCCCCAGCCCGGTGACAGCCAGGGTGAGGGCCAGATACATCAGATGGGTGCGTGTTTTGTGTTCCAAAGCCCTCACCCCATCTCCGCTTTATACCCCATGCCCCGCACAGTCTTGATGAGGGCGGGGGCTTGGGGGTCGTCTTCGATTTTCTCCCGCAGCCGCTTGATGTACACCGTCAGGGTATTGTCATTGACAAAGTCCCCGGCGATGTCCCAGATGCCCTCCAGCAGTTGGCTGCGGGTGAGGACTGCCCCGGGGTGGTTGAGAAACATCAGCAGCAGCCGGTACTCCAGGGCGGACAGATTCAAGTCCTGCCCGTCCTTGGTGGCCCGGCCCCGTACCGTGTCCACCTCCACTGGGCCCAGGCGCACCAGACCGCCGCCGGAACTCGTGCGCCGCAGTACATTTTTGATGCGCATGAGCAGCTCCCGGGGCCGGAAGGGCTTGGGAATGTAGTCGTCCGCCCCCACCTCGAACCCGGTGACGGTGCTGTATTCGTCCCCGGATGCGGTGAGGAAGATCACCGGCAGGCGGTACAGGGCTTTCACCGCCGAGCACACCGCAAAGCCGTTGCCGTCAGAAAGAGAGATATCCAGCAGCACCAGGTCGAACCGCTCCTGCTCCAGGCACTCCAGCGCTTTGGCCTGGCCCTCGGCACTGCGTACCCGGAAGCCCTCCCCCTCCAGGTATTCCGTGAGGTTTTCCACAATGCGCTGGTCGTCCTCTACCAATAAAATCGTCTGCATGGTTTCACCCGCCTTTTTGGTCATGATACCATACATGAGTGTCTTTTTCCAGGGAGAAACACGCCAAGGGTGAAGAGAGGGCCTTCTCTTCTCCGATTTCTCAGGAAAATGTCCCCCTCTTGGCGGGAACGCTCCGCTGGGGTCCATTTTGAGTGGCCAAAATGGACGAAAAGCCACTTAGGGCGTTCCCCCCTAAGGACCTCCCTTTGGGTACGAGACTGGGCCTGCGTCAAGTCTAAATTCGGCCCGTCACCCTTGCTGTGGCGCCTAGTCGTGCCACCACACCAGGCTATTCTGGGCAACTGGCCCTACAGCCAGGTGGTTTCCACAGCCGGGCCTACCCTGGAGAAGCGGCGTTCCCGCCGCCGATAGCTGGGAACAGCGGCCCACCAGAGTAAGGCCCTGGAGGTAGAAGCACTGTCTGTCAGAGAAGTAGGTACTTTCTATAGAAGTTTCACACCATCTATGTGACCCCACCAGTCTAAGGGCCGCAAAGAGGAGGACGCAGGGACACCCCGTACCGCGGGGTGGATTCCACAAGGCGGGGGAAGGCCCCGCCTTTGGCGATTCTTTCCCCCATTTCTCATCGGGGAGAAATGGGGCCCAGCGGAGCGTCCCCGGCTGGGACGCAGGTTTGCGCCGGAGAAATCGGAGGAGTAGAGACTTCTAAAGCAGAGGAGGAGACAATGGGATGTATGCCCTATTGACACAGTAGGAAAATTGTCATAGAATCAAACCACTGTCTGAAAACAAAGGGAGAAGATCCTATGATTGAGTTAAAACATATCACCAAGCGCTTCCCCACCCCGGAGGGGGAGCTCACCGCCTTGCACGATGTGTCCCTGACCATTGGAGATGGGGACATCTTCGGCATTGTGGGCATGAGCGGAGCGGGCAAGTCCACCCTGGTGCGCTGCCTGAACCTGCTGGAGCGTCCCAGTGAGGGACAGGTGGTCATCGATGGGGAGGACCTGTGCGCCATGTCCCAAAAGGAGCTGACCCTGCGCCGCCGCTCCATCAGCATGATCTTCCAGCACTTCAACCTGCTCATGCAGCGCACCTGCCTGGATAATATCTGTTTCCCCATGGAGATTGCGGGAAAGAAGGGGGCTGAGGTGAAGAAAAAGGCCAAAGAGCTGCTGGATATTGTGGGCCTGCCCGACAAGGCGGACGCCTACCCCGCCCAGCTCTCCGGCGGCCAGAAGCAGCGCATTGCCATCGCCCGGGCCCTGGCCTCCGACCCTAAGATTTTGCTGTGCGACGAGGCCACCTCCGCCCTGGACCCTAAGACCACCCGGGACATTCTGCGCCTGATTCAGGACATCAACCGCCGATTGGGCATTACCGTGGTCATCATCACCCACGAGATGGGAGTGGTGGAGGAGATCTGCTCCCATGTGGCCATTCTGGACCACGGCGTGCTCCAGGAGACGGGGACGGTGGAAGAGGTGTTCTCCAACCCCAAGACCGAGGCGGGCCGCCGTCTGGTCTATCCCGACGGGGTGGTGCTGGATCAGCTGCCTGCCGCCAACGTTATCCGCATTGCCTTCAACGGCAGCTCCTCCTATGAGCCCCTCATCGCCTCCCTGGCCATTGACTGTGGGGTGAAGGTGAACATCCTGGGGGCAGACACCCGCAACGTGGACGGCAAGGCCTTCGGAACCATGCTGCTGGGCCTGCCTGAGAATGCTGAGGAGCGTTCCCGTGCCGTCCAGTACATCAAAAACCAACCCAATGTGACCATGGAGGAGGTGCACGACTATCATGGATAAGTTTATGGCTGATTTGATGGAAGTGTTCTCCAACGAGAAATACCTCCAGGAGTTTCTCACCGGCACTTGGGAGACCCTGTACTCCACCATTCTGGCCACCCTGGTGGCCTATGCGCTGGGCCTGATTCTGGGTGTGCTGCTGGTGGTGGGCGAGGAAAACGGGGTGCTGCCCCTGCCTCGTCCGGTGATGAAGGCGCTCAACGTGGTCATCAATATCCTCCGCTCGGTGCCTTTCCTCATTTTGATGATTATTGTGCTGCCCCTGAGCAAGGTGCTGGTGGGTACCCAGATCGGCACCATTGCCTCCATCCCGCCCCTGGTCATTGCCGCCGCCCCCTTTGTGGCCCGGCTGGTGGAGGCCTCCCTGCGGGAGATGGACAAGGGTGTGCTGGAGGCCGCCCAGGCCATGGGCTGCACCCCCTTCCAGATCATCCGCAAGGTGCTGCTCCCCGAGTGCCTGCCCTCCCTCATCTCCGGGTTCACCACCTCCTTCATCACCATCTTGAGCTACGGAGCCATGTCCGGCGCCATTGGCGGCGGCGGTCTGGGCAAGATCGCCATCAATTACGGCTACTACCGATATCAGCCTGCGGTGATGCTGGTGGCCGTGGTGCTCATTGTGATTTTGGTGCAGATTTTCCAGTCCCTGGGCACCTATTTTGCGGTGTCCCTGGATCGACGCATCACCAACAAGCGATCCAAGGCAGCTGGGAAAAAACACCGGGCAGAGAAGGCCGGGCTCCAATAATGTGTACAAAACCGAGAGAGCGAAACGCTCTCTCGGTTTATGTTTTGTGCAATGCGCTGGTTGACAACTGGGGTGGAGGAGGTTATACTTTTGCCCAGTAAAACAAAATACGGTCTCACAAAGGCAATGAAGAGAAGAGTAGGCGTGAAGATACGGCACAGAGAGCCCGGGTAGCTGGAAACGGGTACGGAAGGTCACGGTGAACATGGTCTCGGAGCTGCGCACCGACTGCAAGGGCCCTTGCATAGGCTGCGACGGGAGTGCCCGTCATCGCACAGGAGTATCGGATGGTAGTAGCTCACCCTCCCGCACTCTGTAAGGCTTTCATCGTGAGGTGAAAGTGAACCAAGGTGGTACCACGAAGCGAAAGCTCTCGTCCTTGACAGATGTTGATCTGTTGAGGGCGTTTTGTTTTATGCAGATAAATGATGAAGGAGAAATTACCATGAAAAAGAAGATTCTTGCTCTGACCCTGGCCGCTGCGGCCTCCCTGTCCCTGCTGGTGGGCTGTGGTTCCAAGACCGACGATGCCAAAGTGATTACCGTGGGCGCTTCCCCCGCCCCCCATGCCGAGATTCTGGAAGTGGCCAAGGATGTGCTGGCCGAGCAGGGCTACACCCTGAAGATCGTGGAGTACAACGATTACATCGTGCCCAACGAGGCAGTGGAGTCCGGCGAGAACGATGCCAACTACTTCCAGCACATCACCTACATGAACAATTTTAACGCTGAGAATGGCACCCATCTGGTGAGTGTGGCTGCCATCCACTATGAGCCCTTCGGCATCTATGCCGGCCGGGTGTCCGCTCTGGCCGATCTGCCTGACGGCGCTCAGATCGGCATTCCCAACGACCCCACCAACGGTGGTCGTGCTCTGCTGCTGCTCCAGGAGCAGGGGCTCATCAAGCTGGCAGACAACGTGGGTCTGGAGCCCACCAAGCTGGACATCGTAGACAATCCCCACAACTACAAGATCGAGGAGATCGAGGCCGCTCAGCTGCCCCGCTCTCTGGACAGCCTGGATATTGCCGTCATCAACGGCAACTACGCCATTGATGCGGGCCTGAAGGTGTCCGAGGCTCTGGCTGTGGAGTCTTCCCAGGGCGCCGCTGCCGAAGCCTATGCCAACATTGTGGCAGTCAAAGAGGGCAACGAGGACAACGAGGCCATCCAGGCTCTGGTGGCTGCCCTCCAGTCCGACGAGGTGAAGACCTACATCCAGGAGACCTACGACGGCGCTGTGGTGCCTCTGTTCTAAGCAGCATCAACCCTGAACGTACTGCACCAAGCTGTCCCACCACTCCAGCACCTTGAAGCGCAGCACATACTCTCCGTCCTGGCCGGAGATGAGGGAGATCTGGTCCTCGGATAAAACTCCGGAAGCGGAGGTGGCGACGCTCTCCTCACTCACCGAGCTGACACACAGGGGCGGGAACACCACACACCACCAGTTGTGGCCCTGCCCCTGGCCCAAAACCACCTGGAGGGAGCGATAGGTGCCGGCGGGCAGGGCGAAGTCGGTGTATTCCTTGGTGGGAAACCACTGGTCGGTGATGGTCACGGTGATGGGATAGTCCATGCCCGCCTCACCCAGCACCGCCGCCCCCGCCTGGGCCAGCTCTGAAAGGTGTGGCTCCAGGGCCTGCTCTGCCTGCTCTTGGCCGTTGACCCCATCCAGATAGGGGGTGGCGGCGGTGAGAATGGCGTCCCGTACCTGGAGCTTCACCGCCTGGTCGGCGTCGCTGTCTGAGTTGGCCACCACGTGCAGGCGCAGCACCTCATCGGCCAGGGCACGCTGGGTCACGCTGGCCCACATCCCAATGGTGAGCACCACGGCAAAGGCCATGAGCAGGGCCGCTTCCCAGCGGTATAAATGATGAGAATACATAAAAACACCGTCCTAAGTAAGAGATTGAAGTCTCTTACAGTATGGACGGTGTTTTTTGAGTTTAGTCCAAAAAATGCAAGCATTTTTTAAGTTGATCCGTAGGGGAGGGGCTTGCCCCTCCCGAATATCACAGGGCAATGTCCGGCTGCTTGCGGGCCGGACAAGCCCGGCCCCTACGGTGTTCTCAGCAGGGTCGGCAGACAAACACGTCTTTGTACTGCTCTTTCAAGGCATCGGCGGCCTGCTGGGCCTTGCCCTGGTCCTCATAGAGACCGAACACGGTGGGGCCGCTGCCCGACATGACAGCACCCAAGGCCCCGTGCTCAATGAGGGTGGCCTTGATCTCGTCCACCGTCTGGCGGTGGCGAGGCTCCAGCACGTCCTCAAAGACGTTGTACATCCGCCGGGCCACTCCGGTCAAATCGCCCCGGTGCAGCGCCTCCACCATGCCCTGATTGTCTGGCCGACGGGTGATTTTCTTCACATTCACCCGGCCAAACAGCTGGGGGGTGGAGATGGGGAAGGGAGGCTTGCACACCACAATGTGGCAGGAGGGCAGGGAGGGCAGAGGGGTGACATACTCCCCACGCCCCTCCACCAGGGCGGTGCCACCCACCACGCAGTAGGGCACGTCGGAGCCCACCTGCTCACCGATTTTGGCCAGCTCCAGGGGGGACAATTCAGTGCGATACATCTCGTTCATGGCCCGCAGTACGGCGGCGGCATCGGAACTACCCCCTGCCATGCCAGCACACACGGGGATGCGCTTGTCGATATGGATGTCCAGAACCTCTCCCTTCCCGGTGGCGCAGCGGAATGCCTGGGCCGCCTTTTGGGCCAGGTTGCTGCCGTCGGCGGGGAGAAAGGATAGGTTGGTGGACATGGCGCCCTCCCCCGGGGTGAGGGTGAGGGTGTCGGTGAGGTCAATGGACACCATGACCATCTGCAAGTCGTGATAGCCGTCGTCCCGGCGGCCCAGAATGTCCAGAGACAGGTTTAACTTGGCGTAGGCTTTTGTCTCCATGTGCGTCCTCCAAAGGGTTAGTCCATGGCAGCCACAATGGCGTTGAGCAGCTGGTCATACTCCTCCAGGGCAGGCACTTCCGGGTGCTCGGCCTGGATGGCGGGGGTGCTCTTGAAGAGGAACCCGGCCTTGCTGGCCCCGATCATGCCCAGGTCGTTGTAGCTGTCTCCGGCGGCAATGGTGGTAAAGCCTGCCGATTGCAGCGCCTTGACGGTGGTGAGCTTGGACTGGGGGCAGCGCATTTTGTGTCCGGTGATGGTGCCGTCGGGAGCCACCTCCAGGGTGTTGCAGAAGATGGTGGGCCAGCCCAGCTTGCGCATCAGGGGCTGGGCGAACTGTTCAAAGGTATCGCTGAGGATGATGACCTGGGTCTTCTCCCGCAGGGCGTCCAGGAACTCTTTGGCGCCCGGCATCGGGTCCAGGGTGGCAATGGTCTCCTGAATGTCGGACAGCTTCAGCCCGTGCTGAGCCAGAATATCCAGGCGGTAGCGCATCAGCTTGTCGTAGTCCGGCTCGTCCCGGGTGGTGCGCTCCAGCTCAGGAATGCCCCGGGCACGGGCAAAGGCGATCCAGATCTCGGGGACCAAAACCCCCTCCAAATCCAGACAGGTGATGTACATGACCCATTCCTCCTTTATATACTGTTACAGGGTGGACAAAAATCGCTCCAGGCGGCTGAGAGCCTCGGTGAGGTTTTTCATGGAGGCGGCGTAGCAGGCCCGCACAAAGCCCTCGCCGCCGGGTCCGAAGGCGGAGCCGGGGATCACTGCCACGTGCTCCTGGGCCAGGAACTTGTCGCAGAACTCCTCGCTGGTCAGCCCAGTGGAGCGGATGCAGGGGAAGACGTAGAAGGCGCCCCGGGGCTCAAAGCAGTCCAGCCCCAGCTTGCGGAACCCGTCCACCAGGAACCGACGGCGGCCGTCGTACTCTTGCTTCATGGTCTCAATGTCCCGGTCTCCGTGCTCCATGGCCTCGATGGCGGCATACTGGCTGGTGGTGGGGGCGGACATGATGCCGTACTGGTGCAGCTTGGTCATGGCCCCGATGATCTCCTTGGGGCCGCACACATAGCCCATGCGCCAGCCGGTCATAGAATATGCCTTGGAAAAGCCGTTGATGACAATGGTGCGGTCATACATATCGGGAATGTTGGCCATGGACACATGGTGCTGGCCGTAGGTGAGCTCTGCGTAGATCTCGTCGGAGACCACCATGATGTTGGTACCCCGCAGCACCTCTGCCAGGGCCTCCAGATCCTCCCGGTGCATGATGCCGCCGGTGGGGTTGTTGGGGAAGGGGAGTACCAGCACCTTGGTGCGGGGGGTGATGGCGGCCTTCAACTCCTCAGGGGTGAGGCGGAACTCGTTTTCCACCTTGGTTTCCACATACACAGGCACCCCGTGGATCATGGACACCAGAGGGCCATAACATACAAAGGACGGGGTGGGGATGATGACCTCGTCCCCCGGCTCCAGCAGACAGCGGAAGGCCAGATCCAGCCCTTCACTGCCGCCCACGGTGACCAGAGTCTGGCCGATGGGCTGATAGTCCAGGTCAAACCGGCGCTTTAAGTAGCGGCAGATGGCCCGGCGCAGGTCGCTGAGACCGGCGTTGGGGGTGTACTTGGTAAAGCCCTTTTCCAGGGAGTAGATGCCCGCATCCCGGATGTGCCAGGGGGTCTGGAAATCCGGCTCACCCACGCCCAGGGAGATGGCATCGTCCATCTCCGCCATAATGTCAAAATATTTACGGATGCCGGAGGGGGGGATCTCCCGGATCCGGCGGCTTAAAATCTGTTGATAGTCCATCAGTCTAACACGAACCTTTCTTCCTGTTCCTCCTGCACCGGGAAAATCAGGTGCTTTTCTTTGTATTTCTTCAAAATAAAGTGGGTGGCGGTGCCGGTGACCCCCTCCATGGGAGCCAGCTTTTCGCCCACAAACCGAGCCACCTCCTGCAAGGTGCGCCCCGAGATGATCACGGTGAAATCGAAGGAGCCACTCATGAGGAACAGGGATTCCACTTCATCATATTGATAGATACGCTGGGCAATGCGGTCGAAGCCGTCCCCACGCTGGGGGGTGACCTTCACCTCAATGAGAGCGGTGACCGACTCCCGGTGGGTGCGGTCCCAGTCCACAATGGCCTTGTAGCCTAAAATCACGTGATTTTTTTCGTAGTCGGCAATGGCTGCTGCCACCTCCGCTTCGGTGGAACCGGTCATGGATGCCAACTGGGACGGGGTGAGGGTACAATCATTCTCCAAAAGCTGCAGCAGCTGTTTCATGGGAAATCCTCCTTGATATAACATTTGCCAATTTGGCCCAATTCCAAGAGAGAAGTTGGGGGAAAGTGGTTAAACTGCATTATACAATTTAACGTAATAAAATGCAATCCCCCACAGGGGCAATCTCACCTGGCGGGTGCGGGATGTTTCGTCGAAAAGCGAAAAGAAATCCTAGCTTGCTTCTTGCAAGATTTGTATGAAATGTTCTTCCCATGTTGGGACGGGAGTGATATAATGAGGCGTCATGAAAATGTACACAATCACAGGAAGAAGGAGGCAGTGTGGATGGACTATACCATGCTAATTGACCGAATTCTGGAAGCAGAACAGTCTGCCCGGGATGTTGCGGAAGAGGCAAAGAACCAAAAAGCCAATTTCGAAGCAGAACTGGAGCAGGAAAAAGCTGCGATTCGCCAGAAGTATCTGGATCGAGCTGACACCTGGCTGGAGGAGTTAAAGAGCCAGGAGGCTGAGAAAAAGGATCAGCTGATTGCAGCGCAGAAGGTGCGCTTGGCAGACGCTGAGGCCAAGATGGAGCGAGCATACACTCGGTATGGGGACAACTGGGTGGACACTTTGTTCCATCAGACGGTTGACATTCGGTGAGCGCAGGATACGAAGCTCTGGCCACCAAGGCCAAGGCAATTTACGGAAAGCGTATTGGCAGACAGGAACTGGAGCGACTGGCCGCCATGCGCTCTGTGGATGAGGTACTGGCTGAGCTGCGCCAGCTGCCTGGCTGGAGCCATGCAGCGGAGCATCTGCCCCAAGATGCCCTACTCACCCGTGCCACCTTGGAGGCTGCACTGCGGGAACAGATCAGACAGGAATATCTGAGCCTGTTGGCGTTTGTTCCCCAGAAAGATCGTCAGATCATGGAGTTCCCCATTCTGCGGGCGGCGATGGATGAGATCCTGGCCGCTCTGCGCCACCTCCACGCAAGTATATATAAGGAGGTGGAGCCGCTGCCCCCGGCCTTTTTGAGCCACTCAAAGGTAAACCTGGAGGCTCTGCGCCGCTGCACCACCTATGATGGACTGGTGGAGGCCACCCGGGGAAGCATTTACCACGACGCATTGGAGCGTCTGCGCTCGGCTGACGGCAGTCTGCCTGACTACGGCGTCACCGAGGCACTGTTGGGTGGTGTGTATTACCGCCACCTTCAGACCATCATTCGCCGCAAGTACGACGGAGATGTGCGCCGGATTCTGGAGCGTTCTGTGGGGTCCCAAGTGGATATGCTCAACCTCATGCACATTTTGCGCATGAAGCGGTATTTTCCCCAGGAGGACAACTATCTGCCGGTGCTGCTGCCTTACCACTACAAGCTCAGGCCCCAGATGATTCATGCCATGTGTGCCGCCCCCAGTGCTGAGGCGGTGCTGGAGCTGGCAGAGCAGACCCCTTATGGGCGTGTCTTTGACCGGAACTGCGATGAGGATCTCAATCACCTCTACATTGATACCCTCTACCGTGCCAGCCGCCGCCAGCTGATGATGGGAAAGCCCTCCATTTACAGCGCTGTGGCGCTGATGAATCTGCGGGAATTTGAGCTGAAATCGGTGGTGTCTGCGGTAGAGGCGGCAAAATACCAGACGGCCCTAAAATCGTCCTTGCTGGACATGATGGACCGCTGAGGAGGGAGTACATGTCTGTTCAAGCAATGAAGTTTGTCACGGTCACCGGGCCACGGAAGGAATTTGACCAAGTGGTGCGCCGGTGTATCGTGGACCAACCCTTTCACCCGGAGAGCGTCTTACAGGTGATGCACCGCAACACCAGGCTGCGGGCGCTGAACCTGAGCAATCCCATCATGCCCCTGCTGCGGCAGGCGGAGGAAGTGCTCACCCGGCTGGAGCTCCAGCCGGAGTATCGCCCCTTCTCTGAGGGGGCGGAGTTGGAGGAAGGCCAGAAATATCTGGACGACCTCACCGAAAAGCTGGACCAAATGGACCAGTGGGAGGAGGCCTTGAAACAGGAGGCCGCCGACGACCGCTCCTCGGTCAGTCAGCTGGAGAAGCTGTCCAGCCTGTCCGTGCAGCTGGACACCCTGCGCAACATGGACCACCTGGTTTTCCGGTTTGGCCATTTGCCCGAGGACAGCTACCGCACCTTCTCTGAGGTGCTGGACAAACGGGAGGACTGCTTCTTCTTCCCCACCCACACGGAGAACAGCCAGGTCTACGGCTGCTATTTCGCCCTGAAGTCCCGGGAGGAGAAGGTGGATGCCCTCTTTGCCTCCATGCACTTTGTTCCCGTGCCCCTCAACGACCGTCTGGGCGGCACCGCCCAGGAGGCCATTGCCGCTTTGCGTCACGAGATGGAGGACGACGAGCAGGCTCTGGAGCAGCTCAAGACCCAGCGGGCTGAGCTGGCCGGGCAGCAGCAGGAGCACCTGCTGAGCCTGCGCTCCTGGCTGTGCCGGGAAAACCAGGTCATGGAGATGCGCCGGTTTGGTGCCCGCTCCAAGGAGACCTTCTACCTCATGGGCTGGGTGCCTGAAGAGGATTTGCAGGACTTCCTGGCCCGGCTGGACAGCTATGGAAAGCTGGACTACGTGGTGGACAAGGCGGAGGAGACCGAACTGACGCCCCCCACCAAGCTGAAAAACTCTCTGCTGGGCCGGATCTTCGAGCCCTTCCTGCGGATGTACGGCCTGCCCAATTACCACGAGTACGACCCGTCTTTGTTTATGGCCATCACCTACTGCATCTTCTTTGGCATCATGTTCGGTGATGTGGGTCAGGGCCTGGGCCTCGCCCTCATCGGTCTGTTCCTGGCCACCAAGAAAAAGATGTGGCTGGGCAAGATCATCGTCTGCTGCGGCCTTTCCTCCACGGTGTTCGGCTTTGTCTACGGCTCGGTGTTTGGATTTGAGGAAATTCTCCCCGGCTTTAAGATTCTGGAGGGGAGCAACGTGGTGTACCTGCTGGTGGCCTCTCTGGCCATGGGCGTGGTGATGCTGGCCTTTGTCATGGTGCTCAATGTGCTCAACGGCATCCGTCAGCACGACTTCGACAAGATCTTCTTCGGCCCCAACGGCCTGGCTGGCATGGTGTTCTATTTAGGCCTCATCATCGGGGCTGTGGTGACTCTGCTCACCGGCTACAACATGTTCCGGCTGTGGTATGTGCTCATCGTGCTGGTGCTTCCCCTCATCCTCATCCTGTTCCGGGAGCCTCTGTCCGCTCTGGCAGAGGGCAAGGAGGACTGGAAGCCCGAGTCTCTGGGCGGGCTGCTGGTGTCCGGCTTCTTCGAGCTGTTTGAGACCCTGCTGTCCTTCCTCACCAACACCCTGTCCTTCCTGCGTGTGGGCGCCTACGCCATCACCCACGTGTGCCTGATGCTGGTCATCCACACCATGGCGGGTGCCAACCTCAACCCCATCGTCCTCATCCTGGGCAACCTGTTTGTCATGGGCTTTGAGGGTCTGCTGGTGGGCATCCAGGTGCTGCGTCTGGAGTTTTACGAGCTGTTCGGCCGGTTCTATCAGGACAGTGGCCGGGAGTACTGTCCCCGTTTGGTTGATTACACGACTAAAAATTCTTAAATTATACATTGGAGGTCATTACTATGAAAATCGTCCTGTTTATTCTGGGTTCCCTGCTGCTGTTCCTGCCCCTGGTGACCATCGCTGTGCGTAAGCTCACCGGTGCTTCCGCCCGTCACGCTCTGCTGGGCAACATCGCCATGTTCTGCGGCCTGTTCGTCATCACCTCTGTGCTGGGCCTCACCGGCGCTTCCGCTGCTTCTGCTGAGACCGCCGCTGTGGCCGCTGACGGCCTGTCTGTGGGTCTGAAGTACATCGGCGCCGGCCTGGCTGTGGGCCTGTCCGGCATCGGCGGCGGCATCGCCGTGTCCTCCTCCGCTTCCGCCGCTCTGGGTGCCATTTCCGAGAACGACTCCATGTTCGGTAAGTCCCTGATCTTCGTGGGTCTGGCCGAAGGCGTGGCTCTGTACGGCCTGATCATCGCTCTGGTGCTGCTGTTCGTGTCCTAATGGAGAAGCGTGAAGGTAGACGCATCGGGGGGCTAAGCCTGGAGCGGATGGGCAAAGCCCAGGGGCGGCGGAGTGTGCCGCACCGGGTTTGCCCGGAGTCGTAGGGGTTAGAACCCCCGGCAATGCGTCCAACCTGAACGTGACAATGGAGAAGCGTGAAGGTAGACGCATCGGGGGGCTAAGCCTGGAGCGGATGGGCAAAGCCCAGGGACGGCGGTGTGTGCCGCACCGGGTTTGCCCGGAGTCGTAGGGGTTAGAACCCCCGGCAATGTGTCCAACCTGAACGTGACAACATCGACGAAGGAGGAAAACCATGCGTTACTTTGTCATCTCCGATAATACGGACACCCAAGTGGGGCTGCGCCTGGCTGGAGTGGAAGGCGTGGTGGCCCGCAGCAAGGAGGAGGCGGAGAAAGCCATCGAGAAGGTCCTTGCCGACGACACGGTGGGCATTTTGCTGGTCACCGAGAGCCTGGCCGAGCAGTGTGCCGACCAGCTGGCGGACTTCAAGATGAGCGGACGCACCCCTCTGGTGGTGGAGATTCCAGACCGACATGGAACTCGCAACCACGATGCCATTGGCCGGTACATTCGGGAGGCCATCGGCGTAAAACTCTGAGATTCCATGGGTCAACCCCATGCTGATCGTACCAGAGTCCCATATGACAAGGAGGGATCTCAAGATGCCAGAACAAACGGAAAAGCTGCTCCACTTCACTGAGGAGGTGCTGCGCAACGCCACCCAGCAGAGTGAGCAGATGAAGCAAGAGTTGGACGAGGCCAGAGCCGCTGCCCTGGCTGAGGCCAAAATTGAGGCCAAGGATGCCGCCCGGGTCTACTATGACCGGGAGGCGGCCCGCATTCGGGCCGAGTCCGGCCGGGAGGTGTCCCGGCACCTGATGGACAGCAAGCGGAAGATCTATCTGCGCCGCAAGGAGATCACCCAAGAGGTGTTCCAGAAGGTGAGTGAGCGCATTGCTGCCTTCACAGCTACCCCGGACTATTATGAGCACATGGAGCAGATGCTGCGCACTGCCATGAAGCAGCTGCCCGGCGCCAAGTCTGTGGTGGTGCAGCTGCGGGCTGAGGATATGCCCTTTGCCACCAAGCTGGCCGCTGCCCTGGCTCCTGTACAGGTGGAGTGCCAGGAGGGCGCCTTCTCCCTGGGCGGATTTATCGTCCACAGCAGCCAGCTGGGTCTGCGGGTGGACTGTTCCTTTGACAATCGGCTGGAGGAGCTGGCCGGCCACTTTGCCGAATCCTTCGGGTTGTCCCTGTCCGATGACCTGAACGAGATGTAAGGAGGCGCCAAGCGGAATATGAGTGAATATCAAATTTATAGCGTCAACGGCCCCGTGGTCAAGGTGACCGGCGGCAAGGGCCTTGCCATGATGGACATGGTGTATGCCGGCAACGAGCAGCTCATCGGCGAAGTGGTGGGCGTGGAAGGGGACATGACCACGGTGCAGGTGTACGAGGACACCGCTGGTCTGGCCCCCGGTCAGCCTGTGGTCTCCACCGGTGCCCCCATGGCCCTGATGCTGGGCCCCGGCCTGCTGGGCAACATCTTTGACGGCATTGCCCGGCCCCTGAAGAATTTGGAGGAGATTTCCGGCCCCTTCCTGGGCCGTGGCGTCAACATCCCCGCCCTGGATCTGACCCGTAAGTGGGACGTGGAGATGGAGGTGAAGGAGGGTGACGTGGTCAAGCCCGGCACCCCCTACGCCCACTGCCAGGAGACCGCCGCCATCGTCCACCGCTGCCTGGTGCCCGCCGGTCTCACCGGCACCGTCACCCGGGCAGTTCCCAGCGGTGCCTACACCGTGGAGGATGTGCTGGTGGAGGTCACCGACAGCCGTGGCAAGGTGACCCAGCTGAAGCTGGCCTCCCGCTGCCCCATCCGGGGCGCTCGTCCCATGGCGAGACGTATGCCCATCACCCGGCCCCTCATCACCGGCCAGCGCATCATCGACACCCTGTTCCCCATCGGAAAGGGCGGCGCTGCCGCCATCCCCGGCCCCTTCGGTGCCGGTAAGACCATGACCCAGCACCAGCTGGCCAAGTGGTCGGACGCTGACATCATCGTCTACCTGGGCTGCGGCGAGCGTGGCAACGAGATGACCCAGGCTCTGGAGGAGTTCTCCGAGCTGAAAGACCCCCGCAACGGGCTGCCCCTGATGAACCGTACCATCCTGATCGCCAACACCTCCAACATGCCCGTGGCCGCCCGTGAGGCCTCGGTGTACACCGGTATGACCATTGCCGAGTACTACCGGGACATGGGCTACCATGTGGCCCTGATGGCCGACTCCACCTCCCGTTGGGCTGAGGCTCTCCGTGAGATCTCCGGCCGTCTGGAGGAGATGCCTGCCGAGGAAGGCTTCCCCGCCTACCTGGCCTCTCGTCTGGCTGAGTTCTACGAGCGTGCCGGCTATGTGGAGACTCTGGAGGGCAAAGAGGGCTCCGTCACCGTCATCGGCGCCGTGTCTCCCCAGGGCGGTGACTTCTCCGAGCCGGTGACCCAGAACACCAAGCGTTTCATCCGCTGCTTCTGGGCCTTGGATCGTGGTCTGGCCTACGCCCGTCACTTCCCCGCCATCCACTGGATGAACTCCTACTCCGAGTACACCGGGGATCTGAAGAAGTGGTACAGCGACAATGTGTCCCCGGAGTTTGATTCCTGCCGCCAGCGCATTGCAAACCTGCTGCGGGAGGAGAGCCAGCTCATGGAGATCGTCAAGCTCATCGGCTCCGACATTCTCCCCGAGGATCAAAAGCTGGTCATTGAGACCGCCCGTCTCATCCGGGTGGGCTTCCTCCAGCAGAACTCTTACCACCCCATGGACACCTATGTGCCCCTGAACAAGCAGCTTTTGATGATGCAGATGATCCTGCGTCTGTACGACGGGGCCAAGGAGGGCATTGAGCGCTCCATCCCCCTGTCCCAGTACATTGCCACCGGCGTATTTGACGCCGTGGTGAAAATGAAGTACGAGATCCCCAATGAAGACCTGTCCAAGTTTGACGACTACGCCGCCATGATCGACAACGCTCTGGAGCAGGTCAATACTGCCAATAGCTGAGGTGACTGCCATGAGATTGGAATATACCGGACTATCCGACCTGAACGGCTCCCTGGTGGCCCTGGAAGGGGTCTCCGGCGTGTCTTATGACGAGCTGGCCGAGCTGGTGATGGAGGACGGCTCCCGCCGCTATGGCCGTGTCATTCTCATTGAGGGGGACAAGGCCGTGCTCCAGGTGTTTGAGGGCACCCGGGGCATCTCTCTGGAGAACACCTCCACCCACTTCACCGGAAAGCCCATGGACATCGCTCTGTCCAAGGAGATGCTGGGCCGTGTCTTTGACGGCGCAGGCCGCCCCATTGACGGCCTGGGCGAGCTGTACCCCGACGAGCGGCGCAACATCAACGGCTCTGCCATCAATCCGGTGAGCCGTCAGTACCCCCGCAGCTGCATCTACACCGGCGTGTCCGCCATTGACGGCGCTTCCACCCTGATCCGGGGCCAGAAGCTGCCCATCTTCTCCGGCGCCGGTATGGCGCACAACGAGCTGGCCGCCCAGATGGTGCGCCAGGCCCATGTGGCCGGGGACGACGGGGAGTTCGCCATCGTCTTTGCCGCCATGGGCGTGAAAAACGACGTGGCCGAGTTCTTCCGCCGCAACTTTGAGGAGTCCGGGGCTCTGCCCCGAGTGGCCATGTTCCTCAACCTGGCCTCCGACCCCATCATCGAGCGTATTCTGACCCCCCGCTGCGCCCTGACAGCTGCCGAGTACCTGGCCTTCACCCACGGCTATCACGTGCTGGTGGTGATGACCGACATGACCTCCTACTGCGAGGCTGTGCGTGAGTTCTCCTCCTCCAAGGGCGAGATCCCCTCCCGTAAGGGCTTCCCCGCCTACCTGTACTCCGACCTGGCCTCTCTGTACGAGCGGGCGGGTATGATCGTGGGCAAGAAGGGCTCTGTGACCCAGGTGCCCATCCTCACCATGCCCAACGACGACATCACCCACCCCATCCCCGACCTGACCGGCTACATCACCGAAGGTCAGATCGTGCTGGACCGGAACATGGACCAGTCGGGCGTGTATCCCCCCATCAACATCCTCTCCTCTCTGTCCCGTCTGATGAAGGACGGCATCGGCGAGGGCTTCACCCGGGCCGACCACCCCTCTCTGTCCAACCAGCTGTTTGCCTCCTACTCCAAGGTGCAGGATGCCCGCAGCCTGGCCTCGGTCATCGGCGAGGACGAACTATCTGCCCTGGATAAACAGTATCTGCGGTTCGGCCGGGCCTTCGAGCAGTTCTTTGTCCGCCAGGGCCAGCAGGAAGACCGCACCCTGGAGCAGACTCTGGAGCTGGGCTGGGCCCTGCTCACCATCCTGCCTCGAGGCGAGCTGGATCGTATCAGCGACAAGGAGCTGGACGAGCACTACAAGGAAGGTGCGTTCGAGGCCCTGGGCGAGATCTGATCGGACATCTGACGGAAAGGGGGTGGCCCAATGGCTGCCGTACTGCCCACCAAGGGCAACCTCATGGCCGCCAAGCGCTCCCGGGCGCTGGCAAAAACCGGCTATGAGCTGATGGACCGGAAGCGCAACATTCTGGTTCGTGAAATGATGACACTGATGGAGGACGCTGGGCGCATCCAGCGGGAGATCGACCAGGTGTTTCAGTCGGCCTACATGGCACTGGCCAAGGCCAACATCGAGCTGGGCCTGTGTGACCGCATTGCAGAGGGCGTGGAGCCGGATCACAGCCTGGATATTCGCTGGCGGTCAGTGATGGGGGTGGAGTTGCCCCACATCCCGGACAATACCCCGCCTCTGAGCCCCAGCTATGGCTTTGGCTATACCTCTCCCGCCTTTGACCAGGCCTACATCCAGTTTGCCAAGGTCAAGGATCTGACACGCCGTATGGCAGAGGTGGAGACCTCCATCTACCGCTTGGCTGAGGCCATCAAAAAGTCTCAGAAGCGGGCCAACGCACTGAAAAACATTGTCATTCCCAACCTGGACGATACCATCCGCTTCATCACTGAGGCGCTGGAGGAAAAGGAACGGGAAGAGTTTGTACGCTTGAAGGTCATCAAGCGCCAGACAGGGAAATAGATACAGAATTTGAATGGATTCCCAGTAGGATACAAAGCAGGCAGAGAGCTTCTCTGCCTGCTTTTTCTCTGCCTAAAATATGGAAGGAGTATTGTGGAAGACTTGACATACCACATGGCGATATTATATCATTATAGGGCATAATACACAATTATGGTCGCACGACCCACAGGGAGAGGGCGAAATAGGAGAAACCATGGCACGCAAAAAGAATGGAGTGACCCGGCACCCACACACAGGGCGGAAAAGGATGACTTTGGGCATTGCGGCTGTATGTGCCCTTGTGGCGCTGCTGGTGGGGGTGCTGATCTTTTTTCCTGGGGGGAAGACCCTGGACGTCACCGTGGAGGGACAGCAAGTTCAGCCGGAGCTTTTTGACCAGATCATGCAGCAGCAGCTCTCTGAGGTGGTGTATGAGTGTGGCCAGATGGGGCTTCACAGCAATGACCCTGGGTTTTGGCAGACCGCACAGGACGGTACAACCCCAGGGGAGATGCTCACAGAGCGGACGTTGCAGCAGCTGCGCACCTTGACGGCCATGTATGACATGGCCCAGGAGACGGGCACCCCTCTGCACGGGGGCTTAAATGGGGTTCTTGACCGCATGGAGACAGAGAACCAGAGCCGAGAGGAGAAAAAGGAGGCCGGTCAGCCGGTGTACGGGCTGACAGAGTTTACCTTTGAGACTTTTCTGGAGTACGAGATGGACTGGATGGAAAAGCGGTACTGTGCCAACCCGGACAATCCGGGGATGGAGGTCACCGATGAGGACAGGGAAGCGTACTACCAGCAAAACCGGGAGACGGCGTTTCAGCTGCCTGACGGAATCTCCCTGAGCTATGTGTATCTGGACACCAACTTCATGGATGCCCCACAGGGGCAGGAGCTGAAGGCCCAGTTGGCAGAACTGGAGCAGGAAATGGAGGATGGGGCGCAGCTGGAACGGGCCGTGGAGGAATACCCGGACTTGGTGCCATACTTTGCGCAGTTGGACTTGGAGCCGGAGCAAGTGGGCTCCTATGCCGATTCCTTGGGGGATGTGCTGGATCTGGCCTATGAGCTGGAGCCGGGCACCCATTCCGGGGTGGTGGAGGCCAACGGCGGGGTGTACCTGGTGCAGTGTACCGCCCGGACCTATGACCACTATATGGATCTGGAGGAAGTTTCGGACAGCATAGATGAGACCCTGCGGCAGCAGCGGTATGAGCAGATGGTGAAAAGCCGGGGGGAACGGGTGGAAGTTGCCGGGAATGAGGAGGAGATCCTGGCTTATGTCATAGAACGCATGACAGGAAAGAAATAAAGGGGGAGAGAAGCGGAGGAAGAGAGGCAACCCATGGCACTCAGATGAGAACAAGAAGATTGCAGAAGGGATGATTCGTTATGAGACGCAAGATAACAGCACTCCTCATAGGCGCTGTATTATTGTGCGAAACGGTATGCACCGTAGGTTTGGGTTTTGCCCAGGGGTCTGAGACCCAGCAGGAACCTGTTGGCAAGACCTATTACGTCAGCACCCTGGACGGTAAGGACACAAATTCCGGACTGAGCGAGGGGGAGGCTCTTTATAGCCTGCAAGCCCTGAGCGAAAAGGAGCTGGGCCCTGGTGACCATGTGTATCTGGAACGTGGCTCCCAGTTCAGCAACGACTATCTGCACCTGAGTGGTGTGTCCGGCAGCCCGGAGGCCCCCATTGTCATTGATGCCTACGGGGAAGGACAGCTGCCCACCATCAACACCAATGGGGAGGGGGTATGGCGCCAGGATTATGGCAAGCCCCTGCCCAACCCCCAGCACCGCTACCAGGGGAATGTGTCCAGCTGTATTTTGCTCTATGACTGCGCCTATATCGAGGTGCGCAATATTGCCATGACCAACCGTCAGGTGGATCCCAATGCCGTGTACAACGCCAAAGACGCCATGGATCGTACCGGCGTAGCTGTGGTAGCCAGGAACAAGGGGACTCTGAATCACATTTACCTGGAAGATTTGAATATCCAGGACGTGGCCGGTAATGTGTACGATAAGCACATGAACAATGGCGGTATCTACTTCACCGCATTCCTGCCTGAGAAAGAGGAAGAAACCGGAATTCCCCGTTACAACGATGTGCTCATTGACGGCTGCTATGTCAAAAACGTCAGCCGCTGGGGGATTGCCGCGGCCTATACTGCATACTATGCCCCCTTCCAAAACACCGCTGAGATCTCCGATGAGGACATTGCCAAGTATGGACACACCAATGTGCGCATCACCAACAACTATGTGAAGGACCCCGGCGGGGATGCCATCACCACCATGTACTGTGACCGCCCCATTGTGGAGTACAACGTGGCCGACGGCGCTGGCAAGCAGATCAACGACAGCGACTACTCCGCCACCACCTTTGGCAAGGTGGCTGCCGGCGTGTGGCCCTGGAAGTGCAAGAACGCTGTGTTCCAGTACAACGAGGTGTTCAACACCTACTACTACAATGGGCAGAATGCCGACGGTCAGGCCTTTGATGCCGATTCTGCCGACGGCACCCTGTACCAGTATAATTACAGCCACGACAATGGCGGCGGCACCTTCATGGTCTGCTTGCAGCAGGCCGTGAACTCGGTGTTCCGCTACAACATCAGCCAGAATGACAGCCGGGCTGCCCTGGTGCCCGCCACCAGCCCCCTGGCCAAAATCTACAATAACACCTTCTACATGAAGGAGGGCGTGCCCTTCATTGCCACCAACAGCGGCGCATTCGGCCAGCTGGAGGTGAAAAACAACATCATCTATTACGCCGGGGAGACCGCCCGCACCGAGAACTGGCAGGCAGGGACCACCACCTACACCAACAATATCTTCTACAACTACGCCAATGTGCCCTCCAACAGTGTGGGCCATATCACCGAAGATCCCCTGCTGGTCAATCCCGGCACTGGCGGCACCGGGTCTGAAAACGGCCCTGCTCTGGATACTCTGGGTGGCTATCAGCTGGAGGATAACTCTCCTGCCATTGGCGCAGGCGTGGCCATTGCGGACAACGGCGGGCAGGACTTCTTTGGCAATCCCGTCAATGGCACCCCCACCATCGGGGCCTACCAGAAGATCAGCGGGGAGGACCTGTTGGAAAGCACCTATTTTGAGGTGGAGGGCTCCACCATGCGTTTGCCCATGCCCCTTGCTGTGGCCCAGCTGCTGGATGGCGTGAAGGCCTGGGGCGACACCACCGTGGAGCTGTACCGGGACGACCAGAAGGTGACCCAGGGCAATGTGGAGGCCGGTATGACCTTGAAGTTGACCTCGGAAGATGGAGAAACCAGCAAGACATATACTTTGGAGCAGAAAAACGCATACACTTACTTTGATGATCTGCTCAGTGGCGTTGCCGCCGGGGTGCAGGGGAACATCTGGTATGTGCAGGAGCATATGGCCGACGGCTCCTACCGCAACATGACCACCTACCACACCGACTGGAAGGGCTGGGATGGTGCAGATACCACCAACTGGCACTTTGTGGGCTGCAACAGCGGCAAGAATCCCACCGGGATCAAAATTGTGGACCGGTTGAAGGATCGCACCAATCTGGGCCATGCCATTGGGTTCCGTGCCCCGGTGGACGGCACGGTACGCCTGACCGCAGAGGGCGGTCTGAAGCTGCTGGCGGCCAACAGCAGCGGCCAGGTGTGGGTGACTGTTTTGAAGAATGATGAACCCATCATCCAGCAGACCCAGCTGGCCAACGACGCTCAGACGGGTGTGGAGTTGAACCAAACGGTTGAAGTGGCCCAAGGTGACATCATTCGTATCGAGGTGCAAAATAAGGGTGCTGGCGTGGCCCAAGGCGGCGTCCAGGCCAATATGAAGGTGGAGTACACCAATATTGATCTGCCGGTTGAGCCTACCGACCCCGTGACCACCGACCCCGTGACCACGGACCCCGTGACCACCGACCCCGTGACCACCGACCCCGTGACTACCGACCCCGTGACTACGGACCCTGTGACCACGGACCCTGTGACCACCGACCCTGTGACCACGGACCCCGTGACTACCGACCCCGTGACCACGGACCCCGTGACCACGGATCCTGTGACTACGGACCCTGTGACCACCGATCCCGTGACTACTGACCCTGTGCAGACTGGTGGAGATGTGATTGTGGACAATCAGGCTGATGTCCAGATCACCGTGGGCAATGCCGACCAGGTGTTTGAGAGCAACACGGTCATCACCGTGGAGAGCGTGTCTGAGGGTAAGACCTATGACACCGTGAAAAAGGCTCTGGAGGATGTGGTGGCTGACATGAAGCACACCGCCATCCTGGAAATCACTGCTACCCTGAACGGCAAGCCCATTCAGCCCAGCGGAAAGGTGCAGATGACCATCCAGATTCCCGAGAACCTGTCTACCGAGAACCTGAAGCTGTTCTATGTGGCAGAGAGTGGGAAGACGGAGGAAATCGCCATCACCGTGGACAAGGACGCCCGCACTGTCACCGCCAACCTGGAGCATTTCAGTACCTATGTGCTGGCCAATGTGGTTGTGGATAAGGCCGATGACGGTGTGCCTCCCACTGGCGATCCCAGCCAGATGATCTTGACTGTGGGTATGCTGTTGACCAGCGCCGCCGCTCTGGGTGGCCTGACTGTGGTGGCCCGCAAGCGCAGAGGCTAAGAACCAAACCAAAATGACAGGCCCTTTCAGACTGTCAAAAAACACAAAAGTCATGCGAGAAGTTCTGACCATCTTGCATGGGGAGAAGCCCTCGGCAGAGTTTTTCCGCCCGTAGGCGGGAAAATAAATTGAAATCAGTTTTTCCCGGGGACATGCGCATCGGGAAAAACACTTCTCAGCCCGCCAGTGTAGCCTTGGGTCGCCCTTTGACCCAAGGCTGCATGCAGCGGGCTGCATCCCCTCGAAAAAATGCTTGCATTTTTGAGAAGCGTGTCGAACTTTTTCGACACGCTCAGAAAGGGCCTGTAGCAAAATGGTAATTTTGCAACAGGCCCTTATGATATGTGAGAATATTACGGTTCCATGAGCTGCTCCACCAACCCCTGAAGAAATTCCGACACGGTGGGGCGGGGGTTACCCCGGCACATTTGAGCCACCTGAGGCCCGCACCGGGTGCAGCACAGGGAGATGGCGGTGCGCATGGCACTGTCCACCGACCCAACGTTCATGCCAAAGCACCGTGCAACCTCTGGATAGAGCCGCTTGGTGGCCATGTCCAGGTAGGTGGGATCAGTACGGATCAGATGCACACTGTATCGCAGACAATGGTAGCCCTGATAATTGCCCATCAGACCCAGGGAGCGCAGTTTGTTTTCCACATGAAAGTCTACCATTTCTCATCTCTTCTTTCTCTCTATTTCACTATTATGTTACAGGGAGAAAATGGAGATGTCAAGGGTTAGGACAGAGTCAAATCTCCTTCTTTGATCCAACCTACCCGTCTCAGTGCCACTCCAAAGGCCCAGGTGAGAACGGCGGGGAGGACGAAGCAGAGCAGAGCCATGGCCACCCAGTCCATGGCGGTGATGGCTTCTTTGACTCCCAGGGCCACGTCGTTGACCCACCCGGCGTACACCCCGATGGGGCCCACCATGCCGCAGGTGCCCATGCCGGAGGCCACGCCGCCAGCGGGGTCATTCATCTGGAAATGGAACACACAGGTGGCCAGGGGTCCGGTGATGGCGGAGGTGAGTATGGCAGGCAGCCAGATGCGGGGGTTGCGGACAATGTTGCCCATTTGCAGCATGGAGGTGCCCAGGCCCTGGCTCACCAGCCCACCCCATCGGTTTTCCCGGAAGGAGAGGAAGGCAAAGCCCACCATGTTGGCGCAGCACCCGGCCACAGCAGCGCCCCCAGCCAGCCCGGTCAAACCAATGGCGGCGCAGATGGCAGCCGAGGAGATGGGCAGGGTCAGGGCAATGCCAATGACCACAGACACCAGAATGCCCATCCAGAAGGGCTGGAGCACCGTGGCCCACTCTACAAACTCGCCCACGGCGGAGGCGGCGGTGCCAATGGCGGGAGCCCACCAGGCGGACAGCCCCACACCCACCAGAATGGTCACCAGGGGGGTGACCAGGATGTCAATTTTGGTTTCCTTACTCACCAATTTGCCCAGCTCAGCGGCAATGATGGCAATGAACAGCACGGCCAGAGGTCCACCGGCCCCGGAACCGCCGTCCAGGGTGGTGGAACCCAGGGCGTTGGCGGCGTAGCCCACGGTGACCAGGGAGAAGAGCACCAGGGGGGGCGCTTTGAGGGCGCAGCCAATGGCCACCGCCATGGCAGCCCCGCTCATGGCAGAGGCGTAGCCCCCCACCAGCACCAGAGCCTCCAGCCCCAGCTGCTTGCCCAGGGTATTTAAGATGGTACCAATGAGCAGAGAACAAAACAGACCCTGGGCCATGGCCCCCAGAGCGTCGATACCGTACCGCTTGCCCGAGATGACAACGTCCTTCCGGGCCAAAAAGTCTTTGAATTTGGACATACGAGTTTCCTCTCCTTTTCTATCCATACAGGTGTCAAGACACCAATGGGTTTATTATACGTGTATTTCCACAGATGTCAATGTGCATTTTCCACAACCCTCCTTGCAAGAGGGAGCAAAGGCGTGATATACTGATATTCCCTGCACAGGGCAGGGGAGAATCACCGAACCATAAGGAGTATTCCACTATGAATGAGAAGGAAGTCGGCGAAATTCGCCGCCGTTTTAAGGATGAACGCAACGCCATTGGCTCCATCCGGGGCTGCTATGTCAATGAACTCAAGCACATTGTCTCCCATTTCAACCAGCCTCTGTCCATGCTCAGCGAGGACGAGCGGGAGATGTTTTTGGGCGTGCTGCGCAAGACCCTTTCGGGCAAGCTGGGGAAAAATCTGCTGCCCATGGAGTTTGAGACCAACCAGGTGGCCTACGGGGAGGAGCACAAGCTGCTGATGACGGTGCGGGACTCCGCCTTGAAGGATGATACTGCCGTAGAGGAGCTGTTCCGCCGCATTGTGGAGACGGTGGAGCTGGAGGGCAGCTACTTGATCCTGCTCATTCAGGACAGCTACGACGTGCCCTACCGGGGCAAGGACGGCAGCCGCCAGGACGAAGGGGGCAGCGAGGTGTACCGCTATATTATGTGCTCCATCTGTCCGGTGAAGGAGACCAAGCCTGCCCTGAGCTACTACATGCGGGAAAATGAGTTCCACAACCGCCAGATGAATCATCTGGTGTCTCCCCCCGCCCTGGGCTTTTTGTTCCCTGCCTTTGATGAGCGCAGCACCAACCTGTATGGAGCTTTGTTCTACACCAAGGACACCAAAGCCAGTCAGGAGGCCATGTGGAGCGAGCTGTTCCGCTGCCAGCCCCCCATGCCCGCCCAGGCCCAGAAGGAGACCTTCCAGACCATTTTCAGCGAGGCCCTGGAGGGCCAGGGCAGCTATGAGGTGGTGGAAGGGGTGCACCAGCAGCTCAGAGAGATGATGGAGGTACATAAGGAGAGCCATGAGCCGGAGCCGCTGACCCTCAACCATGGGGAGATGGCGGGGGTGCTGCGCTCCTGCGGGGTGCCCGCCCACTGTGCCGAGGAGTTTGGACGCAAGTTCCAGGAGGCATTCGGGGAGGAGACATCCATCAACCCCGCCAACGTCATCCAGCCCAAGCAGGTGGAGGTGGCGGCGGCTGACGTGTCGGTGCGGCTGCCTGCTGACCAGAGCGATCTGGTATCCACCCGGGTCATCGACGGGGTGAAGTACATATTGATCCGTGCCCAGGACGGGGTGCAGGTCAATGGGGTGGACATTGCCATAGAAGAATAAGAGGAAGGAGGAAGCCGGGGGGCTTCCTCCTTTTGTTGTGCTATGAGGAAGGAAATAACCGTGCGTCGGTTCCTCGGCACAGCCTTCCGGCCCGGGTTTGCTCCGCAGGGTGACTTTCTGAGCTGGGCAGAAAGTCACCAAAGACCCACCAAAGGAGGGGCCTTCCCCCTCCTTGTGGAATCCACCCCGCTGGTGCGGGGTGAAACTGCGTCCTTCTGTTTTCGGCCCTTGGTCTGGCGGGGTCACATAGATGGCATGGTTGTTCTCTGGGCAGCACTGGCTCCTATGGAGATGCGTCCTTCTATATACCAGGGCCTTACCCTGGTCAAGCAGCTGTTCCCAGCTGCCGGGGGCCTGGCTGACGGCGGCGGGAACGCCGCTTCTCCAGGGTAGGCCCGGACGTGGGAATTGCCTGGTTGTAGGGCCAGTTGCCAGGATCACCTGGGGTGGAAGTAGTCCCATGAGTCACAGCAAGAGTGACGGGCCGAGGATCAACTTGACGCAGTTCCAGCCTGGTACCCCAGGGAGGTCCTTAGGGGGGAACGCCCTAAGCGATTCTTTCCCCGATTTCTTATCGCTAAGAAATCGGGCCCAGCGGAGCGTCCCTACCAGGCTGGCAAGCCGTTGTAGGTCATGGCAGAAGATCAAAGCTTACGCCCCTTTACCCCCAGGAGAGGAAGCAACTTCCTCTCCTGGGCTTTTTGTATATTGAAAACCCCCGGCTGTGCCGGGGAGTTCAAAAAAAGCTTTAGCGTTCCGTATGAAGAAAAAACTCCTTTTGATACAATCAAGGTGCGGTCTGCCAACTG
>NZ_JACSNZ010000090.1 GCF_016902575.1 Pseudoflavonifractor capillosus | reverse complement strand
CGTTGGCCTTGGTGGGATGCTGGGTGTAGTCTCCGTACTCCAGCAGCTCTTTCACTCCAGGGAAGTCTTTGGACAGTTTTGTGATCAGCTGCTCCTGCTTGCGTGTGGGTGGGCGGTCATCGGGTAGGATCTCCACCCGTTCTCGTGTGGCAATGTACTTCATGTAACCAGTTGCACCTTGGCTACCGTTGCACTTGATGTATGGGCTTTTGACAATCAGTCTTGCCACTCGTCCTCACTCCCGTTGGCGTCTCGCACCTTCTCCTCCAGTCGTAGCCGACCATTGGTGCGCTTCACATTGGCAATGCTGTTGGAGCGCTGTCGCTCCAGGTATTCTTCATCCAGTTGAACGCAGTCCACCAGAGTACTCAGCCCCATGTCCAGTTCCACCGCCTGCTTGAAGAGCAGAGCGGAGATGCGGTTCTCCAGTTGATCCAGTCTGCCGTCCAGATAGGATTGAACCGAGGTGGGGAGAAACAATCCGGCGTTGTTGGCGCTGAGATAGTCCAGGTAAAAGTCAATGGCGTTTTCGATAAAGCCAGTAATGCTTCGGCTGCCATCCTCCGCATGTCGCCGTTCCAGAAGTGCTTTTTTCTCTGGTGTGAGATAGAGAGGAAACTTTTCTTTTTTGCTCATATTCCTTCCTTTCGGGGTATTGACCCCAATATTTTTGTTGTGGGAGTAAGGGTTTCGGGATAACGACCGCAGAATTTCCGTACCTCTCAAGGTTTGACCCCATGTTTGAAACCCCGGAAACCCTTGAAACTGCCCGCACTGCGGGCAGTTGTGACTGGCCGGATGACCCCCGGCCTTTATCCTGCTTCTCGTTAGTCCAGGCCCCGCATCCGCCATTTCCGCCCCAAAGGGGGCAAATTTGCCCCTCCTTTGCCTGGGCGAGGCATGGCCTTCCCCAGCCCTGCAATCGCCCACACAGCCCCTCACAGCGGGGCACACGGGGCTTTCTCTGGATTTCGTCCCAGGCACTTTTGCGCCTGCTGCCACTTTTGCTGTTTCTCCAGCTGGTCCATCTGCTGCTGGTAGTAACAGTCCAATGTGATTTGGATGGGGAGGATGGTGTACTGGTTGTTGCCGTTCCATTTCATGCCGTGGCTGTCCAGGTAGCTGGTGTGTTCCACAGAGATGAGCTGTCGGTCCTCCAGTTTTGCAATGTGCTTCATCACGGTAGCCACCGTGAGATGTACTGCAGCAGCAATGGTTCGGTAGCTGGGATGGCACTGGTGGGTGTGTCGGTTCTCGCAGTAGAGCAGGTAGGCGTAGACGGCGATGGCTCCGTGACCGAGATTTAGGAAGAATAATTCATTGGGCAGAGAGAAAAAATTCTTCCCGGTATTCTTGTACACCGGAACCATGTGTTGATCCAGCAGACCACGTTGCCTGAGCTCCGTGAGTTGCTCTGCGGCCATGTCCTTGCTCATGTGTAGCTTAGATGCAATCTCGTCCGCAGTGGGCGGGACAGATTTTTTTCCGTGGGTATGGAGATAGCAGAGATAGGTGAAGGTAGCGAAGGCCTGGGGTTTCAGATTCCACTTCCAAATTTCATTGGGGATTGAGAAGCGATGCCGCCGGGGATCACGCTGGTACAAAGACAAATTCAGTTGCGATCACCTCCTTCCGTGTGTTCCACTACCCATTGGATGAACTGTTCCTTGGGTACCACTATGCGGCTGCCCACTCGCAGTACCGGGAAGCCGGGTTCGTGCATCAACTCGTAAGCACTGGATGATGAGACACCCAATGTTTTTGCCACTGTTTCTGAATTGAGAAACAGCGGCAGGTCGTCGTAGTGCTTGTACATGGATTGTTTCATTTTGAATTCCCCTTTACAAAAAAGTAAGGACACCAGCGACGGCGCTGATGCCCTTCTGCTTGTATTGTGTCGGAGATTTTGTTAGACTGAGAAAAAGGTGTGACCAATTATTTTCCAGGTGGGACAATTTTCGGTGGTGGTGATGTTCTTTGGATGGAAATATCGTATTTTACATTCACGGCAGCACAATCGAATACGGTGGAACGCTGTTTGATGCCGGGGAACTGACCACGGATATTTTGAACCTGGGTCCCAGGGAGTACGCCCCTTTCCATGACCAACTCCAGCATATCTTGTCCCTGGCCAAGCAGTACGAGAGCATGCAGGACCGTGGCATCTGGTGGGAACTGAACGGCTGTCTGATGGAACTGCGCAGTCAGTTGAGCAAGTACCGGGTATTTCAAATCCTGCTGCAGGATGACCAGCAGCTTTTTCAAGAAGCCCAGCAGTACACTGAGCAGTTCTCTTTCCTTCCAGAGGAGGAGATGGACTGCCGCATGGTAGCCCCGGAGCAGTGGGAAGCTGCAGCAGTGCAGGAGGAAGAGAACCAAACCATTCCCCCACAACTTCTCATCTATCCTGGCAGCCGCAGAGAAAAATGGCTGTACTACCGCAAGCAGATCGACCGCTACCAGCGTTAC
>NZ_JACSNZ010000089.1 GCF_016902575.1 Pseudoflavonifractor capillosus | reverse complement strand
TTTCATATAGTCGTTCATGTGTGCCGCCTCCTTATCAGCAACACACAATACCGAACAATGAAGAGAATAGCCAGCGGATTTCACCACAATTATCAAACTGTTATCATTTCCTCGGGGCGGTTTCTTTGGTGACAGTGTGCTATTTTAGACGTTGTGGTTACCATCCATACTCACATTACCTCAGCTCAGCTGCTCCTCCTCGTGGCCAACCGAGAGTATTTTTATCTTTGTATCGCAACACAGATTTTTACACGCTCACATAGATCACACGGACTTCTGGAAGTCCAGCACTTCCTTGAAGCTGATGCGTCCGTTGGTGCTGTTCACCTCCCGCACACTTCGGCCACGCATGAGTTCATAGATCCGCTGGTCCATGTCGGTGTCCGATGCCAGGATGTGATTGCAGAGATTTTGTTCTACCGCTACCTTGTAGAGTTGTCTGCCCATGCGCTGTGCGAAGTCATCCATGATACCGATGAGTATGGTGGAGAGCACCTCGGGCAGGAAGGCACCGGCATGCTTGGTGTTCAGATAGCCTAGATAGAACTCCACGGCTTTTTCGATGAACTCGCTCTGGCTTTTGCAATTATCGCTTCGGTAAGTGTCCTCAATTTTCCCTCTCACAGAGGGGGTGAAAAAGACGGTTGTTTTCTGTTTTCCTTTGACCATAATTAGTCTCCTTTCGCTTCGAAATTATCTTGAATTCTTTGGGACTGTAAGGCTCGTCCCCAACAGAGCGTTCCTCCCCAGATTTTTTGCCGAAAGGAACGCCCTTTGAAAAGCCTGAAACTGCCTGCACTGCGGGCAGTTGTGGCCGACACGGCGCACAAGGAGCGTCGTGTCTTTCCCCTGCTTCTAGTTAGTCCAGGCCCCATATCCACCATTTTCGTCCCAAAGGGGGGGAATTTGCCTCTCCTTTGCCTGAGCGGGGCAGGGCGCCTTCCCCAGCCCTGCAATTGCCCACACAGCCCCTCACAGCGGGAAACACGGGGCTTTCTCTGGTTTTGTCCCAGGCGTTTTTGCGCCTGCTGCCACTTTTGCTGTTCCTCCAGTTGGTTCATCTGCTGCTGGTAATAACAGTCCAACGTCATTTGGATTGGGAGGATGGTGTACTGGTTGTTGCCGTTCCACTTCATGCCGTGGCTGTCCAGGTAGCTGGTGTGTTCCACAGCGATGAGCTGTCTGTCTACCAGCTTTGCGACGTGCTTCATCACAGTAGCCACCGTGAGATGTACCGCTGATGCAATGGTTCGGTAGCTGGGATGGCATTGATGGGTGCGTCGATCTTCACAGTAGAGCAGATAAGCATAGACGGTGATGGCTCCGTGACCGAGATTCAGGAAGAACAATTCATTGGGCAGAGAGAAAAAATTCTTCCCGGTATTCCTGCACACTGGAACCAGCTGTTGATTCAGCAGTCCACGTTGTTTAAGTTCCGTGCGTTGCTCTGCGGCCATGTCCTTGCTCATGTGTAGCTTGGATGCGATCTCGTCCGCACTGGGTGGGACAGTTTTTTTGCCGTGGGTGTGGAGATAGCAGAGGTAGGTGAAGGTAGCAAAGGCCGGGGGCTTCAGGTTCCACTTCCAGATATCGTTGGGCAGTGGGAAGCGATGCCGTTTCGGATCACGCTGGTACAAAGACAAATTCAGTTGCGATCACCTCCTTCCGTGTGTTCCACCACCCATTGGATGAATTGCCTCCTTGGGTACCACCATGCGATTGCCGATGCGCAGCATGGGGAAGCCTGGTTCATGCATGAGTTCATAAGCACTGGATGGTGACACACCTAACACTTGTGCTACCGTTTTCGAATTGAGAAACAGTGGCAGCTCGTCGTAGTGCTTGTACATGGATTGCTTCATTTCGAATTCCCCTTTACAAAAAAGTAAGGACACCAGCGACGGTGCCGATGCCCTTCTGCTTGTATTGTGTCGGAGATTTTGTTAGACTGAGAAAAAGGTGTGACCAATTATTTTCCAGGTGGGACAATTTTTAGAGGCGGTGAAGTCCTATGAATGGAGATATCGTATTTTACATGCACGGCAGCACAATCGAATACGGTGGAACACTGTTTGATGCCGGGGAACTCACCACGGACATTTTGAACCTGGGTCCCAGGCAGTATGCCCCTCTTCATGACCATCTCCAGCACATCCAGTCCTTGGCCAAGCAGTACGAGAGTACACAGGACCGTGGCATCTGGTGGGAACTGAATGGCTGTTTGATGGACCTGCGCAGTCAGTTGAGCAAGTACCGGGTATTTCAAATCCTGCTGCAGGATGACCAGCAGCTTTTTCAGGAAGCCCAGCAGTACACCCAGCAGTTCTCCTTTCTTCCAGAGGAAGAGATAGACTGCCCCATGACAACCCCGGAGCAGTGGGAAGCTGCAGCAGCGCAGGAGGAAGAGAACCAAACCATTCCCCCACAACTTCTCATCTATCCTGGCAGCCGCAGAGAAAAATGGCTGTACTACCGCAAGCAGATCGACCGCTACCAGCGTTAC
>NZ_JACSNZ010000088.1 GCF_016902575.1 Pseudoflavonifractor capillosus | reverse complement strand
GGCTGTGCGGGTTTGCCTGGAGTCGCAGGGAAGGCGACCGTCGCGAAGGGTGCGAAGCGTATCTGTCCGTGAGGGTAGACGCACCATGCGTCCAACCCGAGCGTGATAACATCCATGGACAAGGGTGTGGGGGGTCACCCCACACCCTTGTTTGAGTATTTGCCCCTTTTTCCCTTAAATGAAAACCGTGCCGAAGGCACACCATAATGATTCATTCTTCATTTTTCACTATTTTGGAGGTAACGATATGAGTTATCAAGAAGAATACCGTCAGAAGCTCACCACTGCCGAAGAGGCTGTGAAGGTGGTCAAGTCCGGGGACTGGGTGGACTACGGCTGGTGCACCAACACCGCCGAGGTGCTGGACCAGGCTCTGGCCGCTCGCATGGGTGAGCTGCATGACGTAAAGGTGCGGGGCGGCATCCTGCTGCACATGCCCGCCATTGCCCAGATCGAGAACCCTGCCGACCACTTCACCTGGAACTCCTGGCATATGTCCGGTGTGGAGCGGAAGATGGTGAAGATGGGCCTGGCCTACTACGCCCCCATCCGCTACTCCGAGCTGCCCGGCTACTACCGCAACTGCATCGAGCCCATGGACGTGGCCATGTTCCAGGTGGCCCCCATGGACCAGCACGGCTACTTCAACTTCGGCCCCAACGCCTCCCACCTGTACGACATGTGCAAGCGGGCCAAGCACATCATCGTGGAGGTCAACGAGAATATGCCCCGCTGCCTGGGCGGCTACCACACCGGCGTGCACATCTCCCAGGTCAACGCCATTGTGGAGGGCCCCAACGGCCCCATCGGCACCATGCCCGGGCTGAGCCAGCCCTCCGAGATCGACCTGGCGGTGGCCCGTCAGATCGTGGCCGAGATCCCCAACGGCGCCTGCCTCCAGCTGGGCATCGGCTCCATGCCCGGGGCTGTGGGCCAGATGATCGCTCAGTCCGATTTGAAGGATCTGGGCGTGCACACCGAGATGTACGTGGATGCCTTCGTGGCCATGACCAAGGCCGGCAAGATCACCGGCGCCTGCAAGGCCTTTGACCAGGGCCGTCAGACCTACGCCTTTGCCGCCGGTACTCAGGAGCTGTATGACTTTTTGGACAACAACCCCCAGTGCATGAATGCCCCTGTGGACTACACCAACGACATTGCCCGGATGTCCACCCTGGACAACTTCATCTCCATCAACGGGGCAGTGGACATCGACCTGTTCGGTCAGGTCTCCTCCGAGTCCTCCGGCATCCACCACATCAGCGGTGCCGGCGGTCAGCAGGACTTCGTCATGGGTGCCTACCTGTCCCGTGGCGGTAAGAGCTTCATCTGCTGCTCCTCCACCTTCAAGGACAAGGCCACTGGCGAGGTGAAGTCCCGCATCCGTCCCACCCTCATTGAGGGCTCCATCGCCACCTGCACCCGGAGCAACCTCCACTATGTGGTCACCGAGCATGGCATGTTCAACGTCAAGGGCAAGACCACCTGGGAGCGTGCCGAGGGCCTGATCTCCGTGGCTGCACCCCAGTTCCGGGACGAGCTCATTGCCGCTGCCGAGGCCATGCACATTTGGCGCAAGTCCAACAAGCGGTAATTCCCCTTTTCCCATTGCAAGGGCCTGTTGCAGCTGCAACAGGCCCTTGTCTTGCCCAATGGCTCCCCTGAGTCAGGGGAGCTGGCAGCCGTTAGGCTGACTGAGGGGTTGTTCTTCTAAAAGGCCTAGTTCAGACTTGCCAGCCTGGTGGGGACGCTTCCCGCTGGGGGTTTCTTTTGAGCGGGCAAAAGAAACCAAAACCCGCTTAGGGCGTTCCCCCCTAAGAACCTCCCTTTGGGTACGAGGCTGGGCCTGCGTCAAAACGAAATTCGGCCCGTCACCCTTGCTGTGGCCCCTGTTTGTGCCACCACACCAGGCTACCCTGAGCAGCTGGCCCTATCACCAGGTGGTTTCCAAGTCCGGGCCTACCCTGGAGAAGCGGCGTTCCCGCCGCCGAGAGCCAGGCCCCCGACCGCTGGGAACAGCGGCACACTATGGTAAGGCCCTGGCGATAGAAGTACCACCTACAGAGGAGTAGGCACTTCCCATGGTTTTTCCATGCCATCTATGTGCCCCCACCGGGCCAAGGGCCGAAAGAAGAAGGACGCAGGTGCATCCAGTACCGCGGGGTGGATTCCACAAGGCGGGGGAAGGCCCCGCCTTTGGTGGGTCTTTGGTGACTTTCTGCCCACTCAGAAAGTCACCCTGCGGAGCAAACCCTGGCTGGCAAGCCTGAGACTGTGAGGTTAAACGGTCAATCCCTCCGACCCGGCTTGCGCCGGGCCACCTCCCTTTGCACAAGGGAGGCGTTAAGCCCTTTCCTTCCCCCCAGTTTTGATGTAAACTAGAAGGCACATAACCCAGTGAAAGGTGGTTTCTCTCCCCATGTCAAAGAAGAAACACAAGAAATCCAACCCCCACTCCGCCCCCAAGGCCAAACCCACCCAGCCCTCCAAGAACATAAACCCCCTGGTGTGGGGCATCGGCGGCATTGTGGTGGTGGCTGTGTTGGTGGTGGCCGCTGTGCTACTGATTTGGAAACCCAC
>NZ_JACSNZ010000087.1 GCF_016902575.1 Pseudoflavonifractor capillosus | reverse complement strand
TTCAAATCCCTCCTTCCGCGCCAGAAAGAGCACAGTGTAAACTGTGCTCTTTCTTTTTGATTTTTGCGAAAAACAGCCTGTAACATGAAATTACAGGCTGTTTTTTCTTTTTCAGTATGAAAAATTGCGTTTCAAGATGATGCCTAAAGGGTCACGGGAAAACCCCAAAAAACACCCCGCTCTACACAGTAAATACACAGAAAACCAAGCCAATCTACACAGTGCCTACACAGTGATTTCATGTGTCCAAGTTGGACACAGTTCTTTGCAGCTTGGCATTGAGCAGCTGGGCGGTGCGCTCCTGGCGGGTGTCCCGGATGTGGGTATAGACATCCTGGGTCATGGCTGCTGTGGAATGGCCCAGGAGGGTCTGGGCGTCCTTGAGTTCCACGCCGTCTGTCTCAAAAAGCAATGTGGCGTAGCTGTGGCGCAGCTGGTGGGCGGAGCAGGAGATCCCGGTGGACATGACATAGTTTTTCCACAACCTGGCGTACTCGCTCTCGGTCAAGGGGGTGACCCCTTTGTCCAGAGAGAATAGGTATTTATCAGCCCCCAGTACCTTGGGCAGGTGGGGGAGCAGGGGAGCCAGCAGAGGCACGTCCCGCACTCCGGCCTTGGACTTAGGTGGCTTGATGTGGGGGCGTCCGCCACTATCGTGGTACACGGACTTAGTGACGTGGATTACCATGTGCTTGCGGTCAATGTCCCGGCCCTGGATGGCCAGGGCCTCCCCCTTGCGCAAGCCGGTATACAGGATGAAGAAGGGCAGCAGCCAGATGTGGGGCGTGGCCTTGATATGCTGCTCATCCTCTGGGGTGGCTGCATCCCGGTAGGTCTTGCGAAGACCCTTGGGTATGCTGACGCAGGTGCAGGGGTTGGTGTCGCACTCCCCACGCTCCACGGCAAAGCTGAAAATCATGTTGCAAATCTGGAGCTGGGTGGTGACGGTCTTTTTGGCGTAGCCCTTGGCGGCAAAGTCCACGATAAACTGTTTGATGTCTGGTGGGGTGATCTCCCGGATCAGGTCGTCCCCGAAGTGATCCACCGCCCGGGTTAAGGCCGGACGGTAGGCCCGCAGGGTGTTGGGAGCTACGCTCTCAAAGTGTTCTCGCTCCCAGTCATCCGCCACAGCGGAAAAGGGGCGGCCTTGGGCTATACGGGTCTGGTACTCGATCATCTTGCGTTCAACTTCGGCATCTGACTTTCCACGGAAGGCAATGCGCTTGCCGCCGATGACACGGATAGCCTCATGGAGGCCGTCCGGGCGGACGTGATATTTGGGCTTTTTCTTGGCCATGGTGATCTCCTTTCGGTTGCGCACCCCGGCCCCTGTGTGATAAGATGGAGACCGCAGGACGCTTGCTCATTGGTGTGTGGGCTTCTTGCTCCGCCGCTCTGGTGTTGCAGCACCAGGGCGGCTTTCGTTCATCCTACAAGTACATATGTTCGATAAATTGGACTTTTGATACCTCCCCCGGGTGCCGGGGGAGGTGTTTTTTTGTTATTCGATGCCAGACAGTGCGTCCTCTACAACGTCCCAGAAGTCGGTCTCGTTGATGATGACAACTTTGGCACCGGCTTTGCGGAGCTGCATAGCCTCCTCAATCTTTCGGCCATAGCAGGCATAGGCCCAACAGGGATTTCCTGCATTGCCTACAACCAGGTAATCTGTCTTTTTGGAAACACTGCCTTTTAGAGTTCCGCCCAGACGCAAGATCACGTCGTTGATCTCCTTTCTGGTGGCACGGTAGGACTCGCCGGTGAAGCAGAAAGTGCGTCCTTCAATCTGCACGTCCGGGCAGGATGCGCAAATGCCAGGAACAGAATATGTATTTTTCAGGTCTGAAAAGTCTTTCTCACTAAGGTTGAATGAGTCTTTGAACTCCACCAGATTGCTCAGAAACGCCAGAAGGGTCTTTCTCTCATCGTCATCAATCTTCTTGTCCTCCAGGATGGTGCTCAAGAGGCTGTTGATTTCGTCATAAGGATAACAGCCAGCGAGAAATTCGTTGGCATGGTTGCGCCATTTTTTCTATCGCTACTGCGACTGTTCTTCCCAGTCTCCTTCGCATAGCTCAATCCGGTCCCTGGGATGGACGCCGTTGCCCTGGTCCCTCCGGTTGCTTTTTTTGTAACCCGGAAGCCCTTCCCACCGACACTGTACCCCACGCCGGACTTGCTTAGGTTGATTCTCGCTGGACCAAGGTTAATGCTTTTTCTGAATCGAAAGCCCATGCTCCATCTCTCTCTTTCTCTTTCAATATTTGGCCCGAAGCTCCACGACTTTGCCAATCACACGGACCGGCAGGCGCTCCACATCTTGGGCGCTATAAAACTGAACATCATAGGCCGGGTTGGTCGGGATCAGGGAAATCCCGTCTGACCCGTATTTTATTTTCTTTACCGTTGCGCTATCGCCGTTGACCAGCACCACCACGGTGTCCCCGTTTTCTGCTGCGTCTTGTTTACGGACGATGACCACATCACCCTCCATCATGCGAGGCTCCATGCTTCGGCCTTTGATCCTCAGTCCAAAGTGTTCCCCGCTGGCGGCCATGGCGTCGTCGATCTCCTCATAGTCCACAATGTCGGTTACGGCCTCAATGGGGATGCCGGCGGCAACGTC
>NZ_JACSNZ010000086.1 GCF_016902575.1 Pseudoflavonifractor capillosus | reverse complement strand
CGGTGAGACTGCCCTGCAACGTGACGGAGAGTTCATAGAGCCGCACGGGTACCACCGTGAAGAGACCGACTGCCATAAAGCCCTTTATGGCATTGAGGGCGGTCTCTTTCAGGTTTCCTCTGCCGGAGGAATACTCAATGCCACATTCAAAACAGGCCACTACAAGGCCTGTGCCATAGAGCGCCCAGGCCAGATAGGAGAAAAACAGTACAATGCTCTGCACCCAGTTCATGGTGAACAGCTCCACGCCCATGTTACCCATCTCGGCAAAAAAGTTACCCAGAAAGCCCATGATCTGACTGTAGATCCAATCAATGATCTGGCTCAGGACAGTATCAGCTACAAAATCCCAAATAAACAATGGTTGGTTCACCTCTTTTCGGAATGAGGCCGTACCAACCGCATGACACAAAGACCCCGCAGCTGGTACGGCCTTTTGTGTCAATCAATTACATGGTTTGCTGGGTGTTAGATGCCAACGATACCCCAGATGTACAGGGGGGCGGTGAGGGTAAACACCAGACAGGCAAACAAAATAGCGGGTGCTGTCCACTCAAACTGCCCGGTTTTCCGATAATCAAAGTATGCGGTACCCACTTTGACAAAGAAAAACACGGCGAGGATCAGATCAATGGCAGGGAAGACCACGTTGTTGACCACAGTCTTGATTTGGGTGGATGCGGTGGTCCAGGTGCTCTCTACGGCTCCAGCTACATCTCCGCTGCCAGCGGCCAGGGCTGTGCCTGCCATCAGGGAGGTCATGGCCAGCGCCACCACCAGTAAGAGAGCAAAGCGTTTGTAGTTCCATTTACGCATAGATTACCTCCAGTTACAAAAATATAGTGTGTATTTGGGCCCGGATGATGCTCTGGAACATCAGGGGGTGGAGGCCCACTGAAAAAAGGACTCAGGTGAACCATTACATCTGCTGGCTCATGGCCTGCCGGGAGTTCTGCTCCTGCTGCTCCCGAAGCTTTTGCTCATAAGCGGTATTGACCGCCTCTACCAGCGCAGTCCGAGCTTCGGCAGTGATGGCGTGGAAGGTGTCGTTGTACTTGGTCTGACCGTGTTTTTGGTAGGACTCCTGGGGCATGGAGACGAACCGGCCTTTGTCGGACTCGATAATACGGATGCCGTGGACAGCAAAGGCACCGGCGATGGTAGCACTGGCATAGGCTTCGGTTTTGAAGTCTCCATCTACCAGACGGTCGATGCGTGCTTCTACCTGGGGGGTGGGAATGTCCTGCTGTATGTTCTTAGGTGTTGCCATGGTGTTGATCTCCTTTCTTTACATGGATGGATGGCTCATGTCGGGAACGGTGGGAGATTTCTGCTGAAGCTGCTCCAGATGCTCTCTGGCCCAGTCGGGCAGATGCTCCTCCCGGAGAATGCCGATAAAGTCGCTGCGATTCCACCTGGCCTGCTCTCCGTCGCCAAGACAGGTGGCATATACCGCTCGGCCGGAGGCGGTGGGGTTGCATCCAAAGCCTCCAGTCGCCAGCCAGAGCTGGTTTTCCGGAGCCCAGTAGGATTCCTTCAGGGTGAAGGGACTCATAACCAGCACCGTGCCTTCCAGCGCTTGTCCGGTCATATCGTCGCAGTGGGAGCCGTCGAACAGTTTTAGCTCTGCCTGTGCCTCTCGGAAAGCGTTGACGAAGCCGTCCAGCACAGCAGGGTGACTTTCCACCGCAAACTCATAATTGCGGTCACAAGGGGGAATAAAAGTGGATGCAGCCCATGTTTTGTTTTGAGGGCTGAACCGCCCATCATACTGCTTTTGTTGTAGGGTGGAAGATAACACCCATCCCACACGCTTAAAACCGAAGCTGTCGATGACGCTCTGGGCGCAGTTAGCGTCCAGGTACATCCCATCAAAGCCCTTGCGGATGGCCTCCTCGATGGCCTGCTTGCAGGCGACATTTTTTATGTGGCTTGCTCGCCAAAGCGCAATCTCGTCTTGACGCTTAGCTTCGGAGAGGGAGTTGAGGTAGAGGTAATCGTAATCGTTAGTCATGGGTCTTCTCACACTCCGTGACCATTTTGGTCAACGCTTCGTGCCACTTGGCTTTGTGGTCGTCGGACACCACCAGAACAGCACCGTCTACGCTGAACACCCGGAGGTTGTCAAAGAGAATGCCTGCATCTGCAAAGGCTTCTGCGGGGATGGGAAGCGTGTCCTCGGCGCACCCGTGGCAGCCGTCGCACACATCCTCATCCTCCTCCTGGCCCTTCCAGCCAGCCATCATATCCGCCCACAGGCTGTTGGCCAGCCGCATCAGCGTCATCATAGCGGCGGCTTTCTCCACAGGTTTCATATCCGGCTTGAGCAGGACAATGGCGTTTTCCAGGGTGTGCAGCTCCAGGGTTTCCTCTCGCTCCAGGCCGCTCAGAATCAGGGCGGCGGACTGGATGACGGCTTTGCCGTCGTTGGTGTAGTTGATAAATGTCATGTTCATTCCTCCATATCGTTAAGTATTTTGATTTGGTTCATGGATCAGGGTATAACGTCCCTCGTACTCGTCGGTGGGGGACAGATGGAACATACTCAGTTGCCAATTCCTTGCGGTGTTGTAGCGGCGGGGGTCATAGTTGGTGATGACAATTTCTTCGTACTCACTGCCTGCCTTCTGGGACATGCTGTTGG
>NZ_JACSNZ010000085.1 GCF_016902575.1 Pseudoflavonifractor capillosus | reverse complement strand
GAAGGACGTGGCAAGCTGCGATAAGCTTCGGGGAGGCGCAAACAGCCTTTGATCCGGAGATTTCCGAATGGGGAAACCCGGCAGTGCAATACACTGTCATCCTGCGTTGAATCAAATAGGCGTAGGAAGGGAACCGCCTGAACTGAAACATCTAAGTAGGGCGAGGAAGAGAAATCAACCGAGATTCCGCTAGTAGTGGCGAGCGAACGCGGAAGAGGGCAAACCGGTGGATTTATCCACCGGGGTTGTGGACAGTCATTTAGCAGAGGTTATCTAGGAGAACGGCATGGGAAGGCCGGCCATAGCGGGTGACAGCCCCGTATCCGAAAGAGAAGGCTGTGAGACTGGATCCAGAGTACCGCGGGACACGTGAAACCCCGTGGGAAGCTGGGGGGACCACCCTCCAACCCTAAATACTACCTGATGACCGATAGTGGAGCAGTACCGTGAGGGAAAGGTGAAAAGGACCCCGAGAGGGGAGTGAAACAGAACCTGAAACCTTGTGCTTACAAGCACTCAAAGCCCGTTAACGGGTGATGAGGTACCTTTTGTAGAATGGTCCGGCGAGTTATTGTTACTGGCAAGGTTAAGGTATTCAGTACCGGAGCCGCAGCGAGAGCGAGTCTGAATAGGGCGTATGAAGTCAGTGGCAATAGACCCGAAACCGGGTGACCTATCCATGAGCAGGTTGAAGTGGAGGTAAAACTCCATGGAGGACCGAACGCACGCTCGTTGCAATGATCGGCGATGACTTGTGGATAGCGGTGAAATTCCAATCGAACCCGGAGATAGCTGGTTCTCCCCGAAATAGCTTTAGGGCTAGCGTTGTTTTAGATTACTGGAGGTAGAGCACTGAATGGGCTAGGGGGCGATAAGCTTACTGAACCCTATCAAACTTCGAATGCCAGCTAATTGATGAACAGCAGTCAGACTGTGTGAGATAAGTCTCATAGTCAAAAGGGAAACAGCCCAGACCCACAGCTAAGGTCCCAAATATACGCTAAGTGGAAAACGATGTGGAGTTGCGAAAACAACCAGGATGTTGGCTTAGAAGCAGCCACTCATTAAAAGAGTGCGTAATAGCTCACTGGTCGAGTGACTCTGCGCGGAAAATGTAACGGGGCTAAGCGTATAACCGAAGCTTGGGCTTGTCATTAGACAGGGGTAGGGGAGCGTCGAATATGGGGTGAAGTCGCATCGGAAGGAGCGGTGGACTGTATTCGAGTGAGAATGCCGGAATGAGTAGCGAGAATCATGTGGGAATCATGATGGCCGAAAATCTAAGGTTTCTTGGGGAAGGTTCGTCCGCCCAAGGTAAGCCGGGAGCTAAGGCGAGGCCGAAAGGCGTAGTCGATGCACATACGGTAGAAATTCCGTAGCCACCGAACTTTAAGCACACTGACACTTTGGAATAGCCGGACCCGGGCGTTGGTTGACCCGGGCGCAAGGGACCGAAATATAGTAGGGAAGCCGGCGATGTCCAGAGGCGAGAAAAGGTGTGAGGTATACTAAGGTGCCCGTACCGCAAACCGACACAGGTAGATGAGGAGAGAATCCTAAGGCCAACGGGAGAAGGGTTGTTAAGGAACTCGGCAAAATGACCCCGTAACTTCGGGATAAGGGGAGCTCCCTAAGGGGAGCCGCAGAGAATAGGCCCAAGCGACTGTTTACCAAAAACACAGGTCTATGCTAAATCGAAAGATGACGTATATGGGCTGACGCCTGCCCGGTGCTGGAAGGTTAAGAGGAGGGCTTAGCGCAAGCGAAGGTCTGAATTGAAGCCCCAGTAAACGGCGGCCGTAACTATAACGGTCCTAAGGTAGCGAAATTCCTTGTCAGGTAAGTTCTGACCCGCACGAATGGCGTAACGATTTGGGCGCTGTCTCAACAGCCCACCCGGCGAAATTGTTGTACTGGTGAAGAAGCCAGTTACCCGCAACTAGACGGAAAGACCCCATGGAGCTTTACTGTAGCTTAATACTGGAGTTCGGTAATTCATGTACAGGATAGGTGGGAGACTTGGAAGCATGGGCGTCAGCTCATGTGGAGTCACCCTTGGGATACCACCCTTGGATTGCTGGGCTTCTAACCTGCGGCCGTGAATCCGGTCGGGGGACACTGTTAGGTGGGCAGTTTGACTGGGGCGGTCGCCTCCTAAAAGGTAACGGAGGCGCTCAAAGGTTCGTTCAGCACGGACGGAAATCGTGCATTGAGTGTAAACGCATAAACGAGCCTAACTGCGAGACCGACGGGTCGAGCAGTAACGAAAGTTGGAGTTAGTGATCCGGCGGTATGCAAGTGGAAGTGCCGTCGCTCAACGGATAAAAGCTACCCTGGGGATAACAGGCTGATCTCCCCCAAGCGTCCACAGCGACGGGGAGGTTTGGCACCTCGATGTCGGCTCGTCACATCCTGGGGCTGTATTCGGTCCCAAGGGTTCGGCTGTTCGCCGATTAAAGTGGCACGCGAGCTGGGTTCAGAACGTCGTGAGACAGTTCGGTCCCTATCTGTTGCGGGCGTAAGAGATTTGAAGAGAGCTGTCCTTAGTACGAGAGGACCGGGATGGACATACCTCTGGTGCACCAGTTGTCCTGCCAAGGGCACAGCTGGGTAGCTACGTATGGACGAGATAAACGCTGAAGGCATCTAAGCGTGAAACTCCCTCTAAGATTAGATCTCTCATCCTTTATGGAGTAAGGCTCGACGTAGACTATGTCGTTGATAGGTCGGAGGTGGAAGCGCTGTGAGGCGTG
>NZ_JACSNZ010000084.1 GCF_016902575.1 Pseudoflavonifractor capillosus | reverse complement strand
ATAGGCCAATACCTGTTGTTCTCGCATCATTGTTCCTTTCCGGGGCCATACCCGAACAAGGAGCAACAAAAAAGCAGGAGCCGTGTCCCTTTCGGGTACGGCCCCTGTAGCGCATACGCTGTTTGATTTTCCTTATTGCATGGACATGGTTTTCTCCATATCCGGCTGACTGTACTCATAGACCGGCTTCATGCCGTTCCAGGATACGAAGCCGAATTCCGTGGCGGTCAGGTCCATGTTCTTCATCCTCTGATTGGCATAGCCCTCCGCATCAAAGCAGGAGGCGAGCAGTTCGTCCTTGGGGTAGATGCCGTCCTGCTTTGCCAGTGTTTTGCCGTAATCCGCAAGATCCATGCCACGGGGCATGAAGTGATAGCAGTGGAGGTTTTGTGCCAGGTCCAGGGCGTGATCCAGACGGTGGCAGTCCTCCAGTTCCATGACTGCCTGCCACTTGTCCAGCCAGTGGCGTTCTCCCTGGCCCTGTTCTGCCCAGGCGCAGCCGAAGTCGATGGCATGGCGGACAAGCTCCCCGGCGCTGGCGTACTGGGAAGGAATGTTCGTCAGCTGGGGGAGACAGCAGTCCACATCCACGGCAATGCACTCAGCCAAGGTGTCCACCTCCAGTGCGTCCATTGCCAGAAGAAGTTCGTCCGGGTGGGTGGCGTCCATATACTCGCCGGTGTCCGGGAATCCAACCCATACACCGTTCATATGGGAGCGGCTGGCCAGCTTGACCCGAATGCCATAGTCACCTTTGTTGGGGTTCAGCGTCGGGTTGCCATCCGGGGACAGAGTGATGGGAGAGGTGACCTGGATGAAGTGTCCATCGCAGAAGGTGTTCCTGCTCTTCTGGCGGTAAGCTGCACCCACTTTCTCCGGGTCGAGAAACGCACGGGCCTGCGAGGAGGAGGGGTATACCTGCTCCATGATGAACTTGCCCAGCTGAATATCATCCCCAGCACCGTAGAACAGGTCGTAGTGATCCAGTTGATTGACGATGAGTACCACATCGGAAGTCATCTGGGGCCGCTCGATCTGCATAGCTCCACGAAACAGCAGGGCCTCTTTGACCGTCATGTTTTCAAACCGCTGTTCCAGCCAGTCATGTTGGGAGCTGGTCATTTCAAAGCCATCCAGCAAGTCGAAGAGTTCAGAGTGTCGAACGTTCACTTGCATCATCTCCATTCCGATTTTATCCAAGTTCCATCCCTCTCATCCGCGGCTCCAGTTCCTGCTGTCCGATAGTTTGAATGGGCTGCCCATCCCGGCGTTTGAGCAGGCCATACTCAGTCTGAATACTGTTGCGGGAGGCCAGAAGTGCCTGCCCATAGGTGTGAAGATTGATATGAGGTCGAATCAGTTTGGCATCCTCTTTCGTAAGCGCATTGGCCAGTTCCTCTTCCGCAGCATCTTCAGGAGATGCAATGCCCGAAGAGAGGATGTGTTCATCAAGCTGCTCTGCCAGAACCAGTGCGTCCTCAATATGTTGGCACTCCGTGGCCGCTATGAGCGCCTTGTAGACGGGGAGGTTTTTGGCCGACATTTGGGCAAGCACATCTCCCAGTCGTTCGATGGTTTCGAAGGGTACTGCGCTGGTGATATGCTCCGCCAATTGCGGAACTTTGCAGTCCATGCAGGTACACTCAACTGCACCCCAGTCAACATAGCCCAGACAACGCACTGCCATTTCCAATGTGTTGTTTTCAGCAGGGAGTTTCAGGTCCACGACATCGGTTCTGGTGAAGGGAAGGTCGTCATGGTGCGCCACCAGCCGTAGATGGATTGTATAGTTTGGCTCGACAGGCTGGCATAGAGTAATTTCCGGCGCCGATTTCAGGTCGGAGTGTTGGACCACATAGCCGCCCAAGTCAGACAGCCCGCTTGGCACATATACGCCACCTTCGCCCATGCGTGCCATTTTTCCGACTTTCTCAAAGTCCAGAAGTTCAAATGCTGCATTTGACAGCCCTTCTACTTCTGGCACAAACCCATTTTCTGCATAAAATCGACCCAACTGTCCATCAGACACGACTGTTTCCATCACATGGCAGCAGTCCACACTTTCCGCCAGATCCCGAAGGCGTTTCAGCGTGATGGGGTCCTGTTTCTTGAGATCCACCCGCACCAGCCCGTCGAAAGCGGTATGCTGTATCTCATTCAGGCTGGAGAGGCGTTCTGCCAGATCGTTCAGCTCCAGCAGGTTTGTCGATGAACAGGTAAGGCAGGAGCGCAGCACCTCAAAATCATGATAATTTGTAACCTCCAAATATAAGGAATCTCCCTCCGGGAGCCGCACCTTGTCCAGCGCGTCCAACAGCTCCCATGGGCTGGCCGGAAGCTCCAGCTTGGCATAGGCCAATTTGCTGTAGTCTGTGGGTGTCAGATAGACGCTAAAAAGTTTTTCATCCAAGGGTCATCCCCCCTGTCTGGTGGTTGTAATCTTCCTGGTACTTGGCAGGGTCTGCGCCGGGGGCATCCCAGCCGCACATACTGCCCACCTCCATGGCCTGTCTCTGCCACATATCTACGCCAAGGTGCTCATTGAGCTGGTCGGCCAGTTCCACATTCCGCTTTTTGTCGCCGGTATCCCACTCCGAGGGGTGGTAGCCGGTTTCACCTCGCTTGATGCAGATCAGCTGGCCCGTAGTGGGCAGGGTGGAGTAGCACATCTCCGGCAATCCCTCTGCCAATTTGGGGGAGAAGCGCTCCTCCTCCGTCTGAATACTCCAATCGTCGAAGCTCCACAGATGGACATACAGCTCGTCTTCACCAATGCAGATATCCCGCTGCTCAAATCCTTCGCCCCAGCCATCCGATGCCTGTCCAGAGATGTACTCCTTCAGGTTGGACAGTTCCACCGGAGTAAGGGCCCCTGCAACACGGCATTCCGCAACACCCCAGAGTTGGCCGTTTCGATCCTCGACCGTGAACACAGCGGACTGGACTTTCCGGTTGACGCTGTCATCTTCGCTGTACCAGTGCATCAGCCCACGCTCCGTTTCTTCCGGCATAC
>NZ_JACSNZ010000083.1 GCF_016902575.1 Pseudoflavonifractor capillosus | reverse complement strand
AGGACGATGCGGAAGTCCTCGCCTTTTGGGGTGCCGCTGGAGAAGGCTCCGGGAAATAGTGATAGGTAATCCTTTGAAGTAATCTTCGGATTTTCCCCCACTCCACACCGTGCATGAGAGTTTCCCCTCACACGGCGTTCCATCGGGATAACAGTATTTTGTTTCAAACACAATTTACACACTTCGTTGCGGTTAGACTGTTTTAGATTGCGTTCAGATTTGCTTGCTCTCGCAGTTTGTTGAGCTTTTTTCGCTGTTGAGTATCCAGTGACAGGGTTTGGAGCAGACGGAAAATGGTTTTTTCATCCGTGGCATGAACAAGTTGATGAACAGTCTCGCTGACGATAACAAGATTTGCGTAGGCATCTGTTCCGCCTGCCGCCTTAGGGCGCTTGTGATGGCAATGAATTTCATGGGGGCTGAGCGTTCTGCCTGTGACAGCGCATTTTCCATACTGTGCCGCATATAGAGAGATACGGTTGTCCGCATACTCCACAGACTGGCCCAGCCTTGGATTGCGCATCAGCCATGTGAGAATTTCCACATTGACGCCGAGCATCCGATGAATTTCCTCTCGGCCGCTCTCTGTATAGCGATTGATGCTCCGCTTTCTCCCCAATGGGTTCTTATGCCGGATATACCCCGCTGGTATAAGCGGATGACCTTTCAGGAAACGGATTTGACTGCTGTTGCCGTATTTACTCCTGATGTAGCCCTTTTCTAATTTACCCTGTTTGCTTAACCCCTGCTTACCCAAACGGTTTTTCATTTGCTTACCGATGGCGAATGCGATGGGCGAAAAGTCCAGATTGACACAGGTAGCAACACGATAATAATTGTGCATTCCAATTACGATAGAGTTGTAACGGAAGATTTGTCTGTGCTGGTCTTGCTCACTTTTAGGATGTTGGATTGCCTTGATGCACTTCGCCAGTTGGTCTTTTGCTCTTTTCTGCGCTTTATCGCTCATGTGAGACCGGACAACATACTTATCTCCCTTGCGCTGTGCTTTCATCTTGAATCCCAGATATTCAGAATAGTGGCGCTTTAGGTTCACTACCTTAGATTTTTCTGGGCTGATGTCCAGTTTCAACCGCTCCTTTAGCCATTGCGTTGTTGCCGCATATAGACAAAATGCGTCTTTGCGGTTTCCACAGAACAGCTTGAAATCATCGGCATACCGGACGATGAACACGGGCTTTAGGTGGCTTTCTTTCAGCAATCGGTACTGATAACTCCGATTGATGCTACCGTTTGCGTTAAGGTAAGTATATTTTGCGCCGCCGTGCATTGGCATCCATTCCCACTGTGACGCAATCCACCAGTCCAGTTCATTAAGAACGATGTTGGACAACAGCGGGGAGAGAATACCGCCTTGCGGCGTTCCTTTGCTTGGATGGAGAATTTCACCGTTAGGCATTACGATGGGGGCTTTCAACATTTCCCGAATAATGCACAGAAGTCGCTTATCCTGGATTCCCATTTCCCACATCTGCTGAATCAGCTTTGTGTGGTTTACATTGTCAAAGAAGCCTTTTATATCAATGTCCACAACATAATGCAGATGCGATAGCTGTATTAGCTGGTTACATCTGGCTATGGCATGTTCTGTGGAGCGATTCGGCCTGAATCCGTAGGAATGGTCATAAAATTTCGCTTCACAAATTGGCTCCAAGACTTGCAGGACACATTGTTGCACGATGCGGTCTACGATGGTCGGGATTCCAAGGGGGCGGGTCTTTCCGTTGGGTTTGGGGATTTCCACCCTGCGGACAGGGCGGGGATGATAGCTCTTGAACTGCTTTTGAATCAGCGCCACATATCTCTCCTCGCTCAATTTGGCAAGGTCTTGTATGGTGCGCTCATCTACTCCTGCGGTACCGCTCCCTGTATTCCCTTTAATTGTCCGATATGCCATTCTAATATTTTCCTTACTGGAGATGAGTTCCATAAGGTGAGTAAACACTTTGCCGTTTGAACTATCCGCATACAGACTGTCCAGGGTCTTTTGCAGGTCGTAGTATTCCGCATAACGGATTTTGCTTCGCTTGGGTTTCTTCCGCTCCGAAGTCAACACAGGCATCCACTCCTTTTCAGCGGATTTTCTTTGTCATATTCGAAGCTGTGTTTATTGCGTTTTCAAATTTAGCTGTTATCTCGACTTGAGGCTATCCCTCCATCATGTTTCCATGATTTCTACGGTACTGTGCCTCTACTCTCACTGGAATAAAGGACGGTTATGACTTCCCGCCCGGCGCTTCTCTGACCGCAACAGTCTCCACGCTCCCAGCTTTCCACGTTCCAATGGCCCTATCATTTCATGCTTTTAGGTACTCCCTTTGAGCCTGTGTCCGGCTTTCGCCTTACTGCCTGTAACAGTAGATGGACTTTCATAAAAACGACTTTTACTCATCCACGGACACCCCGCTATGGCGGGTAGTGCCTTTCGACACATTCTGGGTTTAGACCCTTACATTCGGAAGTTCGTCAGTGTTCTGCACACATTCTTACCATGAACATGAGACACCCGGCATATAGGCAACACCATCCACCTCTGGACAGGTTTCGTATCATAGACTATGATTTACGGTTGCTCTCTGCCGACTTCACCGAGCTTCTGACACAGATTTATTTGCTTCATCTGCGCCAGTCGGAGTATCAGTGTGGGCGTTTCAGGGCGTTACCCCGTCATTCCACCCATCGGGCCATTAGTTCTGCAAGTGTTTTTTCACCATCCTTTCAGTCTTGCGCCTGACCTTTTCAGTCAGGAACGTGTCACACCGTTTTCCCATAATAGGAATCGAGGTCGAACATGGAGATCTGCTGGGTGTCGCTGCTTTTCTGCATTTCTCATCTCCTTTACGATTCTGATTTGCTCCATAAATAAACCGGAACGTGCGCCGGAGAGACCGGCACGCTTTCCTGCCACGGACAAATCCTGGCAGGGTGAGCCTCCGCAGATGATATCTACTGGCGGCAGCTCGGCACCGTGGAGCTTTGTAATATCCCCCACATGGATCATGTCGGGGAATCGGTGCTTGGTCACCTCTATGGGAAAGGCTTCGATTTCACTGGCCCATACAGG
>NZ_JACSNZ010000082.1 GCF_016902575.1 Pseudoflavonifractor capillosus | reverse complement strand
AAAGCCTATTCTCTCAGGGCACTCAAGACCCGCGAGGACTGGAACGAGTGGCAAGCCAACGCATTGGGTGCTGCAATGTTAATGCCTCAGAGGGAAATCGAGCTGGCTATGCAACTCTTTCCTGCAAAAAAAGTTCTGATCAACTATGAGGGCTGGTTTGCATACCCGGACAGAATGATCCTTTCTCATCTCTGCCAATGGCTTGATGTATCCAAGACAGCCATGATCATCCGTCTCCGACAGCTCGGATACATGGAAGATCGTCCATATAGCGAATACGACGATCCTACGGAGGTGTGGGCATGAGCAAAAACATCCGCATTACAGAGCCATCTGCAGAAATGCTGGTGAAGATACGAATGGCCCGCAATGCCATTGCCAGTCAAAAGCCAAGAATGGTTAAATGCCCCTATTGCAAACACAATTCTATTATTGTTTTTGAGGACACTCGTGGTCACGTTCAAGCCAAATGCAAGGCTTGTGGGCGTGAAACTGTGTTCGATGTCCTCAGCATGAGAAGATTTCAACTTCGACACCCCTAAAGGTGCCAAAGTGGAAAAATAAATATTGATAGCTGTGCTGTGGAGCCGCTGATTGGTGAGTCTTCCTAATGCCGCATGAGAACAAAACTTCTACAAGAAGCTTTGTTCTTTCGGCATGGGAAATCAACTCACCGTCATGCGGCTCTTTTGTTGTCTTTCCTTTCCGTTGCTCTACACCGGCGGAAAGGAAAAGACAATGAAAACCCCTAAAACCCCACTTGAATTTGACTACGATCTCTGGACCACCGAGGATGGAAAATGCATGGTTCGCATCAAAGCTACTAATGAAGTCACAGAAGTAACCCGCGAAATTATGCGTCTGCTTCGTGCAGAGGAAAAACAAATGAGGCGCCTCCACCCAGCCACTGAAACCGATCGTGATACTGCTACTCTGTCATTGGATGCAGGCGACCCACAACAAGGTCCCTCATCATGGCTTGCAGATTCCTCCGACTTCACACAAGATATTGCCTTTGATATGTTGGAGGCCACATTCTTCCAACAGCTCACCACAATTCAGCGTGATGTATACCAGGCGGTTATAAAAGATGGCTTAAGGCCTTACGACTATGCAAAGCAGAAAGGAATATCCCCATCCGCTGTCACACAGCATATTCAGGCCATTCGCAGAAAGGCAAAAAAAATTTTTTAGGACACTACTTAAAAATCCGCTCAAAAATGTCCGTTGTATAGTGAAGGGGTTTCAATCCACCTTCTTGCTCTTTGACAACGGAATATCCGGTAACTTGAATACGTTAGCTGACGGAGAAGCGTCAGGCCGAGTGCGCGAAGACCACCTGTGCGGAGCATTCCGCATCGAAGGACGGCCAAATAAGGTGCAGAGCGTTACCCACTCAGGCCAGGACAGCCCTGGCAAACTGTCTCGCCATGATCCCGTCAGTCTACAATGATACTTCTGCTTTGCAGCTCGGAGAGATCCTCGGAGGGGTGAGAGGCCCATGATGTGCGCCAGCGCAGTTCAAGTTGCCGCCCGGCCTGGGGAAGTAGTGTCAAATACAGGCAATCACAAGATATGATAAACAGAAGGCCGCCTCAGATTCGGAGTATATGATATAAATGCTCACACCCTCTTGGGGCGGCCTTCTTTCTCTCTGGTAGCAAAAGCAAGGGAACCGACTAAACGATCCTCCTTACTTTCTCCTCTCATCTGCCCTCCTTTTCTTTTCGGCCTACACATACCTCCTGGTCGGTTCCCTTGCTTTTGCTATCAATCTCTGCATTTATGAAAGCGAGGTATTCTTATGGTAAACATTGATGTATGTGGTATGGCACAACTCCTGCGTTCCCTTATCCAGCAGGAAATTGTGAGCACCAGCGAGGCACGCAAAATTCTCTCCCGCATCCTGTCGCAAACCGGTGCAGACATCATTATTTCTCTCTGATTTGTTGCTCTTTGCGATAGCTATTCCCAATGTGTTGTGGTAGTCTTTGTCCTAACGAAGGAAGTGAAATTCGGATGACAAAAGAAGCACAAGCTCAAGGCAACCTGGCTTTGGCGGACAAGCCACAGGTCATAACCATTGCCCCCACCAAACAAGATTCGGCCGTCAAATTGCGTGTCGCAGCTTACGCCCGTGTCAGCTCGGCATCCGATGATCAGCTCAACTCCTTTGCTTCTCAAACCCAGCACTATATCTCCCTGATCTCCAGCAATGAGAACTGGAGCCTAGTGGACATATATGCCGATGAAGGTATCACCGGAACATCGGTGGACAAGCGTGAGGACTTCAAACGCCTGATGGCCGACTGTCGCCGGGGCTTGGTTGACCGAATCCTGGTCAAATCCATCTCCCGGTTTGCTCGCAACACCACCGAGTGTCTCGAAGCAATTCGGGAGCTGAAAGCCCTGGGCGTAGGCGTCCACTTCGAAAAGGAGAACATCGACACTGCCACTATGTCCGGCGAAATGATGACCACTCTGTTTGCCTCCTTCGCCCAGGCTGAGAGCGAATCAATCTCCAGCAATATGCGGTGGAGTTATCAAAAAAGAATGCAGCGTGGTGAGTTCATCACATGCAGTGCCCCCTTCGGATATCACTTGAATAACGGAATGCTTGAAATTGACGAAGCTGAAGCAACAGTCATCCGTCTCATCTTCGACAGATATCTCTCCGGCATCAGCATGGCAGACATTGCAGACGAAATTACACAGCTCGGCTTTCCTACCAGAGCTGGAATGCCTTACTGGCAATATTCCACTGTGTACTACATACTGCAAAATGAACGGTATGCTGGCCATGCCCTGCTCCAGAAATTCTATGCCACAGACACGTTGCCCTTTCAAAAGAAACGAAACCATGGCCAACGAGATAAATACTACATATCCAACAGCCATCCACCCATCGTATCTCAAGAGATATTTGACGCCGCTCAAACCCTCCTTCGTTCTCGAGGGGATAAGTCTCCCCACACCCCAAAGACAAAATACGATTTCACCCTTGTAATCCAATGTGGGGACTGCGGGACATACTTCAAGCGAAAAGTAAGTCGAGGCACCACCTATTGGGTATGCCGGAAACATCACACCAATTCCAGTGACTGCAAAATGCCCCCTATAGAGCAGGCTAACATTGAAAAAGCCTTTCTCCGCCTCTACTATAACCTCAAACATCACGGAACTCCCATTCTCGCTGGAATGATCGCCTCACTCCAGGCCATCCGCAATCGCCAA
>NZ_JACSNZ010000081.1 GCF_016902575.1 Pseudoflavonifractor capillosus | reverse complement strand
GACCAAGCCCTTGTTCAGCATCCCGCCCCATCAGTTTCTCTTCAACGCAGGCTCCATCGACAAGCGCTCCTACATGGATATGCTCCAACTGGAGGAAGCCGAGTACAATCTCATCAAGTTTCCCCAGCGGGGTGTCTGCCTGTACAAGTGTGGCAACGAGCGATACCTTTTGGAAGTCCATGCCCCGGCCTACAAGGAGAAGCTCTTTGGATCGGCAGGTGGACGATAAAAAGACAGAGGCTTCAAAAGAAACCTCTGCCTTTTTAATTGCAGCATCCAAATAGTATAGATGCCATTACCTTTGTGGTTGCATCAGGGCGTAATTCATGGTCTGTTACATAGAGTATTGCTTGAGTTCATCTAAAAATTCCTGATAATCGTTTTCAGACCAATAAAAGGTCAGTTGCTCTTCTGTGTAATCGGCCGGATCATCTCGCATAAATTTGTTGCCAACGTGGAAATCAAACCGGTTGAGTACAGATGCCGCAAACTCACGGAAAAACATTCCGATTGCAGTAATGACGTTGCCGTCCTCCACCACAGCTTTGTGTACAAAGTTTTCCTTCTGGATAAAGGGAAAAGTATCTGCCAATTGCATGAAATACCCAGCGGTGAACTTCTTGTCGTCTAGAATACCTGCTTTGGACAACAGGGCCGGGGAGGAGGAAATTGCCGCAAATACAACAGAAGTGTTCGCTCCACTTCTCAAAAAGTCAATCAAGGTTTCGTCAAACAAGGCAGCCAGTGGGTTGATGGTACCGGGAAGAATGACGCAATCATAGTCTGTAATGTTTGCATCTGCGGTAGTTTTGGTTGGTAAAACACGCAAACCTTCTTCGCTAAGGTACTCTTTGTTCTCGCTTGCAATGTAGTCAATAGATTGGTCGAACCAGATAGTCAGTGCAGATGTTAGACAGGTAATCTCTTGCAAGGAAAAGTCGGGGTATAGCATGACAGCAAATTTTCTCATATCACTACCTCCTCACCAGTCAGGGTTTCTGTATAACGAATTAAGTATAACAGACCCACAAAAGACGTGCAAGCATAGAATTGAACCCCAAGAGAGATCCAACCCTACACTTTCGTGCTGCGGTATTCCCATACATTCAGGCTCCCAGAACTTGGCCGCTCCGTCCCGCAGATCCCCTGGCTCACCGCATTAATTCTGCTGCTCATATTAGTTTCCCCCTTGTCGATGTAACATAACACGCAACTTGCAAACGCAAGCATGAGAGAAACGGCATCGAGCGGATACCAGAACGCAATGGACGCAACAACGAAAGATGCAAGCAATCAATATTATTTAAACGTAATACCACAATATATTCATTTTGTAAAGAATAGGAGGTGTACTCCATAGCTATTACTGTTTCCGCAATTTCTAAAGCCGCTGCCACGCTGCTCACCAACGAGAAAACTCGAAAAGGGTTTGGCTGGGTGCTGGTTGCGGTCTTCTCCCCTGTCATTCTTTTGATCGCCCTGCTCTGCTCCATTGGCTCTGGCGGTGCCGAACACAACAACGCCTCAGTGGAAGCGTGCTTCTACGGCAGCACACTCTCTGCTGAAGTGCCTGCGGAGTTTCGCCACTCCATTGAGGATATGCGTTCCGCCTTCTCCCTTCTGGATTCAGCGGTGGCCTCTGCCAATGAGCAGATGGAGAGCGGCAACGGCCTTGACCCATTGCGAGTCAAGGCCGTTTTTTATGCTCTCTGCTTTGGTGAGGATGCTCCATCCCAAAGCGAAGCGGACAGCTTCGTGGCATGCTTCTACACCACAGAAACCAGAACCCGCACCGTGGAGATAGAGCAAGAGGACGGCACCGTCTCCACCGAGGAGGAGACCTACACCGTCAACGTGCCCCTTTCTCTCTACCAGGCATACACCCATCTGGAAGCTCATCTGGGCAGAGACATCACAGAGGATGACAGAAACAACATCAACCACGTCTACACCTCGGTGGCTGGAACTGCTGGCGGTGGCAGCTACAACGGTGAGTATCTCCGTGGGGATGGAACCAGTGTCGAGCTGGACATCTCCACCTTCACCGATCCCTCCACCAAGAATGCGGCAGACCTGGCTCTCTATGCCATTCACGCCTGGGAGTCCGGCTGGGGTTATGTGTGGGGAACCTACGGCAACGTCCTCACCGATTCCCTCTTCGCCTACAAGCAGGAACAGTACCCCGACGGTGTTGGTACCTACGCAGACTTCATTCGTTCCAACTGGCTGGGCGGTCGGACTACCGACTGCGTGGGTATGATCAAAGGCTACGGCTGGCTCGACCCAGAGACACTTACCATCGGCTATGCCACCAACGGTATGCCCGATCTGGGCGCCAACCAAATGTTCTACTCCGCCTCTGTGTCTGGTCCCATCGATACCATGCCGGACACACCTGGTCTGGCAGTCTGGCAGAACGGACACATCGGTGTGTACATTGGCGACGGTTATGTCATCGAAGCCATGAACACTCAATGCGGTGTGGTGAAGACCCAGCTGGAAGGCAGAGGATGGACACACTGGCTGGAGATTCCCTATATCAACTATGACTGAGGAGGTGCCCAATGAAACAAGTGAACCTGACCATTTCTTTTGACGAGGAAAAACTCTCCGCCCTGAAACGCTACATGAGCAAGCGAGATCTGGAGCTGGAGCGTGAGATGACGGATGCCCTGGTAAAACTCTACGAAAAGTATGTCCCTGCCCCTGTGCGTGAGTACATCGACGAGACCGACACGTCTGCTCCCACCAGATCTCGGCGCAGCCCCAAACCTGTCGTGCCCCAGCCCGTAGAGGACATGGAGGTGACACAGTGAACAGCAAGGATATCACCCTCTGGATTGACCAGCGTTGGTACGATGCGCTGAGCAAGCATCTGAAAGATGAAACGCTGGAAGAACACCTGGAGGATGTCATCGACGAGATGTGCAACCAGCTTCCCCAGCGAGAGTATGAACGCATCAGCGCTGAAATCTGGCAGGAGGATCAGGAGGAGCGAAAAGCTCGAGAAGCCGCTCGCCGCTTTGCGGTCTTCCATGTCACGGAGGGCGGCAGTTCTACCTACTTCCTGGCGGAAGAACATCTGGAGTTCCTTCAGACCGCCAGCCGCCTGCGCAATTACATCCGCAAAGCTGAAGGCGAACCGCCTGCACGATTCACCGGAATGTTTCCCCGTGGGAAAAAGTTATCCCGTGAACAGTTCGACACATATGTGTTGGAGCGATTGGACAACACCGGACGAGTGGTGGGTGCATTCCACATTGACCTGGACAACGGGCGGCTCGATGCACTCAACATCATGGACGGCTGGCAGCGATTCCGCATTCAGG
>NZ_JACSNZ010000009.1 GCF_016902575.1 Pseudoflavonifractor capillosus | reverse complement strand
TGAATTACATCATTGCCAATGAGCCCAGCATCACCGGTGTCGTCCAGGAGGTTCACGACACTTATATTCTCATCTACATTGAAACGGAGGGTTACCCAACCGGAGCTGACTGCTCCGTGTCTCTGGATGGGGAAAACAAAGACGGCCTGTACAGTCCAATTTCTGTGGGCGATGTGGTGACGGTCTACTTTGATGGCAGTATTGCAGAGAGTTATCCGTTGCAGATCAACACCGTGTATGCCATTACCTTGACGGAACCGGCAGACCGAGCACAACAAAACCAGGGGTGAGCGGACATTCTACGCCGCTCACCCCTGTCCTTTAACAAACGTTTATCCCCCTGGCGGTATCCTCACGACTCTATCTCATAGGGCCAGGTGTTGATACCGCCAAACTCATAGATATTGGTGTAGCCCAGTCCAGCCAAGCCAGAGGATGCAGTCTTGCTGCGATTCCCGCTGCGACAGTACACCAGCACTGTGGAATCCTTTTCCGGAATCACAGCGGCAGCAGTTTCCTCGTCAATACTCCCTACCGGCAACAGGACAGCCCCCGGAATATGGCCGCTGTCATATTCACTCTGCTCCCGCACATCCAGAACGATGACCTCTTGGGTGTCCATCATCCCTTTGGCCTCCTCCTGGGTGATCTGCTGATAGGAGGTGCCGGATGGATTCCCACTGCATCCAGTCAATAACAACAGTAGAGAGGACAACAAAAATGCCATTGGTTTCATTTCAATTCCTCCAATAGCCCGGCAGCAAAGGCCTTGTGCCCTGCTCCGTAAAGTGTTCGCCGTCATAGGCCGGAGAGATGCCCCACTTTCCAGCATCGACAAAGCTGCCCAGCCGCTCTGTCAGGGCATGACAGCTCTGGGCAAAGCTGTGGGTATAATCCACCAGCTGACGGTCTGAAACCCACTCTCCCAGGGTCATTGGCGGCGGTGCGATCAGTAGAATCTTGTTCCGCTCCATGGAAATGTCGCAGAGAAATCGCCCCAGCTTCTCAGCAGCCTACTCAGGGCTTTTGCCCTGGAGTAGATCATTTGTCCCAAGCATGACAATCAGCAGATCAGTATCAGCAGGAAATTGCGGGGCAGAGGAAGGGATCTCCCGTCCGTTCACTCCCATGTTACAGACTGTCCAGCCAGTTTTTCAGCCAGAATATCCACCCACCGGTCGTCCCCATCGTAGCGCCCGCCGAAATAGCTCTGGAGATCATAACCGAAGGTGTTAGAGTCGCCGAAGCAGATGACTTTCATTTTTCTGTGCCATTCCTTTCTCTGTACAGAAATGCCGTCAAGTATGGCCAGAGGTGACTATCACTTGAAAGTCTTCAGCCTTTCCAGGATTTCCACATCTGCCGGACAAAACTCATATTGGTCTATCTCATCTACCGTAATCCACCGGATGTCGTTGTGCTCCAACTTCTGAGGCACTCCTTCCTGAATAGTGGCGTGGAACAAGGTCAGATGAACAGTTAAGTCCGGATATTCATGGGTCACATCCATGAATATCTCCCCCACATTCAAGGTGATGGCCAGCTCCTCTTGGCACTCCCGGATCAGAGCCTGCTCTTTACTTTCTCCCGGCTCCACTTTTCCGCCTACAAACTCCCACAGAAGACCTCTGGCCTTGTGGGCCGGGCGCTGGCAAATCATGAACTTTTTCTTGTCCCAAATCAGGGCTGCAACTACTTCTGTCATATCTTTATCCCATCCAATTCTTCTTTTTCAAACCAATCTGGAGTGTGAAGATACAAATGAATTCTACCTTCCTGAAATATCCAGAGGCGACTGCTTTACTGACTAGATTTCAGTTTTTGACTTCGTCCAATCGCCCCATCCAGATTATCCAGGATAAACTCCTGTGCAGCCTTGCTATAGACAACTACGGTGTATGCCCCTCGAGGACTTTGTCTCTGTTCGACAGTAATTCCAAGGTCTTCTCCACTTCTTGTTGGTTTACGAATCATCTTTCCTGAGGCATCTGTCACGAGCACGAGGAGACCAATTTCGATCAACCACTCCAGGATGTGCCTGTAGCTTAGTTTGGTCATCTCCTCCGGCTGTATTAATTCGTTAATCCGCCTGGTAATCTCACTGATCGGAATGGGTGCTTCGGAATATCGGAAAGCCTCCCGTGCTTGATAATCAAGTTGGAAAGGCAACTTGCGTACGTTCCTTTTCCGCAGGGAAACACCCCCGTTTTCCACAACCTGTCCTAAAACATCGGAGACATAAAACAGACATCGTGAAATTTTGACATGATTTATGACATCCCCTTCTGACACCTCTTGACCAGTCAGTGGATTAATCCCATTTGCCAGCTTTTGAATATAACTCCTCGCATAAGCAATTTTTTCAACTTCTGTCATAGCGAATTCCTCATCTCATAACTATTTTATTTGTCATCCTCAGTAACTTCTGCAAAACAAGCCGAAGCAGCGCACACTTCTCACCCTCTTTTGCTTGGAAGTTCTTGGTTTTAGTATACCTGGAACAAAAGAATCCCACAAGGTATTCTTATAATTTCTTATATACGTCCCCTTGATGTGCAAATTTGCAACTGCTACAATGTTGATATTCATAAGGGGGCTTACTATATGGAAACCATTCGATGCCCACACTGTGGCAGTCCTGTTATGGTGCGGGGAAACCGCTGGGAATGTGGCTGGTGTGGAGATTTTGGGAGTACTTCCTCTCTGTTTCCCTCCGAACAGGCCAAGCTGGTTCCCGACGATAGCACGCCAAAAATCAATTTGAGTTTCACAATCTCTGTGGAGGACAGCACACCCCCGCCACGCCGCTTTACCCGCACGGAACTGGTGGATATGGTGCGTCGTTGGGATTTTTCCGAAAATGAAATGGCTTGCCGTGATTTACTGATTGCCGACTTCCCCCACGCTGTCCGGCGGTGGACAGCAGAAGAACTGGAGGGCATGGACACCCAGGATCTCCTATATCAAATCGCTGACAGTGACCCCAACACTGCAGTTCAGATGATGAAGTTGCTGCTGGACACAGCAGAAAGTCACCTCCAGGATCCAGAGGTGGCCGAGCAGCTGCTGGGATGTGATATGTACGATCTGTGCCAAAACCAGTTTCTCCAGGCTCCTCTTTTGAAACAACTCAAGCGGGATGACTGTTTGGCCCGACAGCTGTTTCAAAGTGCCTATGTAGGTAGTCCCCAGGAAGCACTGCTGGAAGCCTGCGACTGGTTTGGGGAGGCGGCACTGAAAGAACATCTGCAAGAACTTCTAAAGGGTAATCCCTATTTTGAAGGTTTTGACTGAACGAGGAGTATGATATGTTTCAACTTGTAACAGAAACTAATATTCGGGAAGCCGCAAAAATCCATGCGGAATCCTGGAGAGAATCCCACAAATTCTTCTGCTCTCCTGCCTTTATTGAAGCCCATACCATAGAAACTCAAATAGAATATATTCGCAAAGAGTTGTCACAGGGCAAAGTTTTTTCCTGCTTTACCTTGACTCCCCCAAGGGCATTGTTTCTTTGAAGGGGAATCTGATTGAAAACCTTTATGTACATCCCTCTGAACAACGAAAAGGATATGGAACACAGCTCTTGCGTTATGTCGAAGAACTATGTTCTGACAAGCCAACACTATGGGTACTGAGCAATAATCAATCCACAATCTCTTTATATCGCCGGGAAGACTATGAGTTCACAGGGAACCGCCGGAAATTACGCAGTAATTTAGCCGAACTGGAAATGCAGCACAACATATTTAACTAAATACATTTCCCTCCTTCTGGAAAAACAAAGAAAACGCCGTCGGTATGGGCTATCCCACGCCGACGGCGTTGCTTACTCTGTCTTTCAAAGAACCAAGCAGAGCAACACAATATTCAGGGCAACCAAAGTGTGTAAGACGATGTGATAAAAGTCTGGAATCAACCGATCCTCCCGTCGTGGCACAATGCAAAGACTCCCTTTTATTATTGGTCTGCACCTTCCTGATCTACACACGCATCTTCACCGCTTTTCATAAACGAGATCCACAATCCCGTTATACTGTTCCGTGCCCACCAGCTTCAAAGGGAATTCTTGTTCCATATCTGGGAACAGCCGCACACCTTTGCCCAACACTGTGGGAATTATTGATAGCCACAGTCGGTCAATATGTCCCTCTTTCAGAAGCTGTCCGGCCACGGATGCACCGCCACAAATCCAGATGACAACCTCCCGTTCCTCCTTTAGCTTATCAACCAGAGCTGTAAGTTCTCCATTCCAGAAGTAGATTCCCTCCCGGTCTGGTTCCTGCCGATGGGTTACCACATAACAGGGACGGCCCTGGTAAGGCCAACTGTCCAGGGCAAGTTCCGTGATGATTTGATGATAGGTAGTCCAGCCCATCACAATGGTGTCCACCGTCTCATAAAATACTGGATAGCTGCCAGGGGCATCCGGCTGGCTGCCGTCACCTCCCAACCAGTTCACGCCTCCCTGCTCGTCTGCGATATATTCATCCACGCTCATGGCGAGGTATAAGACGGTCTTCCCCATGAACATCTCCTCCTCAACGTTTTAATTCCTTTTTTGCTTCATCAACAGCATCCGGGTCTGCGCAACTCATAGCCTTTTGAAGCCAGTATTCTGCCTGGCTGCGGTTTTTCTCTACGTAGATACCCTGGTTGTAGAAACGGCCTACCAGTTCCATGCCCTTGCCATAACCAGCGTTTGCTGATTCCAAGTACAATTCAAAGGCTTTTGCCAAATCCACATCCGTTCCAAACCCATAGTGGTAACAAATACCCAGGTTATAGGTCGCTTCCACATGCCCCATTTCATGGGATTGAATCAAGAGCTTTGTGGCCAGATCATTGTCCTCCGGGACACCGTCGCCATAGATGTGCTTCATGGCTAGCTCAAATAATTCCTGCGCATTCATAACCTTTTCCTCATTTCTTTTTGACTTATCTTTCTTTGAATGCTCAGTAGTCAAACTCGTATTCTCCCACTGGAATCTTCTGCGTCAATATCTCCCCAGAGTACGCCTTGCGAATCTCAATGAGATTCAAAACGGTGTAGCCACGCTTGCGCAGAAACTCTATCATACGGTGGTTGTTTGGATGCACATAATTGTAAACGGTGTTGTCTCCATAGGAGGCTGCAATTTCTTCCGCTTTGCTGTGCAGAGCAGAAGCCACGCCACATCGACGGTATTCTTCCCGAACAAAAATGGACTCCACCCAGACAACTCCATCGTCAATCCGGCATACAACATAGCCTGCACATTCGCCATCTACCATAGCTGCATACACAGGAAACTTAGCAGCAAGGTATTCTTCCATTTCCTCTCGCCCTGCCTCCAGATTTGGCTTGGCTTGGATTCCCTTATAGGAACGCAACTCAACTCGGAACAGGGCAACCAACTGTGCAAGAGCTTCGTTGACTTTGGTAACTTGGATGATCTCCATGCTGTCTCCTCCATAGTATTAGATAGCAACTAGCAATTTGATGGGAATTTTGATTTTTACTTGGACTTTTCTCTCTTCTCTCTCCATATGTATTCTCCCATACCATATTTTAGGAATAAACCCAACGTATTCTATCACTTTTCAACGCGGAGCACAAGAGCACCATTTGATGTATCCCAACGCAGTCCAGTACACACCATATCCCCCAACTAATAGGGAACCTCTCTCTGTTCCTCATTTGTAGGCTTGCATATTATTACCCTACTGCTGCACGCTGCGTGCAGTCAAGGTTATGTATCAAAACCACCTCCCGTATATGGTTTGCAAATTTTGCGTGGGAAGATATGGGCAAAAAGAGAACGGTACTCGACCACTTTGTCAAACACCGTTCTATTATTGACTACTTGTTGGGCCACCTACCTCACAGGTAGAAACTTGTAGGGCTCAGTCACGCACTGGTAAAGTACAGCACCGCAACGGCGGCAGATTATGTACCGCAGTCAATTCCCCAGGCCAGTTTGAGGCCTGCGGTGAAGCTGACCTGGGAAATTTCTTCTCGCAATAGGGTTTGGGCATCTACAAGGTCCATAGGCCTGCGCCATTGCAGTTTGCCCCAGTCCCGCACTTCCCGGCGGGCAGTTTCAATCTCGTTCTCCAGTTCCGTAACATCCGGCTTTCGAAAGAACCGCTGGTGTAGAGCTGTCATGTAGTCATTCATGTGTACTGCCTCCTTATCAGTAGCACACAATACCGAACTACACTGAGAATATTCAGGAAATCTCACCACAATTATCAAATTGTTATCAATCTGATTTCCCCCGTGACCACAAGGTTTTCCTTTCCGTTTCCAACGGACACCCACCATTCCAAACACCCCCTAAATTATCCATCCCTCATAGGCGCAGCAAATCCTGTGGGCTGGGAAGTTAATCAGCGAAACAATACAGGAAAAGCGAAGCCATGTTGTCACACCAGGTAGCAAAAAAAGCAAAGTTTTAGTAAAGAACAATGAATCACATGGGCGAAAAAAGATTTTTTCATTTTACTCTTGCATTTTGAAAAAAGATATGCTATCATGTCATAGTTCGGTTGAGATCCGGGTGTGGCGAAGTTTGGTATCGCGCTTGACTGGGGGTCAAGAGGCCGCAGGTTCAAGTCCTGTCACTCGGACCATGCAGAGTATTCGTAGCTACTACGGGTACTCTGCTTTTTTATTGCTTGGTGAACCTGCGGCCTCTTGCATTGAAACCCGCCGCTAGGCGGCCACTGGGGCAATAGACCCGGTGGCCGCAGGTTCAAGTCCTGTCACTCGGACCAAGCAGAGTATTTGTACGACTACGAGTACTCTGCTTTTTTTGTTACTCGGTGAACCTGCGGCCTCTTGCTTTGAAATCCGCCGCTAGGCGGCCACTGGGGCAATGGCCCCGGTGGCCGCAGGTTCAAGTCCTGTCACTCGGACCATACAGAGTATTCGTAGCAACTACGAGTACTCTGTTTTTTTGTTACTCCCTGAACCTGCGGCCTCTTGACTTGAAATTCCACACCTCCCACCGCTCCCATATTTAACAGCCATTTGACAGTTTAGCCAATTACTTTTTTCGTTTTCTCTCTATCTTTATTGACTTCACACAATTTCATTGATAGAATATTGAGTGATTTTATACAAAGGGAGAGGATGCCATGAAAAAGCAACATCTCAAAAGAGCGCTGGCCTCCACACTGGCCCTAAGTCTTCTTCTATCCCCCGCCTTGTTCGTGCGCTCCAACGCAGCAACCCTGCCAACGGCAGGGTTGAAAGACCACTGGTCTTTTGAGGGCGACACCCCTCTCGTCAGCGATACCCAAACTGGCACAACCGCAACCCTTCAGGGAGACCACGTCAGCATTGCAGACAGTGGCAACTCTGTCTTCGGCAATGTGCTGCGATTTGGAGAAGGAACAGACAATTATATGCTTCTTTCCAACTACATCAACACCGGAAACCAGTCAACTTCCTTCTCTATGTGGTACCGCTACGACACCACCATCACCGGTGACATAGCCGCTGCCTCCACCGTGCTGCTGCAACACGAAGGAACCGGTCGTTCCATCCTCACCTTGCGCTCCGATGGAAAGTATCACACCTACATCAACGGCACCGATGTCATCTCCACGAGCAGCGTGACGAAGGGTGGCTGGCAGCACATCACTGTCACCTTTGACCAAGACACCAAGAAGGTGAAATTCTACATCAACGGTGAGTTGGACAGCCAGCAGGACCTGGGCGGCACCGCCGTCAACCAGGTGCTCACCCTCCGTCTGGGCGCCCACAAAACCGCCAACACCACCAACCCCCACCCCATGCGTGGCGATGTGGATGAATTCTACGTCTACAACAAGGTACTCACCGATGCGGAAGCCAAGGCCATCTACGAGGATAAGGCCGCTCCCCTGTACCAGGTTGATTTGAATGCTCTCATTCAGGAGGCCAAAACTCTGTATAACAGCCATGAGTTGGAAGATACTCACCAGAACGCTGTGCAGCTGGCCCAGGCCATTGATACAGCTGAAGAAGCCCAGTCTCTGGCTGAGATGAAGCAGGCATACACCGCCTTGGAGCAGGCCATCTCCAACTACAACTCTGTCATTCCCCTGCATCTGAACGTAGATTTGAGTCAAGTGGATCAGGTCATTGATGCCGACTCCATCTTCGGTATCAACCACCGCTACGCCTTCAACGGCTATGGCACCTTTGACTCTGAGACCATGCAGATGAAGGAGGAGTTCGTCCAGCTGTACCAGCAGGCAGGCTTTGGCTCCATCCGTTACCCCGGCGGTACCATCTCCAACCTGTTCAACTGGAAGACCACCCTGGGCCCTGTGGAAAATCGCAAGGATCAGATCCACGGTTTCTACAACAACCCCAACCAGGGCGGTATTGCTCCCAACTTCGGCATTGGTGAGATTGCAGACTTTGCCGACCAGGTGGACTCCGAGATCGTGTATGTATACAGCCTGGGCCGGGGCAATGCCCAGGACGCCGCCGATTTGGTGGAGTACCTCAATGCTCAAGTGGGTACCAACCCCAACGGCGGCATTGACTGGGCCGCCGTGCGTGCAGCCAACGGCCACGAGGAGCCCTACAATGTACGCTATTTTGAGATCGGCAACGAGATGCAGCAGGCCTACGGCCAGGCCGCTGACGGCACCACTTCCCAGGGCTACTGGACCGACTACGTCACCGGTGGGGCGGAAAAAGCCTACACCGAGGGCGGCACCGCCACCTTCACCCAGAAGTACACTGTGTTGGAGGAAAACTGGAACAAGGTGGCCTCCCAGTCCGACGGCACTGCCAACCAGGTGCGCTTCCTGCGCTACGCCAACCTGAACCCCGGTATGCTGGACGAGGACGGCAACATCGTGGATGACCCCAGCTTCAAGGCCATGAACGACGGTGTGCAGGTCTATGTGGGCACAGACGGAAACCTCACCCAGTGGACGGTGGTAACCTCTCTGGAGAACTCCACCGCCACCGACAAGCACTGTGTGGTCAACTACGCCAACGGCTCCATCCAGTTCGGTGATGGTGTCCACGGCATGATCCCCCCCAAGGGTCAGAACATCTACGCCACCTACTCCGTGGAGCGCCAAGGCTTCGTTGACATCTCCAAGGCCATTAAAAACACCACCGCACAGATCAACGCCGCCGAAGGCACCAACTATGTGGCCAACGTGTACACCAGCTATGAATCCCAGGGCTTTATCACTCGCATGAACAACCTGGGTGCCAACCAGTGGTACGACGGCATGACCATCCACCCCTACTCCGGCACCGTGTCCGGTGGTTCCAACGCCGAAACCTTCTATGATAACGCCATGAAGAAGGCCGAAGATGTGGGCATCGATCATGTCCAGGACTATATGGACATGCTGCCTGAGGGCAAGGTGCCTGTCATCAGTGAGTTCGGCATCTTCCGCAACACCGAGTCCCAGGTTCGCTCCCAGACCCATGCCCTGTATATTGCCAAGGTGATGATGGAGTATGTGAAACTGGGCAGCCCCTACATTCAGAAGCACTGTCTGTCCGACTGGTACAGCTCCGGAGCGGACTCCCTGGGCCCCACCCAGCAGGCTGTCATCCAGGTAGTGGCCCAGGAGGGCGCCAACACCACCACCGGTGAAGGCGAGTTCAAGTTCTTCTCCACCCCCTCCGCCCACGTCTTCCAGATGCTCAACTCCGGCTTCGGCAACCAGGTCGTATCCGCCCAGCTGGATTCTGCCCCCACCATGGCCAACGGCGTCACTTCCCTGACCACCTTGGCCAGCAAGGACGATGCAGGCAACATCTACATCGCCCTGGTGAATGTGGACCGTGAAACTGACCGCCAGGTGCGCCTGGATGTTGCCGACACCGATCTCACCGGCCGTGAAATGGTCATCCAAACCCTGGCCTCTGAGAGCATCACCGACGAGAACACTTTGGACAACCCCAACAACGTGGCTGTGGAGACCACCACCGCCATGGCTGATACTGCCGCTCCCGTGGTCAGCGTGCCCCGTCACTCCTTCGTGGTGGTCAAGCTGGCTGCCGTGGACAAGACCCAGCTCCAAGCCGCCATTGACAAGGCCCAGGCTCTCCAGGAGGAGGACTACACCCCCGAGAGCTGGAACGCCCTCCAGGACGCTCTGACCGCTGCCAAGACCGTGGGGGGCAACGCCGACGCCACCCAGACCCAGGTCAACGAGGCCCTGGCCGCCCTGCAAGGCGCCGTGAAGGCTCTGGTGGACGCCCCCGCTCCCTCTCCCTCCGTGGAGCCCAGTACTGAGCCTACCACTCAGCCTACCACTCAGCCTACCACTCAGCCTACCACTCAGCCCACTGCTCAGCCCACTGCTCAGCCCACTGCTCAGCCCACCACCCAGCCTACGCAGCCCGGAGACTCCGTGCCCCCCACCGGGGATCACATGACCATCTGGCCCGCTGCTGCCATGCTGGTTCTCTCCCTGGGCGGACTGGTTCTGGCCGAGCTCAGACGGCGCAGAGGGTAAGCCTCTGAGCACCCGCTCGTATCCACGACATAAAAACCGCTGGCAGACTGCACGAACGCAGTCTGCCAGCGGTTTCTTCATTCCTCCAGGGCCAGAGACGCCTGGAGGAGTTTTTTTGTATAGTCGTGTTGGGGGTTATCGTAGATGGCGTCCACGTCCCCCTGCTCCACAATCTCTCCCTGATACATCACCGCCACCCGGTCACAGATCTGATAGACCACCGCCAGGTCGTGGGAGATGAACAGATAGGACAGGTGGAACTTGGCCTTCAAATCCACCAACAGCTGGAGGATCTGGGCCTGCATGGTCACGTCCAGGGCGGACACCGGCTCGTCCAACACGATGAGGCGGCTGCCCCCGATGAGGGCGGCGGCGATGGCCACCCGCTGCCGCTGGCCGCCGGAGAGCTGAGAGGGACGGCGGGCATAGTGCTCCTCTCCCAGTCCCACCTGGCAGAGCATATCAATGGCCTGGGCACGACGCTCCTTCTTGTCCTTCACCCCCAGCACCCGCAAGGGCTCCTCCAAAAACCAGCCTACCGACTTGGCAGGATTCAGGGAGCCGTAGGGGTCCTGAAACACCATCTGAGGCCGGAAGGCGGTGACCTCCAAGGTGCCCTCGATGTCCTTCACCACACCCAAAATGCACTTAGCCAGGGTGGATTTCCCGGAGCCGGACTCCCCTACAATGCCCAGCACTTCGCCAGGTGCCAAGGTCAGGGAAACATTGCACAGCACCTGCTTGCGCTCATGCCCCTTGCCGTAATAGCTGTTGAGACCCTGGATCTTCACCATCAGTTGTTCAGCCATGGGTGCCACCTGCTTTCAGTTTGGTTCTGGTGGGGCGGGAAGCGATGAGCCGCTGGGTATACGCCTTCTGAGGGTGGTGGAACACCTGCTCCACATCCCCCGCCTCCACAATCTCTCCCTGCTGCATGACCACCACATGGTGGCACAAGGCCCGGATGACCCCCAGGTCGTGGGAGATGAAGAGAATGGCAATGCCCTCTTTCCGGTTGACCTCCTTCAACGTCTCCAGAATCTGAGCCTGAATGGTCACATCCAGAGCTGTGGTGGGCTCGTCTGCAATGAGCAGTCGGGGCCGCAACACCAGGGCAGCGGCAATCATCACCCGCTGACGCATTCCTCCGGAGAGCTGGTGGGGGTACTGGTGATACAACCCCTCCCCGTCGGGCAGCCCTGCCAGTGCCATGGCCTCCAGCGCCCGGGCTTTCCGCTCTTTGGCGTTCATTTTCGTGTGGATGCGCAGTGCCTCCTCCACTTGAGCCCCAATTTTCATGGTGGGGTTCAGGCTGGTCATGGGCTCTTGAAAGATGATGGACAACTCCTTGCCCTGATAGCTGCGCATCTGGCTGCGGCTCAAGTCCAGCAGCTCCACCCCTTCAAACCGGATGGAACCAGACACATGAACGCTCTTTCTATCTAACAGTCCCATAATGGCGTGGGCGGTCATGGACTTGCCCGAGCCGGACTCCCCCACAATGCCGATGACTTGGCCCTCCTCTATGGAGAGAGAAAAGTCCTTCACCGCCTCAAAATGGCCGTTGGCATGGGGAAATGAAATCTTCAAATGCTCTACTTGTAACATCATGCGCCCATCCTTTCCCGCAGGCCCTCGCCCAGCATACTCACACCCAGAATGGTGAGCACCACCACCAGAGCAGGACAGAGCATACACCAGGGGGCGGTGGACCACACGCCCTGGGCCTCATTGAGCATCCGGCCCAGGCTCACATCGGGAGCGGTGACACCGATGCTCAGATAACTCATGGACGCCTCGGCCAGCACGGCATTGTTAAAGCCAATGGTAAGGCCCGACAGTAGGGTGGGCCAGGTGTTGGGCAGAATGTGGACAAAGAGGATCCGGGGGTTGGAGATCCCCATGAGCCGGGCGGAACGCACAAAGTCCCGGTCCCGATACTTGAGAAACTCGCCCCGGACCAGGCGGGCAAAGCTGGGAACGAAGAGGATGCCCAGAGCCCCGATGACATTATACTTGCCCGGACCAATCACCGCCAGCACCACCAGAGCCAGAAGGATGCTGGGGAAGGCGGCCAGAGCATCGCTGAGACGCATGACCAAAGCGTCCACCACGCCGCCGTAGTAGCCGCAGAAGGCGCCGATGAGCAGCCCCGCCACAAAGCCAATGGCCAGCACGGCCAGGGCGATCATCAACGTGCTGCCCGCTCCCTCCATGGTGCGGGAGAGAATGTCCCGGCCCAGCTGGTCACAGCCGAAGGGGTGGGCCAGAGAGGGCGGGGCGTACTTATTGGCCCCCACCATGGCGGTGGGCTCATAAGGGGTCCAGAACACGCCCAGACCCGCAAACCCCACCATGAGTACGGTGAGCACCAGGCCCAACCGTCCATACCAGTTGTGTCTTCTCATGCTCCCTCACCGTCCTCTCAATCTGGGGTCCATGACTCGGTAGAGCAGGTCCGCAACAAAGTTGGACACCACCACCACCGTGGCAATGAGCACCACAATGGCCTGCACCACCGGATAGTCCCGGTTGCCGATGGAGGTGACCAGCATCTTTCCCAACCCGGGAATGCCAAACACCTGCTCCACCACAATGGAGCCTGCCATAATGTCCGCCACCGTCATGGCCAGGAAGGTGACCACGGGGATCATGGCATTGCGCAGCACGTGCCGCCACAGGGCGGAGGACTTGGAGTTGCCCTTGCTGTAAGCGGTACGGATGTAGTCCTGTCCCATCTCACTCAGGATAGAGCCTCGCAGCATCTTCACAGTCATAGCAGACCGGGGCAGGGCCACCGCCAGGGCTGGAAAGAGCATATACCACAGGTACGGCCCCCACCCGGCTTGCGGTGTGACAATGGCCCCGGGCTGGAACAGCCGCAGCACCAGGCCAAAGACGTACACCAGTAAAATGCCCGCCACAAAGTTGGGCACCGACATGGTGATCTGGTTGAGAACGGTGAGCACCCGATCCACCACGCCCCCCTCATACCGGGCTGCCACAAGTCCCAGGGGCAGGGAGATGACCACAATCAGTACAAAGGCCAGCCCTGCCAGGGTGAGGGTGTGGGTGACGCAGGTGGCCAGCAGCTGGGACACCGGCATGGCGTAGTTGTAGGACTCCCCCAGGTCTCCCGTGAGCAGTCCCCCCAGCCACTGGAGATAACGCTGCCAGATGGGCAGGTCCAGCCCCAGTTTGGAGCGCAGTGCCGCAATCTGCTCCCCGGTGGCCTCCACCCCCAAAATGGAGGAGGTTGGATCGCCGGGGATGATGGAGAAGGCCAGAAAGGCCAGTATGGTCACCAGCAGCAGGGTGGCCAAGAGCAGCAGCCCCCGTTTGAGTATGGTTTTGAACATAAAACCTCACCTCTCGAAATTGGGGGCCGCTGCTGCGGCCCCCAATCGGACAGTTCCTTACTTGTAGTAGATGGTGCTCATATCCAGCACATAGGTGGCATAGAAGGTCATGCCGTCCAGGGCGGGATTCATCACAACCAGATCGCACAGATCTTGCAGCCACAGGCTGGCGGCCTCCTCATTGAGGATGGTCTGTGCCTCTTTATACAGCTGGGTCTGCTCGTCGGCATCCAGGGTAGTCAGGGCCTTCTCCATCACCTGGTCGTACTCAGAGGAGTTGAAGTTGATGAAGTTCTTGCTGCCATCGCTGACATACCGCTCCAGCATCTCCCGGCCGGTCATGTCGCTGGCGGCCACGCCGCACACGGTGGTCTCAAAGTTGCGGCCCCGATACACGTCGCTGACCCAGGTCTCCCACTCCACAGGCTGGAGCTTGGCGGTGATGCCCACCGCAGAGAGCTGCTGGGCGATGACCTCGCCGGTCTCCACGTGCTGGGTGTAGTTGGAGGGGACCGTGATGGTCATTTCAAAGCCGTTGGGATAGCCTGCCTCAGCCAGCAGCTGCTTGGCCTTCTCCACGTCCTGCTGGTAGTTCTCGGCCAGCTCGGGCATGAAGTACTTGGTGTAGGCGGGGTACATGCTGGTGCCGGTGGCCACGCCGTCTCCGTCGCAGACGAAGTCGATGATCTCCTGCACATTGATGGCGTAGTACATGGCCTGGCGCACCCGCACATCGTCAAAGGGCTTGACGCTGTTGTTGATATACAAGGCCTGCACCAGCTTCATGGTGTCCTGAAGGACGGTGAACTGGCTCTCCACCTGGGGCTTGACGGTGTTGGGAAGGTGAATGACCATGTCCAGGGTGCCGCTTTGCAGCCCCATCACCAGGGTATTGGTGTCGGTGATGATGCGGAAGGTCACCTCGTCCAGCTTGGCGCCCTCTCCCCAGTAACCGTCAAACTTCTTCATCACCAGGCTCTGCTGGGGGGTGTAGGAGACAAAGGCAAAGGGGCCGGTGCCCACGGGAGTGGTGGCGGTGTCAGCGCCGGAATTGGCAGGGATAATGGCGGCGGTCATGGAGTTGATGAACTCCAGATTGGGCTCCTTCAGGGTCAGCACCAGATGGGTGTCGTCGGTGGCCTCCATGCTGGTGACATTAGAAAACGCCGAAATCAGAGGCGTTCCATCGTTCTCTGACCCGGCGCAGCGTTCCAAGGAGTATAGAACATCTTCCATGGTGACTGCGCTGCCGTTGTGGAACTTCACACCCTCCCGCAGGGTAAAGGTGTACTTGAGTCCATCGTCGGAAACCGTGTAGTCACTGGCAACAGCGGGGATAACACCGCCGTCGGGACTGGCTTTCATCAGTCCTTCGAAGATGTTGAACAGCACTTCACTGGTCCCTGCGGCAACTGCCTTATGGGGATCCAGGCTGTCCAAATCCTGTGCGATACCTACCGTGACTGAGTTTCCTTTGGATAACTCGCCCGTTTGTGCAGATGCTGTGGGGGTGGTGCCGTCCTTCGTGCCTCCTGTACAGCCGTACAGTGAAGCCGAGAGCATGACCCCGGTCAGCAGCAGCAAAAGGGCCCGTTTCATGAACTTGGGCATTTTGCTTCTTCCTTTCGTTTCTGCTTTTCTCGCAACTGTATTCAGTTGTCCGATTCATTCTAACACACTTTCCTGGAATTGCAAGGGTTTTTCCCAAAACATCCGGCGGCGCAGAGCCTTCCCCCTGCGCCGCCGGATCAGTCATTGTTGCAATTGCTCAAAAATATCTTCCACATTTCCCTGTCCGTCCCCCACCAGGTACACCGTGCCGTCGTCCATGGTGATAAGCAGCCAGGGGCCCACCTGGGGGTTGATGCACACCGTGAGTTTGGGATAGTCATCACTTCTGTACCGCCCCTTCTGCACCGTGTCCATACCGGTACCTGCCACGCGCTGCAACCCTTTCGGCAGCTCCTGGAGCAGCTCCACCTGCTCCAGGTCTGCCAGAGGGATTTCATAGTCGTCCCAGCCATGCTCTGCCACCAGAGCCGTGTCGGTAAGCGCCAGAGTCAGGGGGGCACGCTCCTCTGCCATGACCCACACTCCCATCAGAGGCATGAGCAGCATCAGCACTGCGGTGACTCCCACAATGATACGTCCGCTTTTCTTCGCCAGGTTCACCGTGGTGTTCATGCCAATACGGGCATTGACCACCAGGTGGGTATCGTGGGGGTCATAGTAGAACATACCCCAGATCCACTTCTCGTCCTCATCTACATAGGAATCCTGACCACACTGGGCGGTGAGATACTCCTGCTGGTGGCGCAGATGAACCTCCAGCCCCACCACAAACACCACAAAGAGCACAGATAGACCCAGCATGGCCATCAGTCCCCACAGGGGCTGGAACAGAGCCAGCCACATGGACAGGTTCACCCCCGCCATAAACCAGCTGCCCCACACCCAGCTGCGCCGCCAGGCTCTCCGACGGATGCGGGTCAGGGTCTGGGTCAAGGTCTCGTTGCCGTCTACCGTCTCCGCCCTTCTGCGCATGGCCCACTGATACATGGCCCAAAAGAGGAGCACACACACCGGGCCCACAAGGAACATCGCCGCCATCAGCCAGTCCTTTTGTGCCACTCCCCACACCAGCGGGACAAGGCTGACCGCCAGAGGCAGGAGAAATTGCACCGGGGAGACGGGCTTCTCCTCCTGTGCCGCAGCGGTGAGATTCACCACCCGGGTACGGGGCACTTCAGGAAACCACCCCTGCTCCTTTTTCAGGGCTTTCAGCTTCTTATGGTACTTCACATAGGGTATGACTGGCACCACAATGGCCACATCCAGCCACACCAGCCAGATGGTCAGAGACAGCCCAAAGGAGACCGGCAGCAACACCAGCACCACAGCCGAAACCAGCAACCCCAAGCACACCCACTTCAACGCCTTGCGGAACTGGGACAGCAGCTCCACCGTCTGGGGATGGGTGCGGCCCACATAGGGCAGCGTGACCCCCAGGGCAATGTTCTTTTTGAACTTGGTCTCATTGTTCAGCTGCCAATACATCAGGGGTATCAGAGGCACGATACACGCCCACAAAATCAATTTTCCAATCATGTTCACCCCTCCTGTTCACACAGTTCCCGGCACAACTCCAACACCTGTTCTTGGCTCCATCCCGCCACCCGCAGTTCGGACAGGGACAGCTTCAATCGCTTTATGGTCTGCTTCGGCACGGTCTGCATCCCTTCCCGGGCACTCACCACCGTCCCACTCCTCCGGTCGGTGGTGATATACCCCTCCTGCTTGAGCAGCTGGTATGCCTTGCTCACCGTCATCATGTTCACTCCGGCCTCGTCGGCCAGCGCCCGCACCGTGGGCAGCTTCTCCCCCGGGGCTAGGCTGCCCTGGGCAATGCCCAGCACGATCTGATCCCGAATCTGCTGGTAAATGGGTCGCTCACTGTTGAAATTCAGTTGGAATAGCATGGCATGTCACCGTCCTCTCTTTGTCTCGCTTGTATTATATATAATAATACAAATAACATAAAAAGTCAACCCCTCGCGGGGTTGACTTTGCGTCCTATTAAGCGGAGCTCTATGGGGTATGTTCCTGGTTTGGCACCATACCCACGCCCCACAGGGCCATCAGAACCAGCACCAGCACAGACAAAACCGGGGAAATCATTTTCTTCCATTTCATACGGTTCACCCCCAAATCACAAAAGGTGTTATGCTTACAGTTTACAGATTTTACTATCAGTGTACCAGAAGTTCCAGCCCCTGTCAATGGAAACAGCCCTCTGACCTCCACCAGGCCAAACGACTCCCTTGCGCAAAGGGAGGTGGCACGGCGTCAGCCGTGACGGAGAGATCCTTACATCTCCCAAGTCTCCAGCACTTATCAAAATCCGTGCCGCAAAGCGGCACACCACAATGATTCATTCTTCATTTTTTTATTCTTCATTATCAAATGCTTCTCCGCAGCTTGTTGAGATATCCCTCTAATATTAAGGTGGCCGCCACGGCATCCACATTCTTCTTGTGCTGCTTCATCTTCTTTCCCGAGGCGTGGAGGATCTGATGGGCCTCAATGGTGGTGCGCCGCTCGTCCCACAGGTGCACTTCCATCCCTGTGACCTCTGTCAGCTGCTGGGCAAAGGCCCGGTACAGCTCCGCCCGGGGACCTTCCGTGCCATCCATGTTCCGGGGAAAGCCCATCACCAGCTCCTCCACCCGGTGCTCTTTCACCAGCTTGCCGATCTCCTGGGCCACCTGGTCCGCCTTTCGGCTGTGGATCACCGTGGTGAATCCCGCCAGCAGCCCCATGGCATCGGAAATGGCCACCCCGGTGCGGGCGTCTCCGTAGTCCACTGCCATCACTCGCATATCCGCATACCCTCCTGATTGTTTGTTGCAGTATTATATAGGATAAATTTTCTCTTGACAAGCCCTGATGCCTGTGATATGCTGGATGCACCTGTGAGCAGGGCTTTCTTTTTGTGCGCATTTTTACGGGATGAACACAAAAACCCTCTCCCCTCTCCATGAGGGTCACAGGGAGGCAAAGGCCGGTTTCCCGTAGCAGATTTTGGGTGCCCTGGCACCCTTTGATGCGCTGGAATCGGCCATGGCCGCTCCGGCGCTTTTTTGCTGCCGGGCGGCAAATTCAAAAGGAGGTGCCGAGAATGGCGAAAGCCGGTAGCCGTGTGAAGATTACCCTGCGTTGTTCCGAGTGCAAGCAGCGTAACTACAACACCAACAAAAACAAGCGCAACACCACTGAGCGTCTGGAGCTCAACAAGTACTGCCCCTTCTGCAGAAAGCACACTCTGCACACCGAAACCAAGTAATGAGCCTTCGCTCAAAGAAAGAAGGGTACACCAATGTCTGAACTGAACAAGCGAGATCAGGCCGTCTCCGGCAAGGAGTCCGTAAGCTCCGCCGACAAGAAGGCCAAGACTGCTGCGAAGAAGAAGGACAAGAAGCAGAACCCTCTCTCCCGCTGGCTGAAGGATCTGAAGGGTGAGCTGAAGAAGGTCACTTGGCCTTCCGGCAAAGATACCCTGAAAAACGTAGGCACCGTTATCGTCTGCGTGATCTTGGTTGGCGTGTTCATCTGGGTTTTTGACTTCATCGCCCGCCAAGTGGTTGAGGCTCTGCTCAACCTCTTCGCTTAAGAGGTCACAACAATGGCTGAGGAAATGAAATGGTACGTGGCCCACACCTACTCCGGCTATGAGAACACAGTAGCCGTCTCCATTGAGCAGGCTGTGGAAAACCGCAACATGCACGACGTCATTGCCGAGGTCTCCATCCCCATGGAGACCGTCACCGAAATCACCGACAACGGCCCCAAGACCGTGGAGCGCAAGGTGTTCCCCGGCTATGTGCTGGTCAAGATGGTCATGACCGACGAGACCTGGCACCTGGTGCGCAACATTCGTGGCGTCACCGGATTCGTGGGCTCCGCCAACAAGGCCATCCCCCTCACTGAGGATGAGATCGCCGCTCTGGGCGTGGAGAAACGCGAGGTCATGGTGTCCTACGCTGTGGGTGACAACGTGAAAATCACCGATGGTGCCCTGGAATCTTTCATCGGCACCGTGGAGGAAATCGACACCGAGCGCAGCAAAGTTCGGGTGGTGGTTTCTATGTTCGGCCGGGAGACCCCCGTCGAGCTGGAACTGGACCAGGTCGAGCCTCTCAACTGACGGAAACACTCCGTCCCAAACCGTGGGAGGAGCACAAAGTGCTCCGTCACCACCACATTTTATGTAGGAGGTGCTGTTTCAAATGGCACAGAAAGTTACTGGATATGTAAAGCTTCAGATCCCCGCCGGTCAGGCAACTCCCGCCCCCCCTGTTGGCCCTGCCCTGGGTCAGCACGGCGTGAACATCGCCGCGTTCACCAAGGAGTTCAACGAGCGCACCAAGAAGGACATGGGTCTCATCATCCCCGTGGTCATCACCGTGTACGCCGACCGTTCCTTCACCTTTATCACCAAGACCCCTCCCGCCCCCGTGCTCATCAAGAAGGCTTGCGGCATCGAGTCCGGCTCCGGCGTGCCCAACAAGACCAAGGTGGCCACCCTGAGCCGTGCTGATCTGCAGAAGATCGCTGAGACCAAGATGCCCGACCTGAACGCCTCCAGCCTGGAGAGCGCCATGAGCATGATCGCCGGTACCGCCCGTTCCATGGGCATCCTGGTGGAAGAGTAAGGAAAGGAGGAGACAAACAATGGCAACTAAGGGTAAGAAGTATGTGGACAGCGCTAAGCTCATCGACCGCGCTGCTCAGTATGACGTGAACGAGGCCATGGAGCTGGTCATCAAGACCGCCACCGCCAAGTTCGATGAGACCGTGGAGCTGCACGTGAAGTTGGGCGTCGACTCCCGTCACGCCGACCAGCAGGTCCGTGGCGCCATCGTTCTCCCCCACGGCACTGGTAAGACCGCCCGTGTGCTGGTCTTCGCCAAGGGCGACAAGGCCGAGGAGGCCCGTGCCGCCGGCGCCGACTACGTGGGCGATATGGACATGGTGGAGAAGATCCAGAAGGAAAACTGGTTCGACTTCGACGTGGTCGTGGCTACCCCCGACATGATGGGTGTGGTTGGCCGTCTGGGTAAGGTTCTGGGCCCCAAGGGCCTGATGCCCTCCCCCAAGGCCGGCACTGTGACCCCCAACGTGACCCAGGCTGTCAACGAGATCAAGGCCGGTAAGGTGGAGTATCGTCTGGACAAGACCAACATCATCCACTGCCCCATCGGCAAGGTCTCCTTTGGCGCTGAGAAGCTCTCTGACAACCTCAACGCTCTCATGACCGCCATCGTCAAGGCTAAGCCCGCCGCTGCTAAGGGCCAGTATGTGAAGAGCTGTGTGGCTGCTTCCACCATGGGCCCCGGCGTCAAGGTCAGCGCTGCCAAGTTCGGCAACTAAGAACCCCTTTGCCACGTCCCCAGTTCTCCCCTCTGGGCGAGAACTGGGGCGGGCTATGGAGTTTTCGTAAAATTATATCCAATTCGGGAGGATTTTGCTTGACAAATCCCTCCCGGGTTGATATAATACCACTCGTGTTCGGAGACAGTAGGTGGCGTGAGCCATAAACCCTACCGAGAATGCAGCTCATAACGATATGTTTGCGCTGTTTTCGTCTTGACACGAAAGCGGCGTTTTTGCTTTGCTGCAAAGACCGCTGCACTAAATTTTCCGGAGGTGAATTCCAAATGCCTAACGCAAAGGTTCTCAGTGAAAAGCAAGCCATCGTGGCCTCTCTGACCGAGACCCTGCAGAGCGCTTCTTCCGGTGTGCTGGTGGACTACAAGGGTATCACCGTGGCCGAGGACACTGCTCTGCGTGCCGAGCTGAGAGAAAACGGTGTGGAATATTCCGTCGTGAAGAACACCCTGCTGCGTCGTGCTGCTGACAATGTCGGTCTCGGCGAGCTGGATGAGGTGCTCAACGGTACTACTTCCATTGCCATCTCTAAGGACGACCCCATCGCCCCCATGCGGATTATCAACAAGTACTCCAAGCAGCTGGGCGATCGCTTCAACATCAAGGCCGGCTTCATGGACGGCCAGGTGCTCCCCCTGGAGGACATCGCCGCTCTGGCCGATCTGCCCTCTAAGGACGGCCTGGTGGCTCAGCTGCTCGGCATGATGCTGGCTCCCATTACCAGCCTGGCTATTGTCCTGAAGGCTATTGCCGAGAAGGACGGCGAGCCTGCTGCTGCTGAGGAGACTGCCGCTGAATAATTCAGCACCGGGTCAGACGTTGACCCGCCCACATTTTACTTTATATTATTTATTTAAGGAGGTATTTCATCATGGCTAGCGAGAAGATTACTGCTATGATCGAAGAGGTTAAGTCCCTGACCGTTCTGGAGCTCAACGAGCTCGTCAAGGCCCTGGAGGAGGAGTTCGGCGTTTCCGCCGCCGCCATGGCCGCTCCCGCCGCTGGCGCTGCTGCTGCTCCCGCTGAGGAGAAGACCGAGTTCGACGTGGTCCTGGCTGAGGTCGGCGCCGAGAAGATCAAGGTCATCAAGGTTGTCCGTGAGATCACCGGCCTGGGCCTGGCTGACGCCAAGGCTATGGTCGAGGCTGCCCCCAAGGCTCTGAAGGAGGGCATCTCCAAGGAGGACGCCGAGGCTCTGAAGGCCAAGCTGGAAGAGGTCGGCGCCAAGGTGGAGCTGAAGTAATTTACTTCCCCACAAGTACTATCGGGAGGGCTTGTCGCAGACACTTCTGCGGCAAGCCCTCCCGTGCTTTTTCGCCACCTGCCGTGAGTGATCCATTCTTGTGATTTTGCCAATATCTCACTGCTTAGGCCTTGCGGCAGTTGTGCAAATGTGATATCATTTTAACAAAATACCACCATTATTGTGAGGAGTGTCTCCCGTGAACCAATTCTTTGACCAACCTATTCCCCCTCGTGTGGGAGTAGAGGTGGAAAAGTGGGACTTGATGGGCCAGGATCCGGCCCCCGGTATCGTCCCCTTGTCTGTGGCAGATATGGAATTTCGATCCCCGCCCGCCATTGTAGCAGCCTTGGAAGAACTGGCCAGTTCCGGGCTATGGGGCTACACTGGCTGGGGTGATCGCTACTACAACGCCATTCACTCCTGGGTATCCCGCCGCTACGGCTGGGAGGTCCAGCGGGATTGGATCGTCCGCACCACCGGTGTGGTCCACGGCATCAACGCCGCCGTCCGGGCCTTTACCAACCCTGGAGACGGCATCGTCATCCAGACCCCCGTCTATCCCCCCTTCTACCGAGCTGTCCGGGACAACGGGCGCACCCTGCTGGAAAATCCCCTGAAGCTGGTGGACGGCCACTATGAGATGGATTTTGAGGACCTGGAGGACAAGCTGTCTCGTCCCACCACCACCGCTATGATCCTCTGTTCTCCCCACAACCCGGTGGGCCGAGTGTGGACAAAGGAGGAGCTGCAGCGGGTGGGCGATTTGTGCTTGGCCCACGGCGTGTTTGTCATCAGCGACGAGATCCACTGCGATCTGTGCCAGCCGGACCATCCCCATACCGTGTATGCCACCCTTGGCGAAGAATATGCCAAACACTGTGCCATTGGCATGGCCGCCAGTAAGACGTTCTCCCTGGCGGGGCTGGCCTGCGGCAATATCATCGTGCCCGACCGGGACAACCAGGCCAAGCTGGTGGCGGAAGTGGCCCGTTCCGGCGCCTATGCCGACTCCGCCTTTGGCACGCTGGCCCTGGAAGTGGGCTATGAGCAATGTGAGCCCTGGTTGCAGGAACTCATCACCTACCTGGGGGAGAACTATCGGTATCTGGTGGACTTTATGGCCCAGAACTTCCCCAAGGTCTGGATTTCTCCGCTGGAAGGCACCTATCTGGCCTGGATGGACTTCTCCAGCTTTGGACTGGACGATGAGGCCCTGGCCAACTTTCTGGAGCAGGAGGCCGGGCTGTACCTCAGCCACGGCATCAACTATGGAGCCCCCGGCTTCATGCGCCTGAACCTGGCCTGTTCCCGCCAGGTACTCCAAGCCGCCCTGGAGCGACTGCTCCACGCCGCCGGGCGCCGTGGACTGGTGTAATCCATCCGCACTGAATTAGAGAGAAACGAGAGGAATTATTTTGAATATCATTATTGCAGGAGCCGGAAAAGTGGGCTCAACGGTGGCCCTTCACCTGGCCGCAGAGCATCACAACATCACTGTGGTGGATGTCTCGGACGATACCCTGACCCGCATTTCCAACCAGCTGGATGTGATGTGCGTCAAGGGAAACTGCGCCTCCCGCACCGTGCTGGAGGATGCAGGAGCCGCCGATGCAGACTTCGTCATCGCCGCCACCAGCTCCGATGAAATCAATCTTTTATGCGGATACACCGCCAAACGCCTGGGCACCTCATACACCGTGGCCCGTGTGCGCAATCGGGACTATCTGGCCGATTTGGACAACCTGCGTCGGGATTTTGGCATCAACAAGCTCATCAACCCGGAGTCTGCCGCCGCCATGGACATCTCCCGGATGATTCGCCTGACCAACGCCGCCGACGTGGACACCTTTGCCAAGGGCAAGGCGGAAATTGTCTCCTTCCACGTCCAGCCTGGGGACCGCATGGCAGACCAGCCCCTATCCCACCTGGCCTCCAAAATCAAAAATCTGCCCATTCTCTTCTGCGCTGTGGAACGGGGCAACGATGTGATGATCCCCAACGGTTCCTTTATCCCTGCCGTGGGAGACAAGATCTATGTGGCAGGCACCCCCAGTGGGGTAAGCCAGTTTTTTAAGGTGTTGGGCCGCCACAACCATCGGGTGCGCTCCGCCTTCATCATCGGCGGCGGACGGGTCACTTATTACCTGCTCCAGCAACTGGAAAAGCTGGGCATCCAGTGTAAGGTGGTGGAGAAAAACGAGGCCCGCTGCAAACAGCTGGCTGAGTGGTTCCCCCACGCCCTCATCCTCCACGGAGACGGCACCGACCCGGAGCTGCTCACCGAGGAGTGTATGCCCGCCAGCGACGTATTCATCTCCCTCACCGACCGGGACGAGGACAACCTCATCATCTCCCTCTATGCTCATCAGTGCGGCGTGAACAAGATCATTGCCAAGTCCAACCGCCAAAACTACTCCCTCATTGCCCGCTCCGCCGGGATTGAGTCGGTGGTCTCCCCCAAACTTACCACCGCCTACCAGATCCTGCGCATGGTCCGTGGCATTCAAAATTCCAAGGGCAGCCGCATGACCGCCCTGCACCACATCGCCAACGGCCATGCAGAGGCCATGGAGTTTGTGGTCAGCTCTGCCACCCGCAACCTGGGCACCCCCCTGAAGGATCTGAAGCTGAAAAACGGCGTGCTCATTGCAGGCATCGTCCGTGGCGATCAGGTCATCATCCCCGAGGGCAACAGCTGCCTCCAGGTGGATGACATCGTCATTGTCATCGCCAAGGACAGCGGAATTCTGGACCTCAATGACATTTACGCCGACACCTTCGGCCTGCGAGGCGGCCTATGAATTTTAAGACCGTATTTCGAGTGGCAGGGTTTACTCTGTTGGTGGAGGCCGCAGCCATGCTGCTGCCCATGGCGGTGGCCCTGTACTATGGGGAGGATCCCTTCCCCTTTCTGAAAACCATCGCCATTATGGTGGTGGCTGGGCTGCTGCCTGTGCTGGGCTTCCGCAATCAGCACAAGTTTTTCGCACGGGAGGGCTTTTTCTCCGTGGGCCTTATTTGGGTGCTGTCCGGTGTGTTCGGCGCTCTGCCCTTCTGGTTCTCCGGACAGTTTGGCAGCTATGTGGACTGCTTCTTCGAGACCATCTCAGGGTTTACCACCACTGGGTCCTCCATCCTCACCTCCATTGAAGGGCTGCCCTTAGGGCTTCTCTTCTGGCGCTCCTTCACCCACTGGCTTGGTGGCATGGGGGTACTCATTCTCACCACCGCTCTGCTCCCCTTCCTGGGCATCAACTCCACCCACCTGATTCGGGCGGAGAGTCCCGGGCCGGTGAAGAGCAAGCTGGTACCCCGGGCCTCCCAGTCATCCAAGATCCTCTACGCCATTTATCTGGGTCTCACCATCATCCAGGTTTTGTGCCTGCGTATTGCCGGGATGCCCCTATATGATTCCCTTATCCACAGTTTTGGTACTGCCGGTACCGGCGGCTTTTCCAGCCGCAATCTGTCGGTGGGCGCCTACGGAAACCCCGCCTTTGAGATCATCATCACCATTTTCATGATCCTCTTCTCCCTCAACTTCGCCCTGTACTTCCTGGTGCTGACAGGAAAGGTGAAGCAGGCTTTGAAAAGTGATGAGCTGCGCTTCTTCTTGGGAGTCACCGCCCTGGCCACCATCATCATTTCTGTGAACATAGGTTCCCACTTTTCCTCATATGCTGATGCTGTACGGGCTGCCGCCTTCCAGGTGGCGTCTATCATTTCCACAACCGGGTTCTCCTCTGTGGATTTTAACTGCTGGCCTGAGTTGTCCAGGATGTTGTTGGTGGTTCTCATGTTCATTGGTGCCTGTGCAGGCTCCACTGGCGGCGGCATGAAGTGCTCCCGCATTCTGGTTCTGCTGCGCACCATCCGCTGTCAGGTGCGCTCCATCATTCATCCCCGGGCTGTATCTGTGGTGAAGCTGGACGGAGCCCCCTTGTCTGACTCCACCGTGCGCACCATCTACACCTACTCCGCCACCTATATTTTCATCATCTTCGCATCTGCGCTTGTGGTGGGATTGGACAACTTCTCCTTCGGCACCACCCTCACCGCTGTCATCACCTGCATCAGCAACGTGGGCCCCGGTCTGGAGGCAGTTGGCCCCATGGGCAACTTCGCCGCCTTCTCACCCCTGAGCAAGATCGTGCTGAGCTTCTGCATGATCATCGGACGTCTGGAGATCTTCCCTATCCTGGTGCTCTTCAGCCGCAGTGCGTGGAAGCGCTCCTGACCATCCCTTTACAACCGAATATTGTCCCTCAGCTCTTTGCTCTTGACACATCTACCATCTTTTATTCCCCTCCTCACATGTGTGGGGTTTATCGGTACATCTTAAGAAAAGGAGTTGTTGTTCTCATGACGGAAAACCTGTTTTGGCTGGGCATTTTGGGTGCCATTCTGGCGCTGCTGTTCGCAGCATTCCAGAGCCGCAAGGTCATGGCCTTCTCCGAAGGCAGTGACACCATGAAGAAGATCGCCGCCGCCATACGCCAGGGTGCCAATGCCTACCTGCGACACCAGTACGCCACCGTGTTCAAGGTGTTCGCCGTGGTCTTTGTGCTGCTGCTGGTGCTGTGCCGGTTCGGCCTTCTGGATAACTGGTTTATTCCCTTTGCCTTCCTCACTGGCGGCATTTACTCCGCCATTGCAGGCTTTGTGGGCATGAGAATCGCCACCTCCTCCAACGCCCGTACCGCACAGGCCGCCTCGGAGAGCCTGAACAAGGGCCTCAATGTGGCCTTCTCCTCCGGTGCCGTCATGGGCTTCACCGTGGTGGGGCTGGGTCTGCTGGACATCTCGGTGTGGTTCCATATTCTCAGATATGTGGCCCATTTTGACGCACCCCACATTGCCCAGACCATGGTGATGTTCGGCATGGGCGCCTCCTTCATGGCCCTCTTTGCCCGTGTGGGCGGCGGTATCTTTACCAAGGCCGCAGACGTGGGGGCTGATCTGGTGGGTAAGGTGGAGGCGGGCATCCCCGAGGATGACCCCCGCAACCCCGCCACCATTGCCGATAACGTGGGCGACAACGTGGGCGATGTGGCAGGCATGGGTGCCGACCTGTACGAGTCCTATGTGGGCTCCATCCTGGCCACCTTTGCCCTGGGCGTCAGCGCCTACGCTTCTCAGGGCAAGTCCTGGGAGGCCATGCTGCTGCCCATCGCCCTGGCTGTGATGGGCATTCTCTGCTCCATCATCGGCTCCTTCCTCATCCGCACCAAAGAGGGCGCCACCCAGCGGGAGCTTCTGGCCACCCTGCGCCGGGGCACTTACACCGCTGCCGTATTAGCTGCCATCGTGGCCGCCCCCCTGACCTACTACCTGCTGGGCAACTGGGGCGTGTATGTGGCCATCCTGTGCGGCCTGGTGGGAGGCTGTGCCATCGGCTACTTCACCGAATACTACACCTCCGATACATACAAGCCCACCCGGGATCTGGCCGATGCCACCGAGACCGGGGCAGGCACCACCGTCATCGGTGGTCTGTCCCTGGGTATGCTCTCCACCATCGCCCCCATCCTCATTGTGGGTGTGGCGGTCATCGTCTCCTTTGTGGCTGCCGGCGGTACCCTGACCACCAGCGCTGAGAACTACACAGAGCTGTTCTCCAAGGGCCTCTACGGCATCGGCATCGCCTCGGTGGGTATGCTCTCCACCCTGGGCATCACCCTGGCCACCGACGCCTACGGCCCCGTGGCTGACAACGCCGGCGGCATTGCCGAGATGTCTGGGCTGGGCGAAGAGGTCCGTAACCGCACCGACGCTCTGGACTCTCTGGGCAACACCACCGCCGCCACCGGTAAGGGCTTTGCCATCGGCTCTGCCGCCCTCACCGCCCTGGCCCTGCTGGTGTCCTATGTGGATATCGTATCCGTGAAGCTGGAGGCCAAGGGGCTGGCCATTGACCTGTCCCTCACCAACCCCGCCGTGCTGGTTGGCCTGTTTGTGGGCGCCATGCTCACCTTCGTCTTTGCCGCTCTCACCATGAGCGCCGTGCAGCGAGCCGCCCAGTCCATCGTCGTGGAGGTGCGCCGCCAGTTCAAAGAGATTCGGGGCATCATGGACGGCACCGCTGACCCCGACTATGCCGCCTGTGTGGGACTGTGTACCAAGGGCGCTTTGAAAGAGATGGTCACCCCCTCCCTGCTGGCCATCGTGGTGCCCATCCTCACCGGCCTGCTGCTGGGCCCTGAGGGTGTGGTGGGTCTGCTGGGCGGCGTGTCTGTCACGGGATTTGCCATGGCGGTGTTTATGTCCAACGCCGGAGGCGCCTGGGACAACGCCAAAAAGTACATTGAGGCAGGCAGCCACGGTGGCAAGGGTTCTCCCTGTCACAAGGCCGCCGTCATCGGCGACACCGTGGGCGACCCCTTCAAGGACACCTCCGGCCCCTCTCTGAACATTCTCATCAAGCTGGTGTCCACCGTGTCCATCGTGTTCTCCGGCCTCATCGTGGCTGTCCAGGCGTTTATGAGCTGACGCTTCTCAAAAATGCCAGCATTTTTGAGAGGATTGCAGCCCGCTGCATGCATCCTTGGGTCAAAGGGCAACCCAAGGCCACACTAGCGGGCTGAGAAGTGTTTTTCCCGATGCGCATGTCCCCGGGAAAAACGGATTTCAATTTATTTTCCCGCCCTTGGCGGGAAAACTCTGCCGAGGGCTTTCCTTCCGGGAAATTTTCACATATCTTTAGGCTCTTATCATTGTCTCAGCCTCCCTGAACTTCGGTTCGGGGAGGTCTTTTTCTATCCCAGCTTTCATGGTAAAATATTTTTGGGATACTTTGAAACGTTTGGGCTACTTCCCAGTCTTATGGGTGAAGGAGGTGAGAGTATGGCTGACTTTGAACAGATCTACGCCCAGTATTTCCCCAGCGTATACAAATTTGTCTATTCCATGTGCCGCAACCCGGACGTGGCCGAAGAGGTGACCCAAGAGGCCTTTTACAAGGCCATGATGCACATTCATCGGTTTGACGGCACCTGTCAGCTGTACGTCTGGCTGTGCCAAATCGCCAAGAACACCTATTTCACCCATTTCAAAAAACAAAAGCACCTGGTAGAGGAGGGGGAAGCCCCCCTCCCGGACTCCGCCGCCCCGGACTTTGAGCGCCAGCTGCTGGACCAGGACACCGCTCGCAGGCTCCATGTGCTCCTCCACCAGCTCCCTGAGCCGTACAAGGAGGTCTTTTCCCTGCGGGTGTTTGGGGAGCTGCCCTTTGCCCAGATCGGAGAGTTGTTTGGAAAGACGGACAGCTGGGCCAGAGTGATTTTCTACCGGGCCAAAACCAAGCTGAGGAGGGATTTCGATGAAGACACCGTGTAATGTCATCCGGGACCTGCTCCCTCTGTACCATGATGGCGTGTGCAGCCCGGAGAGCCGTCAACTGGTGGAGGAGCACCTAGAGGAATGCGCCGACTGCCGTGGGGAGCTGGAGCGCATGGACACTCCCCTGCCCACCGCGCACCCCCAGGTGAACGAGCGCACCGTGGCAGCAGCGGCGTCCTCCGCCTGGCGGCGGGGGCGGCGGCGTGCCTTCTCCAAAGGCTTCGTCCTGGCCGCCGTGCTGGTGGCAGTGGTGTGCGGCCTGGTGGCCCTGTGGGCCTGGGGCAACCGCTCCCCCCGGACAGTAACCGGGCGCATCGTGGAAACCCAGCTGGACAACACCACCGGGGACGTGACCTACGTGGTGTACACAACCCGAGGGGAGCAGATTGGGCTGCTCATGGAGGAGGACACCTGGATCAGATCCTATTTTGATGCCTATACCGACCAGGCCTTCCGAGATGGAGAGATCGCCGATGCCCTGCATATCTACGCCGAACTAGGTGGCTCCAAGGAGACGATTCTCAATCAAGATGGGGAAAAGATCCCCGCCTATCCCGCCCAGCTGGTGGAAATCGATGCCTACCAAATGCCAGATCTTATGACCTTGAACGATGGTACCCAGGTGGAGGTCTGGCAGGGGCATCGAGGTGTGCTGTACGCTCTGCACGACGGCCCGGAGCTGCTGGACGTGCATACCCCCTATCCTCCCGATATCGCTTTGGACGGTGTCCAGGGTCTGGAGGAACTATCCCAGGAGGCTCAGGACAATATTGTAGCGTACTACGAAAAACAGTGTCTTCTGTATGACGAACTGGAAGAGCTGGAAGCCGTCTACCAGTCCTATCTCGAGGCAGGCTCCCCTGCATCCTTCTCCACCTGTCTCATTCTCCAAGATACCTACCTCTCTGCATCCAGTCCTAGGGTAATCTATTTCACCACATCCCTCCAAGCACCTTCCAAGTATCTGGAGGTGGGCACGGCGTTCTACCGAGACACTGGAGAACGGGTGGACATGGAAGACCTGTTCACCTGCACCTCGGAGGAGTTGGAGCAGGCCCTTTTGGATGAGGCCGAAATCACCGACCCCACCCTGCGTCAGGAGATGGAGGAGGCCTTTGACCTGGATCGACTGATCCTATACCCCGACCTTCTGAAAGTAGGGTTTGAAGCAGGCTCCCTTCCCAGCCAGGACGCCACCTATTTCCTCTCCTTCGATTATGACGACACCATTCTGGAGCGGATGCACGCCTGGGCTGTCCCCTATTCCCAGTGACCTTCCAAAATCCCCGAACTTCGGTTCGGGGATTTTTTTGCAATTTCCACCCCTGAGCCCTTGCAAAGTGGGGGATTGTTTGCTACACTAAAGTGAAAGTGACAAATCACTCCCAAGGAGGTTTCCCCTATGATTACCATTCACAACCAGGGCATGAGCTGGCAGAAGGGCCAGCTGGTCCCGGCGGCAAAGACCCAGGCTGGGCTGGAGGCCACCATGGCCTACTCCATCCTGAAATCTCACAACACGTCCGGCTCCATGGAGCGGCTCTCCCTGCGCTTTGACGCCATGGCCTCCCACGACATCACCTATGTGGGCATCATCCAGACCGCCCGGGCCTCTGGGCTCAAGGAGTTCCCCCTGCCCTATGTGCTCACCAACTGCCACAACTCCCTGTGCGCTGTGGGCGGCACCATCAACGAGGACGACCACAATTTCGGCCTGTCCGCTGCCAAAAAGTACGGCGGCGAGTTCGTCCCCGCCCACCAGGCTGTCATCCACTCCTACATGCGGGAGCGGTACGCTGCCCCCGGCAAGATGATCCTGGGCTCCGACTCCCACACCCGCTACGGCGCCTACGGCTGTATGGCCATTGGGGAGGGCGGCCCCGAGCTGGCCCGCCAGCTGCTGTGCAAGACCTATGACATCGCCTATCCGCAGGTGGTGGGCATCTACCTCACCGGCGCACCCCGGCCCGGTGTAGGCCCTCAGGACGTGGCTCTGGCCCTGGTGAAGGCCACCTTCCAGTCCGGTGCAGTGAAGAACGCCGTCATGGAGTTCTTCGGCCCCGGTGTGGCCAATCTGTCCATGGACTACCGCTCCGGCATTGACGTGATGACCACCGAGACCACCTGTCTGTCCTCGGTGTGGCAGACCGATGCCCACACCCAGACCGCCCTGACTCTGCTGGGCCGTGGGGCCAGCTACCACCAGATGCAGCCTGGTGAGGGCGCTTACTACGACCGGGTTGTGTGTGTGGAGCTGGACAAGGTGCAGCCCATGATCGCCCTGCCCTTCCACCCCTCCAACGCCTTCCCCATCGCCGAGTTCCAGGCCAACATGGAGGACATGCTGCACATGGTGGAGCAGAACACCCGGGATCAGCTGGGCATTGAGCCTCCCGCTCCCCTGAGCAATAAAATCAAAGACGGCAAGTTCCATGTGGACCAGGCGGTCATTGCCGGCTGTTCCGGCGGCACCTACCAGAACCTGCGCCGAGCCGCTGAGATTCTGGGCACCACCCCCACCGGGTCTGACCACTTCTGGCTGTCCTGCTACCCCGGCTCCATGCCCGTGATGCAGGAGCTGACCCAACAGGGCTACATCACCTCCCTCATGGCCGCCGGTGCCTCGGTGCGTTCCTGCTTCTGTGGCCCCTGCTTCGGTGCCGGAGACGTGCCCGCCAACGGCGCTTTCTCCATCCGTCACTCCACCCGCAACTTCCCCAACCGGGAGGGCTCCAAGCCCGGCGAGGGCCAGGTGTCCTATGTGGCCCTCATGGACGCCCGTTCCATCGCCGCCACCGCCAAAATGGGCGGTGTGCTCACCGCCGCCGACCAGCTGCCTGAGGTACCCGCCGACCGGGCCGATGAACAGTGGAGCTATGACGGCTCCTCCTACCAGGCCCGTGTCTATTACGGCGTGGGTAAGGCCAACCCTGACGAGGAACTGGTGTTTGGCCCCAACATCGCCGACTGGCCGGAGCAGATCGCCCTGCCGGAGAACCTGATGCTCACTGTGGCCTGTGCCATTTACGATCCCGTCACCACCACCGATGAGCTCATTCCCTCCGGCGAAACCTCTTCCTACCGTTCCAACCCCCTGCGCCTGTCTGAGTTCGCCCTCAGCCGCAAGGATCCCCAGTATGTGCCCCGGGCCAAGGAGATCCAGAAGGTGGAGCAGCTGCGCCGCTCCACCCCCCAGGATCCCCAGGTGCTGGCCGCTCTGGACGGCTACGACCCCGCCACCACCGGACTGGGCTCTCTGGTGATGGCTCTCAAACCCGGCGACGGCTCCGCCCGGGAACAGGCCGCCTCCTGCCAGCGGGTGCTGGGCGGCTGCGCCAACATCGCCCAGGAGTACGCCACCAAGCGCTACCGCTCCAACGTGGTCAACTGGGGTATGCTCCCCTTCATCGCCAGTGAGCTGGAGCAGCTGAACCTCCAGCCCGGCGACCGGGTTTACATCCCCGGCATCCGTGCCCTTCTCCAAGGTGACGGCGAAACGGTGGAGGCCCAGGTGCTGCGGGGCGGCACCTCCACCCCTGTCACCCTCTCCCTCCCCGGCCTCTCCAGGGAGGAGCGTGACATCATCCTGGCTGGCTGCCTCATCAACTACTACGCTCAATAACCGCAAAAACGGGTTGCACTTAAGGTGCAACCCGTTTTTCTTCCAGAAGTCCCGCCTGCTGCAAGCGGCGGCGCAGCACACTGCCCAGGCCAATGGCCAGGACAATTTTCCCCAGATCAAAGGGTATGAAGGGGATCACACACAGGCCCAGGGCTGTCCCCACAGAATATCCACCCTGCCAGCAAAACCATGCGGTGCCCAGTAGATAGCAAAGAGCAGTGCCCAATACCAGCCCCAGTCCGTGTAGCCATTTGGACCGGGTGTGGTCAATGATCCAGCCTCCCACCAGAGCCATGGGGAGATAACCAATCAGATAACCTCCCGTAGGACCCAACAGCTGCCCCGCTCCGCTGCCAAATCCGGAAAACACCGGAAGACCTGCCAGTCCCACCAGCAGATATACAAGGCAGCTCACCGTCCCCCACTTCCACCCCAGCAGATACACCGCCAAAAAGATGGCCAGGTTGGCAAAGGCCACAGGCACGGGGCCGATGGGGACGGAAAAAGGGCTGAGCACACAAATAACTGCCGCTAAAACGCCACAAGCGCACAGATGTTGTATGGTTTGATCTCTCATTTGCTCCACCATCCTATTGTATACTTTTTTCGTTTCACAGTATACAATAAACCTCCCACACTGTCAACTCCTTGCCATTGGCTGTCATGTGTGATATGCTAGACCCAATTCTATGAAACATGTGAGGGAACTGCCGTGGCAAACGTCAAGTATCTATTCCAGCGTGTGCTCAACATGAACTATAAGTCCATGTGGGAGAAAATCAATTCCATCCACAAGAAAACCGGAGTCTCCCGGCTGTCCATTTTCCGGGATATGAAAAACTGTGCGGTCAAATATGGGGCCGGATATATGGATTACGACCTGTTTGAGATGTACAATCTCACCGATCAGCAGCGGGATACCTACCTCACTCGGGGCCGCAACAACGCCCTGGTGGTCAAATACAATCAAAAGGAGTATTTTGACTGCTTTGACGACAAAATTCAGTTTAACAACCGATTTGAATCCTATTTGCACCGGGACTGGGTACCGGTGACGGGGGACAACAGGGAACAGGTTATGGCCTTCCTGTCCGCCCATGAGACCTTCATGTCCAAGCCCTCCCGGGGCACCTGCGGGCACGGCATTGAGAAGCTGCACACCGGGGACTACCCCTCCCTGGAGGCTCTCTATGAGCATCTGACCCAGTGGGCGCCGCTTCTGGTGCTGGAGGAGGTGCTGGAGCAGCACCCCGCTATGGCAGCGGTGTACCCTGGCTCCATCAACACCGTGCGCATTGTCACCATCCGTGGGGAAAGCGGAGATGTGTATTTGGTCACCGCCATGCTGCGCATCGGCAATGGCAAATTTGTGGACAACTTCAACAGCGGCGGAATGGTGGCCCCCATGGACCCGGAGCGAGGCGTGGTCATCGACCGGGCTCTGGACAAGGCCAAAAACCTGTACGTCAATCATCCGGCCACCGGCACCCCCATTCAGGGCTTGCAAGTCCCGGACTGGGACCAGGCGGTGGATATGGTACGGCAGGCCGCCCAAGTGTTGCCCCAGGTGGGGTATGTGGGGTGGGACGTGTGCTTTACCCCCGATGGCCCTTGCCTGGTGGAAGGCAACCCCTTCCCCGGCCATGACATCTATCAGCTGCCTGTGCACACCCCGGACAAAATCGGCATCATGCCCCGATTCCGGGAGATTGAGGCCCTGGAACAGCAGAAAAAACAGTAAAAAAGGATGTGTCGCAAAACTTTCATTTTGCGACACATCCTTTTTTATCGATAATAGGCCAATCTGGGGCTGCCGTCCTCCAGGTAAATGGTACCGCAGGGTACAAACTCCAGCTTTGCCAACAGACGCTGCATGGGAATGTTGTCCTCATGGGTGTCGATGCGTACCTGGCGGCAGTGTGCCCGGCACCAGGCCAGGCAGAAAGCGGCCGCACCATGCCGGGCTCCCCCGGTGGCAATGCGGTGCACCACCCCGTAAGAGCCGTCATCCGGCCACCCCTTCCCCTCAATGTGGGCGTAGGTGGGGTCCCCCTGGGTGTGGAAGGCAAAGGCCGCCACAATGATGCCGTTGTCCATGCACACAAACCCGTGTCCCAGCTCAATATCCTGCACAATCTGCTCCCTGGTGGGCTTGTCATCCCCCCACTGGTTGGGATTTCCCGAAGCTGCCATAAAGGCCCGGGCCTGGGCGTAGAGCTGCTCCAGGGCGGGAAGGTCCTTGAGATTGGCGTGACGAATTAAAAGATGTCCTGTACTGTTCATACTCACTCCACTGTTTTCAAACTTTCTACCATGTCCACTTTTTTCAGCCTAAAGTGGGCCGCCACATTGACAATGAGGGAGAACAGGGCGGTCATCGCTGCGGCCAACACATAGGCGTAGGGCGGAGCGGTGCGGCCAAACATCACCAGATCCACCTCCACGGTCACCACCATCCAGCTGTGGAGGAAGCGGCCCAGCACCAGCCCCAAAATCACCCCAAATAGGGTGAGAAACACATTCTCCCGCAATACATATGCGGTGGTCTCCCGGTCGTAGAACCCCAACACCTTCAAGGTGGCCAGCTCACTCCTGCGCTCGGTGATGTTGATGTTGGTCAGGTTGTACAGCACCACAAAGGCCAGAGCGGCAGCGGCCACGATGATGATGATGACCGCATAATTGATGGCGTCCATACTGTCCTCAAAGCTGTCTCGAATGGTGGCAATGTAGGAATAAGAGGCCACCCCGTCCATGTTCATGAGAGTCTGGGAGACCTGGTTGGATTCATTCTCCCCTATGCCGTCCCGGTAATCCAGGAGCATCACATTGTTCAGGTATTCCCCACCGTAGAGCTGGGTATACAGATCACTGGTGAGGTAAATGTAGTGGTAGACATAATTTTCCGTAATGTCCGCCACCTGTACTTCCACACGCTTATCCCCCTCCAGGGTGATGGTGTCCCCCACGGATACATCCAGCAGCTCAGAGAGTTTTTCATCTATGACCACGCCCTCCTGGGTCAGCTCCACATCAGAGTGGTCACTGCGGTGGCGCAGATCCACAAATCGGCCAAAGGCCTGGGCATCCTCCACCGCAAAGAGGTAGGCATCATAGGAAAGCCCCGTGGAAGACGCCTCCACCAGCTGCTGGTGGCTGAACAAATAGTTCTCCACCCTTTCATCCCCGTTGAGATAGGATTGCAGGGCCTGCTTCTGTTCCCCAGTCATAGTCTCTTCCAGGCCCACGGTGGCATCATACTGGGAAATCTCATCAAACTGCTTATCCAGCACATCAAAAATGGACTCGTGGAGGCCAAAGCCGGTGACAATGAGGGCCGTGCAGCCGCCAATGCCGATGACCGTCATCCAAAACCGCTTTTGATAGCGGAACAGGTTGCGCATGGTCACCTTCCAGGTAAAGGACAGTCTGCGCCAAAGGGGCTTGATGTATTCCAAGAACACCCGTTTCCCCGCCTTGGGCGCCCGGGGACGCATGAGGTTGGCCGGGGTGTCCATGAGTGTGGACAGGCAGGCCCACACCGCCGCCCCGGTGGTACAAACCACCGCTGCCAGCACCGCCAGAACAAACAGGGGCAACTGCACCTTGTAGTCCAGGCCGGGGATGGCATACATGATTTGGAAGGCGTTGGCGATCACCGCCGGAATGAGGGTGGCGCCCACCCCCAAGCCCAGCAGCCCGCCCACCAGGCTGGCTGTAAAGGCATAGCCAATGTATTTCTGGGAGATGGCCAGGCGGGAGAAGCCCAGGGCTTTCAACGCACCAATCTGGGTGCGCTGCTCCTCTACCATGCGGGTCATGGTGGTCAGGCAGGCCAGGGCCGCCACCACAAAGAAGATGATAGGGAAAATGCTGGACAGATTTTCCACTCGTTCTGCGTCCTGGGCATAGCCCACCACACCGGAGTTGGTGTTGCGGCCCAGCACATACCACTCACAGGCCTCCAACTCATCCAGTTCCTTCTGGCCCTGCTGGATGTCCGCCTGGGCCTGCTCCAGTTCCTCCTGGGCATCCGCCTTGGCCTGCTCATACTCTTCCAGGCCCTGCTGGTATTCCGCCTCGCCTTGGTCCAACTCCGCCTTGGCCTGGGCCAGCTGGCTGCGGCCCTGCTGGGTCTCCTGATCCAGGGTCTGCTGCCCTGACTGGTACTCCGCCCATCCGCTCTCCAGCTGCTGGGCAGAGTCCGCCAGCTGGGCCTGGGCTGCATCCAATTCCGCCCTAGCCCCGTCCAGCTGAGTTTTCACCTGCTCCAGCTGCTGATAGCCCGCCTGAATCTGGGCGGCAGCCTGGTCCAGTTGAGCCTTCTGGGGGGCCAACTGCTCCACCATCTGGTCGTACATGGGCGTGCCCTCAAAGGGCTTTAGTGCGTCGTAATATTCCTCATAGCCCTCTGCCACCTGTTCCTGCTGGGTCTCTAACTGGGCCAAATTCTCCTCATAAGCCTGCTGCCCCTCTTGATACTGGGCCAGCCCCTCCTGGTAATCCACCTTGCCCTGTTCATATCGGGTCTGGGCCTCCTCCAGCTGGGACCTGACTGCATTCAGCTGAGCCTGGCCGTCCTTCACCTTCTGCTCCAGGGTGGCAAGGCCCTGTCGGTACTCGTTCCACCCGCTGTCCAGCTCCGCCCGGGCATCTTCCAGCTCCAAGCGAGCATCCTCCAGCTTCTTTTGGGCATCGGCCAACTGCTCCTTGGCATCGTCCAACTCCTTCTGAGCATCACCCCGCACCTGCTCATCCCGCAGGTCGGCCCGCTCCTGGGCCAGCCCATCCAGGCTGTCCACCAGGGCTGTCATATGATCCTCATAGGCCTGGCTGTAACTGTTTAGCGCCTCCAGACCTGTCCCGGTGAAGTAGGCAGTGGTGTACACGTCCAGGTTGAAATTCTCCCCGGGGATATACACAAAGGCATCCACGCTGCCGCTGCCCAGTCTGGAGGTGCCCCGGTCTGTGCCCACATACAGAGGGCTTTGCACCGTACCCACAATGGTGAAGCTGGTGCGGGTGAGGCTATCCTTGTCCCCCTCCTCCAGGGTGACAGTGAGGGTGTCCCCGATGTCCAACCCCAGAGCGGTGAGGAGCATCTCCTCGGTAACGCATTCATCCGCCTGCTCCGGCAGACGCCCTCTCTTCAGGTTGAGCAGATTCAATGTCTCTGGCATGGAGCGCAGGGACACAATGGAGTCCACCGCCGTGGCATCCACGCTCCACGCCCCCTCCACCTGCTCCACCCCCGAAGCCTGGGAGAGGGCCTGCAAGTCCTCCTCTGTGAGGCCCATGGTGGAGATCACATAGCCGTCCATCAGGTGGTGGGCGTCATAGTAGTTGTCCGCCGTGTACTCCATATCCGGGGCGGTGGCCCGCAGACCCACCAGAAAGGCCACTGCCAAAGCGGAGAGAAGAAGAATGGACAAAAATCGGCTGTATGTACGGCGGACTTCCCGCATAAAATCAGTGAGCAGCCTATTTTTTCTCTTTACCATTCAATCGCCTCCACCGGCGTGGGGTTGGGATTGCAGGTCATCTCTTCCACACGGCCGTTTTTGATGTGAATGACCCGGTCTGCCATTGGGGTCAGGGCGGTGTTGTGGGTGATAACCACCACCGTCATACCATGCTGACGGCAGGTGTCCTGGAGCAGCTTCAAAATGGCCTTGCCGGTGACGTAGTCCAACGCACCCGTGGGCTCGTCACACAGCAGCAGCTTGGGGTTTTTGGCCAGGGCCCGGGCAATGGCCACCCGCTGCTGCTCGCCGCCGGAGAGCTGGGCTGGGAAGTTCCCCAGCCGATGGCCCAGCCCCACATGCTCCAGCACCTCTTTGGCATCCATGGGATCCCGGCAGATCTGGGCGGCCAGCTCCACGTTCTCCAGGGCAGTGAGGTTCTGTACCAGGTTGTAAAACTGGAACACAAAGCCAATGTCGTTGCGGCGGTATTGGGTGAGCTGGCGGGGGTTGAAGTCACTGACCCGAGTGCCATCCACCAGGATCTCGCCGCTGGTACAGGCATCCATGCCCCCCAGCATATTCAAAACGGTGGTCTTTCCTGCACCGGATGGCCCCACAATGATGGCAAATTCCCCTTTTTCAATGTGGAAATTCACTCCATCCACCGCTTTGATGGTCACCTCTCCCATGACATACTCCTTACGCACTTCCTGGAAAGAGATATAACTCATAATCATCACCATCCCGCTATCCTATTATTTTAATTATATAGTACACATTCTTCCCCCGTTCTGCAATCCTTTCCCATCATTGTTTATAGATTGTTTATCAACTCTCTCTGTTTCCATTGACTAACCCCCTGTATCTTGGCTAAAATCATCTCAAGATAAGGGAGTAATTGGCGACGTTTCCCCGTCGTGGCCCGGTCAACATACTGGCGGCGTTTCCGTCTGGTCGGGCCTGAAACAGTGAGACTTATCCGCTTTATAAAGGCGGAGAGTCTCTTTTTTTGTCTCCGCCCACACCAAACAGAAAGGTACGATATTACATGGGATTTTGGGAACTGTTCATTTTGGCCGTGGGCCTTGCCATGGATGCCTTTGCCGTGTCCATCTGCAAGGGCCTGTCCATTCGGCGCTTGAAGCTGGGGCACTGCCTGGTGGTGGGCCTGTGGTTTGGGGCATTCCAAGCCCTGATGCCCACCCTGGGCTACTTCTTGGGCTCCACCTTCGCCCAGCTGGTACAGTCCATTGACCACTGGGTGGCCTTTGTGCTGCTGCTCATCATCGGCGGCAACATGATCCGGGAGGCCCTGGGAGGCGATGAGGAGGAGGTCTCCCCCTCCCTGGCCGCTCCGGGGATGTTCCTGCTGGCCGTGGCCACCTCCATTGACGCCTTGGCGGTGGGGGTCACCTTCGCCTTTTTGAAGGTGAACATCTGGGCCGCTGTGGCCCTCATCGGGGTGTGCACCTTCGTCATCTCCGCTGTGGGTGTGAAGATCGGCCACGTGTTCGGCGCACGGTTCAAGTCCAAAGCCGAATTGTTCGGCGGTGTGGTTCTGGTGCTCATCGGCACCAAGATCCTCCTGGAGCACCTGGGCATTCTGGTACTGTGACAGCGGTTGACGCACCTGGAACAGGGTGCTACAATGAGGCTATAAATTACTAAAAATTTCTCAGGAGGTTTTGCCCATGTCTGCCAACCGCACCCCCTTTGCCACCATGCCCGACGGCACACTGGTGGAAGAACTCACCCTCCGCTGCGGGGCGCTCAGCTGCTCCATTCTCACCTACGGTGGGGCCATTCGCACCCTCATTGTCCCCGACCGGGATGGCAACCCCGTGGATGTGGCTCTGGGCTTTGACACCCTGGAGGACTATCAGACCCAGACCTGTTACATCGGCGCTATCATTGGCCGCTATGGCAACCGCATTGGCGGGGCAAAATTCACCCTCAACGGGGTGGAGTACCCCCTCTTTGTCAACAACGGCCCCAACCACCTCCACGGCGGTAAGGTGGGCTTTGACAAACAGATTTGGACGGTGGAGTCCCTCACCGACAACCAGGCGGTGCTCTCTCTGGTGAGCCCTGACGGCCAGGAGAACTACCCCGGCACCCTCACCGTCACCGTCACCTACACCCTGACCCAGGAAGGGCTGTCCATCGCCTACCGGGCCACCACCGATGCTGACACCCTGTGCAACCTCACCAACCACTGCTACTTCAACCTCTCCGGCCACAACAGCGGCGTGGTGGGAGAGCAGACCATCTCCATTGCCGCCCAGAGCTACACCCCCACCGATGCCACCTCCATCCCCACCGGAGAGATCGCCACCGTGGAGGGCACTCCCATGGATCTGCGCACCCCCGTGGCCATGGGCAAGCACTGGGACGACGACTTTGTCCAGCTGACCCAGGCCGCAGGCTACGACCACAACTGGGTGCTGGACGGCCAGCCCGGACAGCTGCGGTGCGTGGCCACCGCCCACTCCCCCGCCACCGGGATTACCATGGAGGTACATACCACAACCCCCGGGATGCAGTTCTACACCGGAAACTTCCTGGACGGCTGCCCCGCCGGCAAGGGGGGTGCAGCCTATGCCAACCGCTGTGGCTTCGCCCTGGAGACCCAGAACTTCCCCGACGCTCCCCATCACGAGAACTTCCCCTCTGCGGTGCTGCGGCCCGGAGAGGTGTACCAGGAGGAGACCATCTACAAGTTCGTGTAAGCGGGTGGTGACGCCTGGCCAGGGACAATCCCGCCCACGGCGACGACCCCCTTTACACGGGGGAAGGCTTTGGGCACAGCAATACCACCAAACAATTCAAAAGGCCTGTTGCTTCACGCAACAGGCCTTTTTGTTTATTTCATCACGTCTTTATTCTTCCAGAAGTACTCAATGCCGGAGTACACGGTGGTGAGCACGATGACCCACACGCACACCTGCACCAGCACCTCAGGGATGGGCAGGTGCATCAGGCACAGGCACACCATGGTGGAAAAGGTCTTCACCTTGCCAGACCAGGCGGCGGCGATGACCCGGCCGTTGTCCACGGCGATGAGGCGCAGACCGGAAACGGCAAACTCCCGGGCCACCACGATCACCAGAGCCCACACAGGGAGCAGTCCGGTGGAGACAAACCAGATCATGGCGGTGATGACCAGGATCTTATCGGCCAGGGGGTCCATGAACTTGCCGAAGGTGGTCACCTGGTTGTAGTGCCGGGCCACATAGCCGTCTAAAAAGTCGGTGACGCTGGCCAGTACAAACACCCCCAGCGCCCAATAGGCACTGGTCTCCATGTCCAGATACCAGAGCACCAGATACACAGGGATCAAAATCACCCGCAGCATGGTCAGCTTATTGGCGGTATTCCATTGCATTTCACTCACTCCTCAATTTCTCCGGTGAGATCCCCATCGGCGGTGCCGGTGATGCGAACCCACACAAATTCTCCCGCTTTGATGTCTCCGGCGGCGGTAAACAGCACCCGGCCATCGATGTCCACCGAGTCGGCATAGGTGCGGCCCACAAAGCAGCCCTCCGCCCCGTCAAAGCCCTCACACAAAACCTCCATGCAGGTGCCCAGCCGCTCCTGGTTGTACTCGTCCATGATGCGGGACTGGAGATCCACCACCAGCTCCACCCGGCGGGCGGCCACCTCGCCGTCCACTTGGTTGTCCATGGCGGCAGCCAGAGTGCCCTCCTCGGGGGAGAACTGGAACACACCCGCCCGCTGGATCTTCTGTTCCTTGAGGAACTCACACAGCTCCTCAAACTCCGCCTCCCCCTCGCCGGGCAGGCCGCAGATAAGGGAAGTGCGGATGACCACCTTGGGCATGGCCTTTCGCAACTTGGCAAACAGGGTCTCGATCTCCGCCTTGGTGCTGCGGCGGCGCATGGCCTTCAAAATGCCGTCGTTGGCGTGCTGGATGGGAATATCCAGGTATTTGACGATCTTCCGCTCACGGGCGATGACCTCAATGAGTTCATCGGTCACCGCCTCGGGATAGAGGTAGTGGAGACGAATCCAGTGGAAGGGCAGCTTACAAAGCTCTGTGAGCAGAGCCGCCAGGGTGGTGGGCTGCTCCAGATCCTGCCCGTATCGGGTGATGTCCTGGGCAATGACAATGAGCTCCTGCACCCCGTTGTCCGCCAGCTTTTGAGCCTCCTCCAGAATGTGCTCCATGGAGCGGCTGCGGTAGCGGCCCCGCAGCTTGGGGATGATGCAGAAGGCACAGCCGTTGCTGCACCCCTCCGCAATCTTCAAAAATGCCGTATAGGGGGGTGTGGTGACCACTCGCTCCCCGTCCTCGTAGGTGCGGTGAATGTCCCCAAAGTGCTGGGCCTCCTCCCCCGCCATCAGTTCCTCTACGGCGGAGACCACGTCGGTATAGCTGCCGGTGCCCAGCAGCCCGTCTACCTCGGGCAGCTCGGTACGGATGTCCTGGGCATAGCGTTGGGACAGACAGCCAGTGACCAGCAGCTTTTTCAGCTGTCCCTCTTTTTTCAGCTGGGCCAGCTCCAAAATGCAGTCAATGGCCTCGCTCTTGGCCGCCTCAATGAACCCGCAGGTGTTGAGCACCGCCACGTCCGCACCCCGGGGTTCCCCGGTGACGTTGTAACCCGCAGCCCGGCACAGAGCCATCATCTGCTCGGTATTCACCAGGTTTTTGGAGCAGCCCAGGGACTGGAATGCCACGGTATAACTCATTTGATCCATCCTTTCACTCCGCCTCCTGCTCCACGTCCCGCAGCACCCGGGAGATCTGCTCCCAGCCAAAGCCACGGCGTGCCAGATAGGCGGACACTTTTTTCAGTTCCTCCCGGGTGGGCGCTGCCCCCCGGAGTTTTTTGTCTACCAGGGCCCGCAGCTGCTGGTCATCCTGGTCCAATTCCTCCATGGCATCGTCCCAGAACTCCCGGGGGACGCCACGGCGGTACAGCTCATCCCGGATCTTCGCCGGTCCGTAGCCCTTGCGGCCATAGTGGCGCACCACGGTGGAGGCGTACTCCCGGTCGTTGACCAGCCCCACCTGGGCCATGCGCTGGGCCACCTGCTGGGCCAGCTCCCGGCGCTGCTCCCGCTGCTCCTCCCCTTCTTCCTGGGCTTCTCCCTTTCTGGGGGGCTTGGCGGAGAGCTTGCGCTCCAGCTCTCGCTGGGACATGGGTCGGGCGGAGAGCAGGTTCAGCGCCTTATTCTTCAGCTTGGCCTGCTCCTGGGCAAGCCGCAGCCCGTCCAGCTGCTCCTCACCCAGCTCCATCCCCGCATACAGGGAGAAGGACACCACGTCCGCCTCCCCCACACGCAGCAGGGTGCCGTCCTCCAGCCACACCAGCCACCGCCCCGCTACCCGGGACGATGGCTCCAGCTTGGTCAGTTTCATCCTTCAAAGTCGTCAGCGGACACATCCACAGCCCGTCCAGCGGCCCGGGCGGCGATCTGGGACTGGCGGCTCATGAGCTTGAAGGAATTGGCCCGGATCTGGTCTTCGATCTCCTGGGCAATTTCGGGGTTGTCGGTGAGGTACTTCTTCACCGCATCCTTGCCCTGGCCCAGACGAGTCTCCCCCATGGAGAACCAGGAGCCGGACTTCTGGATGAGATCCAGCTTCACACCCAGATCCACCAGCTCACCCAGCTTGGAAATGCCCTCGCCGTACATGATCTCAAATTCTGCCTCCCGGAAGGGGGGAGACACCTTATTCTTCACGATCTTCACACGGGTGCGGTTACCCACCACCTCGGTGCCGTTTTTCAGAGCCTCCACCCGGCGCACTTCCATACGCACAGAGGCGTAGAACTTCAAGGCACGGCCACCAGTGGTGACCTCGGGGTTGCCATACACCACGCCCACCTTCTCACGCAGCTGGTTGATGAAGATGACCACGCAGTTGGTCTTGGCAATGGAGCCAGCCAGCTTGCGCAGGGCCTGGCTCATGAGGCGGGCCAGCAGACCCACATGGGAGTCGCCCATGTCGCCCTCAATTTCTGCCCGGGGGGTAAGGGCGGCCACAGAGTCCACCACCACCACGTCAATGGCGCCGGAGCGTACCAGGGCCTCGCAGATCTCCAGGCCCTGCTCGCCGGTGTCCGGCTGGGAGATGAGCATGGAGTCGATGTCCACACCCAGGGCACGGGCATAGGTGGGGTCCAGGGCGTGCTCAGCATCGATAAAGGCCACCTCACCGCCCCGCTTCTGAGCCTCTGCCACCACATGGAGGGCCAGGGTGGTCTTACCCGAGGACTCAGGGCCATAAATCTCAATGATACGTCCCTTGGGCACGCCGCCGATGCCCAGGGCAATGTCCAGAGACAGAGAGCCGGTGGGGATGGCCTCCACCACCACTCCGCTGTTCTCACCCAGGCGCATGATGGAACCCTTGCCAAAGTCCCGCTCGATCTGGGCAATGGCGGTGTCCAGCGCCTTCTTCTTATCCGCAGCAGGCCCCACGGGATCCAGGGGCTTCTTCTTATCTGCCATGTGTCATTCTTCCTTTCCTGCCGGATCTTCCGGCTGTATGGGTTCTAAGACTCCCTCCACCACTCTCCAGTGGCCACCGGGGTCTCGAAAACTACGTACTTGCTCAAAACCACGCTCCACCATCAGCGTCTCCACAGCGGGGGCCTGGTCATAGCCGATCTCAAAAATCAGCTTGCCGCCGGGCCGCAGGGCCCACTTCCAGTGCAGGGTGATGGCCCGATAGAAATCCAGGCCGTCCTCGCCGCCGTCCAGGGCCATATGTGGCTCGTAGTCTCGCACAGAAACGTCCAACTCCTCCTCCACCACCTGGCGGGGGATGTAGGGAGGATTACACAAAATCAGGTCAAAGTCACCCAGCTCCCGGGCTGGGTCCTCCAGGGCATTGGCCTGCACCAGCTGCACCTGGTCGGCGAGTTGGCAGCGCAGCACATTTTGCTGGGCCACCTTTAGAGCATCCCCTGACCAGTCAGCCAGCACCACCTGGGTGTTGGGGCAGTTGTAGGCCAGGGCAAGCCCCACACAGCCGCTGCCGGTACACAAATCCAGCACCCTGGCCTTGGGAATGTCTCGTACAGCCAGGATGCCCCGCTCCACCAGCAGTTCCGTGTCCGGGCGGGGAATCAGCACCTGTGGCGTGACCGTGAGGGTGAGGCCGTAAAAGTCCCACTCCCCCACAATATAGGCAATGGGCTCCCCTGCCAGCCGACGCCGGAGCAGCTCATACACCTGGTCTGTCATGTGCTCCCCGGCATACAGGGACAGATCCCGCAGCACCTCTTCCCGGCGCTTACCCAGAGCCGCACACATCAGCTCCATGGCCTCCAGCTGGGCCTGCTCTACCCCGGACTCCTTGAGGGTGCGGCGCACATCCAAGTAGATCTCATTATAGGTCTGCACAACGTCTCTCCCTTCCCATCACCAGGCATCTGCCCCTTTGTTCTCAGGCAGCACCAGGTTCAACGCCGTGATCGCCACCTCGATCATGCTCTCGTCCGGCTCGAAGGTGGTGAAGTTCTGCATCCACATCCCCGGCGCCCGCAGGGCCCGGCACAGGGCGTTGTCATGTCCGCCCACATAGCGGTTGAACTCATAGGTCACCCCCACGATGATGGGCAGCAGCACCAGATGCAGGGCCATACGCAGCAGGGTATTGGTGATTTCCAGCGGCGTGAAAATCACAATGGACAGGAAAATGGACACCACAATCACCACGAAAAGAAAGCTGGTGCCACAGCGGGGATGGTGCCGGGGCTGCTTTTTCACATTTTCCACCGTCAGCTCCAGGCCGTTCTCATAGCAGAAAATAGCCTTGTGCTCTGCCCCATGGTAGGAAAACACCCGACGCATCTCCTTGGTGCGGGAGCACAGCCACAGATAACACATAAAAATGGCCACCTTCAGCACACCCTCCAGCACAGCCTGCACCCACAGGGGCATCTGGGGCCACACCAGGCGAATGAGTCCCGTGATGGCGGTGGGCAACAGGATGAACAGGGCCACGGAGAAGGCCATGCCCAACACCGCCGCCAACGTCACAAAAATAGAGCTGGCCTTCTCCTGGGGAAAATGGGACTCCAGCCAGGTCTCCAGCCGACTGGGCTCCTGGGTCTCCTGGGACTCCAGCCCCTCCTCAGACACCTCAGCGGAGTACATCAGCGCCTTCACCCCGTGCACCATGGCTGAGCCGAAGACAAATACCCCCCGCACCAAAGGCAGGCGGGCCCATGCGCCCCTGGCCTTGTTCTTGCTGGTGGTGATATCCAGCTCGCCGCTGGGTTTGCGCACCACCACGGCCCGCTTCTCCGGGCCCTGCATCATGATCCCCTCAATGAGGGCCTGGCCGCCGCAGGTGGTCTTATACGGCGTTGCGCCGGCGGCTCTTTCGTGCTTTTCCATGGGACAAACTCCTTTATGCCGGGGAATACCGGCATGTTCTCATCATATATCTCCCCGTTGTCACTTCACAGAACATCTTAGCAGATGCCGGGAAAATTGACAAGGGCTTTTCGTACATTTGTTTCATTATTCCACGGTCATGGGTAGACGCAGGGTGACTACGCACCCGCCGCCTATGGCGTTTTCAATCTCCAGGGTACCTCCATGACAGGTAACGATCTCCTCGCACACCGCAAGGCCGATGCCGGAGCCTCTGGCCTTGGACGAGCCCTTGTAGAACTTGTACTTCACATAGGGCAGCTCCTCTTCAGGCACACCGGGGCCGTAGTCCCGCACCCGGATGGCCACCACGTTGCCCTCGGGGTGGATGGACACGTCCACCTTGCCGCCGGAGCCGCCGTGCTTGTCTGCATTGTCCAGCAGGTTGCAGAATACCTGGCGCAGCCGTTCCGGGTCGCCGCTGATGGGGGGGAACTCCTCTTCACACTCGATGTATTCCAGCTCCAGACCCTTGCGGCGGAAAAATTCCCGGTAGGTATACACGGCATCTTCCAGTTCTGCCTTGATGTCGATGGGCTCCACGGACAGGTTGAACCGCCCTGTCTCGATGCGGGAAAACTCCAGCAGTTCCTCCACCATGTTGGTCAGGCGTCGGGCCTCGGAGACAATGATACCCATGCCCTTCTTCACGTCCTCAGCGTCCCGCACCTCGCCGTTATACAGGGTCTCTGCCCAGCCGTTGATGGCGGTGAGAGGGGTACGCAGCTCGTGAGACACCGAGGAGATAAACTCAGATTGCGTCTTCTCCGCCTGGTCGATCTTGAGGGACATGTCGTTGATGGCATCCACCAGCTGGCCCATCTCGTCGTCTCCACGCACCTCCATCTGCACCCCGTAGCTGCCAGCGGCAATGCGCTTGGCGGTCTCCGTGACTCGGGTCACAGGCTCCAAAATCATGCGGATGAAATAGGAGGCGTAGAACACCATGAGGGCAATGATGACCATACCCACCAGCACACTCACACCCACCACTTTCAGCATCTGTGCCTGAAGCAGCCGCAGAGAGGTGACCAAGCGCACCACACCCACCACCGAGCCGTTGTACACAATGGGGGCGGAGGCGGCCATCACATAGTCTCTCGTGGAGGTATCCTCCCCTCGCCAAGTGGACAGCTCCTGGGTCTTGATGGCATCGGGAATATCCTGGCCCTGGGGGGTAGCGCCGGAAATGTCCATAAGCGATGTCATGAGCACCTCCCCATCAGGGGTGAGAAACTGCACCTCAATGGTGGTCTTCTCCTCAAACTGGTTGATGAATTGCCGGGCAGCGTAGAGATAGGTGGTCTCGGTGTAATTCTGAAACATTCCTGCCGCCGTCTGGGCCTTGCTCTCCAGGGTGGCCAAAATGGTGGCCAAATAGTAATTATAGATGGACAGAGAAAAGGCGGACACCGCAATGGCCACAATGGCAAAGGTGGTCACCAGGGTGTTTACCAGCCAGCGGCGGCGCAGTACGCCCCGGCGCACTGTTTTTTTATCTTCCTGTCCCTCATGCTTGCGCTTCACAAAAGGGATGTTCTTCCATATCATCTTATATCCTCTCCATGATTCCATCGCCCATTAACAGCCCCACTTGTAGCCAAACCCCCACACAGTATTGATATAGGTGGGACTTTGGGGGTCATCCTCCAGCTTGATACGCAGGCGACGGATATTGACGTCCACAATTTTCAGCTCTCCGATGTAGTCCTTGCCCCATACGGCATCCAGGATCTCCTCCCGGGCCAGGGCCTTGCCCGGGTTGTCCATGAACAGCTTGACAATGGAATATTCCACCTGGGTCAGCTTCACCCGCTGTCCATTTTTCTCCAAGGTGCGGTTGCGGGTGTTGAGCAGGAAGGGCGGCTGGTGGATCTCGTCAGATTCCCGGGCTGGCTCCCCTCCTGTGCGGCGATACAGAGCGTCCACCCGGGCGGTAAGCTCAGCGGGGGAAAAGGGCTTGGTCACATAGTCGTCTGCCCCGGTCATCAGGCCCGTGACCTTGTCCATTTCCTGGGTTCGGGCAGTGAGCATAATGATGCCGATCTGGGCGTTTCCCGCCCGGATGCGGCGGCACACCTCAAAGCCGTCCATCTCCCCGGGCAGCATAATGTCCAGCAGGGCAACCCGAATGTCCGGGTTGCGGGCAATCTGTTCCAGTGCCTCCTCGCCGGTGCCCGCCTCAATGGTCTCATACCCCGCACGCTTGAGGTTGATGACCACAAAACTGCGAATGTTGGATTCATCCTCCAAAACCAAAACTTTTCTCATGCTCACTCACTCCTTTATGACTCGCTGGCCCATTCCGTTGTAATGAGGAAGAACCGGGGCGCAAGATCCTTGGTCTCCAGCTTGCAGTCCCATACGTCCTCCTGCAAAGAGGCGGCGTATATCGTTGTACTGTCACTGTACAAGATCACTCGGCCTGGCAGCATGGCTCTGGCCTGACGGTTGCTTCCAGTCAGGCGGTAGATGGTCAAAAACGGCTCCGGCTCGGTGTCTTCATCGCCAGGATAATAGTAGAATACCACAGACCGCTCCCCCCGATGGCTGAGGGTATCGTCACGGGCCACGGTGATATTTTCCGGCCAGTTGTCCGGCAGCACCAGGTACCATCCATCCGATTGGCAATGGTAGGTCACACAGCTCACCGCAAGGGTGCCGCCCTGGTCCACTTGACACCAGTACACCACCGACTCACCCGCTTCTTCTTCCTCTTTAAGGCTGGGCAGCATCCTGGTGATGGGAATCTCCAGCACCCCATCCTTGTTGATGTCAGACAGGGCAACACCGGTATCCACCCGAGTCGTTGCCTGGCTGTATCCCGCCTCGGCATTCAAGGTGACGTTGTGCAGCTTTCCATTTTTTATGGTCATCACGTCAGTGAGCACTCCGCCTGAAAACAGCGAGGATGCAAACACCGCCGGAGCCCCGTTGGACAGCTTCCCGTCCACCATGGAATAGATCCCGTAGATCCCACTGGACAGGCGGGTGGAGGAAGCCATGGTCATCACACCGCCGTTATAGTCATACAGCTCGGCCAGGTTTACCCCCTCTCCGGTGCTGTCCTGGTGGCAGACCACGATCTCCTTGGTGCCATCCTTGTCCAAGTCTGTTACCAAGTAGCTCTCATTATAGGTCGTGCTCATCAGCTCACTCACTCCGGCATCCAGCAGCGCATAGGCAGAGAGAATATGTACCTTGCTGCTCATCTGCCAGGAGACAACCAGATCCAGCGTCCCATCCCCGGTGACATCCTCATAAGAGACCGAGTTAATGGAAGTTCCATCCCCTTCCACCACATAGGTCAGGCGATAATTGTTGTCTGCACCCTTGCGGAACAGGCACACCCGCAAAGGTTTCTCCTCTGCCGAGGTCACCCGGAGGAACACCGCCGCCATTTCCTGCTGTCCGTCGTCATTGAGATCAAGCAGCTGTACCGTGGAGGTGTTGCTGCCCGAACTGATGGTGGCATATTCCGCCCCCTGCTGATCCATGACGTTCTGGATGGTACTCTGTAACTGCGCATATTCCTCAGGCAAAATGGGCAGGGCATACAGCCCCTCCGCCTGCTCAAACATACATCCACACAAGCTCAACGACAGCAAAAGCAGCAGGGCACACAGACCCACACCGCGAAATACTCGTCTCTTCACCGTTTCAACCTCATTTCTTTTCCGAACATCCCTCCCCCTGCTCAGCCGTTGGAAGGGAGTCTATCTCTTACCATTATAGTATGATACCACAATCCCCTCCCCTTGCCTATGCCTATTTCACCCTCTTCCAGTTATTTTTTATTTTCTCCTTTACAAAGGCGGAATTATCTGCTATACTACTTTAGCATTCAAGATGCGCCCGTAGTTCAATTGGATAGAGCGTCAGATTCCGGTTCTGAATGTTGGGGGTTCGAGTCCCTTCGGGCGTACCAAAATAAAAGCACCTGCTTTTGCAGGTGCTTTTATTTTGGTACGCCACAGGCTCATTTCAATGCTCGGGGCAGCAAAGCCGCCCCACCCTGTGGGGCCCCATGTCCTACTGACATCGATACGATACAAAGCTAGGATAGATCGTAAGGTCTACCCTGGCTTTTTGCTTTCCCTCTTCTCTTATTATAATGTATCACATAGGTGTTATCTCCCCTACTATGGCTTTCAAAAATTTTTCAAGAAATCTCAATTTTCCTCTTTACAAACACCACCCCCTGTGGTATTCTCTTATCAAGAACAGTTCCTGTTAGTGAGGTGACAGCGATGATTTGCAGACGCAGTGTGAAGCGTGACGCCATGCTGGACCTGCTGCGAAGCACCGACTGCCACCCCTCGGCAGACTGGGTCTTTCAGCAGCTCCGGCCCGTGTACCCTGACCTGAGTCTGGGCACGGTGTACCGCAACCTCAACCAGCTGTGTGAGCACGGGCTCATCAAGCGGGTGGGTACGGTCAACGGGCAAGAGCGGTATGACGGGGATGTGAGTCCCCACGCACACTTTGTGTGTACCTGCTGCGGGTCGGTCATCGACCTGCCTCCCAGCCCTCCCACCCAGGGGTATGTGGAGGAATGCAGCAAACAGTTTGGGTTCGAAGCAGAAAGCTATGAGGTTCACGTCAAAGGCCTGTGTCAGGCCTGCAAAAAATCTAAATTAACGAAGGAGATTACATCATGAAGAAATGGATTTGCCCTGTCTGCGGTTACATTCACGAGGGAGAGACCGCTCCCGCCGAGTGCCCCGTCTGCCACGTCCCCGGCTCCAAGTTCATTGAGCAGACCGGCGAGCTGAAGCTGGCTGCCGAGCACGAGTACGGCATCTACGCCAAGACCGTGAAGAACAACCCCGACATCAGCGACGAGGATAAGGCTTACATCCGTGAGCAGCTCATGGCCAACTTCACCGGCGAGTGCTCCGAGGTTGGTATGTATCTGTGCATGGCCCGTATTGCTCACCGTGAGGGCTACCCCGAGGTGGGTCTGTACTGGGAGAAGGCCGCCTATGAGGAGGCTGAGCACGCCGCTAAGTTCGCCGAGCTGCTGGGCGAGGAGCTGGAGCCCAACATGAAGAACTCCACCAAGGCCAACCTGGCTTGGCGTGTGGACTGCGAGTTCGGCGCCACCCAGGGCAAGATGGATCTGGCCATCTGCGCCAAGAAGAACGGCCTGGACGCCATCCACGACACCGTCCACGAGATGGCTCGCGACGAGGCCCGCCACGGCAAGGCTCTGAAGGGTCTGCTGGAGCGTTACTTCAAGTAAGATTTCCTAAACCCCCGGGCTTCGGCTCGGGGGTTTTGCTGTCGTGACGGGCCTCGTCAAATTGAAGTTCAGGGGAGTTTTTTGCCCCCAGTGCCGGGGGTGGGAGTTTGCGTTGCCTTATTCCTCGCTATTGTGTATAATAGGGTGTTAATTATTCGCATAGGAGGTAGTTCCCTTGTTGGATATCATCCTTCATCGTTTCATTCCCAACCATACCCAGACCAAAGATCCTGTGGTGCGCCGACAGTACGGAGTCTTTGCCGGTAGTGTGGGCATTGCCCTGAATCTGCTGCTTTTTGCCGGAAAATTGGCGGCTGGACTGCTCACAGGTGCCATTTCCGTCACCGCAGACGCCTTTAACAACCTCTCAGATGCCGCCTCCTCGGTGGTGACCCTGGTGGGGTTCCGCCTGGCTGGACAAAAACCGGATGCCGACCACCCCTTTGGCCACGGGCGCATGGAGTACCTCTCCGGCCTGCTGGTGTCCCTGCTCATCCTGTTGGTGGGGGTGGAGCTGGGCAAAAGCTCCCTGGAAAAGATTTTACACCCCCAGGTCACCCAACTCACCGCACTGAGCGGTATCATCTTGGTAGTCTCCATTCTGGTAAAGCTGTGGATGGGCTGGTTCAACAGCGCTCTGGGCAATCGCATCCAGTCCGAGACTCTGCGGGCCATCGCCACGGACTCCCGCTCCGACGCTCTGGCCACTTCCACCGTGCTGCTGGGCCTGGGTATCACCCATGTGACCAGCTTGCAGCTGGACGGGTGGCTGGGCCTTCTGGTGGCAGTGTTCATTCTCAAGGCCGGCTGGTCTTCCGCTAAGGACACCATTGACCCCCTGCTGGGCACTGCCCCTGACCCGGAGATGGTAAATCAGATCCAGGCCCTTATTTTGGAGCACCAGCGGGTGGTGGGCATTCATGATCTCATCATCCACGACTACGGCCCCGGACGCCGGATGATGAGCGTCCATGCCGAGGTGTCCGCCCAGGCGGATGTGATGGAAGTCCACGACATCATCGACCACATCGAGCGCGAGCTGGGAGAGCGGTTCCAGATCGAGGCAGTCATCCACATGGATCCGGTGCAGATTGGAAATCCTCAGGTGGAACAGCTGAGAGCACTCACCGCCCAGCTGGCCAAGGACATTCATCCCAATCTGTCCATCCACGACTTCCGCATCACCGCCGGACCCTTGTACACCAATCTGATTTTTGACCTGGTGATCCCCTACGATGTGTCCCTCCCGCCCCAGCAGGTCAAGGAGTCTCTGGCCCAGGCCCTGCATAACGAAGACCCCTCTTACAACCCCGTCATTCACGTGGATCGTTCTTACGTGGGGTAAATTTACAAATTCTTATCCAATTCCCCATAAAATGAGTTATAATACAGCTATCACAAAATTTCACGAGGAACCCCCTCGATATCAAAGAAAGGGTGTTGGCTATGCCCCGTAAAGTGCTCATCGTAGAAGACGACAAAAATATCGCAGACCTCATGCGTCTGTATCTGGAAAAGGAGTCTATGGACTGCCAGGTGTCCAACGACGGCCTGGAGGGCTTGGAGAAGTTTCACCAGTTCCAGCCCGACCTGGTGATGCTGGACATCATGCTCCCCGGCATGGACGGCTGGTCCATCTGCCGCAAGATCCGGGAAAGCTCCAAGGTACCCATCATCATGCTCACCGCCAAGGGCGAGCTGGAGGACAAGGTCAACGGCCTGGAGCTGGGCGCAGACGACTATATCACCAAGCCCTTTGAGATGAAAGAGGTCTTGGCCCGGGTCCACGCCGTGCTGCGCCGGTATGGCGAGGAGGAACAGACGGAAAAGCGACTGAGCTTTGACAAGCTGGTCATCAATCTGGACTCCTACGAGCTGCTGGTAGATGGCAAGCGGGTGGACACTCCCCCCAAAGAGCTGGAGCTCCTCTACCACCTGGCCTCCGCCCCCAACCGGGTATTCACCCGCAACCAACTGCTGGACGAGGTGTGGGGCTTTGACTACTTCGGCGACAGCCGCACGGTGGATGTGCACATCAAGCGTCTGCGTGAGAAGCTGGAGGGAGTCAGCGACAAGTGGAGCCTAAAGACGGTTTGGGGTGTGGGTTATAAATTCGAATCCAACAGCTAACCGCTTCTACACCACAGACCAGGAGGTGTCCTACCCATGAAATCCATGTATGGCCGACAATTTGCCACCATGGCCGGTATGGTCTTGTTGTCCTTTCTCCTGTTGGGGGCGTCCTTTGCCGCCCTGAGCTACCAGTATACGTTAAAGGAAAAACAGGATACTCTCATACGCAATGCCAAGTACATTGCGGAATATACTTCCTTTGCCGCTGAAAACGCGGCCAGCACCACCGGCAACGGCAGCACTGTGTGGACCACCGCAGAGTTTCAGCAGTACCTCGCTACGGTTGCACAGGTGGCGGACTCCCACATCATCGTAGCCACCAACGAAGGCACCATTCTCTTTGCCACCGACGGCAAACGGGTACTGTACAACATGGCCTCCCAGAATATGCCCCGGGATATCGTCAACGCCGTGGTCAATGACCAGGTTTATGAGGGGATGACCACCTTAAATGGGCTGTACTCCAGCTCCCGGTTCATGGTGGGCCTGCCCATTGCCACGTCCAGAGGCTTTTTACAGGGACTGGTGTTCTTGTCCACCAACACCTCAGACATCACCGCCATGTGGCGGGATCTCTCCGCCATTTTCATCGTGGTGGCCTGCGCCGTCATTCTCATTGCCGCCATTCTCAGCTCGGTGACCAGTATGCACCAGTCCAAGCCCATGAAGGAGATCGCCGCTGCTGCCCGCCAGTTCGGTCTGGGCAAGCTGGATGTGCGGGTGGACGTGGGCAACCGCCGGGACGAGATTGGGGAGCTGGCCGAGGCCTTCAACGCCATGGCTGAGTCCCTGTCCAAAAGTGAACAGCGGCGCAGTGAGTTCATCGCCAATGTCTCCCATGAGCTGAAAACCCCCATGACCACCATTGCCGGCTTTGCCGACGGCATTCTGGATGGAACCATACCACCGGAAAAAGAGCGGGATTATCTGCGCATCATCTCCTCGGAGACCCGGCGTCTGTCCCGGCTGGTGCGCTCTATGCTGGATCTGTCCCGGCTGCAGTCGGATGAGCGGGCCGCTCAGCAGCAGTTTGACCTGGGAGAGACCATGCTGCGTACCCTGGTGAGCCTGGAGGGTAAGATCACCCAGAAACGCCTGGAGGTGGACACCCAAGTCCCCGAGGAGCCTGTCATGGTGTGGGGCGACCAGGATGCCATTACCCAGGTGTGCTACAACCTGCTGGACAATGCCATTAAGTTCTCCCAGGAGGGAGGCACCCTCTCCCTATCCATCGTGCCCAAAGGCTCCAAGGCCAATGTGTCGGTGAGCAACCAGGGCAAGACCATCCCCCCCGATGAGCTATCCCTCATTTTTGACCGGTTCCACAAAGCTGACCACTCCCGCAGTGAGAACCGGGACGGCGTTGGACTGGGTCTGTATATCGTCAAGACCATCCTCAACAGCCACCGGGAGACCATCACCTGCACCAGTCAGGACGGCCTGACCACATTTACCTTCAGTCTGCCCCGTGCATAAAACTCCATGTGTGTCGTGCGCCCCGCAAAAGAGCCAAATGGCTCACCCATGGAGTTTTGTGCATCATTTCCAGTTGCCCCACAGGGGAGGAAATGACACATTTCATTGGTTTGCTGTGCGCTTGCACCGCAAACTGACTCAGGAGGCGTTTTTAGTGTCCAACCATCTCTCACACCGTTGGCCCCAGGGGGATCCCCGGCCTATCACCTATCGCTACACCCCAGCCGTCAAGACCAGACATCCCGCCCGGGTACTGCGGTATTTGGTGCTGGGCCTGGTCTCCACCGCCGCCCTTATTCTGGGCGGATATCTGGGCATGATGCAGTTGGCCAACACCCTGGTGGGATCCCACTCCGGTTCCTTTAGGCCCAGTCCCACCGCCCATGTGGGGGTGAGCGCCAACTGGGATCCCTCCGCTCTGCCCTGGACCCAGGCCGATCCTTCCGTCTCTCTCTCCGTCGAGGGACAGGGCACCCAGGTGATCTCCAGCAACCTCATCTACAAGCAAGTGCTCCCCTCGGTGGTGTGCGTCACCGCCGATCAGGGCAACGGTTCGGCCAGTGTGGGCTCCGGGGTGGTGGTCACCGCCTCCGGGTACATCGTCACCAACTTCCACATCATCGAGGGAGGCGTATCCATCCAGGTGTCCATGCTCTCCACCCAGGACAGCTATGACGCTCAGGTGGTGGGCTATGACCAGGAGCTGGATCTGGCTGTTTTGAAGGTGGATGCCAACAACCTCACCCCCGCAAAGCTGGCCAGCTCTGACCAGCTGTCGGTGGGAGACACTGTGTACGCCATTGGCAACCCCATGGGCTATCTCCACGGAACCATGACTGAGGGCATCATCTCCTCCCCCACCCGCACCGTCCAGGTGGATGGCAAGGACATGGATGTGCTCCAAACCAGCGCCGCCCTCAACTCCGGCAACTCCGGCGGCGCCCTGGTCAATGCCTATGGACAGGTGGTGGGCATCACCACCGCCAAAATCACCGGCATTGAAAATGACACCGTCATCGAAGGTCTGGGCCTGGTGATCCCCATCAGTGATGCCCTGCCCTTCCTCAACCAGATGATCCACACCGGACAGAGCTTCCGCCCCTCCCTGGGCATCTTGTGCCAGGAGGCACAGCTGGACAGCACTTCCGGTGTCTACGTGGTGAGCACCACCCCCGGTACCCCCGCTGTGGGAGTGCTGCTGGAGGGAGATCTGATCGTCTCCGCCAACGGGGTGAACACCCCCACTCTCTACGCACTCACCCGGGTGCTCAACAACACCGGGGTGGGCAACCCCGTGGAGCTGTCTGTGCTGCGGGACGGGGAAACCCTCTCCATCTCCATCACCCTCTATGACCGTCTGACCCAGGGCGAGGGGGAATGAGCATGAATCGAGACCACCTCATCGCCCTGCTGGCCCGCCGCCAAGGCTATGTCTCCGGCCAGGAGATGAGTCAGGAGCTGGGGGTGACCCGGGGTGCCATCTGGAAAGAGCTGTCCCAGCTGCGAGAGCAGGGCTGGCCCATCTCCTCCTCCACCCGGCTGGGCTACCGCCTGGACGGCCCGCCTCCCACCCTCTCCGGCGCCTATCTGGAGGGGATGCTGGAGGGCACCATCTCCTCAGGACACATCCACGTCTTTGACCAGGTGGATTCCACCAACACCGTACTCAAGGCCATGGCCGCCCAGGGTGCTCCCCACGGCACGGTGGTGGCTGCCCTGGAGCAAACTGCCGGACGGGGCACCCGGGGCCGCACCTTTTCCTCTCCCCCCGGTGGCCTGTATCTGTCTTTGCTGCTGCGCCCCCAGGTGGAGCTGTCCCAGCTGTTCTCCCTCACCGGGTGGGTGGCGGTGGCAGTGCGGGAGGCTGTAGAACAGGCTTGCGGGGCCCCTGCCAGCATCAAATGGCTCAACGACATCTACCTAAACCGCCGCAAACTGTGCGGCATTCTCACCGAGCTGTCCCTGTTGGGAGAGAGCAGTGAGCCAGACTATGTGGTCATTGGGGTGGGAATCAACCTCACCCAGGATGCCCATACCTTCCAGTCACTGGGTCTGAATGGTATCGCCACCTCTCTGGCCCTGGAAGGCTATCCGGTGGAGCCAAACCACATGGCCCTAACTCTGCTGCGTTGCCTGCACACCATGGCCCAGCAGTTCCCCCAGGCCCGGGAGGACTATTTGCAGGCCTACACCGCCCACTGTCTCACCCTCCACCAGCCTGTGGAGGTGGAAGTGGGCAGCCACAGCTACCGGGCTACGGCCCAGGCCGTATTGCCCGACTTTTCCCTGGAAGTCTTGGACGGGCAGGGAGAGACACACCAGGTGTCCTCGGGCCGGGTCACCCCCTGCACCCTACACACCAATTCCTGACGGGAGGACACTGCCATGAACAGCCAAGGGCGCCGTGGGCGCATCCTAGAATATCTCACCCAGGCCCATGAGCCCGTATCTGCCACCTGGCTGGCTCACGCCCTGGAGGTAAGCCGCCAGATCATTGTGGGAGATGTGGCCCTGCTGCGGGCCTCCGGTGCCCATATCATCGCCACCCCCCGGGGCTACGTGCTGGATGCACCCGCCCCAGGCCAGGCATACACCGTGGCCTGCCGCCATGCCGCCCAGGATATGGAGCAGGAGCTGAACCTGATGGTGGATCACGGCTGCACCGTGGAGTCGGTGGTGGTGGAACACCCCGTATACGGGCAGCTGGTGGGCCAGCTGAACCTGTCCTCCCGGTACGATGTGGCCCAGTTTGTCCAAAAAGCTCAGGCCCACGAGATGCGCCCCCTGTCTGATCTCACCGGTGGCATCCATCTGCACACCTTGCGGTGCAAGGACGCCCAGGCCTTTCAGCGCGTGGTGGACGGCCTGAGACAAGCTGGTTTTTTGGTGGAAGATTGAAGAGGGAATGGGGAAAAAGAAAAATCCCGAATGCTCTCGCATTCGGGATTTTTGGTGGACGATACAGGACTCGAACCTGTGACCCCCTGCACGTCAAGCGTCAGGGGAACTTTTTCTAATAATTTCGGCTTGTTTTTAGTAGTTTTCGTTCCATTCTATTTGCTTTTTAGCACTTTCCGCTGGCAGGGTTTTCACGTGTTCCGGGGCTGTCTGTGACTGGTTGTGTGGTCAATTTTTTCAGCCAGCCAAAGAGCAGCCACAATGGCTTTTCTCTTCTCAGTGGTTTTAGTACACCGTTAACAAAGAAAGCCGCTCAACGGATTATACTAGTTTCTATAGAAACGGTCCACATACTACTGCTGTGGGTGCATTTCTTTGGAATGGTCAGAGGATGACGCTCACTCCACTTTTCGACGTATTGCATAGGCTTCGTGTAATTATGGGCATAACGGGAAGTTGAAAACATACCGTTTAGGAGTACGGCTACCATTTCGCAGATTGTTCATATCATATCTTCCCATGTTGTTTTTTCGCAAATTGCGCTGCTTGGAGGCAGGTCAATTTGCACACCCCCCCTAAAACATGCTGCCTTGTAACGGCTTTTCAAATGTCGTATTAGCAAGGTATTAGCAGGAACCCCTTGTGACAAAGGTACCCGTCAAAGCCCATAGCTTGAACAAAGCGCACCACCGTGGGCTGGCTGACCTGCACGCGCTCGGCCAGCTCGGAAATGGTGCACTGGGTGCATCCCTCCGGGTCTCCCAGCACATAGTCTGCCACTCGCTGCTCCGAAGGGCGCAGGGAGGCATAGGCGCTTTTTACTCGATCTAAGACCTGAATATCCTGCCGCATGGGTCTTCCTCCTTATGTAATAAACTTACACATCCCGTTTTCCCCGCCCTGCTTTCTCTTACAAAATCCAGCCAGGCGTCTTGTAAGAAATACAAAACTTTTTTCCCCCTCCCCCGGGGGGCGTTGTCATTTTAGGGGTTATATGATTTTAACAAAGGCATGTAAAGGCCCCAAGTATCCCTGGGTGTGCTGCGTGTAAAATGTTCCTCCACCCCTTGACTTTTCCACAGCGGGGACGTATAATGTGCAAAACTTTTGGGAGGTGTGACCATGCTTCGTCGTATGGATAACGGCAATATGAACGATCTTCTGTCCGGTATGCCTTGTGGCAGTGTCGGGCTTGCATGGTCATACTCTTTTTCGGCATAACCCCCAGGGATAGTCCCAAAAAGCAGACGCAGTGCAAGCTCACCCCATCACCGGGTGCTTGCACTGCGTTTTATTTTCACGGAAAGGACTGATTGTATGCCCACCCACCGAGGAACCCAGACCATCGAGACCCCCCGGCTCATGCTCCGCCGGGCCACCGTAGACGACGCCCAGGCCATGTTTAATAACTGGGCCTCCGACCCCCAGGTGACCCGCTATCTCATGTGGCCGGCCCACACCAGCACAGACCTCACCCGTCAGGTGCTCCAGAGTTGGGTGAATGGCTACCAGCAGGACAACTTCTACCAGTGGCTCATGGTACACAAGGACTTGGGACAGCCCATCGGCAGCATCAGCGGCATGAACCCCAACGACCTGCTCTCCTGCGTGGAGCTGGCCTACTGCATTGGGCGGCCCTGGTGGCACCAGGGCCTCACCACCGAGGCGGTGGAAGGGGTGATCCGCTACCTGTTTGAAACCTGCGACTTCAACCGCATCACCGCCAAACACGACACCCGCAATCCCCACTCCGGCGGGGTCATGCAAAAATGTGGTATGACCTGCGAGGGCACCTCCCGAGAATCGTACTGCAACATCCAGGGCATTTGCGACACCGTCCACTATGCCATCTTAAAACGCCAATGGAATCGCCCCAAGGACTTCACGGAGGGGCTTGTATACGAAAACGACACCCAACTGGTGCATGACCTGTTCCGCCGCTTGGATGAAAGCCGCCGTCTCACCCGCTCCCAGGCGGCCCGGGTAGAGTTTCTCACCACCGTGCGCTACATAGAGCGCTATCTCACTCCGGTGGCCAAGATTCTGGATATCGGAGCCGGGGCTGGAGAATATAGCCTGTATTTCGCCCGAAAGGGCTACCAGGTATCTGCTCTGGAGCTGTCTGAGGCCAACATCGCAGCTTTCCGGGCCAAACTGACCCCAGAGGACAACATCGACCTGGCGCAGGGCAACGCCCTGGACCTCAGCCGCTACCCGGACAACGCCTTTGACATTGTGCTTCTCTTTGGCCCTCTGTATCACTTGCACAGCCAGGCCAACAAACTCCGCTGTATTCAGGAGGCCAAGCGGGTGTGCAAACCGGATGGCACCCTGTTCTTCGCCTTCATCGCCAACGATATGGTCATTCTCACCATGTTTCATGAGGAGCCGGACTATTTTCTCCATGGCGCCTATGACAAGGAAACCTTCCGCTGTGAGGACTTCCCCTTCGTATTCCACACCGTAGACGCATGTCGGGAACTGCTCCGTCAGGGTGGTGTGAAGGTGCTGCATGAAGTGGCCTCCGACGGTGTGAGCGAATTGCTCCAGGATCAGATCAACGCGATGGATGCCGCCAGCTACGCCCAATATTTGCGGTACCACTTTTACACCTGCGAGAAACCTGAACACCTGGGCGCCTCCAACCAACCACCTGCTGTTTGTGGGAAAGGCATAGGGCATTGGGCTGCGGTCCGTCAAAAACGGATCTATCTCATACACCAGTAAATTCATTTTGACATTTTGTCCACTCCGTGCTATACTCCCACGTAGGAATAAGTGGTGGAGTCTGTCATAGAGTGCTTGGATGCATCTCTATTTATTCCAAAGGGGATTTTAATCAAAATTAGTATAATTCTTGATTAAGAGAAAAAGACAGCTCTTCTAGGGGGAGACTGTCTTTTTTTGCGTTTTAAAAGGTTCTTTCGTATCCTTTTGGCGCATCTACGGACGGGATTGTATCAAACTTCACGCCACTTGTTACCGTGCAGTTTACACTTGGAGTAGTCTTTCCCAGGATTGAAGCGATGGACGAACCGCCATCGTTCCAAGCATAACCACGATGAACATGTGGGTTTCCCAGACCTGGGATCGTACTGAGGCGGATGATATGTAATTTGATGACCTCTTGATGGGATGACAATGAGTGCAGACAGAACGATCCATTTGGTGGTGCTGCGGAGACTTTATTCCGTGGCCATACCATTCATTCACAGAGCGCAGGATGGACAAATGTTTATCAGCGTTCTGTTTTTTTGGAGCTGCTTGTTCCATCGTCATGGCTCATCTCTGGACTGGTCTTTTTGTATTTCCAATTATCGTGTTCCATCTCATCCTGTCGTCTGGAACAAGTGTAGGAGGTGAAAATACCACATCTGTCGGTACAGATGGAATCCTATCGTCGTACCACAAATCCATGTTCAGTGCGAACACTGCTCAAGATGGAAAGGGGCGTATTCTGCCGGAATGATTACCGGCCGTCATTATGGAAAAACTGATGATTCAATTCAAAAAACAGCCACCGGGAAGACTGATTGCTGCCGGATTTGCAATGCTTATCCTGTTTGGGGCAGTTCTTCTCCTTCTTCCTCTGTCCGTGAGAGGCGACGCGGAGGTACACTTTATTGATGCTCTTTTTACCTCCACCAGTGCAGTTTGTGTGACAGGTCTCATTGCAATTGATGTGGCAGATCACTTCACTACTTTTGGTCAAGCTGTCGTTGCCGTTTTGATTCAGGTTGGCGGTTTAGGCGTTACATCCATTGGTGTGGGTTTGATCTTGGCCGCACGAAAGAACGTGGGTCTCAAAGGGCGTATTTTGCTCAAAGAAGCCTTAAATATCGAGGGAATCAAAGGCATGATCCGTTTGGTGAAGTCTATTTTGCTTATGACGCTGTGCTTTGAACTGATGGGTATTGTCTTGAGTTTTCTTGTATTTGTTCAGGACTATCCTGTGCTGAAAGCCCTTTGGATCAGCATATTTCATTCCATCGCAGCTTTTAACAACTCTGGTTTTGATATTTTAGGCGGGCTGAGAAACCTCATCCCTTACCAGAACAACATTCTTTTGAATCTGACCACAAGCGGACTTATCATTTTTGGTGGATTGGGTTTCCTTGTGATTTTAGACGTCTTGAAAAAGAGATCTTTTCGCAAACTAACCCTTCACTCCAAAGTGGTTTTAACCACAACGCTCACTCTGCTTGTGGCGGGTACGTTACTATTAAAGGCCACGGAGGATATCACCTGGCTTGGAGCCTTTTTCCAGAGCGTATCTGCACGAACAGCTGGTTTTTCTACTTACCCCATTGGCGAATTTACAAATGCCGGTCTGTTCACCCTCATTATTTTGATGTTTATTGGCGCTTCCCCCGGGTCTACCGGCGGCGGTATCAAAACAAGCACGTTCTTCGTCTTATCGCAGCACGTACGAAGCCTGTTCACAAAAAGGCATATCAGTGCCTTCCGGCGCAACATCCCGTTGGAAGTCTTTTCCAAGGCCTGCACCATTTCATTGCTTTCCCTTCTACTCGTATGTGTGGGAACATTTTTCCTTTGTGTGCTGGAGCCGGAGTACAGCTTTGTCCAACTGCTATTTGAAGAAGTGTCCGCGTTCGGTACTGTGGGCCTTTCTACCGGCATTACGCCGACTCTGAGTGTAGCAAGCAAGTTAATTTTGATTTTCACCATGTTTGCTGGACGAGTGGGCACGTTTACCCTGCTGACAATGTGGATTGATCGTCCAGCCCCCAGCGTTCGTTATACAGAAGAATCCGTTTCGATCGGATAAATAAGGAGAAAATACCGATGAAAAGAAAAGACTACGCAAGCAGCTATGGAGTGATTGGTCTTGGACGGTTTGGCATGGCCCTTGTGGAATGCCTTTCCTCCGCCGGAAAAGAAGTCATTGCCATTGACAAAGAAGAGTCTCGTGTGCGGGAAGCACGCCGTTTCACAGAAATGGCTCTGGTTGTGGAGAACCTGGATCAAGAGGCGCTGGAAGAAGCAGGCATCCGAAACTGCGACGTCGTGGTGGTGTGTATTGGAGAAAGAATCGATGTCAGCATCCTTGTCACCATGACCGTGCTGAAAATGGGGATTGCTCATGTTATCTCAAAAGCCACCAGCTTTATTCATGGGGAGGCACTCAAGCAGTTAGGTGCTTCTGTGGTTTTCCCTGAACGAGATATGGCAATCCGCCTTGGAAAAGGGTTAATTTATGACAGTTTCCTGGACTCTGTCGCCTTAGGCGGAGATGCCGAAGTTCGGAGAATCCTGGTGACCAAAAAGCTCATCGGCACCTCAATCCAGGATATGAACATCCGTCATCGCTACGGGGTAAACATCATTGCAATCGAACACGATGGCCATACAAATGTAAACTTCAACGCGGACTATTTCTTCCGCGAGGGCGATGCCATTTGTATCGTGGGGCAGAGCAAAAACGTAGAATATTTTGAAAAGGACATTCATTGATTGCACATATGAAAATGAAGAACATTTGGGAGAAATATATTTCGGTTGCCGCAAAGGGATTCGTCATCGGAGGGACCATGCTGGTTCCCGGTGTCAGCGGTGGTTCGATGGCAATGATTCTTGGTATATACTCCTCTCTCATTTCCGCTGTCAGTTCATTTTACCAGAGAAAAAAGGATAGCTTTTGTTTCCTCTTTACATTTTGCATCGGTGCCGTCATCGGAATGGCACTGCTTGCCAATCCCATCTCCGATTTAATTGACGCATTTCCCAAACCGATGATGTATTTCTTTATCGGTGCAGTGGTCGGGGGCATCCCCATGATGTTTCGAGAAGCGAAAATTCAGAGTTTTTCATGGAAAGTACCTGTTTATATCCTTCTCGGGATGCTAATGGTTTGTGCGATCTCCATTCTTCCGTTGAACTCAGAAAGCATCGAGCAATCCAATGGGATATTCGAACTTCTGCTTCTGTTTTTTGCGGGAATCATTGCTGCTATCGCCCTGCTCCTCCCAGGCATCAGTATATCCTATCTTTTGCTGCTGCTGGGACTGTACAGCAAGACGATCACTGCGATCAAAGCCCTCCAATTCTCCTTTTTACTCCCCATGGCACTGGGCGGCCTGGTTGGTATTATCCTAATGGCCAAACTGTTGGAAAAAGCGATGGCCCGCTATCCACAAGTGACCTATTTAGTGATTCTTGGCTTTATTCTTGGTTCAGTGGTCAGCATTTTCCCTGGACTTCCCACTTTGAGTGAACTATTGAGCTGCTCCATCGCCATTTGTGGTGGATTTGCGGCGATATACTTTTTACCAAGCAGTTGCCCGGACGACGGGCCTCATACCATAAGCGAACAGCATGCTTAATCACGTTATCATGCAAACACAACGAGAGGCCGCCCAGAAATCGGGCGACCTCTCGTTGTCTATTGCTCTTAAACAAAGCATTCCCCATCCACGGAACACACCACACGTTGTTCTCTCAGTCTCGTTTTGAGAAACCCAATATGGTCACATAGATGCCTACCAGCATTGCCCCCACAGAGATCCCCAGCAGCAGACCGGAAACAAAGTCCTGCACGTCGCTCCCGCCCACATTATCGTGCAAAGCCAACATGGCAACTCCCATCAACAGCAACACAATGCCGTATAGAGATGTACGCTGATTCTCCAGGGTCTGGGTCCGCCGCAGCAAATCTAACATCTGCGCTTCATCGCAAGTGCTGATGCTGTTGGGGCCTGCCTCTCCTCCGTCCATCAGCTCCTGTAGGGTAACGCCCAGTTCTCGGCACAAGGCCTGAATCACGCTGTAGTCGGGCATACACCTTCCATTCTCCCACTTAGAGACCGTCTTATTGGAAATGCCTAAACGCTCGGCCAGTTGCGCTTGAGTCAGGTTTTTCTCTTTTCGTTTCAAGGCAATGAAATGGCCAATGCCGGTTTGGTTCACAATGTCCCCTCCTCGCATTTGATGGAACGAGTATAGCCCAAGCATCCCGCAAAAAACACCCCCTATCTGGAGAATTTCGGGGGAATCCATGAAATAAGGACATGCCGATACCCATTCATACGGTTTTTCCTATCCTGTTGTATCCTACCATACGTCCGTCTGTTTGGGCAGATGGGTTTGCCGTTCTTGTTTGCCTTCCCAAACCGGCACCCAGGACAGGCCGATGACCCAACCATTGCCCCTGTAAGCCTCTGTGTCCCCTTCTTCGGCGCAGGGCCATATTCTCCCCCACCTAGGGCGGCTCTGCCCAATTTAAGCGGCTTTCAAGGACACTGGCAGCGGCCACCATGGGCAGCTTTATGGCACAAGTGATGTAAAGCAGAGAGAAAAAGCCGGACAGGAATCATGACCTTCCTGTCCGGCACTCTTTGCCCCACACCAAAATATCATTATTGGAAGCAAAAAAGCCTTGAAAACCGAAGTTTTCAAGGCTTTTTTGAGCTGCTAGGCAGATTCGAACTGCCGACCTCATCCTTACCAAGCGAAAAGGAGACTTTTTTCAAATTATTTCGGCCTATTTTCCGCAGTTTCTGCTCCAGTCTGATTGCTTTCCGTCACTTTCCAGCCATGGAGTGTCCATATATTCCACGCCGGTCTGTGGCTGGCCGTGTGGTCAAACACGCTTTGCCAGCTATTCCTACACTGCGCCCAAATCCCGCAAAATCCGTTCCGCAGCGGGCAGACGCTTGACCCGTTTGATTTTGACCCCCAACTTTTGGGCCAGATCTTCAAATAGATCATAGCTCTCGTCCCGGCAAAGGTAGAGCGTAGATGGGATCCCATGTTCCTCCACCACTTCTCTCCATGCCGTAAAGGCACAGTTCATCAGCTCCTCCGGCCTGCACCGATACAGGCACAGCAGCTCTCCCGTCTCCCGGTCGGTGAGAAGCACTTCCATCCAAAAACAGCCGTCCTCCTCCGGCTCCTGCTGCCAGCCAAAGTCAAATTCCACCTTCCGATGGGTGGCACTGCGCCCTAACCCCTGCATGGCTCGCAGCTTTGAGGAATTTGGACGGAAAACCACTGGATTTCCGGGGTCTGCGGGAAATTCCAGCGGTGCCACTACGTTCATCCACAGGTTTTCCCGGGTAGAATAGAAGCGGAGCATCATATCTCCCTTTTGAAACTCCGGGCGCATCCCGTCCTCCTGTATGGCCCGCAGCTGCATGAGAAAGTTCCCCAGGCAATCGGCCACAAAGGCCAGCTCCTCCCCCTGGACGTCGGTGTCCAGGTAGCCTCTGCGTTTTCCCGTCACCCAGGGCCACATCCCCTCTCCGAAGTCCAGTCCCAAGTGCCGGTAGCGCTCCGTCACCTCACCGGGCAGCGCCTCCCAATGCACCAGGGAGACGGTATACTGCTCTATTTCAATGAAATGACGAATTTCCTGTCTGGTGGGCTGCCGTTGGTGGAAGGCGTATTGGTAGTCCCTTGGGGAGGGAAATATGAGAATTCCCACATCGTTCTCCTGTTCCTGGACGCAGCTAAAATAGACCGCCCGATCCCCGGACTTGGTGATGAAGAGAAAGGGATCCTCCGGGTCCAGCCACCCCCAGGGCCATAGCTCCACAATCGCGTGCAAGGGCCTGCAAAGCGCCTGCCACAACTGCCGCTCCCGCTTTTCCCGCTCTCGTTGCGCTGCCTTTCGAAAATCAATCTTTTTCCCCATGCTCTCCCCCTACTTTCTCCTCTGTTTTGTGGCGGGTTGTGTGGTCAAGATCTCCGCCTCATGGCTCTTCTGGCAACGAGGGTGAGAGTTACTCTCCAAGCGGTTGTTGCAAGAGAATGGCTACCCGTTCCTTCACTTCATCACTAAACTCAGCAAGGTCCTCGACCGTAATGGCACAATCCGCAATCAGCGCAGCAAGGTCATATACTATCGTCTGTTTTCTCAGTTCAAGACAAACACCCGGCCTGTGCCTGTCTACCTGAATGGCTTGCTGCAATTTCCAAAACCGCTCAGAGGCAGGCAACTCCTCATTAGACAAAAGCGCTATGTATCTCTGGTTCAAGATCTCCATATAGGCTTCCTGCCACTGACCGATCTTTTCTCTGAACATTTTCCAATCCTTCTTGGATGGCTCCATAGAAGGCCCACCTTTCTATACGGAATTCCTGACAACAGGGTATCATGAGGGCTTGAAAATTTCAATGAGGGAAAGTTTAGCACGGTGTTAACAAAGAAAACCGCACTCAGCATGGGACTGCTCCATATGATAGCCACATCTCAAATCTTATACCTTGCTCCAGCTTACAACTATATTGCAAGTTAGTTACAAGTTGGTTCCAAGTTTGGCGTTCTTATCCCCATACAATGAGATCTGATGTAATTTCCTCGGTAATACTCATATCGTTCCCCGAGGGGCGTATAAGCGCCGGTGGCCCACATGATATGCTGTTTTGTCGTTCGATCCATCAACATTCTGTCCCGCAGCCCGAGGGCATGAAGTTTCAGAATATCATCTTGAATGTTAATAATCACTTGGTTCCTCCACCATTCCCATATTTACTGCCAGAAGGAATATCTTTTAAATTTGTTGTTATTATAGCACATCGATTGCTGTTCAACAACAAAACCTTTATAGTAAACAGAACAGGCCAAGGAAACACTGGTATCAGTGTCCTCGGCCCGTTTTATATGTCCCTATCAGCTGCCTAAGAAGTTAAGAGTTCCTGAGAGAAAATTAAGAGTAGATTTTTTATTCACAACATAATGTTCGTATCTCTCATTATATTTCATATTATTGCAAACTTTTATGGCGGTTCAATCTTCCATCACATTGAGAGTAAGTTTAGAGTTCCTGAGAAGTCTGTTTACTCTATCGTGTAGTATTTTCTGGGATCGTTCGGTGAAGACGCATGTTCCTCAATGGGGCCCCCATTTTCTTTCAATAAGGCTTTTATATGCTTTACCAGTGCCGGCCGAGACCTTCTTGTGTGTTCCTCTAACTGTTTCATGGTGCATTGTTCCAAATTGGCAATATAATAAACAATCTCTCGATCCAACTTGCCCAGGTTTGCCCACTCATCAACACTGAGCGATTTGAGCCCCTCCATTTTTCGCACAGAGCGGGATGCAATATTATTTTTCAGCACCAGAAGTACCGTCTTTTTATTCGGCTCGCTGAACACAGGCGGCTCCAGAAAATAAGATTTCATATCTGTGTAGATCCGCTTGACGCCCTCATTTAGCTCTCGAACCCAACCAAAGTCGGATAAGACTCGCGCAATGAGCGGATTTCTGGAAAACCGCGTTTCTTGAATATTTTCAATTGTTACAATACTGGGTAGCTTGCCAGGGCTCAGGAATTCAATTCGGTCATCATACATCGTAACCCGAATGTATTCACCAGAAATCGAGTAGTCTCTGTGTGTCACTGCATTTACCAATCCCTCCAGCCAGGCAAACTCCGGGTATTCCGGAATCTTTCTAAACTTTCCGTCTTTGCCTAACTGTTGGAATTCTCTCATCTGGCTGGCAATGAGCTGTTTCCCCTCTGTAATCAGATAGTGAAGGGGCCTCTCAATAGTTACATCCTTCACCACATTAAATTCACTGCCCACACCTGCGGTAGTTCCCTCATATCTTAAAAAGCGTACTCTTGCTGAAGGCAAAAATTGAGTTGGTATTTTCCCAAACAGCAAAACTGCCGCCACAGTTATAGCCCAGCCCGCATCTTTTTTCTTAATCAGCCCCCGTGCTTTTAAAATATCCGAGGGGCTACTGGCATTTAAATTTAGTATTTGACAATACTCTTGAACCAGACCCAAGTCCAAGTCATCCAGAGTGGCATCATCGACAACCTGCGTTTCGTAGCTTCGAATCCCCTTTGAGTATTCAAGTTCCAGAAGACTTTCGGTGTTTAGCTTCCGTGAATTGTCGCCCACCCGCAAATACGCCTCACCGTCTTTCCCCTTAATCACATCATCCGGCATAGGGGAAATATGATACAGCAATACTTTCTTCCCGTTCTCACTTGTTAAAATTTCTATTTCATACTCTGGTATGGTCTTTAAAAAATCATGGGGGATTTGACGCAACCTATTTTCTCGTTCCTCCGTAATTCCTGTTACATCACCATTATCCTCAATGCCGACAGCAATGACACCCCCGGAGGCATTTGCGAACGCCGATATCTGGTGTGCAATCTCATTATCCTTAATTTGCGCACACTTACGCTCAAAGTATTGATTCTCTACCGAAAACCGCAGTTTCTCACTTGTTAGTGAAGGATCAATTTTAGACATCATAGTACTCATATTCTCGCTCCAATACTAGCTCACTTTTCATCATTATGGTCTCTTCTTGCAAATTTTCTGTTGAAATTATACCTTCCAACGTTTTCTTTTGCAATTGCTTTTTGTCGTTTTCCCCGCTCTTAGTCTTGTATTGCCTGTCGAGGCTTGCCATGTCTTTATAGATCTGGCTACTATGGCAGCTTGCCTGCCTTTGACACAGACCGCTCCACCATCCGCCTGGCCCGACGAAGTTTCCACGCAAGGCTATTCTGGCACCGATCCCGCAGCCGCTTGAGGGCCTGATCCTTGGCTTTCTCCACGCCAGCCTCCTTCATGCGGTTGCGCATGGCGATTTCCCGCAGATCTGACTTGGGGTGGCCATACACGCCGAAGCACCGTCCCAGAATCTCCTGATCCTTCTTGGAAAGCTGCAGGAACTCTTCCCGCAGGCATTCCATGGTCAAAGAACGAATTACAGTTTCTTCTGGTGACCCAGACAACCAACCTGGTGTGAGCCGTTCCAGGATGTCTCCGTCCTCATCCGGGGCTTGCAGGTCATAGACAGAGAAAAAATGTGTGGGGTAGGCAATGGCTCTGGCTGCCGCAGGCAATGAGATGCCCAGCGCCTTGCTGATCTCCTCCACACTCTCCCCTTTTTGATGATAGCGATTCTGCGCCTTGCGCACCACCCCCATGCTGTCCCGGTCCAGAGATAGTGTCCCCATGCTGCATTCCAAATGCCGCCGCATGGCTCCGTCCAAAAACGGGGTGACATAAGTAGTGAATCGACCCTTTCCCACATCATAACCGCCGGTTCGGACGCACTCCACCAGCGCCAGCCTTCCTACGCTCTCCAGTTCGGAGAGCATTTCTTTTGCGTAATCACTTAACCCTCCATATTGGTTTTGCCGCAGGCAGTGATATTGCCGAGCGATCAACCGGGCACGGTCCTTGACCAGACCTGTATTCATCAGGCACAGTTTGGTCAAGGCAGCCTCATCGCCGTTGGAGATTCGCACCAACAGTTCTTCGTTGGTCATGCACCGTCACCGTCCTTTGCCTTGCGGGGACGGCCCCGAGGCTTGGCCTGACGGGCCACTCTGCAAATCGGATAGAGATGCTGGGAGGAGATGGAGCGCTCAAAATCTTCATTGGAGATGTCAGGGCTGCTCAGTGCGTCAAACAGCCTGTCCCGCACGGCATCCTTGAGCAGCCGCATTTCCTCCTCTGTGATGATCCCCCGCTGATAATCCTTTCGGATACGGTTGAAGGCGGTGATCTTGGCCTTGATCTTTGGCACATCCCGGGCCAGTTCCTTCTGAATTTCATAGCTGCCATACTGCCGGCAGGTAAAGCGCTCATCCAGCGGACATTGCCCCTCACAGTAGAGCACATGGGCGCCGCTTCGTACCAGAAAATATTTCTTGCAGACAATGCACCGTCGAATGTTGTATCCGGCGTTCAGGGCTGTCATATAATCTGCCTTCAGCAGCATCTGCAAACTGTCGGTAGTATGCTCCTGGCAGATGGCAAACTTCCCATCTGGCAATTCCCTTGGTACATAGCTCACCACACAGCGGTCGTATTTCTGATAAAAGGAGTGTTCCAGGCCGATGGGGTTTACAATCAGCTTCTCTATCAGACGCTCGTCGTGATAAAGCTGGTAGATGGCAGCGGCATAATTCTCAGAAGAATTGTGTTCCAGTTTGGAGAGAACGAAGTTGATAAAGTTGTGGACGGTAGGATTGAACGCCGCCACTTCTTCTAGGTAACGCTGGTAGCGGTCGATCTGCTTGCGGTAGTACAGCCATTTTTCTCTGCGGCTGCCAGGATAGATGAGAAGTTGTGGGGGAATGGTTTGGTTCTCTTCCTCCT
>NZ_JACSNZ010000080.1 GCF_016902575.1 Pseudoflavonifractor capillosus | reverse complement strand
TAATCTTTCGCAAGTGGCAGACCGTACCAACGCCTTGAGGCGTGGCTAGTAACAAAGGGCTTTGCCCGCATATGAAGAACCCCCGGCTATGCCGGGGGGTTCCTATTACTGTTTTCCCAGCTGACGGTTTCGCTCCATGGCTGCTAACACCGCCTGGATGGCGGCGTGGCGCAGGCCATTTGCCTCCAGAGCTGCCACCCCTGCAATGGTGGAGCCGCCGGGGGAGCATACGGCATCCTTGAGAGCGCCGGGGTGCTGTCCCATTTCCAGCACCATGGCGGCAGCGCCTAACAGGGTCTGGGCGGCGTATTCCATGGCCTGCTTGCGGGGCAGACCTACCATGACACCGCCGTCGGCCAGAGCCTCGATGAAGGGATAGACGTAGGCAGGGCCGCACCCGGCCACCGAGGTGAAGGCGTCCATGAGGGATTCCTCCAGCAGATCTACCCGGCCGGAGCGGGCCAGAATATCTTGCACCGCCTGAATCTGCTCCTGGGAAGTGTTAGGGGCGGCGCACAGGGCGGACATTCCCTGCCCAATTTCCACGCAGGTGTTTGGCATCAGGCGCAGCAGGGGAATGTCTTGGGCTTTAGAGGACAGGAAGGAGCGCAGGGTGGCCAAGGTAACCCCGGCGGCCACGGAGATGAGCACCTTTTGGGGGAACTGTTCCAGGACGGGGGAAAGCTGAGCCAGCACGCCGGAGAGCAGGTGGGGTTTGACACACAGGAAGATGTAGTCCGCCTGCTCCACAGCCTGGACATTATCCTGGACTGCGTGGCAGCCCAATTCCTTTGCCAAAGTCTCCGCTTTGCCAAACGTGCGGTTGGCCAGCCACACATGATTTGGCCCCACGCTGGCGCAAGCCGCCCGGGCCAGGGCAGAGCCCATATTTCCACATCCGATAAAAGCGATGTTAAACATCATGTGACCTCCTCATCAGCCCCGCAGGGAACGGTTTATGGCGCAGAGAATAGCCCGCAGAGAGGCCCGGCTGATGTTGTGGCTCTTGCCCACGCCGAACACATCCTGCCCATTGGGGGCTTTCAGGTGGATATAGCACACGGCCTGGGTGTCCGAACCGGAGGAGATGGCGTGCTCTTTGTAGTCCACGAACTGGTAGCCGTCGATGGGAGCCACGGGCAGGTTGTGCAGGGCGTTGAAGAAGGCGTCGATGGGGCCGTTGCCCTCGCCCCAGACTTCCATGACCCGCCCCTTGTAGCTGACTTCGCCCTCAAAGGTTACCCAGCTGGCGTCCCCGTGGCGGGCATCCTCCTGGAAGCTGTGGCGCTCCAGCTGGTAAGTCTTGGGCACGGACAGATACTCCTGATCGAAGAGTTGGAAGATTTGCTCCGGCTTGAGCTCCTTGCCCACCCGGTCGGACTCCTTTTGTACCACGGCACCAAACTCAGCGTGCATGGCTTTGGGAAGGTCGTAGCCAAAGTTCTGCTGCATGACAAAGGCAGCGCCGCCCTTGCCGGACTGGGAGTTGATGCGGATGATGGGCTCGTATTCCCGGCCCACGTCGGCGGGATCAATGGGCAGATAGGGTACCTCCCACATATCGGTGCCGCTGTCATGCATATAGTGGTAGCCTTTGTTGATGGCATCTTGATGGCTGCCGGAGAAGGCGGTGAACACCAGCTCACCCACATAGGGCTGGCGCTCCCCGATTTTCATCTTGGTGCAGCGCTCATACATATCCCGGATCTTGTTGATGTTGTGGAAATCCAGCTGGGGGTCAATGCCTTGGGTCCACATATTCATGGCAAGGGTGACCATGTCCACATTGCCGGTGCGCTCGCCGTTGCCAAACAGGGTGGCCTCCACTCGGTCGGCTCCGGCCAGCAGGCCCAGCTCGGTGGTGGCCACGCCGGTGCCCCGGTCATTGTGGGGGTGCAGGGAGATGATGGCCCGCTCCCGACCAGGCAGATTGCGGATGAAGTATTCCAGCATATCCGCAAACTGGTTGGGCATACAGTTTTCCACAGTGGTGGGCAGGTTCAAAATGACGGGGTGTTCCGCTGTGGCGTGAAGGTGATCCAGCACAGCGGCACAGATCTCCACGGCGTAGTCCATCTCGGTGCCCATGAAGGACTCGGGGGAGTACTCAAAGCGCAGGTTGGTGCCCCCTGCAATGACGGGTTGAGCCATCTCATAGATGAGGTCAGCGGCATCGGTGGCGATCTTGGTGATGCCGGCGCAGTCCATACCGAACACCACTTTGCGCTGAAGGGTAGAGGTGGAGTTGTAGAAGTGGAGGATCACGTTTTTGGCGCCACGAATAGCTTCAAAGGTGCGGCGGATCAGGTGCTCTCGGGCCTGCACCAGCACCTGGATGGTCACGTCATCGGGGATGTGGCCTCCTTCGATCAGCTCCCGGCAAATCTCGTATTCGGTTTCGGAGGCGGAGGGAAAGCCAATCTCAATTTCCTTGACGCCGATATCCAGCAGGGTGTGGAAGTACTCCAGCTTTTCCTGGAGGTTCATGGGGTCAATGAGGGCCTGATTTCCGTCCCGCAGGTCCACGGAGCACCACACGGGGGGATGGGTCAAAACCTTGTCCGGCCAGGTGCGGTTGGAAATGGGCTGAGGCTGGAAAGGAATGTACTTTTGAAATCCGGGTTTCAAATTCATGGGGAAGTTCCTCCTTTGGACAACTTCGGGGTACGAAAAAAGCCCCCGACGAAACATGTCAGGGGCGTCACATGACGCGGTACCACCCTAATTCCGCCCACGGTCACCCATGGACGCTCACGACCTCCAACAAGGCCTCGACCTGTAACGGGATCACCCGTCCGTCCTTACTTCCTGTCATTCGGGACGGCGGCTCCGGGTCCAGTATACACACAGGGACATCCACCGATTTACACCCACCATCGGCTCTCTGAAGGATCTCAGCTGTGTCTTCTTCCCATCCTTGCCTTTTACTCAGTGATATTTTAGCGGAACAAAGCGTGTTTGTCAAGGAACAAAGAAAGGGGAAACAAAGGGAAAGGAAAAATGAAAAATATCTTGACAGATTGGGAAACCTATGGTAGGATAACTCTTGCATTTGGGCTGCGAGCTCCATCATGGAGAGGTGTCCGAGTGGTTTAAGGAGCTAGTCTTGAAAACTAGTGACTCGAAAGGGCCGTGGGTTCGAATCCCACCCTCTCCGCCAACTTTATATTTTCTTTTCATTCGGATTTGCGGAAGTACCCAAGAGGCCGAAGGGGCTCCCCTGCTAAGGGAGTAGGCGGTCCAAAGCCGCGCGAGGGTTCAAATCCCTCCTTCCGCGCCAGAAAGAGCACAGTGTAAACTGTGCTCTTTCTTTTTGATTTTTGCGAAAAACAGCCTGTAACATGAAATTACAGGCTGTTTTTTCTT
>NZ_JACSNZ010000079.1 GCF_016902575.1 Pseudoflavonifractor capillosus | reverse complement strand
ACCCCTTGTCGGCTGATTTTCCTAAATGTTAGAATGCGTTGCTTGCAAATAACACGGTTAGCACGCTATAATATGCGCGGAAAGGGGGAGGCGTATGTTTTCCGAAAACCTGAAAATACTTCGTAAACAAAAGGGATTGACCCAAGAGACTTTGGCCATCAAACTGCATATAACCCGTCAAACCATTTCAAAGTGGGAAAAAGGAGTTTCCCATAGTTAAAGATACCGCACTTGCAGCCCACGCTTACAAACTCCAAATAATACGACCCCTAGTTTGTCCAAACCTTTTCACTATGATGTGACATATATATGTGGATATTGTTTTTCTATTTCTCATTATGATACAATTATACATAATACCCCGTTTTATCAAACGATTCTGACAAATTACAGCTTGTTGCGGCAGAGACACGCCATCGCATTCTTCTTTGGTGTTTTGCAGCGCAACGGAAAGGAAGGTCATACTTTATGAGACGTATCATATCAATAATTTTATTTGCTGTAATGCTTACTTCCCTTTCTGCCTGTGGTGGAGAGGGACAGCCCAACACCTCAAACACCCCTATGGATGATGATGCGGCCGCCGCCACGGCCATATTGGAGGAAGCCGTGGCGCGGCGGGAGACTATCCAGACCAGTAAAACCCAAATTGTATGGGACGAAGCCCTTATTCCCGGCAAAACCTACACCGGCACGGCCTACTACGTGTCCAACCAGGGCGACGATGGAAACGACGGCCTCAGTCCCGAGACCGCCTGGGCTACGCTGGACCGGGTCAACCAGGCTCCGCTGGAATATGGCGATGCTGTATTTTTTGAGCGGGGCGGTGTCTGGCGGAACACCACTGTGGAAACGAAGGAAGGAGTCACCTACTCCGCTTACGGGGAGGGAGCAAAGCCCCGTATCTGTGCGTCCCCGGAAAACGGAGGAGATCCGGATCTCTGGTCCCTCTGGTGGGAGGGTGAAAACGGAGAAAAGATCTGGCTCTATCACCGGGACATGCCCGACTGCGGTGCCATGGTGCTCAACGAGGAGATCGTCGCTCAGAAGGTGCTTGGTTACTGGAGCGGGACTGAGTTTCTCCACTATACCGGCCCTGCCAACTGGACGGCGGAAGACTTTGACCTGGAGGAGCAGCTCTCCCAGGCACCCTTCGATGTGACGACGGAGCTGTCGGAAAACTTGACGTTCTTCTCCAAAGCGGACAGCACCCTGCCGGATACCCTGCCCGTCTTTCTCACCGGCTGGGAGTGGGATGGACGCACCCCCGTGGGGGAACTGTACTTTCGCTGTGACGAGGGAAATCCCGGGGAACTCTATGAGAGCATTGAGTTCCAGACCCAGTGCCCTCTCTTTGACAATGTTGCCGACGGCTGCGTGCTGGACAATTTGTTTATCGGTTTTGCCGGAGATGGTGTGTTGACCGTGGCAGAAGGGGATGGCGTGACGGTCCAGAACTGTGAGGTTGGCTGGGTAGGCGGTATCGTCGCAGTTTACAACACAGGAGAAGCGTCAACGGGCTATGGAGGCGGTATCCAGCGCCTGGCAGGCGCCATGGGCGGCGGAAATCACGGCACACGGTATCAGAACAACTATGTCCACCACATGTATCACGCCGGCGGCGGAATTGAAATTTTTGAGGAACAGGGTTTTGAATCTGGCAGTGTCTATGGCGTACAGTTTGTGGGGAATGTCTTTTATCAATGTGCCTCCGGTCTGACCTTTTTCAACTGGGATGAGGAGCCGAATCCAGAGCGCAAATTTGTAGACTGCATCTATGAGGACAACTGGGTGCTCTTTACCGGCCTGGAGGACTGGATGGATCAGAGCCTTTCCCCTGCCTTTTCCCACGAGGGCGGTCCCAATCTCCAGGAAGGATGCGCCATCCGGAACAATGTGTTCTTCGTGGCCCGGTCGGCCATCGTCTATATTCAGGAATATGTGGAGGAGTACTTTCCTGACTTTGAGGGCAACACCTATGTGCAGTATGCCGACATCCCCCTGATCCACAGTGACAGTGAGAATCTGGACATGGATAACTATGATCCCCAGGCCGCTATGGAGGTGCTGGGGGACGAGTCCGGCACAGTCATCCTCTTGAATGAAGACATCTGGGGCAACCGTCTGGAGTGATTGGCAGTCATACAATGGCTCATCAAGGAAATATAAAAGCTGATACCATATCATATACCGAAAAACAGGTATAACCCATTATTGGATAATAATAACCGCCTGAGAGATCTAAAAAATTTTGGATTTCTTGGGCGGTTTTCTTATATTTATTTCTGAGTGGACATATAGAAAATCAAACAAAATGAGGTCTGGCAAGTTTCGGGCAAAATCAAAACATCAGGTGTGAGGCCAGCGCCATCAACAACAACGCACCATGGGAACGGTCATGGTGCCGGACAAAAAAACAATGGGGATCGAGTAATACTGGGTTTCACATCCGAAAAGTACTGCCACAAGAGGAAAACTATTCCGCTGGAAAAGCTCACCTCTCTGGATTTACAGAAGTTCTACAAGAAGCTGCTGACCCGAGGCAGGGTAGACCGGGTGGAGGCCAAGGGGCAGCCCAAAGGCCTCAGTGCTAAGACGGTGCGGAATATCCACCAAATTCTATCCTCTGCTCTAAAGTTAGCGCAAGAACAGCGGCTGATTCAAACCAATCCAGCGGAGGGCTGCGCCCTGCCTCGGGTGGAACACCAGGAGATGAAGACCCTGACTACGGTGCAGCTGGCATCCTTCTTCCGGGAAGCCAGGGAGAGCGGTGTATTTGAGCTGTACTATCTGGAACTGGCCACGGGTCTGCGGCGGGGCGAATTGCTGGGGCTGAAATGGGGAGATATTGATTTGGAACGGGGTGACCTCCGGGTACGGCGGCAAGTTTCCCGAATCAACGGGGAAGTGGTGGAAGCCCCTCTGAAAACGAAAAACGCCTACCGTACCCTGCCCTTGGCGGAGGATACGGTAAGCGTTCTAAAAGAACAGAGGAGAAAAGTGGGGAATAGCCCATGGGTGTTTCCGTCCCCCAATGGAGGGCCTATTTCCCCGGACAGTGTGCTGCATATGCTCCACCGGGTGCTGAAGCGGGCAGGATTGCCCAAGGTACGGTTCCACGACTTGCGTCACACCTTCGCCACCCTGGCCTTGCAAAACGGGGTAGATGTGAAGACCGTGTCCGGGATGCTGGGCCACTTCTCGGCAGGGTTTACCCTGGACACCTATGCCCACATTACCAGTGCCGCCCAGAGGCAGGCGGCGCAGACGATGGGGAGTGTGCTGGCGGGGACGATTCAGACCTGACTACTCCAATCTCCCGTATGGGTTAAACATAACCAAGTATTTACCCCTTGTCGGCTGATTTTCCTAAATGTTAGAATGCGTTGCTTGCAAATAACAC
>NZ_JACSNZ010000078.1 GCF_016902575.1 Pseudoflavonifractor capillosus | reverse complement strand
GAGCCTGCAGACTGCGAAATCCATAGTAATGCTTGCCGCTTTTACTGCGGCAGCTCCAATTGGTCTTGGGGTCCTGCCAGAAGTAGACGTCGTCGCACTCCCAGCGGTTTCGCTTTTCGCTCCAACGGAGCTTCAAGGAGCCGGATCGCTGGACGTCCTGATGGATGCACGGAGCTAGAGTTCGGTAGGTAGAGTTATGATTCATACTACATTCTCCTCCATTCGTAAAATTGCCGTTTGGTGAAGAGAAAGGCCACCGCATACCGGATGAAGTCCAGGATGCTGGTGCCATCAAATCGGATGCTGAGAAAGGCATAGACTGCCGTCAGCACCAGGGGGACGAAGATGCCGGTCTGGGTGAGCGCCAGGACAGAGAGCAGAAGGCCCACACCGATGACGCTCACGTCCCGGAGTTCCCAGAGCCACAGGGTTGCTTTGGCGGTCAGGTTATCGGGATAGATGTACAGATTGATTCACCTCCAAAAGAAAAGCCGCCGGGTTTTCCCGGCGGCCAGTTCAGTGAATTATGCTTCGGTTGTAGGTTGGGTCAGGCTTTGTGCCTCGTACTCAGCCAGTGCCTGTTCGATGAGTCCGATGACGAACTCCTTCTGGCTGATTTTCTTGCCCCGTTTCTTTTCAGCGGCGATGAAGTTCTTCAGCCGCCGGTCCAGTTCCTCGGGGATTTGAAAGGCCAGGGTTTTGGTTGCTGCCATGGTGACGTTACCTCCTTCAAAGTGTTGGGTGAGAATCATTTCTACACATTCGGCCAGGGTTCCCAGTGCAAGCTGCTCTTTCTCTGCCATGACCTTGGCATGCAGCTCTATGGGAATCATGGCGCAGAGATTTTTCTTATCTCCCATGGGATGTACTCCTTTCTACGATTTTGCAAGCAAAGCATACCGGAACTGAGCAGGGAAAGCTATTCACAGATTCCAACAAAGAAACAGGGTGTTACCAAAGCAGAAGCAACGAGACTGTCCCCACATCATATGTATAGAGGCAGTTCAGGCATATCTCTGGCGGTTATTCGTGACAGAGACGGATGTTTGTGGTAGAATGATGAAAGTGAAACAGGGGGGAGCAGCAGATGAAGCCCAACAAGAGTTATTTGGTGTTAGCCATTATGTGGTTTCTGATATCGCTGGGTATTTTTATGGCGTGAGTGTCCTTACGGGCATTGCTTGGCTGTGTGTAGCAATCGTACACCTGATCGTAGCGTTTGTATCGAAAGATAAGAAAGAATAAGTCACAATGTGGAGAGTGAGGCACACGACCAAGACAATAGGTAAGTATTTAATGAAGGGAATTGCTGTTTTGGGTGTACTACTCATGGGTGTCGGGCTATATGCCGGTGCTGGCCCCGATACCGGCTTATGGGTGTTCCTTGTGGGACTCTTGCTGGTGATTATCTGTGCCGTTTCTAGCCGTGAGCTGCGGAAGTTTGTCCGTTCGCTACTGGATGCCCTTTGATCACAGCACAGATATCATTTTTAATAACGTGGTGGGGGGTAACAGCGCATGCTAAACAACCAGGAGTTTGATTTGTGGGCGGATGGCTACGACAAAAGCGTGGCATTGGCGGAAGAGAACGATGAGTATCCCTTCGCAGGCTATAAAAAGATTTTGAATACCATTTACAATCATGTGTTAACCCAAGCTGGGAAAAGTGTATTGGATATTGGGTTTGGGACAGGAACCCTGACCACCAAGCTCTACCAACAGGGATGTACCATCTATGGACAGGACTTTTCCCATCGAATGATTGAACTGGCACAGGAGAAAATGCCGGAAGCACACTTGTACCAGGGCGACTTTACCTTTGGATTGGCCAAAGAATTAACGGAACATCAATACGACGCCATCATTGCTACCTACTCCTTACATCATCTATCTGATGCGCAAAAGGTCAGATTTCTGAGTGATCTGCTAGAATTGCTCAAGCCAAACGGCTGTATTTATATTGGAGACGTAGCATTTCATACTCGGGATGAATTGGAGACGTGTCGCAGACGAATGGCAGAGATGTGGGACGAAGATGAAATATACTTTGTCTTTGAAGAGTTGAAACACGCATTCCCTCAGATGAAATTTGAACAAGTTTCCTACTGCTCGGGCATCCTATACTTAAAAAAAGAATTGTAAAATGGCGGTCCTGCACTTTTTGCGGTGCGGGACTGCTTTCGTTTTGGAATTTAACTGGCCCGAAGTACCAAAGAAATTCCATACAAGACAAAATCTACGCATGGGATAGCCACGCTGTTGCCCAATGCCTTATACCGTGCAGAGTCTGAAGCACCGGGGATCGCCGTCCAGTTATCGGGGAAGCCCTGGAGGCGCTCGCACTCCAGAGGAGTCAGGCGACGGATAAGATTTACCCCTTCCACAACACATTTTCCGTCACTGACGTACTGGTTGTTGACTCCTTTGTGGTCGCTGTAGCCCAGTGTTCCCACTGTTTTTTGGTGTGGCTGTACCACTAGGTCGGTTGCATCCTTGTGCTGACGGGCGCTTTGGGTGCTGACAACTGCCTTGTCTTTGAACACGTCCACTCGCTGTCTGCTGAATACCGCATGATGGTCCGTGGCGGTAAGTGTGTAGGCAATGTCCTCCTGATAACCAATGCCGTTCCCGCCGTTTTGAGGCTGACGGTCTATGGCATTGCCGGTGATACAGAATACGGGTTCCTGCTCCACCAATGGCACATTGTTGCCACCAGTACCGTATCTGGCGGACATGGTGGGAGCCACCGCATGGGGGCCAGTGTAACGGGAGTCGATGCCGTGGTTCTCATAGACCAGAGGCTGGTGCCCATGTTCCTGGGCCCGGAGTGTGCCTGTCACATCCGTGCTGCACCCCAGGACATTGCCACCCTGGTCGTTGAGGCATAAAACCGACGGCATACAGTTGCCGCCGGCGCTGCCCTTCAGCGTGGGGGCGAGTTCTTCGCCATAGCCGATGCCTCCAGCTGATGCTCCGGCTCCAGCGGAGAAACCGGCAATAAAGGTCTGCTGCTTCATTCCCGGTTGCGCTCCCAATGCTCCCGCCACGTCGTGGAGATCCCGAATTTCATCTCTCTGATTGGCCGCAAATGCTATTGGCCGGAGCAGGCCATTTTGATCGGTGGACACATTATTGGTGAAAGTGTTCTGGTACTCGTCCAAAACCTCCGTATTTTTTTGGCTTGGCTGGGTGACGAAGGTTTGCATCTGCATATTACTGGTAGCCATGAGAGCACCAGACACTCCGTGGAGATCGATACCCTCATCTCGCTGGTTGATGTGATATGCTTTTAGTTCGGTGCCACTTCTGTCCGGGGGGATAACTCCCGACTGGATCTCTAACGCTCTCTTGAGCGGTGGTGGGAGTCCTTTTCCTCGTTCAAAAGCTCGGCGCAGGATACCCAGACAGGCTTTCCTGGTCAAATAATATTTGCTGGGCGGATCGACCTGCAAAATCTGCGACAAGGAAGATTCTCTTTCTTCTCTGGGGGACACCCCAGTATTGAGCGTCCAGGCATCGCCACGCCAGGGAGAAATCAGTTCCCAATATGATTCGCCCAGCAGATTCCCAGCGCCCGGTGTCAGGTCGAGGGACTGAAACATCACAAACTTTAATGCGGACGATCTCTTCGAGGACGATGCGGAAGTCCTCGCCTTTTGGGGTGCCGCTGGAGAAGGCTCCGGGAAATAGTGATAGGTAATCCTTTGAAGTAATCTTCGGATTTTCCCCCACTCCACACC
>NZ_JACSNZ010000077.1 GCF_016902575.1 Pseudoflavonifractor capillosus | reverse complement strand
TCCAGGGTGGGCTCCAGGGTGAGGGTGGGGGTCATATCCAGCTTTTCATTCATGGTACATTCCTCCTATGGTCATTGGTTGTTCTCATCAGCGGAAAGGTTCATGGAGCCCAGGCCCTCCCGAGCCAACATTTGCTCCAACACGTCGATGTCTGTGGAAATATCCAAGGCTTCCTGGCCGTACAGAGCATCCAGCTGCCGGTCAAAGGCGGCGCAGATGGTGGCCATGATATCCTCGATGCGGCCCTTGGTGCCGTCAATATTGGCTCCCTCCACACCTGTGGCGTCCATACGGTCGTAGGCGTTGAGCAGCTTCAAGGTGGTGGGAAGATAGTAGTTGAGAAAGCGGCGGATCTGAGGTTGCTTTTCCGGATCCTTCACCACGGCGTCTATGATCTTTCCGGTGGTGTGCTCCAGATGGTCGATCTGCTGGGACAGCTGGGCATCTCCGATGGTGTCATTGAGTCGGCGCAGCTCCGACAGGGCACGATCCCGCTCATCCAGCAGCTGCTGGATTTCGGGACTCACGGAGCTCTCTTGGGGCTTTTGAGTCTGGGCTTTGGGGGTTTCCACATCCGGTTGGCCATCTTCATAGCCACGGTCAGGAAAGATGATTTTGCCCAGATAGTACACGGCGGCAGAGGCCAAAGCCGCTGTGACGTAGTGGACGGGGCGGTACAGCGGCGCAGCCAGTGACCACACCAGCCAAGTCCCGCCCACCAGATAGATGGGAAGGACACTTTTCTTGCGAACGAAAGCCACAAAATACGCTCCTCTCTCCAGTGAAATATTTCCTATATTGTAACGCAGTAAAGTGGTGGCTGTCAAGAAAATGAAGGGGGTTTCCGCCATTGACTTTCCCTAATCTGTGGGGTAAAATAATACTTCAGATGATAAAATAGGCAGGTGTAGAGCCATGATGACACTGGAAAATTTCAAACAAGCCCGTAAAGTCCTGGAGGGCGTTCTCCACCCCACAGACTTGATTTACAGTACATTTTTCTCCAAGTCTACCGGAAATCATGTATACATCAAACCGGAGAATATGCAGGTGACCGGGGCATACAAAATCCGGGGCGCCTACTTTAAGTGCTCTACCCTGACGCAAGAGGAGAAGGAGCGGGGGCTTATTACCGCCTCTGCGGGCAACCATGCTCAGGGTGTGGCCTATGCCGCCCAGGCTGCCGGCATTCCCGCCACCATCATTATGCCCACCACCACACCGCTGGTAAAGGTCAATAACACCAAGGACTACGGTGCCCGTGTTATTTTGCACGGCGAGACCTTTGATGATGCAGCGGCGATGGCGGCACTGATGAGCCAGGAGGAGGGGTATACTTATGTACATCCCTTCAACGATCTCACGGTGTCCACAGGTCAGGGTACCATTGCCTATGAAATTTTTAAGGATCTGCCCGATGTGGATGTGATCCTGGTGCCCATTGGAGGCGGTGGGTTGGCTGCCGGTGTGGCCACCCTGGCCAAGCTGCTCAACCCTTCGGTGAAGGTCATCGGTGTGGAGCCGGAGGGAGCGGCATCTATGAAGGTCAGCGTGGAGGCCGGGCATGTGGTCGCCCTTCCCACGGTGAACACCATTGCCGACGGCGTGGCAGTCAAGACCCCTGGAGATCTGGTGTTCCCCTATATTCAGAAAAATGTGGATGAGATCCTCACCATTGGGGATGGAGAGCTGGTGGATGCTTTCCTGGACGTGATGGAAAAGCACAAAATGGTGGTGGAAAATGCGGGGCTGCTCACCATTGCTGCCCTGCGTCACCTGGACTGCAAGGACAAGAATGTGGTGTCGGTGCTGTCCGGCGGAAATATGGATGTGATCACCATCTCCTCTCTGGTGCAGCACGGACTCATCAACCGGGGCCGCATCTTCACCTTCTCGGTGCAGCTGCCTGACCGACCCGGCGAGCTGCTCCATGTGGCAGAGCTGGTGGCCCGTGCCAATGGTAACATCATCAAGCTGGATCACAACCAGTTTGTCAACATCAATCGCCAGGCCGGGGTGGAGCTGAAGGTGACCCTGGAGGCCTTTGGGCATCAGCACAAGGAGGAGATTTTGTCTGCCCTGTCCAAGGCTGGATATGAGGTGCACGAAGTGGCCACCTCCTGTGTATACGAATAACATCCAGTTGCCGTCCGGCAAAGACCAAGGGCCTTTGCCGGACGGCTATGCCAAAAAGCGGAATGCACCCGAATTTTCGGCATCCGGTGGGTGGGAGAGTTGGGGGAGACCCGGTGCCTGCCCCCGGAGCACATCCGCTTGAGGCATCCTATGAGAGGTTTGCCCCTGAGGTGTGCCCATGTACCTGGCAGCGGGCGGAGAAAAAGATTATAAACCGATATCAATGAGGAGGAACCTATGGTTAAGATTGCACCATCTATTTTATCCGCAGATTTTTGTAATTTGGAGCGGGACATCCAGCGCATCCACACCGCCGACTGGGTACATGTGGACGTGATGGACGGGGCCTTTGTGCCTAACATCACCATCGGCATCCCGGTGGTGAAGTCCATCCGCAGCCACACGGATATGTTTTTGGATGTCCACCTGATGATTGATAAGCCGGTGCGGTATGTGGCTGATTTCTGTAAGGCCGGAGCGGACCTGGTGAGCATCCATCTGGAGGCTGACCACCCCACCCGCATCCAGCAGGCCCTGGATATCATCGGGGAGCATGGGGTGAAGAAGGCGGTGGCTCTGCGGCCCATCACCTCGCCCGAGGCCATTCTGCCTTACATCCGGCAGCTGGACATGGTGCTGGTGATGACGGTGGAGCCGGGCTTTGGAGGCCAGGCATTTATGGAGGATCAGCTGAAGACCATTGCCCGGGTGCGGGAGATCATCGACCAGTACAACCCCCAGTGTGAGCTGGAAGTGGACGGCGGCATCAATGCAGTCACCGCCCGTCAGGTGGTGGATACGGGAGCCAACGTGCTGGTAGCCGGGTCTTCGGTGTACGGAGCTGCGGACATTCCTGCCGCCATTGCGTCGCTGCGGGTATCTCAATAAGTTACGGAGGCTAAGACATGGATTATTTTCCCCCGGCATTGGAAAACCTGGTGGAGCAGTTTGCAAAGCTCCCGGGCGTAGGGCGTAAGAGCGCCCAGCGGCTGGCGTTTTATGTGTTGGGCCGGACCGACGAGGAGGCCCAGGCCTTTGCAGATGCCATTCTCCAGGCCAAGGGGAGCATCGGCTACTGCCCCAAATGTCAGAATCTGACCCAGGGGGAGGGACTGTGCAGCCTGTGCAGCTCCAGCCGTCGGGACCAGCACACCATCTGTGTGGTGGCTGACCCCAAGGATGTCATCGCTTTGGAGCGAGCTCGAGAGTACCAAGGGGTATATCACGTGCTCCATGGGGTGATTTCCCCCATGAACCATGTGGGTCCCGATGATCTGCGTATTGCACAGCTGGTGGAGCGTGTGGCAGGGGGCGAAGTGGAGGAGGTCATCATGGCCACCAACCCGGACACAGAAGGGGAGGCCACTGCCATGTATCTCTCCAGGCTGCTCAAGCCCTTTGGGGTGAAGGTCAGCCGCTTGGCCTATGGCATCCCCGTGGGCAGCCATCTGGAGTTTGCCGACGATGCTACCCTGATGCGGGCCATGGAGGGCAGACGAGAAATGTGAAAAAAGACCGTTGCAGCAGCCATTGGGCTGCTGCAACGGTCTCAGACTGTCGAAGAACCCCTGTTTTCATTGAGCGAAAACAGGGGTTCTGGTCATAGTTTGGGGAATAACGGCAAATATGATGCGCAAATTGGAGTTCTCCCAACTCC
>NZ_JACSNZ010000076.1 GCF_016902575.1 Pseudoflavonifractor capillosus | reverse complement strand
GACCAAGCCCTTGTTCAGCATCCCGCCCCATCAGTTTCTCTTCAACGCAGGCTCCATCGACAAGCGCTCCTACATGGATATGCTCCAACTGGAGGAAGCCGAGTACAATTTCATCAAGTTTCCCCAGCGGGGTGTCTGCCTGTACAAGTGCGGCAACGAGCGATACCTGTTGGAAGTCCATGCCCCGGCCTACAAGGAGAAGCTCTTTGGATCGGCAGGTGGTCGCTGATGGCAATCCCTGCGGCAATCGCCAAAGCCGCCGCCACGCTGCTCACCAACGAGAAAACTCGAAAAGGGTTTGGCTGGGTGCTGGTTGCGGTCTTCTCCCCTGTCATTCTTTTGATCGCCCTGCTCTGCTCCATTGGCTCGGGCGGTGCCGAACATAACAATGCCTCAGTGGAAGCGTGCTTCTACGGCAGCACACTCTCTGCTGAGGTCCCTGCGGAGTTTCGCCACTCCATTGAGGAGATGCGTTCCGCCTTCTCCCTTCTGGATTCAGCGGTGGACTCTGCCAATGAGCAGACGGAGAGCGGCAACGGCCTTGACCCATTGCGAGTCAAGGCCGTTTTTTATGCTCTCTGCTTTGGTGAGGATGCTCCATCCCAAAGCGAAGCGGACAGCTTTGTGGCCTGCTTCTACACCACAGAAACCCGAACCCGCACCGTGGAGATAGAGCAAGAGGACGGCATCGTCACCACCGAGGAGGAGACCTACACCGTCAACGTGCCCCTTTCTCTCTACCAGGCATACACCCATCTGGAAGCTCATCTGGGCAGAGACATCACAGAGGATGACCAAAGCAACATCAACCACGTCTACACCTCGGTGGCTGGAACTGCTGGCGGTGGCAGCTACAACGGTAAGTATCTCCGCGGGGATGGAACCAGCATCGAGCTGGACATCTCCACCTTCACCGATCCCTCCACCAAGAATGCCACAGACCTGGCTCTCTATGCCATTCACGCCTGGGAGTCCGGCTGGGGCTATGTGTGGGGAACCTACGGCAACGTCCTCACCGATTCCCTCTTCGCCTACAAGCAGGAGCAGTACCCCGACGGTGTCGGTACCTACGCAGATTTCATTCGTTCCAACTGGCTGGGCGGTCGGACCACCGACTGCGTGGGTCTCATCAAAGGCTACGGCTGGCTCGACCCAGAGACACTCACCATCGGTTATGCCACCAACGGTATGCCCGACCTGGGCGCCAACCAAATGTTCTACTCCGCCTCCGTGTCTGGTCCCATCGATACCATGCCGGACACGCCTGGTCTGGCAGTCTGGCAGAACGGACACATCGGTGTGTACGTCGGCGACGGTTATGTCATCGAAGCCATGAACACCCAATGCGGTGTGGTGAAGACCCAGCTGGAAGGCAGAGGATGGACACACTGGCTGGAGATTCCCTATATCAACTACAACTGAGGAAGTACCGCATGAAGCAAGTGAACCGGACCATCACCTTCGATTTGGCTGCGCCTGCACCCCTTGACTGGTTATCGGGATACCGATATAATCGGAGATGGGTGATGCATATGACGATTCAACAAGTTCTGCGGGAAAAGGGTCTCTCCCGCTACCAGCTCTCCAAGCGCAGCGGGGTTCCATGGGCCACGCTGGCGGACATCTGCTCGGGCAAAACGTCGCTGACGCGCTGCAATGCCGGGACGCTGAGCAAGCTTGCTGCCACGCTGGACATCCCCATGGAGCAGCTCCTGACCATGACTGTAGAGCAAAGGCAGGCCCCGGACGGGAAGCCAAACGATCGCTCCTACCTGGAAAAGGAACTGCCGGCCAGCCTGCAAAAGGCCCTGGATGAATATATCCAGGGAGAGAAAGACCATGTGTCCTACATGGACTGCCTGTGGGGAGAGCTGTATGGCGCCATCAACTCCAACCAGTGGAGCAACGCCATCACGCAGGAGCAGGCGGACTACCTGAGAGCAAAATACCTGTAATGGGGAGGAACGACTCGTGATCGATTTTACCAACTGCCCTGTCAACCGTTTCCGTGCCTATGGCGGCGCGAACGGAAATAAGATCAATATCTCCTATGCGGGCTCCAGTTATATGCTGAAGTTTCCTCCACGCCCCAGCCGGAACAAAGAAATGAGCTACACCAACGGATGCATCAGCGAATATGTGGCCTGTCACATTTTCGAGATGCTCGGCTTCCGGGTACAGGATACCCTGCTGGGTAATTACACAGATCGTCGGGGTAAAAGCAAGCTGGTGGTTGCCTGCCGTGATTTTACAGAGGGCGGAAAGCGGCTGATTGAGTTCGCCCAACTGAAGAACACCTGTATCGACAGTGAGCAGAATGGTTACGGCAAGGAGCTGTCATCGATTCTGCAAGCTATTGATGAGCAAACATTATATCCAGCAGATGAACTTCGGAAATTTTTCTGGGATATGTTTATTGCGGATGCGCTCCTCGGAAACTTTGACCGGCATAACGGTAACTGGGGCCTGCTGGTGAGTGAGGAGGAGCAAAGTGTGGAGATTGCGCCGGTCTATGACTGCGGTTCCTGTCTCTATCCGCAGCTGGATCTGCCCCACATGGCAGAGGTACTGAAGTCGCAGAAAGAGATCGACCGGCGAATCTATGTGTTCCCTGCCTCCTCCATTGAAGAAAACGGTGTAAAGATTCCGTACTTCGATTTTATCGCTTCCCTGCGCTATCCGGAGTGCAATGATGCACTCAGACGGATCGCCGCACGAATCGATCTGGACAGGATACAGAGGTTCCTGGATGGAATCCCGGAGCTCCAACCGCTCCAGCGGGAGTTCTACCTCACCATGCTGACAGAGCGTAAGGAAAAGATACTGGACTACAGTATGAACCTCCTGATGCAGCAGGAGCAACAGTCGAGAAACCCCGAGTTGACAATGTGACCAGCTAGAATGCAGAGGTATCGCATCTCATAGATGCGGTCCCCTTTTCCATTCCGCTGATCATCTTGTCGGTAAACTCTGCTGGAGGAAGCGCCCATCCAGATGGATGAGCTATTCTGCCCAGGATACAAATCCAAACTGATCTTACCCCTGTGTAGGCCGGAGCGAACGCTCCGGCCTTTCTCATTCCGGAGAACAGACTGTGTTTGTCTCATCCAACTCGACCCGGAACCCTCCACCATCGGCTATGCCCCCACTGGCTGGAGATTGAATACATCAATTACGACTGAGAAAGGAAGTGCCAATGAAACAAGTAAACCTGACCATTTCCTTTGACGAGGAAAAACTCTCCGCCCTGAAACGCTATATGAGCAAGCGAGATCTGGAACTGGAGCGTGAGATGGCGGATGCCCTGGTAAAACTCTACGAAAAGTATGTCCCTGCCCCTGTGCGCGAGTACATCGATGAGACTGACACGTCTGCTCCCACCAGATCCCGGCGCAGCCCTAGACCCACCACTCCCAAGCCTGTGGAGGAAATGGAGGTGACACAGTGAACAGCAAGGATATCACCCTCTGGATTGACAAGCGTTGGTACGATGCGCTGAGCAAGCATCTGAAAGACGAAACGCTGGAGGAACACCTGGAGGATGTCATTGACGAGATGTGCAACCAGCTCCCCCAGCGGGAGTATGAGCGCATCAGCGCTGAAATCTGGCAGGAGGATCAGGAAGAGCGGAAAGCTCGAGAAGCCGCCCGCCGCTTTGCAGTCTTCCATGTCACAGAGGGCGGTAGCTCTACCTACTTCCTGGCGGAAGAACATCTGGAGTTCCTTCAGACCGCCAACCGCCTGCGCAATTACATCCGCAAGGCCGAAGGCGATCCTCCCGCACGATTCACCGGAATGTTTCCCCGTGGAGAAAAGTTATCCCATGAGCAGTTCGACACATATGTGTTGGAACGATTGGACAACACCGGACGAGTGGTGGGTGCATTCCACATTGACCTGGACAACGGGCGGCTCGATGCACTCAACATCATGGACGGCTGGCAGCGATTCCGCATTCAGG
>NZ_JACSNZ010000075.1 GCF_016902575.1 Pseudoflavonifractor capillosus | reverse complement strand
CGGCTCTTTGACAGGCTTGTTCCCGTTCCAAATTTGCCACATTCTCCTGCCAGTAGCGTACACCGCCGCCCTCTGTGATCCTGCAGAGAGGGTGTCCATCCCACTCCACGGGAAGTAGACCGTCCTGCACAGCTTGGGTGGTAAATCCCTCTCGCTGGAGTACTCGGCGAAGCTCCTGAAAAAATACTGCTCGATCCATTTTGATTACCTCCTTGGGCTTAGAGCCCTTTTTGAATAAGCCGGTTTCAAAAAGGGCGCCAAGTGGGGATGTCTACGCAAATCTCAGGGGAGAAGGGGGTTCGAATCCCTTCGGTTACTGAGAAACAGCAGTTTACATCTATGGAATTTTCGGTGAAATTTTGAGGAGAAAAGCCCGGAAACAGTATAGATGCCGTAGGCTTTCAGCCTACGGCATCTATACTGTTTTGCTTTTATGGAATACCCCAACACTATAGATATTTCGAACCCTGCATGGATTCAGGAGTGTCAAAAATCAACAACGCTAAGATACGAATTTTCTGTTGAGAAATGGACTACGCTTACTCCGGCAACCTCTCGATTTTTTCCGCCTCAGCCAGAACATGAAGTTGATATTGAGCAATCTGACGCAGAACTTCAAAGCGTTCCGCTTTGCCCATTCCGCTTTTGATCAGCTCGGCGTTATGGGTTTCCAAATTGGAGAGGACAGTCAACTCTGCGATAGAAGCATAGTCTCGGATATTGCTCTTCTTTGCAAGCTCAGGATTGGCATCGCGCCACTCCCTTGCCGTACATCCAAACAGAACGACGTTGAGCAGATCTGCCTCATCTGCGTAGGCGAGCCATTCGGTATTCTTGGTGTAGCTGCTCTGAGGCAGTACATAATTTTTGACTGCATCTGTGTGAATGAGGTAATTGCTTTTGGAGAGGAAACGCTTAGCATCCCACTCTAATTTCAGACGATCATTTTCGCCATCTTTTAAGCGCTGGTATTCTTTTAGCAGGTACAGCTTGAATACCGGACTGATGGCAGAACCAAACTCAAACGCAATGTCCTTGTGGGCGTAAGTTCCACCGTAGCGTCCTGACTGAACATACAGCCCAATCGCCCCGGTCGTCTGAATCCACTCTTTGGCGCTGAGGGTAAATGTGTGGAGTCCTGCTTCACTTTTAAGGTGGTCGAATTCGACCACTTTAAAATCTGGATTGTACAGGAGTTCCCACGTGCCCAGAAACTCCAGTGTAGAGCGGGACCGCAGCCAATTTTTGATGACATCAGCAGCCCGTCCTGCGTCGGTACGGGCTTTTGCCATGTCGGTGAGGCTGATGAAGTCGCCTTGGTCAACGTTTATGATCGTGACAGGTGTATTCTGCACGGTAATCAGAGAGGTTTTCTTTTTCTGGCTCACTGTTGCACCTCCAAGAGTATGTGCCATACAGTTTGTCGGGAATACATACACAAACTTGTTGTATTCACTTTCAGTTTAGCACGGCGCTATGGAATCGTCGAGACGAATTTCAAAGTGTGTGAGAAATTCAGTCGTTTGATGGGGAAAATGTATTGTCTTTGGCCTTGCATTAAACTCCTCGAATTCGAGGGGCTTAATGCGAGGGGGTTCGATTCTTCTGAATATGATGTAATAGTGCATGACAGCCGTCCGTTACATCTCGCCAGGTCGTATCGAAGTCACCAGTGTACCACGGGTCGGCTACCTCGCCGGGGTGGTCCGTAAAATCCATCAACAGATGCATCTTGTTGGAAAAATCGCCGCCGCAAATGCGGTACATATTTTGCAGGTTGGCATGTTCCATGCCAATCAGGAGGTCGTACTTTTCGTAGTCGCTGTTCCGCAGCTGGCGAGCCGTTTTGCCAGAGCAGTCGATGCCATGCTCGGCCAGCTTGCGGCGGGCCGGCGGGTATACTGGATTGCCGATCTCCTCGGCGCTGGTGGCTGCCGACTCGATTTGAAAGCCCTGCTCTAGACAGGCCTTCTTCACCAAATCCTTCATTATAAACTCGGCCATCGGGCTTCTGCAAATGTTGCCGTGGCAGATGAAAAGTATCTTGATCATGCGTTGAACACTCCAATTTGCTATCTTCCCATTTAGTATAGCACGGAAGTTCGGATTCGTCGAGGAGGATTTCCAGATGGGCCTCTGCTGCGATTTTTCTCTGAAGTTCAGCCTTTGACCAGCCGAATTGCCGGGCGGCACACAGATACCAGCGCCGTGAGTCCATGTCCAGATCTGCTTCCAGAATGACTACGTTCTGCGTCCAGCTGAGTTCCATGGCCAGCTTCAGCAGCCCAGGATTCTTGCCATACATCCGGTAGAAATCCCGCATCCTTCGCAGGTTGCGAGGGGAGAGGCCAGGAACATCTGGATAATTCTGCTTCAAGTACTCAGCAGCGGCCACAGCGGCACCCTTTTCCGTGCGCTGGCAAATGAGACGGCCCAATTCGTAATACAGCTTTGACTGGGACATATCTGTGCTCATTGCAACTCGCATGGCATCAAACATGGTGGAATAATCGATGTTTTTACGAATGTTCATGGTTTCTCCTTTCCGGCGCTGTACGCCTAACTTTATTTTAGAGGGGGTAAGATGGACAAGATTCAAAGGGCACTTCATAATAATTGCATCTATTTTGTTATGAGGAGGGCTCTCTATGCAGACTGTATCATCTCTGGTTGCTGACTATCTTGAAGCAAGTGAATATGAAAAGAAACTATCACCACATACGATAAAGGCCTATCGTATTGATTTGCGACAGTTTTCAGAATTTTCAAATGATATTTTGGCGAATAAGGAGGAGTTGGTGCGTTATATCAAATATCTCAATCAACACTTTGCCCCCCGTACAGTCAAACGTAAGCTGGCAAGTGTGAGTGCTTTTTACCATGAACTGTCGATAGCTGGGACTCTGGAGGAAAATCCTTTCGATAAGATTCATGTTCGCATTCATTCACCGCAACAGCTTCCGCGAATTATATCCTCACAGGTTGTGCGTGAGCTTTTGCAAAGTGCCTATTCCAGTTATCCTGGGGAGGGGCGTCAAGCGTTACGAGACATTGTAGTGCTGGAGCTTTTATTCAGCACAGGACTTCGAGTATCAGAATTATGTTCCTTGACAAAGGAGACGTTTCAATTGGATAGAAATGGACTTCGACTTCTTATTAACGGGAAGGGGAGGAAGGAGCGTATCATCCAAATCACAACTCCAGAACTGCTTCGGCTCCTACAAATCTATTGCAACGAGTATTGCGAGGAGATACAGAAGCAGGGGGCCATTCTTTATAACCAGCGTGGGCGCCCGATCTCTACTCAATCAGTTCGTCGGATTATTACGAAATACCTTCAGAGGACCCATACGACCTGCCATGTAACACCACATATGTTTCGCCACACGTTTGCGACATCTCTCCTAGAGGCAGGAATGGATATCCGATACATTCAATCGCTACTGGGGCATAGCTCTATCTCCACCACTCAAATCTATACTCATGTGGCGGCAGAACGACAGGCGACACTCCTGTTGGAATTACACCCCAGAGGAAAAATGAGCTTCAGCCTTTGAAGAAAGCAAGGACTACCAGATATTGTGAACCGCTCCCCGTCAAGAGGACAGTGAAAAAATATAAAGTTTTCCCGGCCAGTAGCCTATATGTGCTGCTGGCCGCTTTTTATGCAGCGAGATACAGTTCATGCTTTTCCATAGGCGTCAGCACACCCAGATTTCGCTGCACTCTCCTGGTGTTGTAATAGTGGATGTAATGTCTGATCATCTGGACAAGTTCTTTCTTGCTGGTAAAGCGTCTGCCGTAGTAACGCTCCCGCTTTAAGATGCCCCAGAAACCTTCCATAGGGCCGTTGTCAATGCAGTGGGCCACACGGGACATACTCTGTGTCATCCCCGCCTGCACGAGCTTGTGGTGGAATGTTCGGTTTGTATACTGAAAGCCTCTGTCACTGTGGAACAGTGGATGAGCAGTTGGATTTGCCTTCACCGCTTTGTCAAAGGTCTTGAATACGAGAGGGTTATCGTTGCGTTCACCAATGATATAGGACACAATGCGCCGATCATATAGATCCAGAATGGCACTGAGATAGATCTTGTGTACTTCGGTACCCTCATACCACTTGAACTCGGTCACATCGGTCAGCCATTTCTCATTCGGCTTTACCGCATAGAATTGGCGATCCAGCAGGTTCTCAGCTAAATACTGAGGGTTCTTGGCCCGCCTGGTACAGCTGTGGTTACTGTACTTCACGGTAGACCGAATATCTCTGGCACGGCAGATACGAAGCACTCTCTTGTCATTGACATGGATACCGTAGTCATGGCGCAGGTCGTCATTGAGCCTCCGATAACCCTTATCTGGACTTTCTAAGTGAATTTTCTCAATGGTGTCGGCCAACTGCTCATTCTCCGCAGCTCTGTGGCTACGCTTGCCAGTAGCCCATTTGTGGTACGCAGACCGAGCCACGTGGAGCAGCTTGCAGGTTGCCTCAATGGGAAACCCCTGCTGCTCATGACACTCCTGAATTGCTTTATAAGTACGGCGCTGTCTCACTTCTTCCAGGCCTCTCTCCTCTCGATCTCGTCCAATTTTTTTAGCAGTGCATTCTCCATTTCCGCCAGATATAGCTTGTGCTTGAGTTGCTCAATTTCAATTTG
>NZ_JACSNZ010000074.1 GCF_016902575.1 Pseudoflavonifractor capillosus | reverse complement strand
GCCAGGTTGGATGTGCCTTCAACGTGGACGACTTTGCCTTTGCCACCCAGATCATTATCTGGGAGTATCAAAGCGGCATCCGCACCAGCCCCACCTCCATTTCCGCTCTGTCCTACGGGGGCAAGACCATCGAGGCAGACAACTATGTGAAGTGGATTGAGGGACATCCGGCCAAGAACTGCTATGACTGGATGCTGGACCAAATGGCTGAACATCGAGTGATCCCCAGCTTTGCCAGCACGGATGTGGGGCTCAATATGGCTCACACCATGCAGTACGATGCCATCAGCGGTAAATACACCGTAACCCTCACAGATACCAACCACACCGGCTGTGACATCACCTTTCCCTCTACCAGCGGGATTACCGTCTCCCGCCAGGGCAACACCTACACCTTCTCCACCACCCAGGAGATCACCGATCCCGTTACCCTGACCGTGCGAAAGAATGTCCCCCAAAATACAGGAGCCCTGCTCATCTGGTCCAACGGCGTGGGCCAGACCTTAGCCACCGGAGTGCAAGACCCGGTGGTTTTTTATTTACAGCTGCGTACCCAGCCCTTGGGGATGCTCACCATCCACAAGTCTGGGCAGGGAGAGCAGGACCTGTCTGGGGTGAAGCTCCAGCTGTTGGACAGTAACGGAAATGTGGTGACCTGGAGCCAGCAGGCGGATGGACGCTATGCCGCTCTGGTGGTGCAGAACGGCCAGTTTGTCCCTGGGCAAAGAACAGACACCCTGATTACCAATGGGGAGGGACGTGTGGAGATGGTCAACCTCCCTCTGGGTACCTACACCCTGCGAGAAATCCAGACAGAGGAAGGCTATCAGCTTCTGCCCCAGCCCGTCACCATCACCCTGCCCTATGGGATAGCCGGAGCCAAGGACACCACCAGTGATGAGGTGTACTACAGCAACGGCACCAACTACTATTACCATCTCACCTACGACCTGCGCAACACCCTGGTGTATCGCCTGCCTGCCACGGGAGGCTATGCCGTCTGGCTGATGAGTGCCGGATTGGCACTGGCCTTCCTGTGCGTCACTGGGCTGGCTGTGCATAAGAAACATCAAACTGAACATTAAGGAGGACAATCATGAAACAGAAGATGCATCGCTTTACCGCCATGGGGCTGGCCCTGTGTGCCGCCCTTGGCCTGTCCGGAACTGCCCTGGCCTATACCCCCCAGGATGCCACCATCGACTACGGACGTACCGCCAGTCTCACCGTCACCAAGTATGACCTCACCGCCGCCACTCAGGCGGGGGTAAGCACCGGTGGGCTGGTGTCCACCGGCAAGGAAAACCACGAGGCGGAGACCATGCTGCAGGACTACACCCTGGGCGGTGTGGAGTTTACGTACCTGCGCCTGGGCGGCATTGGTATGTACTCGGATCAGGATGCCGCCAATGCCACCGTCCAGGTCATCTACGGGGTGGACAACGAAGATGTGCGGGACACGCTGGGTCTCACCTCGGAGGACGTGGTGAAAACCGAGGGTGGCATCCCCTGGTATACCTCTGATACCCTGATCGACGCTTTGGAGGAACAGCTCACCGCCAACCGCCGAGCCACCAAGGATGCTCTGGAGGCGGAGGCCAACCAGAGTGGCACCGCCATGCCCCTCACCGATGACATCACCGGCACCACTTCCGTGGACGGCCTGGACCTGGGCCTGTATCTGGTGGTGGAGACGGAGGTGCCGGAGAATGTCACCTCCACCGTCAATCCCTTCCTGGTGTCCCTGCCCATGACGGACACCCAGACCGCTGACGGCTGGTTCTACGATGTCCATGTCTACCCCAAAAACGAGACCGGGAACCCCACCCTGGAGAAAGAGGTGGCAGACCTGGCCCACGGCATCAGCTTCTCCGGCGACATCGACGGGCTGGGCTACCGGGATGTAGCCACCGGCAGCACCGGAGATGTGATGGGCTACCGCTACCTGTCCACCTTGCCCACCATCACCTCCAACGCCACCCAGCTCACCCAGTACCGCTTCGAGGATATTCTCTCTCCCGGCCTGGAGTACAACCAGTTTGACGTGAAAGTCTGCTGGTACGAGAGCTATGAGGCGGCTCAGAAGGACTACACCGTTGCCACCCCCAACACCCCTGCCACCCAGGGTGCCACTGCTGTGGAGATCTGGGAGTGCAATGAGAAGGGACAGGGTACATACTTCGATGTGTCCTATATGAGTGGCAGTGACGGCTCCACTATGATGACCCTCCAGTTCAACGAGGCTGGTCTGGAACGCATCAATACCCCCGTGGACAACAGCCAGCAGGAAGGCCGCTACTCCGACTGGACCTGCGTGGTGTACTACACCGCCAAGATCAACAGCACCGAGGACATGATCCTGGGTGACGAGGGCAATCCCAATACCGTCACCCTCACCTGGGAGAGCACCAGCCAGGACTATATTGACACCCTCACCGACGAAGCCAAGGTATACAGCTATGGCATCCACCTCACCAAGAAGTTCTCCGCCGGAGGCACCAACTTTGATGCCGTCCAGTTCATTGCCCAGAATGTGACCAACGTCACCGGCAACTACTATGTGGTGGCAGAGGCCAACCCTGCAAAGGGTGTGTACTATGCCACCGGCACCACCACCAACGTGGACGAAGCCACCCGCATGACCCCTAATGAGACCGGCCACCTGTATCTGTATGGTGTGGAGGAGGACACTTACCAGCTTACTGAGACCCAGACCGATGCTGGCTACACCCTGCTGGAAGATGTGATCACCGTGGACATCGACACCAAGTACACCCCCGGTGTGCAGGTGGGCTCCCTCACCGCCACCGCCACCGTGGACGGCTATTCCGCCACCATGGAGGCCATGGGGGACAGCGGCAATGCCCTGGTTCCCCTGACCGTCCTCAACACCCGTGGCTTTGATCTGCCCGAGACTGGCGGCAAAGGCACCATGGTGACCACTGTGGTAGGCATCGTGCTGGCCAGCGGGATGCTCACCGGGTGTATCGCCCTTCGCTACTGGAAGCGGAAGGGTGAGCTGGATGAAAAGAAGTAAAGCTCCTCTTTTGTTGGGGCTGGGCTGTGTGCTGGCTATGGGGATGATGCTCTACCCCATGGCCAGCAACTGGCTTTCGGGGCAAACACGCTCCCAGGTCATTACAGAATATGAGACGGCGTTGGAGGTGCTGGACAACCAGGCTACCCAACAAGCCCTAGAGCTGGCCCAAGCCTACAACCGGGAACTGCTGGAGCAGAGCTGTTCCATTGCTGGGTTCTCTGTCTCCGGTGCCCCAACCCCAGGCAATGACATTCTCACCGCCCTGGCCCCCACCGGAGGTGGTATGCTGGCCACGTTGGAGATTCCCGCCATCGACGTGATTCTCCCCGTGTACTACGGAACTCAGTCCACCACCCTTACCGCCGGTGTGGGGGTGGTGGAGGGCAGTTCCCTGCCGGTGGGAGGTACAGGAAGCCATGCAGTTCTGGCAGGCCACAGCGGCCTGGCCTCATCCCGGCTGCTCTCCGACCTGGATCAGCTCACACAAGGCGATGTGTTCTTCCTGCGGGTGCTGGATGAAACTCTGGCCTATGAGGTAGACCAAATCTCTGTGGTCCTCCCCAACGATGTGAGCCAGATCGGGATTGATCCACAAGGAGACTATGTAACCTTGCTCACCTGCACTCCCTACGGTGTGAACTCCCACCGTCTTCTGGTGCGGGGCACCCGGACGGAGCGGACAGCAGAGGACACCGTGGTTGCAACCGCCCAGAACCAAAACCACGAAAGCAGTTGGTGGAGTGAATACCGCACAGCTCTGTGCATCGGGTTTGGTATCTATCTTGCCATGCTGGCGGTAGCTGTTCCAGTGGTAATTTGGCGGAACAAGCGAGGTGTCAGGCATGGCTAGATGGCTGCTGGGGCTGGCTCTGGCGGTGGATTTGGCACTGATGGTAATTCTGTGCCAGCCCATCACTGCCCCCATTGTGTATGAGCAGACGGTGAAAGAGGAAGTTGCCGTGGTGGAGCAGGAACAGAAAAAGCCAGGTATTCACCAAGACCTGAGAGAAGCCATGGAGGAGTACAACCTCCAGCTGTCCCAGGATCAGTCCGGCCTGGACAGTGTGGACAGCTATGAAGCACCGGGGTTGAACTTAGAGGACTACGGAATGGAAGCCGATGATGCCGTAGGCTATGTAGAAATCCCCGCTATGGACGTCACCTTACCCCTCTATCTGGGAGCCTCCAGAGCGCACATGAACGATGGAGCGACGGTGCTGGGTCAGACCAGTATGCCCATTGGAGGCATCTCCACCAACTGCGTCATTGCCGCCCACCGGGGCTGGAATGGCAAGGCCATGTTCCGGGATGTGGAGCTGCTTCAGGAGGGGGACTTGGTGTACCTCACAAACCTATGGGAAACCCTGACCTATCAGGTGACGGGAACCTCCATCATCTGGCCCGACGAAGTGGAGGCTGTGGCCATTCAGCCGAGCCAAGACATGGTGACCTTGCTCACCTGCCACCCCTATATTGTGGGCACCCATCGGTATCTGGTGTACTGCCAGCGGGTGGAGCAGGATACTTCTGTTCAGGAACCCGCTGTGACCACCCCCAACATCCAGCAAACACAGGTTGCAGTGAAAGCATCACAATCTGAAATCGAGCTTGAAAGCCATTTGCAGTTGGTAGCACTGGGACTGAGTATTTGTACCGCTGTGGTGCTGATTTACACCATGGCAACCAT
>NZ_JACSNZ010000073.1 GCF_016902575.1 Pseudoflavonifractor capillosus | reverse complement strand
GCCAGGTTGGATGTGCCTTCAACGTGGACGACTTTGCCTTTGCCACCCAGATCATTATCTGGGAGTATCAAAGCGGCATCCGCACCAGCCCCACCTCCATTTCCGCTCTATCCTATGGGGGCAAGACCATCGAGGCAGACAACTATGTGAAGTGGATTGAGGGACATCCGGCCAAGAACTGCTACAACTGGATGCTCAAGCAGATGGCAGCCCATCGCACGGTGCCCAGCTTCGCCAGCACGGATGTGGGCCTCAATATGGCTCACACCATGCAGTATGATGCCATCAGCGGTAAATACACAGTGACCCTCACAGATACCAACAACACCGGCTGTGACATCACCTTCCCCTCCACCAGCGGGATTACCGTCTCCCGCCAGGGCAACACCTACACCTTCTCCACCACCCAGGAGATTACCGATCCCGTTACTCTGACTATGCGGAAGAACATCCCCCAAAATACAGGAGCCCTGCTCATCTGGTCCAACGGCGTGGGCCAGACCTTAGCCACCGGAGTGCAAGACCCAGTGGTTTTTTATTTGCAGCTACGCACTCAGCCCTTAGGGATGCTCACCATCCACAAGTCCGGTCAGGGAGATCAGGACCTGTCTGGGGTGAAGCTCCAACTGCTGGATGACCAAGGAAACGTGGTGACCTGGAGCCAGCAGGCAGATGGACGCTATGCCGCTCTGGTGGTGCAGAACGGCCAGTTTGTGGAGGGACAGGACACCGACACGCTGATCACAGACCCGCAGGGCCAAGTGGAGCTGGTGAACATCCCCTTTGGCACTTACACTCTGCGGGAAATCCAGACAGAGGAAGGCTATCAGCTTCTGCCCCAGCCCATCACCATCACCCTGCCCTATGGGGTAGCCGGAGCCAAGGACACCACCAGCGACGAGGTGTACTACAGCAATGGCACCAACTACTATTACCATCTCACCTACGACCTGCGCAATACCCTGGTGTATCGCCTGCCCGCCACTGGAGGCTATGCCATCTGGCTGATGAGTGCCGGATTGGCACTGGCCTTCCTGTGTGTCACTGGGCTGGCTATGCATAAAAAACATCAAACCGAACATTAAGGAGGACAATCAATCATGAAACAGAAGATGCATCGCTTTACCGCCATGGGTCTGGCCCTGTGTGCCGCCCTTGGCCTGTCCGGAACCGCCCTGGCCTATACCCCCCAGGATGCCACCATCGACTACGGACGCACCGCTAGTCTCACCGTCACCAAGTATGACCTCACCGCCGCCACTCAGGCCGGGGTAAGCACCGGCGGACTGGTGTCCACCGGCAAGGAAAACCCCGAAGCGGAAACCATGCTCCAGGACTACACCCTGGGCGGTGTGGAGTTTACGTACCTGCGCCTGGGAGGCATTGACATGTACTCGGACCAGGATGCCGCCAATGCCACCGTCCAGGTCATCTACGGGGTGGACAACGAGGATGTGCGGGACACGCTGGGCCTCACCTCGGAAGACGTGGTGAAAACCGAGGGTGGCATCCCCTGGTATACCTCTGATACCCTGATCGACGCTTTGGAGGAACAGCTCACCGCCAACCGCCGAGCTACCAAGGATGCTCTGGAGGCGGAGGCCAACCAGAGCGGCACCGCCATGCCCCTCACCGATGACGTCACCGGCACCACTTCCGTGGACGGCTTGGAACTGGGCCTGTACCTGGTGGTGGAGACTGAGGTGCCGGAGAATGTCACCTCCACCGTCAACCCCTTCCTGGTGTCCCTGCCCATGACGGACACCCAGACCGCTGACGGCTGGTTCTACGATGTCCATGTCTACCCCAAGAACGAGACCGGGAACCCCACCCTGGAGAAAGAGGTGGCAGACCTGGCCCACGGCATCAGCTTCTCCGGAGACATCGACGGGCTGGGCTACCGGGATGTGGCCACCGGCAGCACCGGAGATGTGATGGGCTACCGCTACCTGTCCACCCTGCCCACCATCACCTCCAACGCTACCCAGCTCACCCAGTACCGCTTTGAGGATATTCTCTCTCCCGGCCTGGAGTACAACCAGAACGACGTGATCGTGTGCTGGTATGAGAGCTATGAAGCGGCCCAAAAGGACTACACCGTTGCCACCCCTAACCCCCCTGCTACCCAGGGCGCCAACGCCGTGGAGACATGGGAGTGCAACGAAAAGGGACAGGGCACTTATTTCGATGTGTCCTACTCCAATGGTAGTGACGGCTCCACCATGATGACCCTTCAGTTCAACGAGGCGGGTCTGGAACGCATCAATACCCCCGTGGACAACAGCCAGCAGGAAGGCCGGTACTCCGACTGGACCTGTGTGGTGTACTACACCGCCAAGATCAACAGCACCGAGGACATAATCCTGGGCGATGAGGGCAACCCCAATACCGTCACCCTCACCTGGGAGCGCACCAGCCAGGACTATATCGACACCCTCATCGACGAAGCCAAGGTGTACAGCTATGGCATCCACCTCACCAAAAAATTCTCCGCCGGAGGCACCAACTTTGACGCCGTCCAATTCATTGCCCAAAACGTGACCAACGTCACCGGCAACTACTATGTGGTGGCAGAGGCCAACCCTGCCAAGGGTGTGTACTACGCCACCGGCACCACCACCAACGTGGACGAGGCCACCCGCATGACCCCTGATGAGAGCGGCCACCTGTATCTGTATGGTGTGGAGGAGGACACTTACCAGCTTACTGAGACCCAGACCGATGCTGGCTACACCCTGCTGGAGGATGTGATCACCGTAGACATCGACACCAAGTACACACCCGGTGTGCAGGTGGGCTCTCTCACTGCCACCGCCACCGTGGATGGCTATTCCGCCACCATGGAGGCCATGGGGGACAGCGGCAATGCCCTGGTTCCCTTGACTGTCCTCAACACCCGTGGCTTTGATCTGCCCGAGACCGGTGGCAAAGGCACCATGGTGACCACTGTGGTGGGCATCGTGCTGGCCAGCGGGATGCTCACCGGGTGCATCGCCCTTCGCTACTGGAAGCGAAAGGGTGAGCTGGATGAAAAGAAGTAAAGCGCCTCTTTTGTTGGGGCTGGGCTGTGTGCTGGCTGTGGGGATGATGCTCTACCCCATGGCCAGCAACTGGCTTTCGGGGCAAACACGCTCCCAGGTCATTACAGAATATGAGACGGCGGTGGAGGTGCTGGACAACCAGGCTACCCAACAAGCCCTAGAGCTGGCCCAAGCCTACAACCGGGATCTGCTGGAGCAGAGCTGTTCCATTGCCGGATTCTCTGTCTCCGGTGCCCCAACCCCAGACAATGACATTCTCACCGCCCTGGACCCCACCGGAGGCGGTATGCTGGCCACGTTGGAGATTCCCGCCATCGACGTGATTCTCCCCGTGTACTACGGAACTCAGTCCACCACCCTCACCGCCGGTGTGGGGGTGGTGGAGGGCAGTTCCCTGCCGGTGGGAGGTACAGGAAGCCATGCAGTTCTGGCAGGCCACAGCGGCCTGGCCTCATCCCGGCTCCTCTCCGACCTGGATCAGCTCACACAAGGTGATGTGTTCTTCCTGCGGGTGCTGGATGAAACTCTGGCCTATGAGGTGGATCAAATTTCCGTGGTGCTTCCCGACGATGTGAGCCAGATTGGGATTGATCCACAAGGAGACTATGTAACCTTGCTCACCTGCACTCCTTACGGCGTGAACTCCCACCGTCTTCTGGTGCGTGGCACCCGGACGGAATGGACAGCAGAGGACACCGTGGTTGCAACCGCCCAGAACCAAAACCACGAAAGCAGTTGGTGGAGTGAATACCGCACAGCTCTGTGCATCGGGTTTGGCATTTACCTTGCCATGCTGTCCGTGGCTGTCCCGGTGGGAATTTGGTGGATCAAGCGAGGCGGCAGGCATGGCTAGATGGCTGCTGGGGCTGGCTCTGGCGGTGGATTTGGCGCTGATGGTTATTCTGTGTAAGCCCATCGCTGCCCCCATGGTGTATGAGCAGACGGTGAAAGAGGAAGTTGCTGTGGTGGGGCAGGAACAGAAAGAGCCAGGTATTCACCAAGACCTGAGAGAAGCCATGGAGGCGTACAACCTCCAGCTGTCCCAGGATCAGTCCGGCCTGGACAGCGTGGACAGCTATGAAGCACCGGGGCTGAACCTGAAGGACTACGGCCTGGGGACTGACGATCCCGTAGGCTATATAGAAATCCCCGCCATGGACGTCACTTTGCCCCTCTACCTGGGGGCATCCAGGGCACACATGAACGACGGAGCGGCGGTGCTGGGTCAGACCAGCATGCCCATCGGGGGGATCTCCACCAACTGCGTCATTGCCGCCCACCGGGGCTGGAATGGCAAGGCCATGTTCCGGGATGTAGAGCTGCTTCAGGAGGGTGACTTGGTGTACCTCACCAACCTCTGGGAGACCCTGACCTATCAGGTGACGGGAATCTCCATCATCTGGCCTGATGAGGTGGAAGCTGTGGCCATTAAGCCAGAGCAGGACATGGTGACCTTGCTCACCTGCCACCCCTATATTGTGGGCACCCATCGGTATCTGGTGTACTGCCAGAGGGTGGAGCAGGATACTCCTGTCCAGGAACCCACTGTGACCGCCCCCAACATCCAACAAACACAGTTTTCAGTGAAAGCATCACAATCTGAAATCGAGCTTGAAAGCCATTTGCAGTTGGTAGCACTGGGACTGAGTATTTGTACCGCTGTGGTGCTGATTTACACCATGGCAACCAT
>NZ_JACSNZ010000072.1 GCF_016902575.1 Pseudoflavonifractor capillosus | reverse complement strand
TTGGCAGACCGCACTCTTATTGTATCAAAAGGAGTTTTTTCTTCATATGGAACGCTAAAGCTTTTTTTGAACTCCCCGGCACAGCCGGGGGTTTTCATTAGACAAAAAAGACAGGGGCACCAGGATCGACGAGTCTCTCCTGTTGCCCCTGTGCTGTCTCTTATGGATTTAGTTTACGAATACTTCACACACACTATTGTTGTTCCCCGACCAGCGTATCCGAATTTCTTGGGCATTATTGATGTTCTGGCCAGCAGCTGTAACCGAAAAATGCCCATTTCTATGTAAGGTCACACCTTGGCGCAGCGGGCCTTGGATACTTATCACGCCACTACACTGAAACCTGTGCTGATAGCCCATGGAATTTCCGAGATACACAATCCGAGTTGCATTGATACGGATATTCAAACTTCCACGAATGGTCATCCACATATCTCATCACTCTCTTTCTCGTCATTCAACGTTTCATCTTTAACCATATAGGTCTTCTGATACGTCTCAAAATAATAGTCTGTCAGTCCCACCATTTGCTCGGCAGGCGATCCGGAAGCCTCTTTCAGCTTACGATACAGCACAATCACCTTCGCCACATCCCACAGCACCACATCACGGTCACATCCTGTGGAATCATATCGAATATCAGTGGTGGTGGTACGACGATCTTCGGTGACGTACTCCTTTTCTTGGGTGAGCTCAAAGGAGCTTTGCAACTGACCCATGACACTTCCGCCCTCAAGGAATCCGCTTCCCTCCAAAATGACCTCCAAACGCATAGACTGTGAAACACTCTGACGCAATGTGGAGCTGTGCTCGATACTGATGTTTTTCTCCAAGCTTTGATCCTGCGCAATGGAAATCATTCCAGCCCGTCTCAAGGAATAGACGCACACAGAAAAATAGGACTGTATTTGCGTGGATTTGGCATATCCGTCTGAGTACTTGGGATCATGAACCTGCCCCCACAGGCTTTTATCAAGAACGACAGGACTTGTGCGGGCAACCAGAAGTTCATTTTGATATACGTTGGTCCTCGGAAGATAGCTGCGGACAGACTTTTGTTCTATGATGGGCAGCATTCTGATGTAGGACCAATTCTGGAATTTTTCAATCATATGTCCTTCCCCCAATGGAACAACGAAAATTATTTTTCATATATGGTCACTGTGGTAGAAAAGTCATGTCCACCATCAGGCACTTCTTGAAATCCACTTTGTTCCAACATCCCTGTGGTTTCGCAGGAACTTGTATTTTTGTGTTTCCAATATGGCATATCCACCTTGACTTGAACCGTTCCAAGGCTGTGTTCTCCGGCTGGTGCTTTATCTTGGAAGGATAAGTAAAACTCGATGCCGGTGGATGTTCCGGCCGGTGAATACACATAATATTTCCCAAATGTCCCCGGCTGAATGACGTCTGGAAAATTACCGTCAAACTTCTCCTTTCTCCCCCATGCAATGTTGGGTTCAAGCAGCTTCAACGGGCGTTTCAGTTCATTGATGACAGTGAGATGATAGGTCCATTTTGGCATGATTTATGACTCCTTCCCAAATTTTACTGACAATTTTCATATTTCATCTGTTGGGCTTCAGTCACCATTGCCCTGCAGCTTTCTGCCTGCCAATGTGCCCTTACCTCCCCTTGATAGATGGAAAAAAATGAAAATTTTGTCGTATTCACATTATAGACCTTTATCTGGAAATTTCAAGTTCTTTTTTCATTTTTTTACATAAATGTAATTTTATGTTTCTATTGCATCTACACTTGTATAAGATATTCTTTATATGTATGTAGTTTTGTATTGAAAAGTGGAACATAAGTTTTCGCCGTGCCGGGGAGGCATCGTCCCCGGCACGGCCAGTGATCAGCTTGCCGCCTGAAGCATATCCCCAATATAGATGCCGTACCCCGAGGTGGGGTCATCCACCATCACATGGGTGACAGCGCCCACGATTTTGCCGTTTTGCAAAATGGGGGAGCCGCTCATGCCCTGGACGATGCCTCCGGTTTTGTCCAGCAGCCGGGAGTCGGTGACGTGGATGAGATAGTCCCGTCCACCCTCCTGACTGTCGGGGTACACCTTGAGGATCTCGATCTCATACTCCTCCACCTCATGGCCTGAAATATTGCTGAGGATGGTGGCCTTGCCCGCCTTCACCTCGTCCCGGGAGGCCACCTCCACCGCCTGGCCGGTAAACCAATCGGTGTCGGTCATGGTGCCGTAGATGCCGCAGGAGGTGTTGTCGGACAGCTCACCCAAGGTCACATCCGCCTCAAAAATACCACGCAGCTGTCCCGGGGTGCCGCACTGCCCCTTCTCCACCCCGGAGACGGTGGCAGGGAGAATACTGCCGCTGTCCAGAGGCATGAGCAAAGAGGTGTCCACGTCGTTGATGCCGTGGCCCAGTGCTCCAAAGCAGCCGGTCTGGGGACAGTAGTAGGTGACGGTGCCTATGCCCGCCATGGAGTCCCGGATCCAGGCACCCAGCTTATACTCTCCGTCTGCCGAACACAGCGCCGCTTGAGCGGTCAGCTGTACCTGCTTGTCGTCCCGGATGGCACGGATGCTCATGGTCTCCCCCTCCAGTTCCTGCAACAGGGCGGACACCTCCTCAATGGTGTCCACCTCCGTGGAGTTAATGTGGGTAATGATGTCCCCCTCTTTCAAACCGCAGTCCTTGGCCGGATTCACCGCTCCATCCTGAGTGGTGATTTCCGACGTTCCCACCACCACAACGCCATCGGAGAAGAGCTTGATACCCACGGCACGCCCCACTGGCACCACCGTCAAGGTGTCGGCTCTGGCCCTGACCGAAACGGGCCACAGCAAAAGGGCTGCCACCAGGATCACCAGCACCACCCGCAGCATGGCCTGGGCGGTTCCCACCCAGTGCTTTATTTCTTCGTTCAATGATCCTCACCGCCTCTTCTTTCACATTTTGGGCCTTCGCCCATCTTCTAATGTGTCAGATTCTGCGATGTTTCTTGCGTGGGAAAGAGAGGGCCTTTTGGAAACCCTCCGGCACAAGGGTCAAAAACTTTGATTTCAACAAATGTTTTCCTCATAGTTTGCCCCACAGCGGGCATAACTTGTAGTAAGAAACGAGGTGGCGTTGTGAAATTTTTTCCAAAAAAGGTGACCATTACCCTCATTTTGGCCTTAGGTCTGGGCGTACTGCTCCACTTTCTCTTCCACTGGCTGCCCAGCCCCATCACCGCCCTGATCTCCCCGGTGAAAGAGAGCCTGTGGGAACACCTGAAAATTCTCCTCATTCCCCTGTTGCTCTCCGGGCTGTACCTCACACACGGCCGGGGCCTGGACGGTCTGGCCCCCTGGCTTTTAACTCTACCCATCATCGCAGCAGCCATGTTGGGTGTGGGCTATCTGTACCATATTGTCTGGCAGGGGGACTGGGTAGGCTTTGACCTGATTTTATACGCCGTACTCATGGTGGCGGGTTTTGTGCTGGCCCGGGTGCTCACCCCTCTCACCCAGCACCCCGGCATTCCCCTGTTGTGCCTCATGGCCGTACTGCTCATGGGGTGGATGATCATCTGGTTTACCTTCTTCCCACCGGATATGGCCCTTTTCCTGGATTTGAGTAAAAACACACCCACGTTCTATATTCTGCCGTCATGAGAAAAAAAGCCTGCGAAAATTTCGCAGGCTTTTTTTCTCATTTTAATTGGTTGAGATAGGTTTCCACATCAAAGGCATCCAGCCCGCTGTCCTTTCTGAGGTACAGCGGGTGATGGGGGTGCCCTTTCTTGGAACGCTTTCCGGCGGTGTACCACGCCGCCCCATGGGTCTGGCCAATGGCGATCATGTCCCTCACGCAGGCAGGCAGGTAGTCCCGCTTTTCAATGATGGTGCCCCAGGCCGCCCAGATGGCGGGCTGGGTGTCCTCATAGAGGGAGAGCACATAGTCAAAGGCTTTCATGTTCTCCTGGTGGAGAGTCTGGTTGCAGTGCTGTTCCATGTGGTCGGGGTCCGTGGCCCGCTGGGGGTAGACGTTGAACATGACAAAGCTGTCAAAGCCGTTGTGCAGCGCCACCCGCTCCACCGACTTCAACGTGTTGTCCAAATCGTCAGGGGCAGCGGTGGACGGGTTGATGCCAACACAGATGAGGGGGCGCTTGCCCCGGGTGGCCAGAATGTATCGGTACTCGCAGTAGAATGGGGGCACATACAGCCACCGATTGACGTCGTAGTCCTCTTTGGGGGTCAGGGCCTGGTTCAGGGCCTCTGGAAAGGGCAGCAGTTCAAGCAGACTTGTCTCACCACTGGGGATGTGCATCATAGCTCCTCCTCGTTGTTTTTCCCCATCATACCACGGCCCCCGTCAAATGGAAAGGCTGCCGGGTTGCTTTTTTTCCTCCTGTCGTATATCATAAAAAGACAATCCCCACAGGAAAGGAGGATGGCGATGTCAGCAAATCGTCAGCATTTGGTGGGCATGCGCATGGTAAAAACCGTCATTGCCGTGTTTATCTGCGGAATGTTCGGGTACCTACGCCGAGAGCCCGCCTTTTATTCCATGATTGCCGCCGTGATCTGTATGCAGAACTCCACGGACAAAACCATCACCTCCTCGGTGAACCGGGCCATTGGCACCCTGGTGGGTGGCTTGTACGGAATTATCATTCTCTATGGGCTGGAGTTCTTCCATGCCGAAAACCTGGATGTGCTCCGCTATACCCTGGTCTCTCTCACCATCATTCCCCTCATCCGCACCGCTCTGGTACTCAAGCGCCCCTCCAGTGCGGCGCTGTCCTGCGTGGTTTTCCTGTGCGTCACCGTCAACCACAACACAGACAGCTCCCCCGCCCTCTTTGCCCTCCAGCGTATGTTGGACACTTTGGCCGGTGTGGGGGTCACCTGTGTCATCGACCTGCTGCTGCCCTACCACCCCAAGCCGGAAGAGCCCGCCCC
>NZ_JACSNZ010000071.1 GCF_016902575.1 Pseudoflavonifractor capillosus | reverse complement strand
GTTGGCAGACCGCACTCTTATTGTATCAAAAGGAGTTTTTTCTTCATATGGAACGCTAAAGCTTTTTTTGAACTCCCCGGCACAGCCGGGGGTTTTCATTAGACAAAAATATCAAGGCCGCAACGAATTTCATCGTTGCGGCCTTGTTTTCATTTACTTATTCCTGCTCCCAGTTGTGGTAGATGTTCTGAATGTCGTCGTTGTCCTCCATGATGTCGATCATCTTCTCCATGTTCTGGATGTCCTTGGCATCGGTGAGGGTGACATAGTTCTGGGGCACCATCTCCACCTTGGCAGAGGCAAAGGTGTAGCCCTTCTCCTCCATGGCGGCCACCACGGCAGCGAAGGAGTCGGGATCGGTGTAGATGGTGAAGCACTCCTCCTCGGGCTCGAAATCAGCAGCGCCGCAGTCCAGAGCGTCCATCATCACGGTGTCCTCGTCCAGGTCCTCCCGCTCAATGATGAGCACGCCCTTCTGGTCAAAGGACCAGGACACACAGCCGGTGGCGCCCAGGTTGCCGCCGAACTTGTCGAAGTAGTGACGTACCTCAGAGGCGGTACGGTTGCGGTTGTCGGTGAGGGCCTCCACGATCACAGCCACGCCGCAGGGACCATATCCCTCATAGGTGATGGCCTCGTAGTCGTTGGAGTTGCCGGAACCCAGGGCCTTCTCAATGGTACGCTTGATGTTGTCGTTGGGCATGTTGGCAGCTCTGGCCTTGGCAATGACGGTGGCCAGGCGGGAGTTGTTGTTGGGGTCGCCGCTGCCGCCGGTCTTCACCGCCACGATCAGCTCACGGGCAATCTTGGTAAAAGTCTGAGAGCGCTTGGCATCCGCTGCGCCCTTGGTCTTCTGAATATTATGCCACTTGGAATGTCCGGACATGAAAAAATCGTTCCCTTCGTTCTATAAATTCCTGACTGCCCCTTGTTCAAGGCAGTTTTACACGCTTACAGGTCAGTATACCATGTTGCTCACCGCTTTTCAACCCTTTCCCAACATAACCCACCAGCTTTTTGCATAAAAGGGCTTGACAACAGCCCATCCCGATGGTATATTTATCTTGCAGTTAGCTCACACTAACTTGTGTCAATCTCCTTCCTCTATGTTTCGAACCGAAGCACATGGCTGCCCGCACGAGAGTGCGGGCAGCTCTCTTTTTCATCTGAATTTCGCATGGATTCTGGATAATCTCCCATTTTTTTGTGGGAGTTGACCCTATCATCTTTTATATAAAATGTGTATACTGGATGACGTGTTTGTATTTATCAATTCTATATTTCAAGCAAAGGAGAATCGGAGTATGATTAGGCTTCTGGCAAAATCCATCCGAGAGTACAAACGAGACGCCCTATTGACCCCCTTGTTTGTCACTCTGGAAGTCATCATTGAGTGTATCCTTCCCTTTTTGACCGCCAATTTGGTTTGGGAAATTCAAACAGGCTGTGAACTGTCCACCATTCTGACCTACGGCATCATCCTCATTGTGCTGGCGGGCTTTTCTCTGTATTTTGGGCGTATTGCAGGCATCACTGCCGCATCTGCCTCCGCAGGCTATGCCAAAAACTTGCGTCAGGATATGTTCTACAACATTCAGAAGTTCTCTTTTGCCAACATTGACCGTTTCTCCACCTCGTCTCTGGTCACTCGTATGACCACTGACGTGACCAACGTGCAGATGGCTTTTATGATGATCATCCGGGGCGCCATCCGTTTCCCCCTGATGCTGGTGTTCTCCTTCATCATGGCCTTTATCATGGGCGGCTCTATGGCCTTTATTTTCCTCTTTACCATCCCGGTACTGGCCATTGGCCTTGCCATCATCATTTGCAAAGTACATCCCCTGTTTGTCAAGGTGTTCCGCAAATACGATACCCTGAACAACTCCATCCAGGAGAATGTGCAGGCCATGCGGGTGGTCAAGTCCTATGTGCGGGAGGATTTTGAGAAGGAGAAGTTCTCCGCCGCCGCTGAGGATGTATGCCGGGACTTCACCCGGGCTGAGCGCATCATGGCTTTCAACTCCCCCTTGATGCAGTTCTGCCTGTATTCCGCCACCTGCCTCATTCTGGGCCTTGGCGCCTACTTCATCATCAGCACCCAGGGTGTGGCCCTCACCGTGGGCAAGCTCTCCTCCCTGTTCATTTACAGTTTTCAGATCCTGGTAAGCCTGATGATGCTGTCCATGGTCTTTGTGATGATTACCATTTCCGCTGAGTCCGCCCACCGTATCGTGGAAGTGCTCCAGGAACGCAGCACCATCACCAGCCCCGGCGCACCTGTTATGGAGGTCAAGGACGGCTCCATTGATTTTGACGGTGTGGACTTCAAGTATTCTGAGGATGCCGAGCGCAACGCCCTGTCCCAGATCGACCTGCACATCCGCTCCGGTGAGACGGTGGGTATTCTGGGCGGCACCGGCTCCTCCAAGTCCTCCCTCATTCAGCACATCCCTCGTCTGTACGACGCCACCCAGGGCACCGTTCGGGTGGGTGGCATAGACGTGCGGGACTACGACCTGGACACCTTGCGCAACGCCGTGGCTGTGGTGCTGCAAAAGAACGTGCTCTTCTCCGGCACCATCAAGGAAAATCTGCGCTGGGGCAATCCCGATGCCACCGATGAGGAACTGCTGGAGGCCTGTCGTCTGGCTCAGGCCGATGAATTCATTCAGCTCTTCCCCGACAAGTATGATACCTATCTGGAGCGGGGCGGCGTCAACGTCTCCGGTGGCCAGAAGCAGCGGCTGTGTATCGCCCGGGCTCTGCTGAAAAAGCCCAAGATCCTCATTCTGGACGACTCCACCTCCGCCGTGGACACCAAGACCGACGCCCTCATCCGCAAGGCCTTCCGGGAGTTCATTCCCGACACCACCAAGATCATCGTGGCCCAGCGTGTGGCCTCGGTGCAGGAAGCAGACCGCATTCTCATTATGGACGGCGGCCGCATTGTGGCCATGGGCAGTCACGACGAGCTGCTGAAGTCCAGCCCCATCTACCAAGAAGTCTACGAGTCTCAGAACAAAGGAGGACAGGAAGATGAAGCCTAATCAGCCCATCAACCGCAAAGGCACTTTCGTCCGCCTGTTGCGTACCCTTTTCGAGTTTTTCCCCGTACTCATGCCGGTGGCGCTGGTGTGTATTCTGTTCAGCGCCATTGTAGGCAGCCTTCCCACCGTGTTCATGCAAAAGATCATCGCCGTGGTGGAGAACAACTGGCAGGCCGGCGACTGGGCTTCTGCCGCACCGGAGATTTTCCGTCTGGTGGCCATTCTGGGCACCATGTACGTCCTGGCCCTGATCTCCACTGTGGTATGGACCCAGATGATGGCGGTCATCACCCAGGGTCTGCTGAAAAAGCTGCGTGTGAAGATGTTTGACGGGATGCAGAACCTGCCCCTGCGCTACTTTGACACCAACGACCACGGCGACATCATGAGTCACTACACCAACGACATCGACACCCTGCGTCAGATGGTGGCCCAGAGCTTCCCCCAGCTGCTGTCCATGATCGTCACCATTCTCTCTGTGCTCTTCATTATGCTCTATTACAGCTTCTGGCTGAGTTTGGTGATTCTTCTTGGCTCTCTGGTGATGGTGAAGGCCACCCGCTCCATTGGCGGCCGCTCCGCAGCCTTCTTCCAGCGGCAGCAAAAGTCCCTTGGTAAGGTGGAGGGCTTCGTGGAGGAGCTGATGGACGGACAAAAAGTGGTGAAGGTCTTCTGCCACGAGGCGGAGACCTGTGCCGACTTTGACCGTCTCAACGACCAGCTCATGTCCGACTCCAAGCAGGCCAACACCTTCGCCAACACCCTCATGCCCATCCTCATGAACACCGGCAACGTGATCTACGCTCTGGTGGCCATTGTGGGAGGTATTCTCCTGGTGGTCAAAGCCCCCAATCTGAGCTTCTCCGGTATGGCCTTCAGCATCAGCATCGTGGTGCCCTTCCTCAACATGACCAAGCAGTTCACTGGCACCATCGGCCAGGTGTCCCAGCAGATCAACTTGGTGGTTATGGGTATGGCTGGCGCACATCGCATTTTCGAACTGATGGATGAACAGCCCGAGGTGGATGAAGGCAACGTGACCCTGGTCAACGTCCAGGAGCAGGAGGACGGCAGCCTGAAAGAGGTTCCCTACCGCAGCAACGTGTGGGCCTGGAAAGTGCCCCAGGGCGACGGGTCCTTCCACTATACCCGCCTCACCGGTGATGTGCGTTTTGAGCACGTGGACTTCGGCTATGTGCCGGAGAAGACGGTGCTTCACGACATCTCCCTGTTCGCCAAGCCTGGCCAGAAGGTGGCCTTTGTGGGCGCCACTGGTGCCGGTAAGACCACCATCACCAACCTCATCAACCGCTTCTACGACATCCACAACGGCCGCATCCTCTACGACGGCATTGACATCATGACCATCCGCAAGGCAGATCTGCGCCGCTCCCTGGGCATCGTACTTCAGGACACCAACCTGTTTACTGGTACCGTCATGGAAAACATCCGCTACGGACAGCTGGAGGCCACCGATGAGGAGTGTATCGCCGCCGCTAAGCTGGCAGGTGCCCACGACTTCATCACCCGCCTGCCCCATGGCTACAACACCATGCTCACCAGCAACGGCGCCAACCTCTCCCAGGGTCAGCGTCAGCTGCTGGCCATCGCCCGGGCTGCCGTGGCCGATCCCCCTGTCATGATTCTGGACGAGGCCACCTCCTCCATCGACACCCGCACAGAGGCCATTGTGCAAAAGGGCATGGACGCCCTGATGTACGGCCGCACCGTGTTTGTCATCGCCCACCGGCTCTCTACGGTAAAGAACTCCAACGCCATCATGGTCTTGGAGCAGGGCCGCATCATTGAGCGAGGCAGCCACGACGACCTCATCGCTCAAAAAGGCAAGTACTATCAGCTGTACACCGGTGCCTTTGAGCTGGAATAAGTTCTATACAAGCAAAAAAGTCGTTCTCCTGCGGGAGAACGACTTTTTTAGCGTGTCGAAAAAGTTCGACACGCTTCTCAAAAATGCAAGCATTTTTTCGAGGGGTTGCAGCCCGCTGCATGCACCCTTGGGTCAAAGGGCGACCCAAGGCCACA
>NZ_JACSNZ010000008.1 GCF_016902575.1 Pseudoflavonifractor capillosus | reverse complement strand
AGTCTTTCGCAGATGGCAGACCGTACTAACGCCTTTAGGCGTGGCTAGTAACAAAGGGCTTTGCCCGCATATGAAGAACCCCCGGCTATGCCGGGGGGTTCCTATTTGTTGTGCACCTCCACCATGATAAACCGTCGAAGTTTGTCGGATGTATATGAAACCGTAAAACTTCAAAACACCCCTTGACTTTGGGGCGGAGGATGCTACAATGTACTTAAATTATTTTACTTAAATAATTTTAACTAAAAACTTTGAAGTAATCAAAAGGAGCTGTCAATATGGATTTCGAGCAGATCAAGGACATCATTGTGGAGACTCTCAACTGTGACGCCGACAAGGTGACCATGGAGGCCCGCCTGGCTGAGGATCTGGACGCCGACTCTCTGGCCGCTGTGGAGCTGTCCATGGCTCTGGAGGAGGCCTTCGGCGTGACCATCGAGGACGAGGCTTTGCCCCAGATGAAGACTGTGGGCGATCTGGTGGCCTATCTGGAGAGCCACAAGGGCTAATCAAAGGGGGAAAAGAAGGGCACCGGGATCTCCGGTGCCTTTTTTCCAAAAGGAGGAGCTATGACCAATCAAGAAATTTACGAGCTGATGGCTCGTTTTGACCAGAGCGGGCTGACCACTCTGAAGGTGACCCGGAAGGACTTCTCCCTGGAGCTGGGCAAGAACGTGGCGGTTGCTGCTGCCCCGGTTGCTCCTGTGGCAGTTGCCGCTGCCCCTGCGGCAGAGGCGGTGGAAGAGGGTACCTGTGTCACTGCCCCCTTGGTGGGCACCTTCTACGCCGCTCCCGCCCCTGGGGATGACCCCTATGTGCAGCCTGGGCAGCGGGTCAGTAAGGGAGATACCCTGTGTCTGGTGGAGGCCATGAAGACCATGAACGAGATCAAGGCCCCCTGCGACTGTGTGGTGGAGGCGGTGCTGGCCCAGGACGGAGAACTGGTGTCCTTCGGTCAGAACCTGATCCGCTACCGGGAAGGGTGAGAAATATGTTTCGACGCATTCTCATTGCCAACCGGGGCGAGATCGCCGTGCGCATCTTCCGGGCCTGCCGGGAGATGAACATCCAGCCTGTGGTGGTGTATTCCCAGGGGGACGCCGACGCCCTGCATGTGCAGCTGGCGGAGGAGGCCTACTGCATTGGCCCCGCCCGGTCTTCAGACAGCTATCTGAATATGGATGCCATTCTCACCGTGGCCCAGCGCACCGGCTGTGATGCGCTCCACCCCGGCTATGGCTTTTTGTCGGAGAACGCCGACTTTGCCGATGCCTGCGCCCAGGCGGGGATCGCCTTCATTGGCCCTTCCGGGGACGTGATTCGGAAGATGGGCAACAAGGCCGCCGCCCGGAAGCTGATGCAGCAGGCGGGGGTGCCTGTGGTGCCCGGCTCCGACGGGGCGGTGGACACCCCCGAGCAGGCCAAGGCCCTGGCCGATGAGATGGGCTATCCCGTGCTCATCAAGGCCGCTGCTGGCGGCGGTGGACGGGGTATGCGCCGGGTCTTTGAGCCGGACCAGCTCATCCCTCTGTTCCAGGAGGCGAGAAGCGAGTCCATGGCCTGCTTTGGCAGCGACGAGATGTACTTAGAGAAGCTGATCCTCAACCCCCGCCACATTGAGTTCCAGATCATGGCGGACGCCCAGGGCAATGTGATCCAGCTGGGGGAGCGGGACTGCTCCATCCAGCGGCGCAATCAGAAGATGCTGGAGGAATCCCCCTCCAAGGCCCTTACCCCTGAGCTGCGGGAGAAGATGGGGGCGGCGGCGGTGGCAGCGGCCAAGGCCGCCGGGTATGTCAACGCCGGGACCATTGAATTTGTCCTCTCTCCCCAGGGAGAGTTCTATTTCATCGAGATGAATACCCGCATCCAGGTGGAGCACCCGGTCACCGAGATGGTCACCGGGCTGGACCTGGTGCGGGAGCAGATTCGGGTGGCCGCTGGGCTGCCCCTGTCGGTGACCCAGGAGCAGGTGCAGCTCCACGGCCACGCCATGGAGTGCCGCATCAACGCCGAGGATCCCGCCCATGACTTCCGGCCCAGCCCCGGCCACATCGACTTTCTCCACCTGCCCGGAGGCTGTGGGGTGCGGGTGGACAGCGGGCTGTACGGCGGCTACGACCTGCCCCCCTATTATGACTCCATGATGGCCAAGATCATTGTCCACGCCCCCACCCGGCTGGATGCCATTCGCCGGATGCGCCGGGCTTTGGAGGAGCTGGTCATTGAGGGCACCACCAACAACATTGATCTGCTCCATCAGATCTTGTACCATCCCGACTTTGTCCGGGGAGCTTACCACACCGGGTTTATGGACGCCAATCTGGACACCCTGCTGACTTGGAGCCACGGGGCAGAGGAGGAGAACAAGGCATGAGTTCCGTATTTCAACGGCGCAGACAGAAACTGCTGGCTTTGAAGGCCATGCGGGGGGTGTCTGCCGTACATCCCCACACCAATGAGGTGTGCAGCCACTGCGGCGGGGAGGTCTCCCACCGGGAGCTGGTGGCCGGAGGGTATGTGTGCCCCCTGTGCGGCTACCACCACCCCATTGGAGCCTACCATCGACTGAGCCAGATTCTGGACCGGGGCAGCTTCAAGGAGCTGGACGGTACCCTGGCTTCCGCAGATCCCCTGGACTTTCCCGGCTACCGCCAGAAGCTGGAGAAGGCCAGAGCCAAGACGGGGATGAATGAGGGCGTGGTCACCGCCCTGGGCCGCATAGGCGGCATCCGGGTGGCGGTGGGGGTGCTGGACAGCTGCTTTTTCATGGGCAGCATGAGCGCTGCTCTGGGCGAGAAGGTGACCCGGCTGGTGGAGCAGGCCACAAAGGCCCGCCTGCCCCTCATCCTCTTCTCCGCCAGCGGCGGGGCCCGGATGCAGGAGGGCATTTTGTCCCTGATGCAGATGGCCAAGACCTCGGCGGCGCTGGAGCGGTTTTCCCGCCGGGGTGGCTTGTACATTTCGGTGCTCACCCACCCCACTACCGGCGGTGTCACCGCCAGCTTTGCCAGCCTGGGGGATATCATGATCGCCGAGCCGGGGGCACTCATCGGCTTTGCCGGGCCCCGGGTCATTGAGCAGACCATCGGCCAGGAGCTGCCCGAGGGCTTCCAGAGCGCCGAATACTTGTTGGAGCACGGCTTTTTGGACGCTGTGGTGCCCCGCAGCCAGCTGCGGGACACCCTCATCCAGCTGCTGCGCCTCCACGGAAAGGCAGGTGCAAACCGGGATGGCTGAGTATACCCCTGCCCAGCGGGTGGCTCTGGCCCGCAACACCGCCCGTCCCGGGGTGGTGGATTTTGTCCAGGGCCTGCTCACCGACTTTTTCGAGCAGAAGGGGGACCGCCTGTGTGGCGACGACCCCAGCATATACGGCGGCGTGGGTCTGTTTCACGGCAAGCCCGTCACCGTCATCGGACACCGCAAGGGCAAGGATCTGGAGGAGCGCATGGCCTGCCGCTTTGGCATGCCCACCCCGGAGGGGTACCGCAAAGCCGGGCGGCTCATGGACCAGGCGGAGAAGTTCGGCCGCCCGGTGATTACCTTCATTGACACCCCCGGAGCCTATCCGGGTCTGGAGGCGGAGGCCAGAGGTCAGGGCGAGGCCATTGCCCGGATGCTGGCCAAGATGTCCGCCCTCACCGTGCCCACCATCGCCATTGTCACCGGAGAGGGGTCAGCGGTGGAGCCTTGGCCCTGGGTGTGGGAAACCGGGTGCTGATGTTGGAAAACGCCGTGTATTCCGTCCTCTCTCCCGAGGGCTTTGCGGCCATTTTGTGGAAGGATGCCTCCAAGAGCGACCAGGCCTGTGACGTGATGAAGCTCACCGCCGCCGACCTGTTGGAGCTGGGAGTCATTGACCGGATCATCCCCGAGCCGGAAGGGGGCGCCCACACCGATGTGCCTGCTATGGTGCGCACGCTGGATGTGGTGCTGCAAGAGGAGCTTGCGGGCCTGAGCCGCATGAGCGCCCACGCCCTGGCTGCCGGACGTTATGAGAAATTTCGAGCCATGGGCGCAAAGGCCCTGAGAAAGGAGCGCACATGAGTGGAATCAAATTGCTGGCCACAGGCAGTGCCCTGCCCCAGCATGTGGTGACAAATCACGATTTGGAGCAGATCATGGACACCAGCGACGAGTGGATTCGTTCCCGCACCGGGATTGGAGCCCGCCACCACTGCTCCAGAGAGGAGTGCCACACCAGCTTGTGCCTGGAGGCGGCGAAAAAGGCTCTGGAGCGCAGCGGGATAAAGCCGGAGCAGGTGGGGGTGTGCCTGGTGGCCACCCTCACCCCCGATCACCTGACCCCCGCCACCGCCTGCGTGCTGCAAAGGGAGCTGGGACTGGAGGAGGACACCATCTGCTTTGATCTCAATGCCGCCTGTTCCGGTTTCGTCTACGCCCTGCACACGGCAGAGTGCCTGCTGGCCGCTTCTACCCGGAAGTACGGCCTGGTGCTGGGGGCTGAGGTGCTCAGCCGGGTCATTGACATGGCAGACCGCAGCACCTGCGTGCTCTTCGGCGACGGAGCGGGAGCTGCCCTGGTTCAGTGGCGGGAGGACTACCCCTCCATCCACGCCGTGCTGGGCTGTCGGGGGAATGACCGGGTGCTGGTGGTGCCCGGGGTCAACCAGAGTGTGCCCTCGGTGGTACATATGGAGGGGCAGGACGTGTTCCGCTTCGCCGTGGAGGCCCTGCCCCGGTGCGCCCGGGAGGTGGCCCAGAAGGCGGGCATCACCCTGGAGGAGGTGGACCGCTTTGTGTTCCACCAGGCCAACCAGAGAATCATCAATTTTGCGGTGAAGAAGCTGGGGGTGGACCCGGCCAAGTGCACCGGAAACATTGCCCATACCGCCAACACCTCCGCCGCCAGCGTGCCCATCCTGCTGGATGAGCTGGTGGAGAAGGGAGAGGTGAAGCCCGGGGATAAGGTGTTGTGCGTGGGCTTTGGCGGCGGTCTGACCTGGGCCGGAGCCTTGCTGGAAGTGGCCCGGGTCTGAGAACGGAGGATGAAAGATATGAAATTAAATGAACTTCTGGGAACTGAGTTTCCCTTGATTCAGGGCGGCATGGCCAACATTGCCACCGGAGCCTTCGCCGCTGCCGTGTCCAACGCCGGAGCCCTGGGCCTGGTGGGAGCGGGCGGCTGGGACGGCGAGACCCTGCGGAAGGAAATCCGCATTGCCAAAGAGAACACCCACAAGCCCTTTGGCGTCAACCTGATGCTCATGAACCCCCACATTGACGAGCTGGCCAAGGTGGTGGTGGAGGAGGGGGTGTCCGTCATCACCACCGGGGCAGGAAACCCCGGCAAGTACGTTCCCACCTGGAAGGAAGCGGGCATCCGCATCTTCCCCGTGGTGGCAGCTCCTGTGCTGGCCAAGCGTCTGGAGCGGCTGGGTGTGGACGGCTTCATCGCCGAGGGCACTGAGAGCGGCGGACATGTGGGTGAGATGACCACCATGGCCCTGGTGCCTCAGGTGGTGGACACCGTGTCCGTCCCCGTCATTGCCGCCGGAGGGATTGCCGATGGCCGTCAGCTGGCCGCTGCCTTTGCCCTGGGAGCCTGCGGCGCCCAGATCGGCACCTGCCTGCTCACCAGTGAGGAGTGCCCCATCCACGAAAACTATAAGAAGGCGATTCTCAAGGCCAGCGCCACCGACACCATCGTCACCGGCCGCTCCACCGGAGCCCCGGTGCGGGTGCTGAAAAACAAGATGGCCCGGGAATATGTGCGCATGGAGAAGGATCACCTGCCCCTGGAGGAGCTGGAGAAGCTGACCCTGGGTTCCCTGCGCCGGGCGGTCTTTGACGGCGACGTGGACACCGGCAGCTTTATGGCCGGACAGGTGGCGGGCATGGCCCACGAAATTCGCCCCCTGCGCCAGATCTTTGAGGATCTCATGGCGGGCTATGAGAAAACCGTAAAGGAGATGCAGAAATGAGCATTGCCTTTTTATATGCCGGACAGGGCAGCCAGCACCCGGGCATGGGGGCCGACCTGTACGAGACTTACCCCCAGTTCCGGGACGTGCTGGACGGGGCAAACCTGGACTTTGATGTGAAGGAAGTGAGTTTCCAGGACAGCCAGGGAGTTTTGAATGAGACCCGGTACACCCAGCCCTGTATGGTGGCCTTTGCGGTGGGTGTGACCCAAATTCTCGCTGACCTGGGCATCCGCCCTGACTATGTGGCGGGCCTGAGCCTGGGCGAGTACTCCGCCCTCCAGGCCGCCGGGGTGTTCACCCCCCAGCAGGCCATTTCCCTGGTGGCCTTCCGGGGTAAGGTGATGGCCCAGGCCGCCCAGGGGGTGGCCTGCGGCATGACCGCCGTGCTGGGCCTGGACCGGGAGAAGCTGGAGCAGGCCTGCCAGCAGGCTTCCTCCCTGGGCGTGGTGTGCATTGCCAACTACAACTGCCCTGGGCAGTTAGTTCTCGGCGGACATCAGGATGCTGTGGATGAGGCCGCCCGCCTGGCCAAGGAGATGGGCGCACGCCGCTGTATGCCTCTCAAGGTCAGCGGCCCCTTCCACACTCCCCTCTTGAAGCCCGCCGGGGACGCTCTGGCGGAGAAGTTCCAGGGCGAGACCTTCGGCGAGATGAAAGTTCCCGTGCTCTTTAACTGCCTGGGTCGTGAAATGGGAGAGGGAGACTCCATCCCCGCTCTGCTGGAGCGTCAGGTGCAGTCCTCGGTGTACATGGAGGACACCATCCGCCGCCTGAGTGAACTGGGTGTGGACACCATTGTGGAGATCGGGCCGGGCAAGGTGCTCAGCGGCTTTGTGCGCAAGACCACCCCGGACATCAAAACCTATGCCGTGGAGACGGTGGCCGACATCCAGGCCCTGGCTCAGGCGCTGAAAGAGGAGAATTGACCATGTCTTTATACGGAAAAGTGGCCATTGTCACTGGCGGAAGCCGGGGCATTGGCCGGGCCATCTGCCTGGAGCTGGCCGCCCAGGGAGCCAGCGTGGTGTTCTCCTACGCCGGCAACGACGCCGCCGCCCAGGAGACCCTCACCGCCCTCAAGGAGCTGGGGGTGGAGGCCAGAAGCGTGAAGGGAGACGTCACCGACCCTGAGGCGGTGAAGAACCTGGTGGACACCGCCGTGAAGGAACTGGGCGGAGTGCACATTCTGGTCAACAATGCTGGCATCACCCGGGACGGCCTGGCCATGACCATGAAGGAAGAGGATTTTGATTCCGTCATCAACACCAACCTGAAGGGCACCTTTTTGTGCATGAAGGCGGTGACCCGGCCCATGATGAAGGGCCGCTACGGCCGCATTGTGAACCTGAGTTCTGTGGTGGCCCTGCGGGGCAACCCCGGCCAGGTGAACTACTGCGCCAGCAAGGCGGGGGTCATCGGTATGACCAAGTCCCTGGCCAAGGAATTGGCGGGGCGTGGCATCACCGTCAACGCCGTGGCCCCCGGCTACATCGCCACCGATATGACCGCCGCCCTGCCTGAGGCGGCCCGGGAGGCCATGCTCACCACCATTCCCGCCCGCCGGGCTGGCACACCTGAGGACGTGGCCAAGGCCGTGGCCTTTTTGGCCAGCGAAGGGGCCGGCTACATCATCGGGCAGGTGCTCAGTGTAGACGGCGGCATGGGCATGTGACCAGAGGAGGTAGGATATTATGGGAAACAAACGCAGAGTTGTCATCACTGGTATGGGCACCGTCAACCCTCTGGGCCACAACGTGGCCGAGAGCTGGCAGGCGGTGCGGGATGGTGTGTGCGGCATTGACACCATCACCCTTTACGATGCCACCCACCGCAAGGTGAAGCTGGCCGCTGAGGTGAAGAACTGGGACCCCACCACCGTGTTGGATAAGCGGGAGGTCAAGCACATGGCCCGCTATGCCCAGTTTGCTATGGTGGCCGCCCGGGAGGCCTTCGCCGACAGCGGTTTGGAGAAGGAAAAGCTGGACCCCACCCAGTGCGGGGTCATCGTCTCCAGCGGCGTGGGCGGCATCGGCACCACCGAGGCCGAGCAGACCCGTGGCCTGGAAAAGGGCTTTGACCGGGTCAACCCCTACTACATCCCCGAGGCCATTGCCAACATGGGTGCGGGCCTCATCGCCATTGATCTGGGCTTCCAGGGCATGTGCACCTGCCCCGTCACCGCCTGCGCCGGCGGCTCCAACGCCGTGGGCGATGCCTTCCGCCACATCCGGGACGGCTACGCCACCGTGATGGTGTGCGGCGGCGCTGAGGCCGCTGTCACCCCGCTGTCCATTGGCGGCTTTACCACCATGCGGGCGCTGCACACGGGAGAGGACAAGAATGCCGCTTCCGTGCCCTTTGATGCCCGCCGCAGCGGCTTTGTTATGGGCGAGGGCGCTGGTATTCTGGTGCTGGAAGAGCTGGAACACGCACTGGAGCGTGGGGCCAAGATTTACGCTGAGATGGTGGGCTACGGGGTGACCTGCGACGCCTACCACATGACTGCCCCCGCCCCCAACGGAGAGGGCGGTGCCCGGGCCATGGTCCAGGCCCTGGCCGACGGCGATGTAAAGGCCGATGAGGTGGATTACATCAATGCCCACGGCACCTCCACCCCCCTCAACGACTCCGGCGAGACCGCCGCCATCAAAACGGTGTTCGGGGACCACGCCTACCAGCTGGCTGTGAGCTCCACCAAGTCCATGACCGGACACATGCTGGGCGCTGCCGGCGGCGTGGAGGCCATTTTCACTGCCCTGGCCGTGAAGGATGGCTATATCCCCGCCACCATCAACTACCAGGAGCCCGACCCCGCCTGCGACCTGGACGTGGTGCCCAACGTGGGCCGGGCGCAGAACGTGCGCTATGCGCTCTCCAACTCCCTGGGCTTTGGCGGCCACAACGCCTGCGTGCTCATGAAGAAGTGGGAGGGCTGACCAGATGCAGTACAATTCCAATCAGATTGCAGAGATCATGCCCCACCGCTACCCCTTCGCCCTGGTGGACAAGATCGTGGACGGGGAGGAAGGCAAGTGGGCGAAGGGCATCAAGTGCGTCACCGTCAATGAGCCCTTCTTCCAGGGCCACTTCCCCCAGTACCACGTGATGCCTGGAGTGCTGATTTTGGAGGCTCTGGCCCAGGTGGCTGGCATTGCCGTGCTGTCCCTGGAGGAAAACCGGGGCAAGCTGGGCTTCTTCGGCGGCATCAAAAACGCCCGCTTCCGCCGCCAGGTGGTGCCTGGGGACGTGCTGGAGCTGGAGTGCACCATCATCAAGCAAAAAGGCCCTGTGGCGGTGGCAGAGGCCACGGCCAAGGTGGACGGTCAGGTGGCGGTGAATGCCGAGTTGACCCTGGCCCTGGGAAAGTAAGGGGTTGCCCTTTTGGTGTGAAATCTGATAGAATAATAGGAAATACAGAGGAACACGGAGGCAACAGGATGTTGGAGGAGAGATTCGGAGCGGTGTATACCAAGTTCAAGCTCCATTTTTACCAGGAGATTTTTGCCCATTTTCAAAACCGGGAGGCCAGCTTGACCACGGTGGAGACCTTCGCCATGGAGACCATCCAGGCTCTGGGCACTCCCACCATCAACGAGTTTGCCACCTTTATGCGCATCTCGCCCCCCAATGCGGCCTACAAGATCAACAGCCTGGTGCGCAAGGGGTATCTCACCAAAGAGCAGTCGGAGCAGGATAAACGGGAATACCACTTGAAGGTGACCCAGAAGTACCGGGACTACTACAACATCAGCACCGACTATGTGAGCAAGGTCATGGGCCGGATCCGGCAGCGGTTCTCCTCTGAGGACTGCGCCAAGCTGGAGGAGATGCTCTCCATCGTCAGCCAGGAGCTGATGCCCGAGGTGGATTTGCCCGGTGAGGTGGAGTAAATACTGCAAAAGTGCCTGTTGCAAAATTGCCATTTTGCAACAGGCACTTTTGAGTTGACAAAGGGTGGCTGCCTGCATATAATGATTATATCAAAATATTTTGATGTGAGGTGAGGGCATGGCGACTGCGTATCAAGAACAGGCCAAGGTGTTCAAGGCATTCTGTGATCCCAAGCGGCTGGCCATTCTGGAACAGCTGAGAAGCGGGGAGAAGTGCGCCTGTGTGCTGCTGGAGGCCCTGGACCTCACTCAATCCGGGCTGTCCTATCACATGAAGATTCTCTGTGAGTCTGGCATCGTCACCAGCCGTCCCGAAGGGAAGTGGACCCATTACCGTCTGAACCCCGCAGGAAGGGAGGAGACCATGAGACTTCTGTGCCAGCTTACCACTCCCGTTGAGGAGGGGGAGGTAAGCTGCGCCCGGTGCAAAGGATGAGAAAACGCCATCTTTGACAGATGGCGTTTTTGTGAGGAAAATATATCAAAATATCTTGATATGAAATATGGAGAAAGTGAGGTCTTTCTATGGGTGTTTGGACGTTCATCCAAGACCAGGTGCTGGGCTCCGGCTGTGCCAAGTGCAACGCCCTGGAGGAGGCTGTCCGGGAGGCTCTGACGGAGCTGAATATGGACACCGCCATTGACCACGTCACCGACTTTGCCCAGATTGCGGCCTATGGTGTGATGACCACCCCGGCTCTGGTGGTGGACGGCAAAGTGGTGTCCTGCGGCAAGGTGCTCAAGAGGGAGGAGGCCAAGGCCCTCATCCAGAAGGTCAGAGGGTAAGGCATGGAGAGAAAACCCAATGTGGCGTTTGTGTGCGTCCATAATTCCTGCCGCAGTCAGATGGCGGAGGCTCTGGGCAAGCACCTGGCCGGGGATGTGTTTGACAGCTATTCGGCGGGGACAGAGACGGTGCCCCGCATCAACCAGGACGCTGTGCGGCTGATGAAGGAGCATTACGGCATCGACATGGAGCAGACCCAGCACAGCAAGCTGGTGTCCCAGCTGCCCCCGGTGGACATTGTGGTGACCATGGGCTGCAATGTGAATTGCCCCCATCTGCCCTGTCAGCACCGGGAGGACTGGGGCCTGGAAGACCCATCGGGCCAGGGGGACGAGGCCTTCGAGGCCACCATCTCCGCCATTGAGGAGAAGGTTTTGAATTTGAAAAACCGGATTGCCCAAGGTCAGCTGAACATCCAATAAGCGTGAACGCCCCCCAGTACAGCCATCACGGCTGTGCTGGGGGGCGTTCCATGTATTATTTGCTGTGCTTTTTCTTGCGGGTGTAGACCATGGTTCCGGCCAGTCCGCAGACAGCGGCAAACAGCAGGCCGATCCAGATGGTCACCTGGCTGTTGTCCCCGGTGTCCGGTGTGCCAGGCTGAGGTTTTGCCAGAATTTCAAACTGGCCGTCCACCTTGGCGTCGGTGAAGAGCACGGTGAGGGTGTGCTGGCCCACGGACAGGGTGTCTAGGTATTTCGGCTTCAGGGTGACGATGGTGCTGCCGGAGACGGCGGTGTAATGTGCCTGATCCACTGCCTTGCCGTCCACCTCAATGCCAGTGAATTTGGAGAATGCTCCGTTGACGGTGAAGGTCAAGCCTGTCTGAGTTCCCTGCGTCCACTGGGCATTCTGGCCCTGGGTCATGCGATAGTCGCCCAGTGCAGCCAGCAGGTGCTCCAGCTTCTCTTTCAGTGCCTCACCCACCAGGGATTTTTCGTGGTCGGTGAGAGCCTCATACTGCTCTTTCACTGCATCAATGATAGCCTCTACATCGGTGTCATCCGGCTCCACGGTGTCGGGCAGAGCAGAAATGGCGTCCTGCACGCTCTCCACCTTTTCAATGCTCTCCAGAGCCTGGTTGATCTGATCCAGTTTGTCTTCCAGTGCCTGTTTCTCCTCCTGGGTGTAGTTGTCCCCGAAGTTGTCCAGGGCGTCTTCCAGGTCTTCCTTGGCGGAGATCAGATCATCTTTGTCTTCCGGTTTCACATTGTCGGCAGTAATGTCTTCCACCTTGTCGGTATTTTCGGTATTTCCTGCCTGTGCAGATTCTTCGATCTTTGCCAGCAGAGCGTTGCAGGTGTCCAGAATCTCTTTCAGTTCTGCCTGTTCCTCATCGGTGGCATATTCCGTGTTCACAGCCTCTGTGTCTGCCTTCACCGATTCAATGGCCGCTTGATCCTTGGAAGTCACAGTGTCAGCGGTGATACCCTTGATGGGATCGGCAAGGCTGGCAATGGGCTTCATGGTGACGGTGACGGTGGTGGAGTTGCCCGCCTTGTCGGTGGCCACGATGGTGTAGGTCTGGGCCACGTTGCCGGCCAGGGTCAGAGCTTCATCCTCGGGCACGCCGTTGACGGTCACAGTTGCCAGGTTGGCATCGGCCACCGTGACGTTCTGGGTGGTGTAATAGGTACTGCCGTTGGTAATGCCGCTGATGGTGGGAGCGGTCAGGTCAAAGGTGACCCCATTGGAGCCAATCACGGTGAAGTTCCCGGCCTGATCGGTGATTCTTGCGTAGTAGACAAACTTCTCTGCATCCACAGCGGTCTCGGTGATAGAGGTGTAATCCTGCCAATCAGAGATGTCCTCTGCTTCCTCCTGGGTGAGGATGTCCTGGCTGCGATAGAACTGAATGGAGGCCACACCGCTCAAAGCATCGGTGCCGGAGATGGTCACATCCACATTCTTGTTGAAGAACAGACCGAAGGTGATCTGGTTGAGCAGCTGTTTCACCGAGTTTTCCTGAATTTTGATGTCTCCATCCGGTGCGGTCTGGTCCAGCTTCACGGTGATGGAAGCCTGGTCGCTTTCCACACCGCTGGCGCTGATGGCTTTAAAGGTATAAACCGTGCCGTCAGTTTCTTCCGAAACCGTGATTGCGCCGTTGCAGGTCTGCCAATTTCCGTCGCCTACCTTGTACTGGAAGGTGGTGGTGCCAGAATTGGCTGCCGTGTTGGACACAGACAGGGTGACATGATCCTTGCTCCAGGTGTCAGATACATAGCTGCCGGAGTCAATGGCCACCACCGGCTTGACCGAGTCAATGTTGGTGTAGGTGATGCTCTGTTCTGCGCCAACCACACCTGCACCGCTGATGGCTCGGAAGGTATAGGTGCCGTTTTCCGTAATGGGATATTCAACGGGGGTTACGAAGCCGCCGGAGGGTTCGATGGCAGTCCAGGTACCGTCCTCGTTCTTGATCTCCAGTCTGGAACATCCGGAAAGCCCAATGTTGACCAGGATTTCCAGGGTGTCCGTCTGGAGATAGTCCTGGGTGTTTCCGGTGAGTGTGATGGAGACGGGATCCTTGTCCAGCTTCACAGTGACAGGTTCGCTGGCTGCGCTAATGTTGCCTGCATGGGAGACAGCCCGGAAGATGTAGTCGGTGGCAAAGAAGCTCTCAGAAATGGTCAGGCTGCTGCCCGAGAGTTGGGTCCAGCTCTGGCCGTTATCTTTGGAGTACTCGTAGTAGGCAATGCCGCTGTCAGCCGTGGCAGAGGGGGTGAGGGTCACGTCATTGGCGGTCCACTCCGAGTTGTAGCCGTGGGTGTCCACCGCAGGCGCGGCCAGAGCAGCCTCCTGAGCAACGCCTTCGATGGTAATTTGGGTATCATTCAACACCTGTACAGTGTAGTTGCCCTCTGTGTCGGGGGTCAAAGCAGTGCCATTGGCCTTTACAGCAAAGTCGGGGGCTTTGTAGTAGCCCTGGGCAATGTCCAGGCTGAAGGTGAAGGTGCGGCCATACTCCAACGTGGTGTTGCCCGTATATGCTACGGAATATCCTGGGTCAGAGGGGACGGTGACCTGGTAGGAGTTCACATTCTGGGTAAACTGTGCGGTGTAGGTGGCTGTGCCGATCACCTGAGCCAGAGTGGGAGTCCACCCGGCAAATTGATAGCTGTACTGGGCATTGCCTTCCTTGCTGCCGTCTGTGTGGCTGGGAGTCTCGCCGTAGGCCACATAGGTAGTGTCGTCCACAGTGCCGTCACCGTTGGTGTCCCAGTCGATCTGATAGGTAACGGCGTTCCCGCTGGGCTGATTGCCATCGTATATACCGCCGGATTCGACCTGAAGACTGCCACTATTACTAATTGTTCCCTGATTGTTGATAGTTCCGCTATTGATGATGGTACCATCATTTGTCATGGTGATGCCCTGAGAAATGACCAGACTTTGTGTTTTTTCTATGGTTACAGTAACACCAGAAGGTACAGTAAAGTCACAGGTCGGGGTAACGGTTTGACCGTATATAACCCCTTTATCCAGAGCGCCCACGGCATTTTCGATAAAGAAGAGACCGTTCCAATCCTGAGAATTGGAATTGTTTTCAATATTTTGCGTCACGATAACAGCATTGCCATTGGGGCCTGTGGAAAAGTTTCCGGCAATGCCGATGCTCTCCCAGGCTCCAGGTTGCGCATTCACAAAGCCAGCGGTAATATGGGTTTCGCCGTTGGTTCCGGTTTTGATTCCCACACCTCCTGGTGCCGCAAATATATCTTTGGACCCATTTCCTCCGGTTGCAATGACATTGCCCCCATGGATGGTGACAATGCCAGACTGACCAACCGCAAGACCGGGACCGCCTGGCGTGGTACTCCATCCAGATGAATAGCCATCTCCGCCTTGCGCCATAACCGTTCCGCCATTCACAGTAATATTACCGCCGGTTCCGTTTGGATTGCCACCCAGGCCCATTGCGTACCTGCCACCGTTTGCGGTTATGGTTCCCCCGTTGATGATAATTTCACCACATGATTCCTCTTTTCCGCCACCGATACCAGCCTGATTGGAAGGGCCGGTAGCGACCAGGGTACCCATGCCGACTCCGGCGGACTGGGCATAGAGGGTGAAGCTATCTTCACTGGATACATGGATTCCGTCATTGGCGGTAAGGTCTGCCCCATTCTTCAAAATCAGCTTCACATCGCCGGTTATTGTCACACGGCTGTCGATGGTCACCTCGCCGTCCACCACATACCAGCCGTCTGTCCATGCAGTTTGGGGAATCTCACTGTTGATGACAGTATATGTATCGATATATCTGGTGACAAAACCATCCTGGGTATAATCCAAATAGGATACCACACCTGAGGGATAGGCTGTGCCGTCGCCTTTGAGGAAAAACGCACCGCCATTGTTGGAAATGTAGCTGTTTACGATGTCCAAAAGCGTACCCTCATCGGCTGTTCCATTGTCGGGATAGGATTTCCATGTGCCGGCTTGTTCTCTGTAATATACATTGGTGTCCTGGCCGTAACGACGATCTCCTTCCACGGGCTTGGAAGCAGTTCCCGTGTAGATGCAGGCGATGATTTTGCCGTAGTTACTTGAAGACTTGTTCCAGTTGGAGCCGGTCAGCCCACCAGCAGTGCTACCGCGCACTGTGCAGGAGGAAGCGCTGCCGCTCAGTGTGCCCCCGTTGTTGTGTCCTACAAGGCCACCAATGGAATACGCCTCGCTGCCGGTGCCGGTAATGCTGCCGGAGGAAACACAGTTGAACACCGTTCCTGTGTTCATGCCTACAACGGCGCCCAGGTTTCCACCATTTTTTGTCAGAGAAACATTCTTAAGCCACACATTTTTCACGGTGCCGGCATTGTTCACAAAAAGACCTTCCGTGCCGGTGAGGTTGGAAATGGTATATCCCTTACCGTCAAATACACCGGTGTAAGAACCATTTCCGGAGATACCGGCCCAGCTTTGACTGCTCATGTGAATATCAGCGGTCAGCACTGCATACGCCCCATTGTTTCCGGCGTTGACCAGTGCGGCAAAGTCCATAAGCTGCTGGGCTGTTCCGATTTGATAGGGACTTTCCTGCGTACCTTCTCCAGGAATGGCAGCAGATGTACCATCCTGTAAAGTAGTGGTATGCCCGTCGGTGCCGGTATGGGCTGCACGATCATCGGCAGCGAATACCGTTGCTGGCATCATACCCATGACCAATACCAGCGATAGAAGTATCGCCAACCATCGGTGAAGTGTTTTGGGTCGAGTCATAAAAACTCCTCCTTATTGCAGTGTTTCTTTTTCGCAAAATATAGATATATACTTGTACTCTATTTTAGCATTTTTCATGTCTTGCATCAATGAAAGTATAAAGTTTTCCATTCCACACAGATTTTCACACGCCAATTTCCAAGTAGCTGTGACATATGTTGCTTTTTCATAAGAATGATCTCAAGAGCAGGGAAGTGGATGTTTGTATCAACCCAACAATATAGATGCCAAGAGAAGATGGGGCCCCACACGGTGGGGCGGCGCTTTTGCGCCGTACAAGTGTTTTCGCCGTGGGCGAAAACCTTGGCGCAGGCGGAATTGACTTCCGCTGAGCATTGAAATGAGCCTGTGGCTCACAAAATAAAAGCACCTGCGAGAGCAGGTGCTTTTATTTTGGTGGAGCAGTATCGTTTATAAACGACGCAGCCGCCTTTGCGGCAACTTTTTTGTTTGTTGTTGCCGTACTGGTCTTTGCTGATCATACTAACACTGCTGCGCTGATTTTACTGGCTATGTTGACTGTTCCTATACTTTTTAACCGGTCTACTCCAACACCCTTTGAAATTGCATCTGTGGCAGGAGCGTTTTTGGAAGGTGCTTGTACCACTTTGAAGGATAAACTCTCTGTCTTTCGAGACTTATACTACGATTCTTTCCCTATAGAGGAAACCGGTCAGTATCACTATTACCCCCGTTGGGAGTGGAAAACATATAATTGCAACGGACATACCGTTGTGGAGATTGGCTTACTGCGGCTTAGTAAAAGCGATCTATCTGCTACAACGCTCTCACAGGAGCGGCGAGTTCTCCAAGATTTGCTTAGTGATGATCTGCGCCGTGGTATGCTTCCCAATGTAGCACATCCTGCTTTCACAGATGGGACACCCACACTATATCTGCTTGATATAAAGGAAAGTAATTCATACATTGTATTTGATTTTGTGTGGGTTGACAGCAAAAAGGTGGCCGATTTTGTCCACCGTTTCGATCTTCCTCCTACCGGCAGCGATATTGCTGATGATGATTTTTGATGTCTATACCATTCTTGTATGATGCTCAGTTAGTGAACCGCGGAATCAAGGTCTACATATCCGTAGACCTTGATTCCTATCCCCACTTGTTGTGTGTTGGAGCCACTGGGAGCGGCAAGACCTACGCTCTGGCACTCTTACTGGGCAAAATAGCACGGTACGAGGGTACGACTCAACTGGTTATCTGTGACTACAAAAAATCGGGATTCGGTCAGTTCGACGGGTGCAGCGGTTTCTATGGTTTTATCGCGGCCCTTGACGGCATCGACGCCGTGTATCAGGAGTTCTCTATCCGGCTGGAAGCAAATGAGCCCGAACGGAATCAGCACAGGCTGTTTCTACTCATTGACGAGTATGGTGCCCTTATATCCTCGCTGGACAAAAAAGCTGCCGAGGAAGTAAAACGCAAGGTAGGAAACATCCTCCTGATGGGACGCTCCTTAGGGGTCCACCTGATTATCGGTATCCAACGCGCAGACGCTGAATATTTCCGTGCAGGCGCGCGCGACCAATTTGGGGCTATTCTCATGCTGGGTAATCTTTCAAAAGAGCAAAAGGCCATGCTTGTACCTGACTACCGGAATCAAATGACCTACAACAATGCGCGCGGACAGGGATATTTCTTTCTGGACGGCCAAGGTCTATACCATATTCAAGTTCCGCGTGTCACCGATACCGGCAAACTCAATAGCTACATTAAACGCCGGTTATTAGCACCATCACCGCCCACCGACGCGGGCGAAGCCTAAGCGATCGGCGGGCGGGGCAGGGAGGGTTTACCCTCCCTGCTCTTTTTGCAAGGGGTCAGTATTACCCCCTTGCACACTTCTGTCGCAAGCCGCAAATCAAACAATATTAAGCAAAGGAGGCATTTTATGAGCGACACTCAATGCCGCAAGTGGCAACTGACAATCAATAATCCCATTGAAAAAGGGTTTACACATACACATATAGCCAACGAGTTAAAAACCTTAAAATCTCTCGTTTACTACTGTATGGCAGACGAAGCAGGCCATACTCACCATACACACATATACGCGGCGTTCTCCAGCGCCGTCCGCTTTTCCACCCTCAAAGCGCACTTCCCGGAAGCGCACCTTGAAACTGCACGCGGAAGTTCAGCCCAAAACCGTGACTATATTTCTAAGTCCGGCAAATGGGAGCACAACACCAAGCACGGGACACGCATACCTGGGACCTTTGAGGAGTGGGGTGAAATCCCGGAAGAACACCAAGGAAAGCGTACTGACCTTAATGACCTCTACCAGATGGTCAAAGAGGGCGCAACTGATTTGGAAATCTTGGAGATACACCCCCGCGCGATGATGTACTTGGACAAAATCGAGCGCGTGCGCCAGACCTTAAAGGCTGAAAAATACGCCACCGAGTTCAGAATGCTCAATGTTACATATATTTGGGGTCCTACTGGGACCGGCAAGACTCGTGGGGTTATGGAGGAGTACGGTTACGACAAGGTTTGTCGCGTGACCGACTACGACCACCCATTTGAGCGGTACAACGGCGAGGATATAATCGTCTTTGATGAGTTCCGCTCTCAGCTGCGTATTTCCGATATGCTCAATTACCTTGATGGCTATCCTCTAATGCTTCCCTGCCGTTATGCTAATAGGCAGGCCTGCTATACCAAGGTGTATCTCATTTCAAATGTGCCGCTTGAAAATCAGTACCGTTGGGTACAAATGGACGAGCCATTGACATGGAAGGCTTTCCTGCGCCGTATTCACCATGTGGTTGAGTACACCGCCGAGGGCTGCAACGCCGAGCCGGTGCCAGCACAGGAGACATTGTCCGGCTTCACCGAGATCAACGAGGACGAGGGTCTACCATTTTAAGTGAGAGAGGGAACAGCTAATGCTGCTCCCTCTTTTATGCTCTTGACACTATAATTTTTTATAGTATAATATATTATATTTAACAATTAAAATCCTATAAAATATTATAGGAATGAGGTGATATCGCCGTGTCGAACAAGTCCATACAATTGTTTGGATCAAAGGAGTACCGCTTTCTGAACTGGCTGAAGGGTCAGGAGCAGACGACTTCACGCGGCGCAACTATCAACTTTTCACAAGAAGAGATCGCCGTTGAGTACGGCAGCAGTCCAGCGACGGTAAACAAATGGCTGCAAGCATTGCAGTCAGTAGGGTGTGTAGAGCAAAAGAAAAAAGGCAGTTACCGCGTCACCCAAACCGGAAACGCAGTAATTGCCAAGATGGAAGAAATTGAGAAATTGGTTGGAGGAAAGAAAAATGCCTATTGAACAATATACAGAAAGCATCACACTTCAAAGCATGAAGTGCAATATTGGAGAAAACGATTTTGGCTTTGTCTTTCCTCAGGGTGATGTTGCGGATGTCGACAAGGTGGAACGGTTACTAAAAAAGGCGGGAGGAAAACCAAAAGTCTGTGCTTTGGATGACTTCTCGCTCGGCGGTTCTGGCAAGGCTCTGCCAGAATTCATTATCACATTTAAGGATGATGTGACTACCATTATTGTTGTCGAGTGCAAAAAGTCTGTTGCGAAGCACGAGACAATAGAACGCGATCATCCCAAGGATTACGCCGTCGATGGCGCGCTGTATTATGCCAAGTTTCTGAAAGAGGACTACAATGTTATCGCCGTTGCAGTTAGCGGGACCAAGCGTGAAACCCTACGCGCAAGTGCGTTCCTTTGGAGCAAAGGCCAAGATGATTACACTGAGCTGCGTAAGGCCAGAGATATTATTCTGGAGCCCAAAAACTATGTCGACTTGGTTAAGGGCAAAAAGATTCAGCGCGAATACTCCCTTGACAGCATCCGTGAAACCGCTATTGATATGCACGAGTATCTGCGTGAAATCAAAATGACTGAGCGGCACAAGCCGATTTTCATCGCCGGTATCCTTATCGCGCTAAACGATGATGACTTCGCAAAGACATATATCAATCTGCCCTCCTTCAACAGCGTTATCACCAACATTACAACCGCAATCGACAATGTGCTCCGCGACAGCGGTATCAAGTATAACCGTATCCAGTATATCAAACAGGCATTTAAGAACCTGTTGGACAACTCCAAGTTTGCGGCTATTCCTCTCGGAAACAAGAAATCCATTGTCTGGTACATTGAAGAACTCGAAATGAAAATCAAACCCATGATGGATCACGCCGACAGCACCATTGACGCTCTAGGTGTTTTCTACCACGAGTTTATCAAATATTCCGGTGGTGACGGTAGCGGCCTCGGTATTGTTCTGACCCCACAACATTTGACCGAGTTTATGTGCAACCTGGCCGGTGTCAACAAGAACAGCCGCGTTGTAGATATCTGCTGCGGCTCCGGCTCCTTTCTCGTGACCGCAATGAGTATGATGTTCAAGGATGCCAATCCGGAAGAGGTAGAACGCATTAGAGAAGACGGATTGTATGGCGTGGAGTTTGATGATGAGTTGTATACTTTAGCGGTTGCCAATATGATTATCCGCAAAGATGGCAAATCAAACATTGAACACGGAGATTGCTTTAAACCTGAAATCGTCCGCAAACTAAAGAGTAAAAATATCAATATTGGTCTAATCAACCCACCATACTCTCAAGATGATGTGGTCGAACTGGAGTTTGTGGAACACTTGCTAGATATTCTTGCTGTTGATGGAACCGGCGTTGTAGTTGTCCCCATGAGCTGCGCAATCGGCAATAAGTTCAAGGATGTCCGAACTCGACTGTTCCAAAAACATACTCTTGATGCCGTGTTTTCTATGCCCGACGATATCTTCTACCCCACGGGGACAAACGTATGTGTTATGGTGTGGAAAGCTCACCGCCCGCATGATATTACCCGCGAAACTTTCTTCGGTTACTGCAAAGATGACGGATTTGTAAAACGCAAAAAACTGGGTCGAGTGGATGTTTATGGGAAATGGTTAGCCATTGAGGCTCAGTGGATCTCTCTGTATCGAAATAGAGATGTCGAAGATGGTTTAAGCGCACGACATTGTGTAACCGACAAAGATGAATGGTTGTGCGAAGCATATATGAAGACAGATTATAGCAAATTGTCTCAAGAAGATTTCCAACAGAGTATTAATGACTATTTGGCCTATTTAGTCAAAAAAGGTGAAGTTTATGAATCTTGATACAACAAATTGGCGCTATTTTACTATTGGTGGTCCAAATGGTATCTTCGACCTAAAAAAAGGATATTACAACAAAAAGCCCGAACACACAACTGTCGGCACAATCCCATTTATTGGGGCAACTGAAAATAATAATGGTGTAACCGAGTACTACTCGATTGATGACATTGAGCGCACACACAAAGATGGCTCAGATGCACCCGATAATATTGACAAGAAGATATTTAGAGGGAATTGCATTACTGTAACAAATAACGGTTCTGTAGGACACGCTTACTACCAAAAAGAGGAATTTACATGTAGTCACGATGTAAACCCTCTCTATTTGCGTGGAAGAGAACTAAATGAGTATATTGCGCTGTTCCTTTGTGCTGTCATTGAGCAAGATCGTTACCGGTGGGCATATGGTCGAAAATGGCGACCAGAGCGGATGGAACGTTCTATAATCAAGTTGCCGGTTGATTCTTCTGGGCAGCCCAATTTTGATTATATGGAAAATTATATTAAGGAGCTCCAATGCAAAAAGATAACTACTAAAATCTGTGCTGCAAAACATCCACTGATGTTCCAAAGGTGGAAAGAATATCGCTTAGATGAATTGTTTTACATAAAGAAAGGGAAACGATTGACAAAAGCAGATATGGTCGACGGTTCGACAAATTATCTTGGAGCAATTAGCGATAACAATGGAGTTCGGCAGCAGATTGAAGTGGAAAGAGAGCAACAGTACACACCGAATTGTATCACGGTCAACTATAATGGCAGTGTGGGCGAAGCCTTTTACCAGTCCGAACCGTTTTGGGCATCGGACGATGTCAATGTGCTATATGCCAAGGATTGGACTCTGAACAAATACACGGCGCTATTTATTACAACTGTTATTAAAGCGAACAGGTATAGATTTAGTTATGGGCGTAAGTGGACCTTGGAAAAAATGAATGAAACTATAATTAAGCTCCCTGCCAAAGAAGATGGTGCACCAGATTTTCCGTATATGGAACACTACATAAAATCACTTCCTTATAGCGATAAAATATAACAATAGAGCGGCCAAGGCGTAAAACCTTGACCGCTCTTTCTGATTGTCGGTACTAAAACCACACCGTCACGGCGAAGCACCGTGAAAATAATAGGTGTTCGTGTAGTACCCTTTTGGTGGAGGCGAGGGGAGTCGAACCCCTGTCCGAAAACCATTCCACAGGACTTTCTCCGGGTGCAGACGGTTATTTACATTCCCTTCCCACGCCGTGAATCGTCACACTGCGCAGGTTGGTAGAGTCATGATGCGTGGCACGGTCAACTCTTTCCGTACGCACGGGCACCACTGAGATGACGCCCCGGCCGGCTCGTGGTCCTTCCGGCAGGGACGGCCGCATTAAGCAGCGGCGAGAACGACGTTATCGTTGTTCTTTCATTTATAAGTTGCCCATTTTAAGGCGGCTGGGCGCCGCCACCCGCTTATCCTGCTTCCTAGTCCCCGTCGAAACCAGTACGCCCCCATTTCAAATGAAAAATGAAAAATGAAGAATGAAGAATGGGTAGTTGAAAGAACTGGTGCGCTATATTATGATAGCGTCAGGGAGGGAGAAGATGAAAGAAAATCTATTGCAGACGAAATCCTTGGCATTCTCGGTACGCATCGTGGGATTGTACCGATATTTAACCGAACAAAAGAAGGAATACATCCTATCCAAGCAGATTTTGCGTTCAGGGACCAGTATCGGGGCCAATATCTATGAAGCAAATTACGGTCAGAGTAAAGTGGATTTTGCGGCGAAGCTGCAAATTGCACTCAAAGAGACTGCAGAGACAGAATATTGGCTACTTTTGCTCACTCAGACTAACTATCTGGAGGTTCCTATGGGAAAGTCCCTAACTGAGGATTGCCTGGAGCTGAAACGATTGCTCATTTCCAGTGTACGAACTGCACGAGATCAGAAATAAAGAATAAAACAAAAAGATGCAGGCCCCGGGAGAATGACACGCCCAAGGGCCTGCATTCTTCATTATTCATTATTCGTTATTCGATTAAACAGTTTCAGGCTCGGGATATTCCACGCCGAAGGTGTCCACGGTGACGGTCTTCATGCGCTGATCCTGGAGGGGCTTGTCGTTGTAGTCCCGCTGGGCGGACACGATGCCGTCAGCCACTTCCATACCCTCGATGACCTTGCCGAAGGCGGCGTAGGCGCCGTCCAGGTGGGGGGCCTTCTCCACCATGATGAAGAACTGGCTGCCGGCGGAGTCAGGCCGCATGGAGCGGGCCATGGACAGCACGCCACGGTCATGGGCCAGATCGTTCTTGAAACGGTTCTGGGTGAACTCGCCCTTGATGGAGTAACCGGGGCCGCCCATGCCGATGCCCTGGGGATCGCCGCCCTGGATCATGAAGCCGGGGATGACACGGTGGAAAATCAGGCCATTGTAAAAGCCCTTTTTCACCAGGGAGATAAAGTTGTTGACGGTGTTGGGAGCCACCTCGGGATACAGCTCGGCCTTCATGATGCCGCCGTTTTCCATTTCAAAGGTAACGATAGGATTCTGAGCCATGGGAATTTCCCCTTTCCGTATAGTATTTCATATGTCATTGGGTTGCTGCCCCAGGATCTGCCCTTATGGGCAGAGGATATCGAATGGACAAGAGATTTCTCTGTGAATGACAGACCCTCTAATATCTGCCGCGGGAGAGTCGATCCATCTCCCGTTTGGCGTCCCGCTTGGCGGCCGCCTCTCGCTTGTCGTACAGCTTTTTGCCCCGGGCCACTGCCAGCTCCACCTTCACCCGAGGGCCGGAGAGATAGACGGACAGGGGGATGAGGGAATACCCGTCCTGCTGTACCTTGGCATGAAGCTTGAGAATCTCCCGCTTGTGCAGCAGCAGCTTGCGGGTGCGCCGGGGGTCTTTGTTGAAGATGTTGCCCTGTTCATAGGGGGAGATATGCATCCCGTGGAGGAACATCTCGCCGTCCTTGACAATACAGAAGGAGTCCTTCAGGTTTACATTCCCCTTGCGGATGGACTTGACCTCTGTACCGGCCAGCTCAATGCCGGCCTCGTATTTTTCTTCTATAAAGTAATCGTGAAAGGCCTTTCGGTTGGAGGCCAGCTGTTTCACAGATTGTTTTGCCACCCGGGACACCTCCTCTCTGGGCAGGGTATCAGTATACCACGGATCCATGTTCCCTGCAAGGGGAAAAAGACGGAGAAGTTGGGAGTATGACGAAAATTTATCCCCTTCCATTGACAAAAATATGGGTGTTTGGTTAAGATAGAAGTAAACAAAGATACAGGCGGCATGAGGAAGCCGCAACAGATCCGGAAGGGGACTTTGGGATGAATATTACCGAATTTGCCGCATTGGCCGGGGTGTCCAAAACTGCTGTGAGCCGTTATTTCAACAACGGCTATCTCAGCGCAGAAAAGCGGGCTGCCATTGAGGAAGCAGTGCGCCGTACCGGCTACTCCCCCAGCGAAGCGGCCCGGGGTCTGCGCACCCGCCGCACCCGCCAGATCGGGGTGGTACTGCCTCGACTCAGCGGCGAGAGCAGCGCGCGGGTGGTGGACGGCATCAGCCTGGTACTGGGAGATAAGGGCTACCGCATGCTGCTGGCCAACACCGCCAACCGGCCGGAGCGGGAGGTGGAGTACCTGGACGCCTTGCGCCAGAGCGGGGTGGACGGGGTCATCTTCCTGGCCAGCATGTTTACCCCCGAACATCGATCGGTGCTGAAAAGCATGCACATGCCGGTGGTGATCGTGGCCCAGCAGTATGACGGGTACAGCTGTGTCTATCACGATGATTTGGGCGCAGCTCGTGACTTGACCAAGCTGCTGATTCGGCGGGGCAGCCGTCCGGCGTATATCGGCGTCACCGCCCAGGATCGGGCCGCCGGCCTGGCCCGGCGGGAGGGATATGTGCAGGCGATGCGTGAGTCTGGATTGGTGGTGCGCACTGAGGATATGTGCGTGTCCGGGTTCAGCCTGGAGGAGGGGTACCAGCAGGCCAAGACCCTGATCCAAGCCCGCCGCCCCGACGGTCTGTTCTGTGCCACCGATTCCATCGCCGTGGGTGCCATGCAGGCCTGCCGGGAGCTGGGACTCCAGGTGGGAAAGGATATCTTAGTGGCCGGAGTGGGAGACAACCGCATCGGCCGCTACGCCGCCACGCCCCTCACCAGTGCCCACTTGCACTACCAGACCAGCGGCCAGGAGGCCGCCCAGCTGCTGCTGCGGCTGCTGTGCAACCAGGGGACAGGGGTGCGCAACGTGTGCCTGGAGTACGAGATCGTGGAGCGGGCCTCCACCGGCGCAGTGTGTGAAACACGGTGAAACCAACAGAATATTGAAGTTGTATTCTCCCCTCAGACAATAGATTTTGCCCCTCTTCCGTGATATCATAGGATTAACAGGATGAAACCGATACCATAGTCGCTTTCATCAAAAACGGAATCAAAGGAGAGGGAATTTTATGGATTACAGGCAGACGGCATTGGAGCTTTTACAGGCAGTGGGAGGGGCGGAAAATGTGGCCAGTGCAGCGCATTGTGCCACCCGCCTGCGCCTGGTCATTGTGGATGACCAGCGTGTGGATAAGGCAACCCTGGAGAATGTGGACGGTGTGAAGGGTGTGTTCCAGGCCCAGGGACAGCTGCAGATCATTTTCGGCACCGGTACTGTCAATAAGGTGTACGACCAGTTCATTCAGCTCTCCGGTGTGTCCGCAGTGACCAAGGAGGAGGCTAAGGCTCAGGGAGCAAAGAAGGGAAACTGGTTCCAGCGAGCCATTAAGACCCTGGGCGACATCTTTGTGCCCATCATTCCCGCCATTGTGGCCTCCGGCTTCCTGATGGGCATCATGGAGTCGCTGAAGTTTATGGTGAACAACGGCTTTTTGGAGCTCAACACCAGCAGCTCTCTGTTTGTGTTTGCCGATCTGTTTTCCAACGTGGCCTACACCTTCCTACCCATTCTGATTGCCATTTCTGCGGCCAAGGTCTTTGGAGGCAATCCGTTCCTGGGTGCGGTTATTGGTATGATTATGCTCCATCCCAGCCTGCAAAATGCCTGGACAGTGGCCACAGAGGGTGTGCACACCTATCAGGAAGTGTTTTTCGGGCTGTATGAGATCCCGCTGGTGGGCTACCAGGGACACGTGATCCCCGTCATCATCGCTGTGTGGCTGATGAGCTTCATTGAAAAACGGCTGCACAAAGTGGTGCCCCCCATGTTTGACCTGTTTGTGACTCCTTTGGTGTCGGTGTTTGTCACTGGGTATCTGACCCTGGCTGCCATCGGCCCTGTGTTTACCACCGTGGAGAACTTCGTCATCAACGGCGTTCAGTGGCTCATCGCCATTCCCTTTGGCATCGGCTCCTTTGTCATGGGTGGCCTGTATGCCACCACCGTGGTCTCCGGCATTCACCATATGTATACCATCATCGACCTGGGCCAGCTGGGTGCCTACGGTCTGACCTTCTGGCTGCCTCTGGCCTCTGCGGCCAACGTGGCCCAGGGTGCTGCTGCTCTGGCTGTGGCCCTGAAGACCCGTGACAAGAAGCTCAAGTCCATGGCTCTGCCCGCCTCCCTGTCTGCTTTTATGGGCATTACAGAGCCTGCCATCTTTGGTGTAAACCTGCGCTTTTTACGTCCCTTCATTGCCGGTTCCATTGGCGGAGCCTGCGGCGCACTGTATGCCTCCGTGGTGGGGCTGGGTGCCACCGGAACAGGTGTGACCGGCATCTTCGGTATTTTGCTCCACCTGCACCGTCCGGTTCAGTACCTGATTACCATTGCCATTGCCGCAGGAGTGGCCTTTGTGCTGTCCTGGATCTTCGGTGTCAAGGGGCAGGAGACGGCACCGGTGGCTGAGACTCCCGCTGAGCTGGACAGCGCCAAGCAGTAACTGCTGGGAGAACATCCATGAGCAACGCATTGCAGAGAGATTTGGAGCGGCTGGTGGCCCGTGTGGAGCGGGAAGATGGCCCGCAGGCTGCCGCAGATCCCCGCCGTCAGCAGTACCATTTGATGCCTCCGGTGGGATGGCTCAACGACCCCAACGGCCTGTGTCGGTGTGGGGATTGGTACCATGTGTTTTATCAATACGGCCCCTTTGATGTCACCGGAGGGGTGAAGCATTGGGGACATTACAGAAGCAAAGACCTGCTCCACTGGGAGGCTTTGCCTGTGATGCTCTACCCTGACCAGCCCTGGGACATCCACGGGGTGTATTCCGGCTCGGCCCTGGTGGAGGACGGTGTGATGTACCTGTACTACACCGGAAACGTCAAGCATGCCGGAGATTATGACTACATCAAGGCCGGGCGGGGCCATAACACTGCCCTGGCCGTGTCCCGGGACGGGGTGACGGTGGCGTCCAACACCCTGCTGATGGAAAACCGGGATTACCCCAATGGCCTGACTTGTCATGTCCGAGACCCTAAGGTATGGGCCCAGGATGGCAAGTATTATATGGTACAGGGGGCCCGAACGCTGGACGACCAGGGTCAGCTGCTGGTGTTTGAGTCCACGGACAAGGTCAACTGGACATTCCTCCAGGTGTTGAAGACCCCCCGTCCCTTCGGATATATGTGGGAGTGCCCTGACCTGTTCTGCCTGGACGGACAGTGGTTTCTCCTCTGCTCACCCCAAGGGGTGCCCCATGAGGAGACCCGATTCCAGAACGTGTACTCCTGCGGCTATTTTCCCCTCTATGGAGATTTTCGGGGGGAGTATTCCCTGGGCGAATTTGTAGAGATGGATTTGGGCTTTGATTTCTACGCCCCTCAGACCTTCCAGGACGGAACTCGTCGGCTGATGTTCGGTTGGATGGGAATGCCGGATGCTGACTACACCAACCCCACCGTTGACAGCGGCTGGCAGCACTGTCTCACGGTGCCCTGTGAACTGCGGCGGGAGGGAGATCGGTTGCTGCGCCTGCCTGCGGTGGAGGTGACAGCCCTGCGAGGGGCAGCCATTGCGCCGGAGACGGTCAAAGTCTTTGACCTGGAGGCCTATACCCAGTCCAGCGGTCGAATGGTGTTTCGGAATGCGGCGGTTCTGGAGTGGCAAGAGGGGCTGGTGACCCTCTCCTTCCTCCAGGGTGGAGCGGGGCGCACCGTGCGCCGGGTAGCTCTGGAGCGGCTGCACACCCTGCGGGTGCTGGGGGATAGCTCCAGCCTGGAAATTTTCTTGAACAACGGGGTGGAGACCCTCTCCACCCGGTATTATCCTCAGCCGGAGGCACAGGGCGTGTGTGTGTCTGGGGCGGAGGTCCGTGTCTGGGAGATGGGTGCCATGCAGGTGACCAAAGCAGAGATTTGATGTGACGCTTTCTGAAGCGGGTGCGCTCTACAAAGGGCGCATCCGCTTTTTTCGGGAAATAGAGGGGAGAAACAAGGGGGAATCTGTGGGAAATCACCACTTGTTTTTCACTCCAGAATGACATATAATACTATGGTTTCAATGTAAGGAAAGGAGTGTGCCGGATGGATACACGGCCCATTGGAGTGTTTGACTCCGGCCTGGGCGGACTCACCGCCCTGCGGGAGCTGGCCCGGCTGATGCCCCAGGAGGATCTGGTGTACTTTGGCGATACCGGGCGGGTACCCTACGGCAGCCGCTCCAAGGATACCATCATCCGGTACGCCCAGCAGGATGTGGCCTTTTTGAGCACGTTCCAGCCCAAGGCCATTGTCATTGCCTGCGGCACCGTGTCCACCACCGCCCTGGAGACCCTGCGGGCCCAGTACGCTGTGCCCCTGTATGGGGTGGTGGAGCCTGCGGCCCGGGCAGCAGCCCAGCTGACCCAAAACGGAAAGGTGGGGCTCATCGGCACCCAGGCCACCATCCGCTCAGGGGCCTACGAGCGGGCCCTCAGCGCCCTGCGCCCCGGCACCCAGGTGACGGCCCGGGCCTGCCCTCTCTTTGTGCCCCTGGTGGAAAACGGCCGTTTCCGCCCCGGGGATATCGTGGTGGAGACGGTGGTGGAGGAGTACCTGCAAGAGGTGAAGGCCCAGGGCGTGGACACCCTCATGCTGGGCTGCACCCACTATCCTCTGCTGCGGGATGTGATTGGGGCGTACATGGGCTCTGAGGTAAAGCTGGTGGATGTGGGGGGCGAATGCGCCCGCTGGGTCACCGGACAGCTGGCAGGACAGGGGCTGCTGGCCCCTGAGGATCGCCGGGGCACCCACCGCTATTTCGTCAGTGACAGCACCGGGGACTTTGCCGCTGTGGCCTCCATGTTCCTGGGTGAGGATGTCACCGGCGGCGTGGAGCAGATCGATATCACCGTGTACTAATGGAGGAGCCGGTTTATGACAGACAACGTGATAATATCCATTAAGGGCAAGCAGCTGTATACCGACAGCGGCCCGGATGAGATGGAGCTGGTCACCGCCGGGGTGCTCCGCCAGGAAGGGGAGGGGCGCTACACCATCTCCTACCAGGAGACGGAACTCACCGGCCTGGAGGGCACCACCACAGTGGTGCAGGTGGACGGTGGCCGGGTGACCCTGCTGCGGGAGGGCAGCATCAACTCCCAGATGGTATTTGAAGAGGGGCAGCGCCACCTGTCCATGTACGAGACCCCCTATGGATCCCTGTCTGTGGGCATTCACACCCACCGGATGCGCAGCACCCTGGGGGAGAGCGGGGGAGATCTGGAGATCGACTATGCCATTGAGATCGACCATCTGGTGGCGGGACAGAACCTCTTCCGTATGAATGTAAAAAAGGATCCCTCCATCTCCCTGTGAGGTGGGAAGATCAAGAGATAAAAAGGAGCGAATGAAGATGGCCAATTTGATTCAGACCGCCCGGGAACAGGTGGCGGAATTGACCCAGCGTGCCTATGAAAAGGCCGCCGCCCAGGGTCTTCTGCCCCAGGGTGAGACCATCCGTGGTACCGTGGAGGTGCCCAAGGACAGCCGCAACGGAGACTTTGCCTCCTCCTTTGCCATGGCAGGTGCCAAGGCGCTGAAGATGGCCCCCCGTGCCATTGCTCAGATCATTCTGGACAATCTGGATTTGGGGGGCACCCTGTTCCAGCGTGCCGAGATCGCCGGCCCCGGCTTTTTGAACTTTTTCTACTCCGCCAACTGGTACCAGCAGGTGCTGGGTGCTGTGGAGGCCGACCCTGCCGGGTACGGCAGCAGCGACGTGGGCCACGGCCAGAAGGTGATGGTGGAGTTCGTCTCTGCCAACCCCACCGGCCCCATGCACATGGGCAACGCCCGGGGCGGCGTGCTGGGTGATACCCTGGCCAATGTCCTCTCCCGGGTGGGCTACAACACCTGGAAGGAGTTCTACGTCAACGACGCCGGCAATCAGGTGCACAAGTTCGCCCAGTCCATCCACGCCCGGTACATGCAGATCCTGTTGGGTGAGGACGGCTATGAGTTCCCCGAGAATGGCTACCAGGGCGAGGACATCAAGGAGCTGGCCCAGGCCTTCTATGAGGTTCATGGGGACAGCTATAAGGATGCTTCTGAGGAGAAGTGGCTGGAGGACATGAGCACCTTTGGCCTGGAGCGCAACATCCCCAAGATGAAGGCAGACCTCAACAAGTACGGCATCGAGTACGACCAGTGGTTTTTGGAGTCTGAGCTGCACAATTCCGGCTATGTGGCTGAGACCGTGGAGCTGCTGGCCCAGAAGGGCTGGACCTACGAGAAGGACGGCGCTTTGTGGCTGGACACCACCGGCCTTTTGAAGGCTAAGTACCTGCGAGAGGGCAAAACCCAGGAGCAGGTGGACAAGTTGGACCTGAAGGACGACGTGCTGCGCCGGGCCAACGGCTTCTACACCTACTTTGCCGCTGACATCGCCTACCACCGCAATAAGTTTGCCGTGCGTGGCTTTGACAAGGTCATCAACGTCTGGGGCGCCGACCACCACGGCCATGTGGCCCGGCTCCAGGCCGCTCTGGACGGGCTGGATCTGGACGGCTCCAACCGCCTGGTCATCGTGCTCATGCAGTTGGTGAACCTGCTCCAGGACGGCAAGCCCGTGCGCATGTCCAAGCGTACCGGCAAGGCCATCGCCCTCCACGATCTGCTGGACGAGATCAGCGTGGATGCCGCTCGCTACTATTTCAACAACCGGGCCTCCACCAGCCCCCTGGACTTCGATTTGGATCTGGCAGTGCGTCAGGACTCGGACAACCCCGTCTACTACGTCCAGTACGCCCACGCCCGCATCTGCTCCCTCATCGCCAACCTGGCCCAGGAGGGTGTGGAAGTGCCCGCCTGCAAGGATGTGGACGTGGCGCTGCTGGCCACCGAGGAGGAGCGGGATCTCATTAAGAACCTGGCTCAGTACCCCAATGAGATCGTACTGGCGGCCCAGCACTACGATCCCAGCCGCATCAACCGCTATCTCACTGCGCTGGCCGGTGATTTCCACCGCTTCTACAACGCATGCCGCATCAAGGGCGAGGAGCCTCAGGTGCAGCTGGCCCGGCTGAAGCTGGCCCACACCGTGCGTCTGGTGCTGGCCAACGGCCTGGGTCTGCTGGGTGTCAACGCTCCCGAGAAGATGTGAGCTTTCCTGCGATCCGCCCCCCCAGCTTGCAGGAGGGGGGCGGATTTTTGCGGGAAGAAATGAGCAAAATTACCAAAGAGATACGGTATATTTGCTGCACTTTGAATATACTATGGAGAACTTCTAAAGAATCTATTAAGAAATGGAACAACCCCTTGCAAGTTGAGCAAAAAGGGAATAAAGTAGTACAACCGATTGGTGTGGAGACCAACGGCTTGTTGATAGAATGAAGAATGGAAAAGAATGAAGTAAGGATATGAGGTGTCAAATATGTTGATGATGCTACAGAGATTCTGCGGCGTACTCACCTTGATGTTGGCGGTCTTGTATGTTTATCAGGCGTTTTACGTCATTGTCGGGCTGGTGCGCCGTAAACGGCCCCTGTCCCATCAGGCCCAGACCTTCCACCGGTATGCGGTGCTCATTTCTGCCCGCAATGAGGAGGAGGTCATAGGAGAGCTCATAGAGAGCTTAAAAAATCAGGACTATCCCAAGGAACTCCTGGATGTCTATGTGATTGCTGACAACTGCACCGATGCCACCGCCCAGGTGGCTCGTGAGGCCGGAGCCATTGTGCTCGAGCGCTTTGACCGGGTGCGTGTGGGCAAGGGTTATGCCATGGATTGGTTCTTCCACAAGCTGGAGGAGCAGGGCAAGGGCGAGCTGTACGACGGCTACTTTGTCTTTGATGCGGACAACATTGTGGACCCTGCCTTTGTGAGGGAGATGAACAATGTGTTCGATTCCGGCGATTATGCAGCCCTCACCTGTTACCGGAACTCCAAGAACTACGCTTCCAACTGGATTTCCGCCGGGTACTCCCTGTGGTTTTTGCGTGAGGCCCGCTTTTTGAACTTTGCCCGGATGGAGATGGGCACCGGTTGTGCCGTGTCCGGCACGGGCTTCCTGGTTTCTGCCCAGGTGGTGCGGGAAAACGGCGGCTGGCCCTACCATCTGCTCACCGAGGACATTCAGTTCTCCATCGACTGCGCCGTCCAGGGCCGCCGCATTGGCTACTGCGACAAGGCTGTGGTGTACGATGAGCAGCCCACCACCTTCCAGCAGTCCTGGACCCAGCGGATGCGCTGGTCCAAGGGCTTCTACCAGGTGGCTGCCCGGTATCTGGGCTCCCTGTTCCGGGGCTGCTTCACCCAGAAGAAGGGCCGGTTCACCTGCTACGACATGATGATGACCGTGGCTCCCGGTATGCTGCTGACCACGGCGGTGCTGGGCTTCAACGCCTTTATCGTCTTCTCTGCCTTTACCGAGCCCATGTCGGTGGCGGGGGAGCTGATGCAGGATGCTGTTCTGTTTTTGCTGGATAATCTGTTTAACTTCTACATCTGCATGCTCATCTACGGCGGCATGACCTTGTTGGTGGAGTGGAAGCAGGTCAACGCTCGAGCCAGCCGTAAGATCCTGTATTTGTTCACCTTCCCCTTGTTTATGCTCACGTACATCCCCATCTCCCTGGCTGCTCTGGTGCGCCGTGTGGAGTGGAAGCCCATCCGTCACAACTCTTCTGCCAGCTTGAAGGCCAAAAATGGTTCTTTGACCTAAAGATGGATGAAACCAGCACCCCGGAGTGGAAAACTCCGGGGTGTTTTTCTTTGCAAGGAACTGTTTTCATCTTACCCACCTGGGTAAGCTCCGCAGGGTGACTTTCTGGTTGGGCAGAAAGTCACCAAAGACCCACCAAAGGGAGATCCCTTTGGAATCCCCAGGTTTTAATTGTTTTTTTCGGTTCAGGCCCAAGTCGGCCCTGGGCCTGGTGGGGCGGATTGGATGGCTTGGCACATCTTTGGACAGTGTCTGCTCCGCTGGCAGCCTCCGCTCCTTCCTCCAGGGCCTCAGGTCTGGGTGTAGCGGCCTTCGCCCGGCCGCTGTCGGCCGGGGTGCGCCACAGGTAGGGCCGAAATGGGGAGAACGGCGCACCACCCCAGCAGCGACAGAGAAAAAGAGGATCTCTTTTCCTCCTGGTATGGCAAATTCCCTTCGGCCCGGTCTGGGAAGCAACTCCTCCCCTCCTAGGAAAGCGGGGTAGATTCCACAAGGAGGGGGAAGGCCCCTCCTTTGGCGATTCTTTCCCCGATTTCTCATCGCTGAGAAATCGGGCCCAGCGGAGCGTCCCCACCAGGCTGGCAAGCCTGCGTTTGAGATATCGGAGAAGAACAGACTTACGTTTTTATCCCTGCGGGTGGAGGCTCTTGATCTGATAGAGAACTGAAAGAGAGTTTTTTTAAGCAGATCGATGCTCTGGGGCTTGCAATCTCTGGACAGATATGGTATACTGCTACCGTAAGTAGGGTAGTTTAGGTAAGAGTGAGGCATCCGCCTCACTCTTTCTTTTCGGACACAAGGAAAGGAGCTGAGTAAAATGGCTAAAGTGGCAGATGTGGTGGAAAAGCTGGCCCTGCCTGTGGTGGAGCAAGCGGGCTGCACCCTGTGGGATGTGGAGTATGTCAAGGAGGCCGGTGAGTGGTTCTTGCGCCTGTACATCGACAAAGAGGGCGGTGTGGGCATTGAGGATTGCGAGGCAGTGTCCCGCCCTGTGTCCGATTTGCTGGACGAGGCCGACCCCATCCAGGGTGGCTATACCTTTGAGGTGTCCTCGGCTGGGCTGGATCGTCCCCTGAAAAAGCCCGAGCACTTTGCACACTGCGCCGGACAGCGGGTGGATGTGCGCTTCTACCGCCCCATGGACGGGCGCAAGGAGTACACCGGCACCCTGGTGGGCTGCGATGGGGACGGCAACGTCACTGTGGATGATAAGACGTTTGAGAAAAAAGACGTGGCGCAGGTGCGCCTCCACGTCACATTTTGAAGGAGTTAATTGATATGGCCAAGAAAAAGACTGCCGCAAAGAGCATGGAGCTGGACGCCAAGGAATTCTTTGCCGCCATCTCCGACATTGAGAAGGAAAAGGGAATCCCCAAAAGCTACATGATCGAGAAGATCACCCAGGCTCTGGTGGCCGCTTACAAGCGGGACCACGCCGGCATCACCGACAACGTGGTGGTGGATGCCGACGAGGAAAAGTGCCAGGTGCGCATGTTTGTGAAAAAAGAAGTGGTGGAGGATGTGACCAACCCCAACACCGAGGTGGCGTTGGAGGATGCCCGCCGGGCTCTGCCCCGGGTACAGCTGGGCGATGTGCTGCGCATTGAGATCAAGCCCAAAAACTTCGGCCGCATTGCCGCCCAGACCGCCCGTCAGGTCATTGTGCAGGGCATGCGTGAGGCAGAGCGGGGCATGATCTTTGACGCCTTCTCCGCCAAGGCCCACGAGATTATCTCCGGCGTGGTCACCCGTGTGGATGCCCGCAACGGCTCTGTGTCCGTGCGCCTGACCTCCGGGTCTGAGTTCACCGACTCCTTCCTCTCCGCTGAGGAGCAGGTGCCCGGCGAGGTGGTGAAGGAGGGCGACCGCATCCGTGTGTATGTGGTGGAAGTGCGCCAGGCCAACCGTGGGCCCCAGGTGCTCATCTCCCGCACCCACCCCGGTCTGGTCAAGCGCCTGTTCGAGCTGGAAGTGCCGGAAATCTACGACGGCACCGTGCAGGTCATGTCCATCTCCCGTGAGGCGGGCAGCCGCACCAAGCTGGCCGTGTGGAGCGAGGACGAGAATGTGGATGCCATCGGCGCCTGTGTGGGCCCCAAGGGCCAGCGTGTCAACGCCGTGGTGGAAGAGCTGCGGGGCGAGAAGGTGGACATCATCAAGTACTCCGAGGACCCCGCCGAGTATGTGGCCGCTGCTCTGGCCCCCGCTGAGGTGCTCAGCGTGGTGGAGCTGGAACCTGGCAAGCGCTGCCGTGTGGTGGTGCCCGACGACCAGCTGTCCCTGGCCATCGGCAAGGAGGGCCAGAACGCCCGTCTGGCCGCCCGTTTGACCGGTCTGAAGATCGACATCCGTCCCGCCAGCGACCCCGAGCCCGCCGAGGAGCTGGTGGAGGAAGAGACTGCTGTGTTGGAGCCCGACGAGGCTCAGGCCCAGGAGCAGGTGGTGGGCGAGGAGGAGTAATCCCTCCCACCATATAGGAAACCAATCATTGGGGGTGAAGGAGAATGCCGAAAAAAATACCCATGCGTCAGTGCCTGGGCTGCCGGGAGATGAAGCCCAAGGGGGAACTGATCCGGGTGGTGCGCTCCCCGGAGGGGGAGATTTCCCTGGATTTTAAGGGGAAGAAGCCGGGGCGTGGAGCCTATGTGTGTCCCAATGAGGGGTGCCTGGCCAAGGCCAGAAAGGCCAAGAGCCTGGAGCGGGCCTTTTCCGCCCCCATTGACGCCCAGGTCTATGAGGCCCTGGAGGCGCAGATGAAGGCGGGTGAGCACCAGTGAGCGAAAAGGTGTTAGGCCTGTTGGGTCTGGCCCTGCGGGGGGGCAACCTGGCTGTGGGCGAGGCCCCGGTGGAGGAGGCCTGTGCCACCCACCGAGCCAGAGTGGTGCTCCACGCCGCCGACGCTGCGGAAAACTCCGTTTCCCGGGCTGGCCGTCTGGCCCAGCGCTCCGGGGTGGAGCTGGTGAGCCTGCCCTGTACCAAGCAGGAGCTGGGGTACGCCCTGGGACGCAATAGCTGTGCGGTGTTGGCCCTCACCGATGGAGGCCTTGCCGCTGCGGTGGTATCCCGCCTGGCCCAGGCCCGGCCGGAGCTGGAGCCTTTGGCCCAGACCCTGGCCCAGGGGGCAGCCAAGGGCGGGAAAGCAACCAAGAATGTGGGGCGGCGCCGCACCCCACGCAATGTGTAACTTAGGAGGTGGCCGATTTGAGCCTTGCGAAATATAGTGCCCGTGATGTGGCCAAGGATTTTGGGGTACAGCCCAAGGAGATCCAGGGGATTCTGTCCCAGCATGGGGTGGACAACGTGTCCCCCACCAAGATCCTCACCGATCGGGAGTTGACGGTGATTTTTGAACATCTGACCCAGCACAACCAGGTGGCGTCCATTGAGAGCATCTATGCTGACGTCTACCATGAGAAGAAGGAGCCTGCCAAAGCCGAGCACAAGCCCCAGGCCAGCCAGCCCAACCAGGCTGCTCCTGCCAAGCAGGCTGAGAAGGAGCCTGCCAAGGCTGAGCACAAGCCCAGCCGCACCCCCGAGAAGAAGATCGTGGACACCCGCAAGGGCGGTGGGGTGAACCTGGAGAAGTACGACCAGCGCCTGGAGGATCTGGCTCCCGATAAGGCCAACCGGATGCAGACTGGCAAGCAGAAGTTCCAGAACCGGGGCGGCAAGAACCGCAACCAGAACTTCGGCAACAAGCGCAAGCAGGAAGAGGCGGAGAAGATGCGCCGCCTGCAGCTGGAGATTGCCAAGAAGACCCCCCTCACCGTGAAGATCCCCGACGAGATCGGTGTGGGCGAGCTGGCCAGCCGCATGAAGAAGACCGGCGCCGAGGTGGTCAAGTGCCTGATGAAAAACGGGATCATGGCCTCTCTGTCCGAGATCATTGACTATGACACCGCCGCCCTCATCGCCATGGAGCTGGGCTGCAAGGTGGAAAAGGAAGTCATCGTCACCATCGAGGAGAAGCTCATTGACGTCTCCGAGGACAAGGAAGAGGATCTGGAGCCCCGGGCTCCCGTGGTGGTGGTCATGGGCCACGTTGACCACGGCAAGACCTCTCTGCTGGACTATATCCGCCACGCCAACGTGGTCTCCGGCGAGGCCGGCGGCATCACCCAGCACATTGGCGCCTACCAGGTGGAGGTAAACGGCAAGCCCATCACCTTCCTGGACACCCCCGGCCACGAGGCGTTCACCGCCATGCGTGCCCGTGGCGCCATGGTCACCGACGTGGCCATCCTGGTGGTGGCTGCCGACGACGGCATCATGCCCCAGACCGTGGAGTCCATCAACCACGCCAAGGCCGCTGAGATCCCCATCATCGTGGCCATCAACAAGATGGATAAGCCCACCGCCAACCCCGAGCGCATCAAGCAGCAGCTCACCGAGTACGGCCTGGTGGCTGAGGACTGGGGCGGCGATACCATTATCTGCCCCATCTCCGCCAAGACCGGCATGGGCATTGACAACCTGCTGGAGATGGTCACCCTCACCGCCGAGATGCGGGAGCTGAAGGCCAACCCCAACCGTACCGCCCACGGTACCGTCATCGAGGCCCGTCTGGACAAGGGCCGTGGCCCCGTGGCCACGCTGCTGGTGCAAAACGGCACCTTGAAGCAGGGCGACGTCATCATCGCCGGCATGGCTGTGGGCCGTGTCCGGGCCATGACCGACTACAAGGGCAACAAGGTCACCCAGGCCGGCCCCTCTGTCCCCGTGGAGATCATCGGTATGGGCGAGGTGCCCGGCGCCGGTGACGACTTCCACGCCGTGGCCGATGAGCGCATGGCCCGGGAGCTGGTGGCCCAGCGCAAGGAAGAGATGAAGAACGCCACCACCGGACACGCCAAGCAGAAGGTGTCTCTGGAGGAGCTGTTCAGCCAGATCCAGGCCGGCGAGATGAAGGACCTGAACATCATCGTCAAGGCCGACGTGCAGGGCTCTGCCGAGGCGGTGAAGGCCAGCCTGGAGAAAATCTCCAACGCAGAGGTGCGGGTGCGGGTCATCCACTGCGCTGTGGGTGCCATCAACGAGTCCGACGTGATGCTGGCCGCCACCTCCAACGCCATCATCGTGGGCTTCAACGTGCGGCCTGACAAGAACGCCGCCGACTCCGCCCACCGCAACAACGTGGATATGCGGATGTACCGGGTCATTTACCAGGCCATTGAGGAGATCGAGGCTGCCATGAAGGGTATGCTGGCTCCCAAGTTCAAGGAAGTGGCCCTGGGCGAGGCCGAGGTGCGCCAGGTGTACAAGATCACCGGCGTGGGCATCGTGGCCGGCTGCTACGTCACCGAGGGCAAGGTGGCCCGCAATGCCCAGATCCGTCTGGTGCGTGACGGCATCGTCATCCACGAGGGCGTCATGAACTCCTTGCAGCGGTTCAAGGACTCTGTGAAGGAAGTGGCCCGTGGCTACGAGTGCGGCATCGGCATTGAAAAGTACAGCGACATCAAGGAAGGCGACATCATCGAGGCCTTCCAGATGGAGCAGGTGCAGCAGTAATTTCGCTCTATTTTGTGTGGGGGCGGGCGGCAACTCGCCTGTCCCCACCTTCTATATCAGACAACTGGAAGTGGTAATATGAAGCCCAAAGTATACATTGACGGCAAACAGGGCACCACCGGCCTGCAAATTTACGACCGACTGGCCCAGAGAAATGACATTGAGCTGCTGCTCATTGACGAGGACAAGCGCAAGAATGTGGAGGAGCGGAAAAAGCTCCTAAACGCCGCCGACCTGGTGTTTTTGTGCCTGCCCGACCAGGCGGCCAAGGAAGCCGTACAGATGGTGGAAAACCCCAACACCCGCATCATTGATGCCTCCACCGCCCACCGCACCAACCCCGACTGGGACTATGGCTTTGCCGAGCTGTCGGAGAACCATAGAAATAACATTGTCATTTCCCAGCGGGTGGCAAACCCTGGCTGTCACGCCAGCGGCTTCATCGCCTCGGTGTACCCCTTGGTGCAGCGGGGGGTCATCCCCGCCCACTTCCCCCTGACCTGCTACTCCCTCACCGGATACACCGGAGGCGGCAAGAGCATGATCGCCGAGTATGAGGATGAGGGGCGGGATTCCTGCCATGACAGCTGCCGGATTTACGGCCTGACTTTGCAGCATAAACACCTGCCCGAAATGCAGAAGATATGTGGTCTGGATCGTGCCCCCGTCTTCGCCCCCGTGGTGGGAGACTACCCCCAGGGCATGGCCACCACCGTACTGCTGCCCTGGGTGGATGCCAAGCTGGCCCACGAGGCCCTCAGTGAGCACTACGCCGGACAGGCCCTGGTGAGCGTGGCCCCTCTGGGTGGGGAGGAACCCATGATCTATTCCAATGCCCTCTCTGGCCGGGACACCATGAAATTGGTGGTGTATGGCCGGGAAGGGCAGACCGCTGTCACCGCCGTCTTTGACAACCTGGGCAAGGGTGCCTCGGGGGCTGCGGTACAAAACATGAACCTGATGCTGGGCTTTGACGAGACACGAGGCCTGAGCCTGTAACAAAAGGAGGAAAACACTATGCCAAGCAATCGCCTGGGCCGTATCAACGAGGAGATTCAGCGGGAACTGGCCGCCCTCATCCCCACGGTGAAAGACCCCCGTGTGACGGGGCTGATTTCCATCACCCGGGTGGAGACCACCCCTGACCTCCACTTTGCCAAGATCTATGTGTCCATGCTGGACAAGAGCGACGCCAACAACGTGGTCAAGGGTCTGAAGTCCGCCGGGGGCTACCTCCGTCGGGAGCTGAGCCGGGCTTTGAACCTGCGCCACACCCCGGAGCTGATCTTCGAGCGGGACGACTCCATCGACCACGGCGCCCACATTCTGGAGCTGCTGCGGGATCCCAACGTGGTCAAGCCTGCCAACCCCGCCAATGCCCACATCGTGCTGGACGAGGAGGACTGAGCATGACCCACCAGGAAGCGGCTCGTTTTCTCAGTGAGCACGACAACTATCTCATCCTCACCCACAAGCGTCCGGATGGGGACACCATTGGCTGCGGTGTGGGCCTGTGCAACCTGCTGCGCACCATGGGCAAGACTGCCTGGCTGCTGCCCAGCCTGGATGCCACCGCCATGTTCCGGGAGTACCTGGAGGGGATGGAGGCTCCGGAAGAGTACACCCCCGATACGGTGGTGAGCGTGGACGTGGCCACCCTGGGACTGCTGCCCCCCAATGCCCAGGAGTATGTGGAGCGCATTGACCTGGCCATCGACCACCACCCCTCCCAGGAGTTCTTTGCAAAGAATACCTGCCTGGAGGCGGACAAGGCCGCCTGTGGAGAGATCCTGTGGGAGATTGCCCAGGATCTGGGTGTGATGAATGAGGCCATCGCCACCCCCCTCTATGTGGCGGTGTCCACCGACACCGGCTGCTTTGTCTATGCCAACACCACCCCCCACACCCACCGGGTGGCGGCGGGGCTGATGGAACAGGGCATTGACTTCAAGCGCTTGAACAAAAAGCACTTCCGCACCAAGTCCGTGGCCCGGATGCGCCTGGAGAGCCTGCTGCTCCAGGGTCTGTATCTGTGCCACGAGAACACCGTGGCGGTGGCCACCCTGTCCCTGGACGTGATGGAACAGGCGGGGGCCACCAACGATGACACCGAGGACATCGCCGCCTTTGTGGGTCAGCTGGAGGGTCTGCGCCACTCCGCCACCATCCGGGAGCTGAAACCCGGGGAGTGCAAGATCTCCATGCGCACCAATGCCGACTACCTGGATGCCTGTGCCGTGTGCGCCCACCTGGGTGGGGGCGGACACAAGGCCGCTGCGGGCTGCACCGTCATGGGCAGCGTGGAGCAGGCCAGAGAGGCTATTTTGAAGGCCATCGACCAGGAATTAAACCGCAACTAACCGGGAGGAGACAAGGATGCCCAACGGAATCATCATCATCGACAAACCCCAGGACTGGACATCCATGGACGTGTGTGCCAAGCTGCGGGGTGTGCTGGGGGAGCGGCGGATCGGACACGCCGGAACCCTGGACCCCATGGCCACCGGGGTGCTCCCGGTGTTTGTGGGCCGGGCCACCCGGGGGGTGGAGTTTGCCGAGCGGGGGGATAAGGAGTATGTGGCAGGGCTGAAGCTGGGCCGGGTCACCGATACCCAGGACACCAGCGGAAACACCCTGGAAGAACACCTGGTGGAGGTAACAGCGGAGCAGGTGAGAGGGGTACTGCCCCAGTTCACCGGGGATATTCTCCAGGTGCCTCCCATGTACTCCGCCATAAAAATCAATGGCAAAAAACTCTACGAACTGGCCCGCAAGGGCAAAGAGGTGGAGCGGCCCGCCCGGCCTGTGACCATCCACGCCCTCACCCTGGAGGGACAGACCGCCCCGGACGAGTTCACCATCCGGGTCAAATGCTCCAAGGGTACCTATGTGCGCACCCTGTGCCACGATATTGGAGCGGCGCTGGGCTGCGGCGGGTGTATGAGCTCTCTGCGGCGTACCATGGCCTGCGGCTATGAGCTGACCCAGGCCCATCCCCTGCAAGAGGTGCTGGAGACTGAGAACCCAGCCGGACTGCTGCTGTCTACGGACACCCTGTTTGAAGCCCACCCCGCCCTCACCCTGGGAAAGCGGGGGGCGGAACGGGTGCGCCACGGGGCCCAGGTGCACCAGCCGGAGGCGGAGGACGGTACCTACCGCATCTACGGCCCCGAGGAGGAATTTCTGGCCCTGGGCCGGGTGGAGCAGGGCAAACTCCACATCATCAAGAGCTTTTTTGATCCCACTTGAACGGAGAGAGAACCATCATGGCAGAGAAACAACGAGTCATTGCCCTGGGCTTTTTTGACGGGGTACACCGGGGCCACGGGGCACTGTTGCGCAGGGCTCGGGAAGTGGCGGACGAGACGGGGGCTTTGGCCTGCGCCGTCACCTTTGACCACCACCCCCGGGACCTGACCCGGGGTGAGCCCACCCCCCTCATCAACACCCATCAGGAGCGCACCACCCTCATGGAGCGGTATTACGGCATGGATGAGGTGCTGGTGCTTCCCTTTGACCGGGCCATGATGGAAATGCCCTGGCGGGAATTTGCCACCCACATCCTGTCTGAGCAGATGGGAGCCATCCACGTGGTGGCGGGCCATGACTACCACTTCGGTTACAAGGGGGAGGGCAACGTGGATCGCCTGGGGGAGATCTGCCAGGAGATGGGCATTGGCTGCACCATCATCCCTCCGGTGCAGATAGACGGCATCACCGTCTCCTCCACCTACATCCGGGGCCTCATCACCCAGGGCGATATGGAGCGGGCCTGCCGCTATCTGGGCCATCCCCACCTCATCACCGGCACGGTGGTGCATGGCAAGCAGCTGGGCCGCACCCTGGGCACCCCCACCGCCAATCTGCTGCTGCCCTCCAACATTCTGGTGCCCGCCTTTGGCGTGTACGCCACCCGGGTGCACCTGGCAGGGCAGACCTACCAGGCGGTGACCAACGTGGGGGTGCGCCCCACGGTGGAGGATACCCACCAGGTGACGGTGGAGCCGTGGATTCTGGACTTTGACGGGGATGTGTACGGCCAGCGCATGGAGGTGGAGTTTTACACTCGGCTGCGGGGCGAGCGGAAGTTTGAATCCCTGGATGCCCTGCGGGACGAAATCCTCCGCAACGCTCACCAGACCCGGGCCTATTTTGTCAAAAAATGAATTTCCACGGACCGGATTGGCAGACCATGGTGATGGGCTGTCAATCTTTTTTGTGCCTACATGGACGAAATAGACAAAAAGGGGTTGAAATTTCCCGGCGGGAATGTATAATTATATCGTATGAAATTCCTTGCAAATAGACGAGGAAAGCAGTATACTTGAATGCAAGGAAGGGACATTCCGGATTTTTTTGCGGCTTATTTGTTAAAAAAATAACGACAAAAAGCCGCTGACCTTTTGTAAAGACACGTCAAAAAAATAACGTGATATCACACTTTGAAGTATATTCGGTGATAAAAAGGTCAACTGGATGTAAAATTTGATTGCAAGGAGGCAATCCCTATGTCATTTGTGAAGTTTGAAAAGCAGGGAAGCGTGGCCGTACTTACCATTGACCGTCCCGAGGCCCTCAATGCGCTGAACTCTCAGGTTCTGTGTGACCTGGATGCCGCCATCTCCCAGGTGGAGGCTGACGACGAGGTTCGTGTTGTGGTGCTCACCGGTGCCGGTCGTTCTTTTGTGGCTGGCGCTGATATCGGCGAGATGGTGAATTTCTCCGCCATCGACGGCAAGAAGTTCGGTGTCCACGGCGGCTCCATCTTCCTGCGTCTGGAGAACCTGTCCAAGCCCGTCATCGCTGCCATCAACGGCTTTGCTCTGGGCGGCGGCTGCGAGCTGGCTATGGCCTGTGACATCCGTATTGCCTCTGAGAAGGCCAAGTTCGGCCAGCCCGAGGTGGGCCTGGGCATCACCCCCGGCTTCGGCGGCACCCAGCGTCTGCCCCGCATCGTGGGCATTTCCAAGGCCATGGAGCTGATCCTCACCGCCAAGGTCATCGGCGCTGCCGAGGCCAAGGAGATCGGCCTGGTGTCCCAGGTGTACGCTCCCGACGAGCTGATGGACAAGGCCATGGAGCTGGCCAACGCCATCTGCGCCAACGCCCCCATTGCTGTGGCCGAGTCCAAGCGCTGCATCCGTATGGGCATGCAGACCGACATCGCCACCGGTTCCGCCTTCGAGGCCGAGGCCTTCGGTGTCACCTGCGGCACCCAGGACAAGAACGAGGGCATGGGCGCGTTCCTGGCCAAGCGCGCTGAGAAGCACTTCCAGAACAAGTAAGCACCTCTTGGAAGGTAAGCCCTCGGCAGAGTTTCGCCGTCCGCAGACGGCGAAAGAAAATGAAATCCGTATTTTCTGAGGACATGTGCATCAGAAAATACACTTCTCAGCCCGCAAACGTGCGAGCAAGGCGAGTGCGATGCAGCGGGCTGCAATCTCCTCGAGAAAACGCTTGCGTTTTCGAGACATAGCTGAGAAGCACTTCCAGAACAAGTAAGTAATTTCCCTTATCATATATTAAAACTGGTCATTCCAGTGAGGAGGAACTTAACATGAAGAAAGTTGTAGTCATCGGCGGCGGCACCATGGGCCTGGACATCGCTCAGGTCTTTGCTCGCAAGGGTTTTGACGTGGTGGTCCGTGACATCAAGGACGAGATCATTCAGGCTTCCGAGGCCCGTCTGAACAAGGGCCTGGACAAGCTGGTTGCCAAGGGCAAGATGGACGAGGCTGGCAAGCAGGCCATCCTGGACAAGATGTCCTTCACCACCGACCTGAACGTGGCTGCTGACGCCGACCTGGTGGTTGAGGCCGCCATCGAGAACCTTGAGATCAAGAAGTCCATCTTCGCTGAGCTGGACGCCATCTGCAAGCCCGAGACCATCCTGGCCTCCAACACCTCTTCCATCTCCATCACCGCCATTGCTGCCGCTACCAAGCGCCCCGACCGCTTCATCGGTATGCACTTCTTCAACCCCGCCACCGTCATGAAGCTGGTGGAGGTCATCCGTGGCGCCAACACCTCCGACGAGACCTACAAGGCCATCTACGACCTGTCCGTGGAGATCGGCAAGGAGCCCGTGGAGGTCAACGAGGCCCCCGGTTTCGTGGTCAACAAGATCCTGATCCCCATGATCAACGAGGCCTGCGACCTGCTGTACACCGGCGTTGCCACTGCTGAGGGCATCGACACCGCCATGAAGCTGGGCGCCAACCACCCCATGGGCCCCCTGGCTCTGGGCGACCTGGTGGGTCTGGACGTGTGCCTGGCCATCATGGACACTCTGTACAACGAGACCCACGATCCCAAGTACCGTGCCTCTCTGCTGCTGCGCAAGATGGTGCGTGCCGGCAACCTGGGCCGCAAGACCGGCAAGGGCTTCTTTGACTACACCAAGAAATAATTTGCTCCCATCCGGGGGGCGGCAATGCCACCCCCCGGTCTCATACTGATAAGGAGGAAACATTCCATGGATTTCAAACTGTCCAAAGAACAAGAAATGATGCGCAAGCTGTTCCGTGAGTTTGCCGAGAACGAGGTCAAGCCTCTGGCTGCCATGGTGGACGAGGAGGAGATGTTCCCCGAGAACACCGTCAAGAAGATGGCTGAGTTGGGCATGATGGGCATCTACTTCCCCAAGAAGTACGGCGGCGCCGGTGCTGACGTGGTGAGCTACGCCATGGCTGTGGAGGAGCTGTCCAAGGTCTGCGGCACCACCGGTGTTATCGTCTCCGCTCACACCAGCCTGTGCTGCGCCCCCATCTATGAGAACGGCACCGAGGAGCAGAAGATGAAGTATCTGCCCAAGCTGTGCTCCGGCGAGTGGCTGGGTGCCTTCGGCCTGACCGAGCCCGGCGCTGGTACCGACGCTCAGGGTCAGCAGACCACCGCCGTGCTGGATGAGTCCGGTGGGAACTGGATCATCAACGGCTCCAAGATCTTCATCACCAACGCTGGCTATGCCAACGTGTTCGTCATCTTCGCTGTCACCGGCACTGTGCTGGACAAGCGCGGCCGCAAGAGCAAGGAGATCTCCGCCTTCATCGTGGAGCGCACCGACCCCGGCTTCAAGGTGGGCAAGCACGAGAAGAAGATGGGTATCCGCGGCTCCTCCACCTGCGAGCTGATTTTCGAGGATTGCGTCATTCCCAAGGACCGTCTGCTGGGCAAGCAGGGCAAGGGCTTCGCCATCGCCATGAAGACCCTGGACGGCGGCCGTATCGGCATCGCTGCTCAGGCTCTGGGTCTGGGCGAGGGCGCTGTGGAAGAGGCCATCAACTACACCAAGGAGCGTGTGCAGTTTGGCCGCCGCATCTCCCAGTTCCAGAACACCCAGTTCCAGCTGGCTGAGATGCACACCAAGATGCAGGCTGCTCAGTTCCTGGTCTACTCCGCTGCTGCCAAGAAGCAGGCTGGCGAGAAGTACACCATGGACGCTGCCATGGCCAAGCTGTTTGCCGCTGAGGCCGCCAGCGACGTGACCCGTCGTGCCGTGCAGCTGTTCGGTGGCTACGGCTACACCCGTGATTACCCCGTGGAGCGCATGATGCGTGACGCCAAGATCACTGAGATCTACGAGGGTACATCTGAGGTTCAGCGTATGGTCATCGCTGCCAACCTGGGCATTAAGTAATTGAGGAGGAAGAGCGCATTATGAAAATCATTGTCTGTGTCAAGCAGGTGCCCGACACCTCCGGCAAGGTTGCTGTGAAGGCTGACGGCACCATGGACCGTGCCGCTATGGCCACCATCTCCAACCCCGACGATATGAACGCTCTGGAGGCCGCCCTCCAGATCAAGGATAAGAACCCCGACACCAAGGTGGTTGTCATCTCCATGGGTCCCCCTCCCACGGAGTCCATGCTGCGTGAGTGCCTGGCCATGGGCGCTGACGAGGCTGTGCTGGTGTCCGCCCGTGAGTTCGGCGGCGCTGATACCTTCGCCACCTCCACCACTCTGACCGCTGCCATCCGCAAGATCGGCGTGGAGAAGGACGACATCGTGTTCTGCGGCCGTCAGGCCATCGACGGTGACACCGCCCAGGTGGGTCCCCAGATCGCTGAGAAGCTGGGCCTGCCCCAGGTCACCTATGTCACCGGCATCGACTACACCGACGGCCAGCTCACCGTGCGTCGTGAGCTGGAGGACGGCTACATGACCATCAAGGTGCAGACTCCCTGCCTGCTGACCTGCATCAAGGAGCTGAACACCCCCCGTTATATGCGCGTGTCTGGCATCATGGAGTGCTACTCCAAGCCCTACACCGTGCTGGACTTCAACGCTCTGGTGGACGATCCCATGGTGGAGCTGGAGACTGTCGGCCTGAAGGGCTCTCCCACTCAGGTGTACAAGTCCTTCTCTCCCCCCGTCAAGGGCGCTGGCACCATGCTGGAGGGCGCCGACAAGGCTACCTGCGAGCAGCTGGTGTCCATTCTGGGCGAGAAGCACATCATTTAAGGGAAGGAGCACTGAATTATGGCTTTCAATAGTAAAGACACTGCCGCCTTCAAGGGCGTGTGGGTATTCTGCGAGCAGCGCGACGGCGTGATCCTCAGCACTGGCTACCAGCTGCTCAGCGAGGGCCGCAAGCTGGCCAACGATCTGGGCGTGGAGCTGTGCGGCGTGCTGCTGGGCCACGAGGTCAATGAGACCTACGCCAAGGCTCTGGGCGGCTACGGTGCCGACCGTGTGTACATCTGCGATCACCCCCTGCTGAAGGACTACACCACCGATGCTTACACCAAGGTCATCTGCGACCTGGTGGAGGACAAGAAGCCCGAGATCTTCCTCATCGGCGCTACCAACATCGGCCGTGACCTGGGCCCCCGTGTGGCTGCCCGTCTGAAGACCGGTCTGACCGCTGACTGCACCCACCTGGACGTGGATGTGGAGAAGTACAAGGCCTTCCTGAAGACCACTTCCACCATCGACGTGGACAACACCAAGTTCGAGGAGAACACCAACCTGAAGATGACCCGTCCCGCCTTTGGCGGCCACCTGATGGCCACCATCGTGTGCCCCGACTATCGTCCTCAGATGTCCACCGTGCGTCCCGGCGTGATGCAGACCCAGGCCTTCAACGAGGAGACCGCTGCTAAGACCGTCCTGGAGAAGGTGGACGTGCAGCTGACCGAGGCTGACATCCACGTGGATCTGGTGGAGATCGTCAAGTCCGCCAAGAAGGCTGTGGACCTCATCGGCGCCGACGTTGTGGTTGCCGTGGGTCGTGGTATCAGCGCCGATCCCAAGCGTGGTCTGGAGATCGCCGAGGAGCTGGCCAACGTCCTGGGCGGCGTGGTTGGCGCTTCCCGTGCTGTGGTGGATGACGGCTACATCAGCGTGGATCACCAGGTTGGTCAGACCGGTAAGACCGTTCACCCCAAGATCTATGTGGCTCTGGGCATTTCTGGCGCCATTCAGCACGTGTCCGGCATGCAGGACGCTGAGTGCATCATCGCTGTGAACAAGAACGAGAATGCCCCCATCTTTGACGTGGCTACCTACGGCATCACCGGCGACCTGTTCAAGGTCGGCCCCATGCTGACCGAGGCCATTGCCAAGTTCAAGGCTGAGAAGGCCTAAGTTTCGCTTTCAAAGACTGGCTTCCCTCCGGGGAAGTCAGTCTTTTTTTGCCGTATTTGCCTACGGTGCTGTGGTAGGGGAGGGGCTTGCCCCTCCCAAGGGGTTCAGGGCAATGCCAGGGGAGAGGCGGGCCAAAACCATGAAAAATCACCTGCTTTAGCGTGATGGAAAACTACCATTTGTAGAACTGCGTAATATTGGAAAATAACTGGAATCCCTTGCACACCAACGGATAGAGGGTGTGGAAAACTTTGTGGAAGTTGTGGATAACTCTCTGTAATATACGGGAAGGCGTCTGGTGCACAGGGAGAAGGGGAAAGCCCTTGACGCTGCGGGTGGGAACATGGTAAGATAGATGTGCTGTATGACTGACGGAAGTGGAGTGACCACATGGAGTACAGCCGGCGCGAGATGTGCCGTATTGCCGACCGTCTGGGCGCACTTTGAATCAGTGCGCCCTTTTTGTTTTTGTGGCGCAGGAAGGAGCATGGAAGATGAAAACAGACATTCAAATTGCCCAGGAGGCAACAATGCTTCCCATTGGTCAGGTGGCGGCTATGGCCGGTATCGACGAGAATTTGCTGGAGTATTACGGCAAGGTCAAGGCCAAGATCGACATCACCCCCCTGCGGGAGGTGCCCCGGAAGGGCAAGCTGATCCTGGTCACCGCCATCAACCCCACCCCCGCCGGGGAGGGCAAGACCACCACCTCTGTGGGCCTGGCCGATGCCCTGCGCCGTCTGGACAAGAATGTCATGCTCTGTCTCCGTGAGCCCTCTCTGGGCCCGGTGTTCGGGGTGAAGGGGGGCGCCGCCGGCGGCGGATACGCCCAGGTGGTGCCCATGGAGGACATCAACCTCCACTTCACCGGAGACTTCCACGCCATTGGGGCAGCCAACAACCTGCTGGCCGCTATGCTGGATAACCATATTCAGCAGGGGAATGCCCTGGGCATTGATGTGAAGAAGATCACCTGGCGTCGCTGCGTGGACATGAACGACCGCCAGCTGCGCAACATTGTGGACGGCCTGGGTGGCCGGATGCAGGGGGTGCCCCGGGAGGACGGGTTCGACATCACCGTGGCCAGTGAGATCATGGCGGTGCTGTGCCTGGCCACGGGCCTTGCCGACCTGAAGGAGCGACTGGGCCGCATGATCGTGGGCTACACCTACGACGACAAGCCTGTCACTGCCGCCGATTTGAAGGCCCAGGGCGCCATGGCTGCCCTCTTGAAGGATGCCATCAAGCCCAACCTGGTGCAGACTCTGGAGCACACCCCCGCCCTGGTGCATGGCGGCCCCTTTGCCAACATTGCCCACGGCTGCAACTCCGTCTCCGCCACCGACACCGCTTTGAAGCTGGCCGACTATGTGGTCACCGAGGCGGGCTTTGGCGCTGACCTGGGCGCCGAGAAGTTCCTGGACATTAAGTGCCGAGCCGCCGGACTGGTGCCCGACGCCGTGGTCATCGTGGCCACCGTCAAGGCCCTGAAGTACAACGGTGGGGTGCCTAAGACCGAGCTGGGGGCGGAGAACCTGGAGGCTCTGGAGCGAGGTCTGCCCAACCTGCTCAAGCACGTGGAGAACGTGACAAAGGTGTTCGGCCTGCCCGCCGTGGTGGCCATCAACCGCTTTGCCAATGATACCGAGGCGGAGCTGGACCTCATCCGCACCCGTTGCCAGGAGCTGGGGGTGAACGTGGCCCTGTCCGAGGTGTGGGGCAAGGGCGGCGAAGGCGGCCTGGAGATGGCTGAGGAAGTGCTGCGCCTGTGTGAGCAGGACAAGGACTTCCGCTATGCCTACGACCTGGAGATGTCTTTGAAGGATAAAATCCAGGCGATTGTGGAAAAGGTGTATGGAGGCGTGGGGGTACACTACACCACCGCTGCCGCCAAGGAGCTGGCCCGCCTGGAGGCCATGGGCTTTGACAAGCTGCCTGTGTGCATGGCTAAGACCCAGTACTCCCTCTCCGACGACGCCACCCAGCTGGGCCGCCCTGAGGGCTTTACCATCACCGTGTCCAAAGTGAAGGTGTCCGCCGGTGCCGGCTTCGTGGTGGTGCAGACCGGGGACATCATGACCATGCCCGGCCTGCCCAAGGTGCCTGCTGCCGAGAAGATCGACGTGGACGAAAACGGCGTCATCTCCGGCCTGTTCTAATCGGAAAAAAATATGGTGGCCATCGCATAGCGATGGCCGCCGTTTCATGGACAAAAAGAGTCCGCACAGCATAAGCTGTGCGGACTTCTCTTTTGCAGACTAGATTAGTCAGCGGGAGCAATGGCGCCCACGGGGCAAACGCCAGCGCAGGAGCCGCAGTCGATGCAGCTGCCAGCGTCGATCTGCATGTGATCGTCGCCCATGGAGATAGCGCCCACGGGGCAGGTGGACTCACAAGCGCCGCAGGACACGCAGGTATCGTTGATTGCATGTGCCATGTAAAATACACCTCCATCTTTAGAGTTAGAACCATTCTCATTGTAGCATATCTCTCGAAAAAAGCAATAAGGAATTTTGGGAAATGGGGGAGGAGAAAAATCCCGGCAGCAGGGGTATAAACCAGGCCAAATCAACCCATGATTGGAGGGACGACAGGAGGGATTCCATGGAACACAGCAAGGAATGGAAGCAGCAGCCCCCAGTGGGGAAAAAGGGCGGACAGCCCCGGGACTCCATGGGCTGGGGCGGGGAGCTCCAGGCCACCCGGGCCGAGCGCACCCGTGTGCGGGAGGGCGGAGAGACCAAACTCACCGACCGCTATTCCCGAGACCTCACCCGCATGGCAGCTATGGGTGCGCTGGACCCCCTCATTGGCCGAGATGAAGAGGTAAACCGGGTGGTTCAGATCCTCTCCCGGCGCACCAAAAATAACCCCGCCCTGGTGGGAGAGCCGGGGGTGGGAAAGACCGCCGTGGCAGAGGGGCTGGCTGTGCGCATGGCTGCGGGGCAGGTGCCCCCGGTGCTGTGTGGCAAGCGGCTTTTGTCCCTGGATCTGGTGTCCATGGTGGCGGGTACCAAGTACCGGGGGGAGTTTGAGGACCGAGTCAACCAGATCCTGGCGGAGGTGCGCCGGGTGGGCAACGTCATCTTGTTTTTGGACGAGCTGCACAACATTGTGGGGGCAGGCTCTGCGGAAGGGGCCATTGACGCTGCCAACATCCTCAAGCCCGCCCTGGGCCGGGGAGAGATCCAGGTGGTAGGTGCCACCACCTTGGAGGAGTACCGCAAGTATATCGAAAAGGACTCTGCCCTGGAACGGCGGTTCCAGCCCGTGCGGGTGGGGGAGCCTACCCCCCAGCAGGCCCTGGACATCCTCAAGGGGATCCGGCCCCGGTATGAGGAACACCACGGGGTGGTGATTACCGACGGGGCGCTGGAGGCGGCGGTGGAGCTGTCCCGGCGGTACCTGCCTGACCGATTCCTTCCCGACAAGGCCATTGATCTGGTGGACGAGGGGGCAGCCAAGCTGCGGATGCAGGGTGAAATTCCCCATTCCCTGCGTGGACTGATGGGCCGCATCGAGCAGGCCGCGCAACAGCGTCGGGCAGCGGCAGCGGAGCAGGATTACGAGCGAGCGGCCATGCTCCGGGATGCGGAGTGGGATTTTCGCTGTGAGCTGAAGAAAAAGCTGTCCCGCAAGCAGATAGCCTTTCACCAGCAGCTGGAGGGGGAACATATCGCCTCGGTGGTATCCCAGTGGACGGGCATCCCGGTGGAGACAGTGACCAAGGGGGAGGCCAAGCGGCTGCTGGAGCTGGAGAATGAGCTGAAACGCCGGGTGGTGGGGCAGGACCAGGCAGTGACGGCGGTGGCCTCCGCCATTCGCCGCAGCCGGGTGGGACTGAAAGAGCCCAACCGCCCCGTGGGCGTGTTTCTCTTCCTAGGCCCCACCGGTGTGGGGAAAACTGAGCTGTGCCGGGCCCTGGCTGCTGCCCTGTTCGGCAGCGAAGAGGCCATCATCCGCTTTGATATGTCGGAATATATGGAAAAGCACTCGGTCTCCCGACTGGTGGGTGCCCCTCCTGGCTATGTGGGTCACGAGGAAGGGGGACAGCTCACCGAGCGGGTGCGCCGTCGTCCCTGGTCGGTGGTGCTCTTTGATGAGCTGGAAAAAGCCCACTCTGACCTGCACAACATCCTCTTGCAGGTGATGGAAGACGGGGTGCTCACCGACGGCCTGGGCCGGAAGGCGGATTTTCGCAATACGGTGGTGGTGATGACCTCCAATGTGGGGGCTCGCCATATGGTCAGCCGCACACCCCCTATGGGGTTTGCCGGGGGTGACCTGGATGCCCACCGCACCAACGCTGTGATGGAGGAGCTGCGCCGCCAGTTCCCGCCGGAGTTTCTCAATCGTCTGGATGAGGTGGTGCTCTTCCATCGCCTGGACAAGTCCCACATGGAGCGCATTGCCGGGCGGCTGCTGGGCGGCCTGGAGGGTCGTCTGGCCGCCCTGGGGGTGGGACTCAAGGCAGATGAGCAGGCAGTGTCCCTGCTGGCCAGCCCCATGGAGCAGCGGGAGCAAGACCAGGGCGCCCGCCCCATCCGCCGTGCGGTACGCCGAAGGGTGGAGGAACCTGCCGCTCAGATGCTCCTGTCCAACAAGCTGGAGCGGGGAGACGTGCTCTGCCTGGGGGTGGAGCAGGAGCAGTTGGTGCTCCACCGGGAGAAAAAACAAGTCTGAATGAGCTGGGGCCATTCCGGAAGCGGAATGGCCCCAGTTTTTGTATATATGGATGAATATTCATTCTATCATGAATAAATATGGGGTGTTGTGGAATATTACCCATAAAATCTGGGAAACAACTGAATACTTATGCAAAATGGGGGCTTGCATTCTGAAAGCAAAAGGGGTATACTTGGCTTCACTGAGATAGAAAAAACCATTGGAGGAATGCAACCATGGCAGAAGTGAAAAAAGTAGTGCTGGCCTATTCCGGCGGCTTGGATACATCCATCATCATCCCCTGGCTGAAGGAGAACTACGGCAACCCTGAGATTATCGCCGTGTCCGGGGATGTGGGCCAGGGCACCGAGCTGGACGGCCTGGAGGAGAAGGCCATCAAAACCGGCGCCTCCAAGCTGTATGTGGAGGACCTCACCGACGAGATGGTGGACGATGTGATCATCCCCTCCATGATGATGGGGGCCAAGTATGAGGACTACCTGCTGGGCACCGCTTTCGCCCGGCCCATCATCGCCAAGCGCCTGGTGGAGATCGCCAAGGCCGAGGGCGCCGACGCCATCTGCCACGGCTGCACCGGCAAGGGCAACGACCAGGTGCGTTTTGAGCTGGCCATCAAGCGCTTTGCCCCTGAGATGACCATCATCGCCCCCTGGCGTGAGTGGGATATCAAGGGCCGGGAAGAGGAGATTGCCTACGCCGAGGCCCACAACGTGCCCTTGAAGATCAGCCGGGAGACCAACTACTCCAAGGACAAGAACCTGTGGCACCTGTCCCACGAGGGCCTGGATCTGGAGGACCCCGCCAACGAGCCCCAGTACGACAAGCCCGGCTTCCTGGAGATGGGTGTGTCCCCTGCCATGGCTCCCGACGCTGCGACTTATGTGACCATCGACTTTGAGCAGGGCTGGCCTGTGGCGGTGGACGGCGAGAAGATGAAGGCCAGCGACATCATCCGCAAGCTCAACGACCTGGGCGGTGCCAACGGCATCGGTCTGCTGGACATCGTGGAGAACCGTCTGGTGGGCATGAAGGACCGTGGCGTGTACGAGACCCCCGGCGGCACCATCCTCTACCGGGCCCACGAGGTGCTGGAGATGATCACCATCGACAAGGACACCAAGCACATGAAGCAGAAGCTGTCCATTGACTTTGCCGACCTCATCTACAACGGCAAGTGGTTTACCCCCCTGCGGGAGGCCCTCCAGGCCTTCGCCGTGAAGACCCAGGAGTACGTCACCGGCACCGTGAAGCTGAAGCTGTACAAGGGCAACATCATCACTTCCTCCGTCACCTCTCCCTGTTCTCTCTACTCCGAGAATCTGGTGACCTTCGAGGAGAGCGACTACAACCAGGACGATGCAACAGGCTTCATCAACCTGTGGGGTCTGCCCGACACCGTGCAGGCACTGCGGGAGCAGGGCAAGTTGAAATAACTTTTCTGACGCAGGGGCGGCGAAAGGCCGCCCCTGCGCTTGGACTATCTTTTTATAAAAGGCAGTGATTGCATATGAAATTATGGGCAGGCCGGTTCCAAAAGGAAACGGATACACAGGTCAACGACTTCAATTCCTCCATTACCTTTGATGCCCGGCTCTACGAGCAGGACATCCGTGGCTCCATTGCCCACGCCACCATGCTGGGGCACCAAGGCATCATTGAGGAGCATGAGGCGGAGAAGATCGTAGAGGGCCTGAAGGCCATTTTAGACGACATCGAGGAGGAAAAGGTGGAGTTCTCCCTGGACAATGAGGACATCCACATGAACATCGAGGCCCTTCTCACCCAGCGCATCGGCCAGACGGGCAAGCGTCTGCACACCGGGCGCAGCCGCAACGACCAGGTGGCCACCGACTTTAGACTCTATGTCAAGGAGCAGATTCCCACCATCATCGACATGATCGTGGACTTGCAGAAGGTGCTCATCAAGAAGGCCAAGGCCAATGTACATACGGTGATGCCTGGCTACACCCACTTGCAGCGGGCACAGCCCACCACCTTCGGCCACTACATGATGGCCTATGCCAACATGCTGCGCCGGGATGTGACCCGGCTGGAGGACTGCCTGGAGCGCATGGATGAGTGCCCCTTGGGGGCCGGCGCTCTGGCCACCTCCACCTACCCTGTGGATCGGTTCCAGACCGCCGCTGCCCTGGGCTTTGCCAAGCCCAGTGACAACTCCATGGATGCGGTGTCCGACCGGGACTACGCCATTGAGCTGCTGTCCGCTCTGTCCATTTTGATGATGCACCTGTCCCGGTTCTCCGAGGAGATCATTCTGTGGTGCTCCTGGGAGTTCAAGTTTGTGGATTTGGATGATGCCTACTCCACCGGCTCCTCCATCATGCCCCAGAAGAAGAACCCCGACGTGGCCGAGCTGGTGCGTGGCAAGACAGGCCGGGTGTACGGCTCCCTTATCACCCTGCTCACTGTCATGAAGGGTCTGCCTCTGGCCTACAACAAGGACATGCAGGAGGACAAGGAGCCGGTGTTTGACGCCATCGACACGGTGGAGCTGTGTGTGCCCGTGTTTTCCGCCATGCTGGACACCCTGACCGTGCGGCCCAAGAACATGGCCAAAGCGGCCTCCGGCGGCTTCATCAACGCCACCGACTGCGCCGACTACCTGGTGAAGAAGGGGATGCCCTTCCGGGAGGCGTACATGATCGTGGGCCGTCTGGTGAACATCTGCATCAAGTCCGGGGAGAGCCTGGACACCCTGCCCTTGAAGGACTTCCGGGCCATTTGCGGTCTGTTTGACGAGGATGTGTACGAGGCTTTGCAGCTGAAGACCTGTGTCAACGGCAGAACCGTGTACGGCGGCCCCTCCGAGGAGTCGGTGAACCAGCAGATCCAGGCCATGGAGGAGTTCGTGGCCCAGCGGAGCAAATAAAGGAGAATGAATATGAAGACGATTTCCGGCGGCGTCACCGCCCCCAAAGGATTCCGTGCCGCAGGGGTATACTGCGGCGTCAAGGCCAGCCACGCCGGGGATGTGACCCCTGTGGTGCCTGCCACAAAAGGCAAGCCTGACCTGGCCATGATCGTGTCCGACTGCGAGTGTACCGCAGCCGCCACCTACACCCTCAACCGGGTGAAGGCCGCCCCCCTGTATGTGACCATGGGCCACCTGGAGGACGGGGTGTGCCGGGGCATTGTGGCCAACAGCGGCAATGCCAACGCCTGCGCTCCCATGAGCCACGAGAACGCCGAGAAGATGTGTGAGCTGGCTGCCGCCGCCACGGGCCTGAAGCCGGAGGACTTTGCCGTGGCTTCCACCGGTGTCATTGGCCAGACCTTGAACATCGCCGCCATTGAGCGGGGGATGCCCCAGGTGGCTGGGGAGCTGTCCTATGACGGCTCGGATGCTGCTGCCCACGCCATCATGACCACCGACACGGTGAAAAAGGAGATCGCCCTCACCGTCACCATCGGCGGCAAACCGGTGACCATCGGGGCCATTGCCAAAGGCTCCGGCATGATCCACCCCAACATGGGCACCATGCTGTGCTTCATCACCACCGACTGCGCCATCACCTCTGAGATGCTCACCGAAGCCCTCCACGCCATTGTGCCCCGCACCTTCAACCGGGTCACTGTGGACGGGGACACCTCCACCAACGACATGTGCGTGGTGCTGGCCAACGGTCTGGCGGGCAACAGCCAGATCGAGTGGAAGGATGACGACTTCACCGTGTTTTACAAGGCCCTGCACCAGGTGTGTGAGACCATGGCCCGCTCCATCGCCGCCGACGGCGAGGGCGCCAGCCGCCTCATCACCTGCACGGTGACCGGGGCCCGCAACGAGGAGACCGCCGAGCGTTTGGCCAAGGCGGTGGTGGGTTCCTCCCTGGTGAAGGCCGCCATGTTCGGGGCGGATGCCAACTGGGGCCGGGTACTGTGCGCCATGGGCTATTCCAAGGCTCCGTTCCGTCCCGAGTATGTGGACGTGTCCTTCTCCTCCATCCAGGGGGATATCCTGGTGTGCCAGAAGGGTGCCGGGGTGGACTTTGACGAGGACTTGGCCAAGAAGATTTTGAGTCAGGACGAGGTGGTCATTGCAGTGAACCTCCACGAGGGGGATGACCAGGCCACCTGCTGGGGCTGCGATCTGACCTATGAGTATGTAAAAATCAACGGAGACTACCGCTCCTAAGAAAACGAAGGTGCTGAACATGGCTTATTCACTGGCAGACCGGGCCCAAGTGCTGGCGGAGGCTCTGCCTTACATTCAAAAATACAGCGGCAAGACCATTGTGGTGAAATACGGCGGCAACGCCATGATCTCCCAGGAGCTGCGCTGCGCCGTCATTTCCGACATCATCCTTCTGTCTCTGGTGGGCATCCACGTGGTGGTGGTCCACGGGGGCGGCCCCGAGATCAACCAGATGCTGAAACGTCTGGGCAAAGAGGGCAAGTTTGTGGACGGCCTGCGCTACACCGATGAGGAGACCATGGACGTGGTGCAGCAGGTGCTGTGCGGCAAGGTCAATAAGGATCTGGTGGCCACCCTCAACCGTATGGGCGGCCAGGCCTTAGGGCTGTGCGGTATGGACGCTGAGCTGTTCCAGGCGGTACAGCTCAGTGAGAAGTACGGCCTGGTGGGGGAGATCACCCATGTGGACCCCAAAGTGGTGCAGGATGCCCTGGCTATGGGGTACATCCCTGTGGTGTCCACCGTGGCTCTGGGCACCGATGGAGACACCGCCTACAACATCAATGCCGACACCGCCGCTGCCAAGCTGGCGGTGGCCCTGGGGGCGGAGAAGCTGGTGCTGCTCACCGACGTGCGGGGCCTGCTCCGGGATCCCAAGGATGAGAGCACCCTCATCCACTCCGTACAGGTGTCTGAGATCCCCGGCCTCATCAAGGACGGTATCATCAGCGGCGGCATGATCCCCAAGATCGACTGCGCTGTGGAGGCGGTGCGCTCGGGAGTGCACTCCACCGTCATCCTGGACGGGCGCATTCCCCATTCCATTTTGATTGAATTGCTCTCGGATGACGGAGCGGGCACCATGCTGGTGCGATAAAGGAGGACACTATGAATACCCAACAGCTGATGGATTTGGACCATCAATATCTGGTGCAGACCTATGGTCGCAACCCCATTGCCCTGGATCACGGCCTGGGAGCCACCATGTACGATTTGGAGGGGAAGGAGTACATCGACTTCGCCTCCGGCATTGGCGTTTTGTCCCTGGGCACTGCCCACCCCAAGTGGCTGGCGGCGGTGACCATGCAGGCGGCCAAGCTGGGTCATGCGTCCAACCTGTACTACACCCAGCCCTACGCCAAGCTGGCTGAGAAGCTGTGCACCCGGTCTGGCATGTCTGCGGCCTTCTTTGGCAACTCGGGGGCGGAGGCCAACGAGGGTATCATCAAGCTGGCCCGGAAATATTCCTTTGACAAGTACGGCAAGGGGAGAGGGACGGTCATCACCCTGAACCGCTCCTTCCACGGCCGCACCATCACCACCCTGGCCGCCAACGGTCAGGAGGTGTTCCACCAGTACTTCTTCCCCTTCACCGAGGGGTTCCGCAGTGCTGACCCCACCATGGAGGCCATCCAGGAGGTGGCGGGCCACGACGTGTGTGCCGTGCTGCTGGAGCTGGTGCAGGGCGAGGGCGGCGTGCTGCCCATGGACCAGGAGTTTGTGAAGGAACTGGCTCAGCTGTGTGAAAAGCGGGACTGGCTGCTGCTGGTGGACGAGGTGCAGACGGGCATTGGCCGCACCGGCTCCCTCTTTGCCTTCCAGCAGTACGGCATTCAGCCCGACGCCTGCTCCTTTGCCAAGGGCATTGCCGGAGGTCTGCCCATGGGCGGCTTCCTGGTGGCGGAAAAGTGCCGCAACATCCTGGGTCCCGGCACCCACGGCTCCACCTTTGGCGGAAACCCTGTGAGCGCCGCCGCTGGCTGCGCTGTGCTGGAGGTGCTGGATGACGAGACCATTGCCCAGGCCAAGGAGAAGGGGGCCTACATCCGCCAGTCCATTGAGGACATGAACCTGCCCTGCCTGGGTAAGACCCGGGGCCTGGGCCTGATGATTGGCATTGATGTGGCAGAAGGGTACAGCAACAAAGAGCTGTGCGCCAAGCTCAATGTGGGGGGGCTGTTGACCCTCACCGCCGGAGCGGGACTGCGGTTCCTGCCCCCCTTGACCATCACCCGGGAGGAGATGGACAAGGGCCTCGGCGTGTTCCGGGACGTGCTGTCCCGGGTGTAAGAAGAATATTTCCCAGGGAGGTTCGAAGGATGAAGAAGGATTTACTCAAGTTGATGGATTTGAGCGGGGAGGACATCAAGGAGATTCTGGACACCGCTGACCAGATGAAGTACAGCCAGAAGCACGGCATTCCCCACGATGCGCTGCGGGGCAAGACCCTGGCTATGATTTTTGAGAAGAACTCCACCCGCACCCGTGTCTCCTTTGAGGTGGGGATGTACCAGCTGGGTGGCCACGCCCTGTTCCTCTCCGGCAAGGAGAGCCAGATTGGCCGGGGCGAGCCCATTGAGGACACCGCCCGGGTGCTCTCCCGCTACTGCGACGGTATCATGATTCGAACCTATTCCCAGGAGGAAGTGGAGTCTCTGGCGAAATACGCCTCCATCCCCGTCATCAACGGCCTCACCGACTTTGCCCACCCCTGCCAGGTGCTGGCGGACCTGATGACCATCCGGGAGAAGATGACCCGGCTGGAAGGTCTGAAGCTGGCATTCATTGGGGACGGCAACAACATGGCAAACTCCCTCATTGTGGGTGGCCTCAAGTGCGGTATGGATGTGTCCGTGGCCTGCCCTGAGGGGTACGACCCCGACCCCCAGGTGCTGGAGTTTGCAGCCAGCGTAGAGGGGGCCAAGTTCCAGCTGTGCCGCAAGCCGGAGGATGCGGTGGTGGATGCCGACGTGGTGATCACCGACGTGTGGGCCTCCATGGGCCAGGAGGAGGAGAAGGCGGAGCGGGCAAAGGCCTTTGCCGGGTACTGCATCGATGACAAGCTCCTGTCTCTGGCCAAGCCCGGGTGCATGGTGCAGCACTGTCTGCCTGCCCACCGGGGGGAGGAGATCACCGCAGAGGTGTTCGAAGCCCACGCCGACGAGATCTTTGAGGAGGCGGAGAACCGCCTCCACGCCCAGAAGGCGGTTATGTACCTGCTGATGAAATGAGCACAAAGGCTCCTCTTGCCATGCAAGGGGAGCCTTTGTGCAAGTGAAAAATGAAGAATGAAGAGTGAAGAATGGTGGTGTGCCGCCAAAGCGGCACGGATTTCAATGGGGGCGCAGACTGGAGGGTAGGGCAAAGGCTCTCTTCGGGAGGGAAACTGGAGGGTTCTGCCGTGCACCGACGTTTTTCTAAAGAAGCACTGCATTTTTATATCGTGAGTATCAGCGGCAGCGGCGCAAGGAGTAGGGATGATTCCCCATACCTCAGCGTCGGTAGGGACTGCTCCGGCACTGAGCCAAGATGCTCAGGGGGTACCTAGGGGGGAAAGCCCTAGGCGATTCTTTGGTGACTTTTTCATCGTGGAGAAAGTCACCCCAGCGGAGCGTCCTGGCCAGGCTGCCAAGTCTGTACCAGAGCAGAGGAGAAGGACAATCCAAACACCACGAAAAAACAAAAAGCCGATGCAAAAACAGATTAAATCTGTCGTACATCGGCTTTGTTGCGTGAATATTATGGGTCGCAGCGGTACAGGTAAATCCACTGATAGCCCAGATAGCTGAGCGACCCGGACCGGATGGGCACCTTCAGGGGGTTAAACGCCCGATAGGGCTCACCCAGTTTGCACACATAGATGACGCCGTCCACCTCAATCACCGGTTCCATGCTCTCCTCCTGCACGGTGATGGACTTGCCCTGCTGGGAAAAGTGCTTCACCAGCTCGTCGGTGAACTCCCGGGGGGTGGTAATGGGGTCAGATGGTTCAATGTACATCTGATGGTTATGGGGCAGTAACTTCATGGTGACACCTCCAGGCAAAGCGATTGTGAAAAACCCCGCAAAAAGGCATGAAACTTTTTGCGGGGCTTTGTGTGTGATTGAGATTAAATACCCAGGTAATTTTTCAGCATGTTCTGGAGCAGCTCATCTCGATCCAGCTTTCGGATGAGGGCCCGGGCATTGTTGTGGTTGGTGATGTAGGTGGGGTCTTCGCTGAGAATGTAGCCCACCAGCTGGTTGATGGGATTGTAGCCCTTCTCCTGCAAGGAGGCATAGACAGAGCTGAGGACGGAGCGAATCTCGTCATCCTTGTTCATGTTGACGCTGAACTTGCGTGTATAATCCATATCATTCATTGGGTACACCCCCGATAAAAATCTATCAGTCCGATTCATCGGATGAAAGTATTGTACCCCAAATGGGGCGAATTGTAAAGAGGGAGGGAGAAAAATCCCGTGGCAACCCAGCTGCCGGATTGCCACGGGAGGGTGCTTGCATGTGAGAAAAGCGTCAGCCCATACGCTTGACTGCCACCACATAGTCGCCGTAGTAGCCGCCAAACAGAGTGTCGGTACGCACGGTGTAGCTGGTGGTGGAGGCGTGGAGGACGGTGTTGTTGCCTATGTACATCACCACATGGGTGGTGGGCAGTGCACCGCCGGAGCTGTCATACTTGGGATTGTAGATGAACACCAAATCGCCGGGCTGCATCTCATCCACCGAGACGAAGCGGCCGCTGTTGTAGTACTGGCCGGAAGAGCCCCGGTCGATGTTGATGCCCAGCTGACGGAACACATAGTAGAACAGGCCGGAACAGTCAAAGCTGTTGGGGCCGGTGGCGCCGTACACATAGGGCTTGCCCAGCTGCTGCTTGGCAAGAGCCACGGCTTTCTCGCCAACGGAACTGGAAGAATTGCTGGCACTGTTGTCGGTGCTGTTGCTGCCACCGCCGTTGGAGGTGGAGACATACTGGGCGCTGACGTAGCCTACCCCGTTTTTATAGGAGATCTTGTACCAGCCGTTGGAAGAACCCAGAATGGTCGCTGAGTTGCCGGAGTAGAGAAGACCCAGGCGGGAATAGCCGGTGCCAGCCCCAGAGCGCACGTTCAAGGCATCGGCGGTGACGATGCCGGAGGTTTTGGTGTCGCTGTTGTGGGAGCCACTGTTGCTGCCGGTGGAGATGTACTGGGCGCACACATAAGCGCTGCCATTGCCGTAGGAGATCTCATACCAGCCATTGCCGCAGTCCTTGAGAATGGACACGGAGTTCCCGCTGTACAGATAGCCCACACGGGAGTGGCCGGTGCCGGCCCCGGAGCGGACGTTGAGACAGGCGGTGTTGACAGTGCCGGTGCCGATGGGCTTGGCGTTGGAGCTGCCAGAGCTGCTGCCGGAGACCTTGATCCATTCGGCGGACACATAACCGGTGTAACCACCGCCGGAGATCTGATACCAGCCGTTGCCGCAGTCTTCCAGGATCATCACAGAGGCGCCCTTATACAAAAGACCCAGGCGGTTGTACACGGTGCCAGCCCCGGAACGCACATTCAAAGCGTCGGCGGTGACAGTGCCTTGGCCCACTACGGCCTCGCTGCCGGACTGGCTCACATTCAGCCAGTCAGCGGACATATAGCCCACCTGATCTCCATAGGAGACCTTGTACCAGCCATCCAGCTCCTCCAGCAGGGTCACCACGCTGTTGCGGGGAGCCAAGTTGAGGATGTCGGAGTTGGTGTTGGCCTGGCTGCGCAGGCGCAGGGCGTCTGCCGTCACAGTGCCCTTGCCAATGGAAGCCAGGGCGATGCCGGTGGTCATGGCCAGTGCAAGGCCGGTGATGGCGGCGACCTTGACCAGTCTTCTCTTTCTGTGCATGGGGGCAAGCCTCCTACTTTCTTTATTTATTTCCCTGACAGGGCACGCATCAGCCAGATGGAACCCATGTCAATGGCAGAGAACAGATCGGGAAGATCGGACTTCTTTACCACACGATCCCGGCTCTTCAGGTCGGGGTCAGTGAGCTGAAGCTCCAGGTGCACCTTGTCAGCCAGTTCCAGATCGCCGGACTTGGTGGTGCTCATCACCTGAATCATGATGATATACTTATCCGCCATGGACCCGTAGTAAATCAGATTGTCCTTGCGGCGCAGGGGATGTCCTTTATACATCAGTGTGCTGGTCTTGTCAGCCATAATAGCCTCCTTAGAAATATGCAAAAGTCGTTGTAACCAATTTGTAACTATTGTAACTCTTTGTTTCCCGCTTGTCAACCGCAGATATTGATGAAAAAGACCTTTCTGCCACTTTTTTGGGCAGAAAGGTCTTTTGTCAAGATCGAACCAGAACGGCCACAAAAATCGCCGCATCCAGGACAACCAACAGGGGAATTGTCACATAAAACTTGGGTTTGCGGATTTTGTGGTGAAAGAGGTGCATTCCCACAAAGCCGCCCACGGCCCCGCCTGCCAGGCAGGAAAAGAGCAGGGATGCCTCGGGAATCCGCCGTCGGCCCAGCTTGGCCATCAGCTTATCCCAGCCGAAGAGGAGCAGGGTAAAGGCGGAGAGTACCCCAAACCACACCAGCAGCAGATAGAGCCGCTCAGTCATGGCTCAGCTGGGACTCCAGGTAGTCCTCGTAGCTCATGCGCTTGTCAATGAGCTTGCCCTCGGGGGTAAAGTCAAAGATACGGTTGGCCACGGTCTGCACCAGCTGGTGGTCGTGGGAGGACACCAGCACGTTGCACTTCACCGACTCCAGGCCGTTGTTCAAAGCGGCGATGGACTCCAGATCCAGGTGGTTGGTGGGCTGGTCCAGCAGCAGCACGTTGGCCCCGGAGAGCATCATGCGGGAGAGCATACAACGCACCTTCTCACCACCGGAGAGCACCTTCACGGGCTTGAAGATGTCATCGCCAGAGAAGAGCATCCGGCCCAGGAAGCCCCGCAGGTAGCTCTCATGCTGATCCTCGGAGAACTGGCGCATCCAGTCCAGAATGGACAGGTCGCAGTCGTTGAAGAAGGGGGAGTTGTCCTTGGGGAAGTAGGAGAAGGATGCGGTCTGGCCCCACTTCACGGTGCCCTCGTCAGGCTCCCACTCCCCGGTGAGGATCTTAAACAGGGCGGTGTGGGCATTTTCGTTGTCACCCACAAAGGCAATCTTATCCCCGTGGCCCACGATGAAGGACACCTTGTCCAGTACCTTCACCCCGTCCACGGTTTTGGACACGTCGGTGACAAAGAGAATGTCCTTGCCCACTTCCCGGTCGGGAGAGAAGCCCACCCAGGGGTAGCGGCGGGAGGAGGCGGGCAGCTCCTGGACCGTGAGCTTGTCCAGCAGCTTGCGCCGGGCGGTGGCCTGCTTGGACTTGGACTTGTTGGCAGAGAACCGGGAGATAAACTCTTGCAGCTCCTTGATTTTGTCCTCGTTACGCTTGTTCTGCTGCTTGATGAGGTTTTGCACAAGCTGGGAGGACTCGTACCAGAAGTCATAGTTGCCCACATACATCTTGATCTGGTTGTAGTCGATGTCCACGATGTGGGTACACACGGTGTTGAGGAAGTGGCGGTCGTGGCTGACCACGATGACGGTGCCGTCGTAGTCCAGCAGGAAGTCATTGAGCCACTCCACGGCGGCGATGTCCAGGTTGTTGGTGGGCTCGTCCAGCAGCAGGATGTCGGGGGCGCCGAACAGGGCCTGGGCCAGCAGCACCTTCACCTTCAGACGGGCGTCCAGGGTCTCCATGTTGTTGTAGTGGAGATCCACCCCGATACCCAGGCCCTGGAGAATGCGGCTGGCGTCGGACTCGGCCTCGTAGCCGCCCATCTCGGCGTACTCCGCCTGGAGGTCAGCCGCCCGCAGGCCGTCCTCGTCGGTGAAGTCCTCCTTCTCGTACAGGGCGTTCATCTCCCGGCCGATCTCATACAGGTGCTGGTTGCCCATGATGACGGTGTCCAGCACCGTGTAGGCATCGTAGGCGTTTTGATCCTGCTTCAAAACGGACATGCGCACCTTGGGCAGGATGGACACAGAGCCGCTGGTGGGCTCCAGCTGACCGGAGAGAATTTTCAGGAAGGTGGACTTACCGGCGCCGTTGGCGCCGATGATGCCGTAGCAGTTGCCCCGGGTGAACTGCAGATCCACATGGGAGAACAGAGGGGCTCCCTGGTAGCTCAGGGACAGATCGGAAACAGTAATCATATCGAGCTCCTTCGGTAACGTCAGTGATTGGTAGGCATATTGCGCTATATCATACCACATTTTTCGGTGGAATGGTAGCGTAATTTTGGAGATTTGGCGGAAGAAGAGAAAAATCAAAAAAAGAAGCCCCGCCATCAAGAAGCGTCTTGACAGGGGACAAAAGCTATGGTATCATAAATTGCTTTTAACATATGGTCAAAAACCCGGGGGATACTCCCCCAGGCTAAGCACAGTATACCAGACCATGGCAGGAAATGCAAGAGGCAATTTTACGAATGTGACAACAACCCCGGGTGTGCGCAATGCGCCCACCTGCAAAATTCTTACGAAGTGGAGCGTGATCAGCAAATGGCAAGAGCGGTCAAAGACGTCTATTACGGCAAGACCTTGCGCAAGAGCTTCGCCCGCAGCGAGGAAATTCTGGAGATGCCCTACCTGCTGGAGATCCAGAAGTCTTCCTACAAGTGGTTTTTCGAGACCGGGCTGCAGGAAGTGTTCAACGATGTGGAAGCCATCACCGACTATGCCGGGAACCTGGAGCTGAGCTTTATCGGCTTCTCCATGGACGACCCCCCCAAGTACACCATTGAAGAGTGCAAAGCCCAGGACGCCACCTATGCCGCCCCCATTAAGGTGCAGGTGCGCCTGCGCAACAAGGAGACGGGCGAGATCAAGGAGCAGGAGATCTTCATGGGCGATTTCCCCCTGATGACCGATGCCGGCACCTTCGTCATCAACGGCGCTGAGCGTGTCATCGTCTCCCAGATCGTCCGTTCTCCCGGCGTGTACTATGCCAAGAACGCCGACAAGGCGGACAACATCACCTACGCCTCCACCGTCATCCCCTATCGTGGTGCCTGGCTGGAGTATGAGACCGACCTGTCCGATGTGTTCTATGTGCGCATCGACAAAAACCGCAAGCTGCCCATCACCTGCCTCATTCGTGCCGTGGGCCCCAAGACCGACGCTGAGATCCTGGATATGTTCGGTGAGGATCCCCGCATCCTGGCCACTCTGGAGAAGGACAGCTGCAAGACCTACGAAGAGGCCCTGCTGGAAATTTACCGCAAGATGCGTCCCGGCGAGCCCCCCACGGTGGACTCCGCCGAGAGCCTGCTCAACGCTCTGTTCTTTGATCCCCGCCGCTATGACCTGTCTGCGGTGGGCCGCTACAAGTTCAACAAGAAGCTGACCATGTGGACCCGTCTGTCCGGTCAGAAGCTGGCTGCCCCTGTGGCTGATCCCTCCACCGGTGAGATCGTGGCCGAGGCTGGCGAGGTGCTCACCCGTGAGCGTGCCATGGAGCTGGACCGCCTGGGCGTCAACGAGGCCTTTGTGGAGGTGGAAGACCTGCACACCGGCGCCCACATCGTCAAGGTGTTCTCCAACGGCATGGTCAACATGGCCGACTTCGTGGACTTCGACCCCGAGACCGTGGGCATCTCCGAGAAGGTGCGCTTTGTGGTCTTGAAGGAGCTGCTGGCCAAGCGGGATGAAGAGGGCCTGAGTCAGGAGGAGTTTGAAGACCTCATCCGTGAGCGCATGCTGGACCTCATTCCCAACCACATCATTGTGGACGACATGATGGCCTCCATCAACTACCTCAACTGCCTGGCCTTTGGCGTGGGCACCCCCGACGACATTGACCATCTGGGCAACCGCCGCCTGCGCTGCGTGGGCGAGCTGCTGCAAAACCAGTTCCGCATCGGCTTTACCCGTATGGAGCGGGTGATCCGTGAGCGTATGACCATTCAGGATCTGGACATCGTCACCCCCCAGTCCCTGATTAACATCCGCCCCGTCACCGCCGCCATCAAGGAGTTCTTCGGCTCCAGCCCCCTGTCTCAGTTCATGGACCAGACCAACCCTCTGGCCGAGCTGACCCACAAGCGCCGTCTGTCCGCTCTGGGCCCCGGCGGTCTGAGCCGTGACCGTGCCTCCTTCGATGTCCGAGACGTACATTACAGCCACTATGGCCGTCTGTGCCCCATCGAGACTCCCGAAGGTCCCAACATCGGTCTGATCTCCTATCTGGCCTCCTATGCCCGCATCAACCGCTACGGCTTCATCGAGGCCCCCTACCGCAAGGTGGAGAAGATTTACGACGAGAACGGCAAGTGTGTGGCTGCCCGTGTCACCGACCAGGTGGAATACATGACTGCCGACGTGGAGGACGAGTTCAACGTGGCTCAGGCCACCGAGCCTGTGGGCGAGGACGGCACCTTCACCAATCGACGTGTGGCCTGCCGTCACCGCAACGAGATCATTGAGGTGGACTTCAACCAGGTGGACTACGTGGACGTGTCCCCCAAGATGATGGTGTCTGTGGCTACCGCCATGATCCCCTTCCTGCAAAACGACGACGCAAACCGTGCTCTGATGGGCGCCAACATGCAGCGTCAGGCCGTGCCTCTGCTCACCACTCAGGCCCCCATCGTGGCCACCGGTCAGGAGTACAAGAACTGCCAGGACTCCGAGGTGGTTGTGCTGGCCGAGGGCGACGGCGTGGTTACCCGTGTGGACGCCACCGCTGTCTCCGTGCGCTACGACGGCGGCGAGGAAAAGACCTATCAGCTGACCAAGTTCCTGCGCTCCAACCACGGCACTTGCATCAACCAGCGTCCCATCGTCTCCGTGGGTGACCGAGTGAAGGCCCGGGACACCCTGGCCGACGGCCCCTCCACCTGCGACGGCGAGATCGCTCTGGGTAAGAACATCCTCATGGGCTTTATGACCTGGGAAGGTTACAACTACGAGGACGCTATCCTGCTCAACGAGCGCATGGTGAAGGAGGACGTGTTCACCTCCATCCACATTGAGGAATATGAGACCGAGGCCCGTGACACCAAGCTGGGCCCCGAGGAGATCACCCGTGACATCACCAACGTGGGTGAGGACGCTCTGAAGGATCTGGACGAGCGGGGCATCATCCGTGTGGGCGCCGAGGTTCATGCCGGCGACTACCTGGTGGGTAAGGTCACCCCCAAGGGCGAGACCGAGATGACCGCCGAGGAGCGTCTGCTCCGGGCCATCTTCGGTGAGAAGGCCCACGAGACCCGTGACACCTCCCTGAAGGTGCCCCACGGCGAGTGCGGCATCATCGTGGACGTGAAGGTGTTTACCCGTGAGGAGGGTGCTGAGCTGGCTCCCGGCGTCAACCAGGTGGTGCGTGTCTACATCGCCCAGAAGCGTAAGATCAGCGTGGGCGATAAGATGGCCGGCCGTCACGGCAACAAGGGTGTTGTCTCCCGCATTCTGCCCCAGGAGGATATGCCCTTCCTGCCCGACGGCACTCCCCTGGACATCGTGCTCAACCCCCTGGGCGTGCCTTCCCGTATGAACATCGGTCAGGTGCTGGAGGTTCACTTGGGTTACGCCGCCAAGGCCCTGGGCTGGAAGGTGGCCACCCCCATCTTCAACGGCGCCGACGAGAAGGACATCGCCGACACCCTGGAGCTGGCCGGCCTGCGCCGGGACGGCAAGAGCTGGCTGTACGACGGCCGCACCGGTGAGCGGTTTGACAACCCCGTCACCGTGGGCTATGTGTACTTCCTCAAGCTCCACCACCTGGTGGATGATAAGATCCACGCCCGTTCCACCGGCCCCTACTCTCTGGTCACCCAGCAGCCCTTGGGCGGCAAGGCCCAGTTCGGCGGCCAGCGCTTCGGCGAGATGGAAGTTTGGGCTCTGGAGGCCTACGGCGCTGCCTACACCCTCCAGGAGATCCTCACCGTCAAGTCCGACGACGTCACCGGCCGTGTGCGCACCTACGAGTCCATCGTCAAGGGCTACAATGTGCCCAAGCCCGGTGTGCCCGAATCCTTCAAGGTTCTGGTCAAGGAGCTGCAGGCCCTGTGTCTGGACATCCAGGTGCTGGACGAGCACGGCAATCAGATCGAGCTCAAGGACGAGGATGAGGACACCTATCAGCCCGGCCGCTTCAAGGAGGATTACGACCGCTACCAGGATTACGGCAGCGAGAGTGACTTCGCCCAGGCTGGCTTTACCATGAAGGAGACCAGCGACGACGACGATCTGTCCGTGGCCATCAACGAGAATGATACCGCCGACCAGGATGATTCCTACGGCGATGAAGACTAAGAAAGGGAGGATGAAGGAATGAGCTACGCCGAATTTAACGCCATCCGCATTGGCATCGCCTCCCCAGAGCAGATCCGGGAGTGGTCTTACGGCGAGGTCAAGAAGCCTGAGACCATCAACTACCGCACCCTGAAGCCGGAGCGGGACGGCCTGTTCTGCGAGCGGATCTTTGGCCCAACCAAGGACTGGGAGTGCCACTGCGGTAAGTATAAGAAGATTCGCTTCAAGGGAAAGGTGTGCGACCGCTGCGGCGTGGAGGTCACCCGGGCCAAGGTGCGCCGTGAGCGCATGGGCCACATTGAGTTGGCCGCCCCCGTGTCCCACATCTGGTACTTTAAGGGCATCCCCTCCCGCATGGGTCTGCTGTTGGACATCAGCCCCCGTATTCTGGAGAAGGTGCTGTATTTCGCCTCCTATATCGTCACGGATCCCGGCCCCGACTACACCCATCTGACCAAGAATCAGATTCTGTCCGACGCCGAGTACCGCAAGCTGCGTGAGTACTACGAGGACGACTTCCAGGCCGGCATGGGCGCCGAGGCTGTGAAGAAGCTGCTGCAAGACCTGGATCTGGAGCAGCTGTCTGAGACCCTCCGGGCCCAGCTCAAGGACGCCACCGGCCAGAAGAAGGCCAAGATCGTCAAGCGTCTGGAAGTGGTGGATGCCTTCCGCCTGTCCGGCAACAAGCCCGAGTGGATGATTATTGATGTGCTCCCCGTCATTCCCCCCGAGCTGCGCCCCATGGTGCAGCTGGACGGCGGCCGCTTTGCCACCTCCGACCTCAACGACCTCTACCGTCGTGTCATCAACCGCAACAACCGCTTGAAGCGCCTCATTCAGCTCAACGCCCCTGACATCATCGTGCGCAACGAAAAGCGTATGCTCCAGGAGGCTGTGGACGCCCTCATCGACAACGGCCGCCGTGGCCGTGCCGTCACCGGCGCCAACAACCGGGCTCTGAAGTCCCTGTCCGACCTGCTCAAGGGTAAGCAGGGCCGTTTCCGTCAGAACCTGCTGGGTAAGCGTGTGGACTACTCCGGCCGTTCCGTTATCGTGGTTGGCCCTGAGCTGAAGATCTATCAGTGCGGCGTGCCCAAGGAGATGGCCATTGAGCTGTTCCGCCCCTTCGTGATGAAGAAGCTGGTGGAGGACGGCCACGCCAACAACATCAAGTCCGCCAAGAAGATGGTGGATAAGGCCTCTCCCGCTGTGTGGGACGCCCTGGAGTTTGTCATCAAGGAGCACCCTGTCATGCTCAACCGTGCTCCTACCCTCCACCGTCTGGGCATCCAGGCCTTCGAGCCGGTGCTGGTGGAAGGCCGTGCCATGAAGCTCCACCCCCTGGTGTGTACCGCCTTTAACGCCGACTTCGACGGCGACCAGATGGCTATCCACGTGCCCCTGTCCGCTGAGGCCCAGGCTGAGGCCCGCATCCTGATGCTGGCTGCCAACAACCTGTTGAAGCCCTCCGACGGCGGCGCTGTGGCCGTGCCCACCCAGGACATGGTGTTGGGCTCCTACTATCTGACCTATGAGAAGGACCCCGAGCACGATCCCGACTGCTCCTACGCCACCACCGCCGACGCCGCTGCCGCTCTGGAGCGGGGCGAGGTGGGAATCAACGACCGCATTTGGGTGCGGGACGAGGAGGCAAACCGCTGGTACCGCACCACCCCCGCCCTGTGTGGGGAGGCTGTGGACGGCAAGGCCCGTGAGGTCTATCAGACCTTCGGCTGCGACCAGGATGCCAAGCTGGCCTACGACGAGGGCGAGCTGGACCTCCACGAGCCCATTCTGGTGCGCCGCACCGCCGAGATTGACGGTGTGACCCAGGAGAAGATGGTACGCACCACCGTGGGCCGCCTCATCTTCAACGAGGGCATTCCCCAGGATCTGGGCTTTGTGGATCGCACCGATCCCGAGAAGGCCTTCGAGCCTGAAATCAACTTCGTCTGCGGCAAGAAGCAGCTGGCCAAGATCGTGGACAAGTGCATTGCCAAGCATGGCTTCACCGTGTCCGCCACCGTGCTGGACACCATCAAGGCCCGGGGCTACAAGTTCTCCACCCGCGGCTCTCTGACCGTGGCCATTGCAGATATGACCGTACCTCCCCAGAAGAAGGAACTCATCGCCAACACCGAGAAGGAAGTTGTGAAGATCGAGAACCAGTACAAGCGAGGCTTCCTCACCAACGAGGAGCGCTACCGCTTGGTGGTGTCCGCCTGGGAGAAGACCACTGCCGACGTGTCCGACGCTCTGCAAAAGGGCATGGACCGCTACAACCCCATCTTCATGATGGCCGACTCCGGCGCCCGTGGTTCTGCCGCTCAGATTCGTCAGCTGGCTGGTATGCGTGGTCTGATGGCCGATACCTCCGGCCGTACCATCGAGATCCCCATCAAGGCCAACTTCCGTGAAGGTCTGTCCGTGTTGGAATACTTCATCTCCTCCAGAGGTGCTCGAAAGGGCATGGCCGATACCGCTCTGCGTACCGCCGACTCTGGTTACCTCACCCGCCGTCTGGTGGACGTCTCCCAGGAGGTCATCATCCGGGAGGAGGACTGCGGTACCCACGATGGTATCACTGTTTTCGAGATCAGCGAGAACGGCCAGGTCATCGAGCCTCTGCACGAGCGTCTCCGTGGCCGCTACCTGTGCGAGGACTTCAAGGACTTCCGTACCGGCGAGGTGCTCATCAGCCACCACGAGATGATCAACGCCGACCAGGCCAACATGATCGAGGCCAAGCTGCGTGAGCAGGCTGAGGCCGAGGGCGATCCCGACCGCAAGGTGTCCATCCGGGTGCGCTCCGTGCTCACCTGTGAGGCCCGCAACGGCGTGTGTGCCAAGTGCTACGGCATGAACATGGCCTTCGGCGAGCCTGTGGGTCAGGGCGAGGCCGTGGGTATCATCGCTGCCCAGTCCATCGGCGAGCCTGGTACTCAGCTGACCATGCGTACCTTCCACACCGGCGGCGTGGCCGGCGGCGATATCACCCAGGGTCTTCCCCGTGTTGAGGAGCTGTTCGAGGCCCGCAAGCCCAAGAAGATGGCCCAGCTGGCCGAGATCTCCGGCACCGTCACCCTGGAGGAGGCCAAGCGTGCCACCCTGTGCAACGTCACCATCACCGCCGACGACGGCGAGGTGGTCACCTACGCCATTCCGCACAGCGCTGGCATCCGGGTCAAGGCCGGAGACAAGGTGGTCAAGGGCCAGGAGCTCACCGACGGCGCTCTGTCTCCCCACGACGTGCTGCGGGTGCGTGGTGTGGATGCCGTCCACAACTACCTCATCCAGGAAGTTCAGAAGCCCTACCGTCAGCAGGGCGTGGACATCAACGACAAGCACATCGAGGTCATCGCCCGTCAGATGATGCGCAAGGTGCGTGTGGAGGATGCCGGGGATTCCACCCTGTTGTCCGGCTCCACCGTGGACATCATTGAGTACAAGGATGCCTACAAGGCTGTGGAGGCCCGCATTGCCGCTGGCGAGAAGCAGGAGACCGGCGAGGAGCTGCGTCTGCCCACCTGCACCCGTCTGCTGCTGGGTATCACCAAGGCCTCTCTGGCCACCGAGTCCTTCCTGTCCGCCGCCTCCTTCCAGGAGACCACCAAGGTGCTCACCGAAGCCGCCATCAAGGGTAAGGTGGACCACCTGCTGGGTCTGAAGGAGAACGTCATCATCGGTAAGCTCATCCCCGCCGGTTCCGGTCTGGCTGCCTACCGCAAGTATGACAAGATCGAGGACGAGATGCCCCAGGAGGAGAGCCGTTTCGATGCGGTCAACGCCGCTGCTGAGGCCGCCCGTGAGGCTGAGGAGCCCCAGGAGGACGTGAACAACGCTCCTGAGCAGGTGGAAGAGGATGAGATCCTGTCCATCTCCATCGAGGAGTAATGTTCTCCCCAATAACCCAAGGGTAAATATTGATGAAAGGGTCTGTTGCAAAACAGGCCCTTTCTTTTTGCCCTACTGCAGCCTCGCCAGACTGGCAGGCACGCTCCGCTTGGCCCAATTTCTCCCGATGAGAAATTGGGGAAAGAATCGCTTAGGGCTTTCCCCCCTAAGAACCCCCCTTGGGGTACGGGTTTGGTGGTGCGTCAAGCCTATGGTCGGCCCTGGTTTGGTGCCAATTCAGGAAAGCAGTTGCTCCTTGCAAGGCGCACAGCCAGGCAAGCCGTGCGCTGTCTCCCCTCCAGGGCCTTAGTTGGGAGTGTTGCAGCCGTTCCCGGCTGCCGGAAGCCTGGGTTTC
>NZ_JACSNZ010000070.1 GCF_016902575.1 Pseudoflavonifractor capillosus | reverse complement strand
ATTTCAATTTATTTTCCCGCCTGGGGGCGGGAAAACTCTGCCGAGGGCTTTTCTCCATGCAAGATGGTCAAGACTTCTTGCATGACTTTTACGTTTTTCCACAGTCTGACGGGGCCTCTCCTGCACAGGGGATGCCCCGTCTTTTTGTGCTCCGCTCTTGACTTTTTGACCTTCTGCCCATAAAATACATAGTTACGATACCTTTATAATTTGAAAAAGGAATGAGAGTTTTATGGCACAAGATAAAACCAAGCAGGTCAGCCAGATCACCGATATGGAGGCCGACTTTGCCCAGTGGTTCACCGACGTGTGCACCAAAGCAGAACTGATTGACTATTCTTCCATCAAGGGCATGTTCATCCTGCGTCCCTATGGCTACGCCATTTGGGAGAACTTCCAGAAGATCCTGGATGAGAAGTTCAAGGAGACCGGCCACGAGAATGTATATCTGCCCATGCTCATCCCCGAGTCCCTGCTCCAGAAGGAGAAGGATCACGTGGAGGGCTTTGCCCCCGAGTGCGCCTGGGTCACCTTCGGCGGCAGCGAGGAGCTGGAGGAGCGCTACTGCATCCGCCCCACCTCCGAGACCCTGTTCTGTGAGCACTACTCCCACATCATCCACTCCCACCGGGATCTGCCCAAGCTGTACAACCAGTGGTGCTCCGTGCTGCGCTGGGAGAAGACCAGCCGTCCCTTCCTGCGCCACCGGGAATTTTTGTGGCAGGAGGGCCACACCATGCACGCCACCGCTGAGGAGGCCATTGAAGAGACCGAGCGTATGTTCAACATCTACGCCGACTTCTGCGAGAACTACCTGGCCATGCCCGTGGTGAAGGGCCGCAAGACCGACAAGGAGAAGTTCTCCGGCGCCGAGGCCACCTACACCGTGGAGTGCATGATGCACGACAAGAAGGCCCTCCAGGCCGGCACCTCCCACTACTTCGGCGACGGCTTCGCCCGTGCCTTCGGCGTGAGCTTTGCCGGCAAGGACAACCAGCTGCACACCCCCTTTGAGACCTCCTGGGGCGTGTCCACCCGTCTCATCGGCGGCGTCATCATGACCCACGGCGACAACAACGGTCTGGTGCTGCCCCCCCGCATCGCCCCCACCCAGGTCATCGTCATCCCCGTGGCTCAGCACAAGGACGGTGTCATTGAGGCCAACCAGGCTGTGGCTGACCGCCTGAAGGCCGCCGGCATCCGGGTAAAGATGGACGCCTCCGAGCAGTCCCCCGGCTGGAAGTTTGCCGAGTACGAGATGAAGGGTGTGCCCCTGCGCCTGGAGCTGGGCCCCAAGGACATGGAGAAGAACCAGTGCGTGTTGGCCCGCCGGGACAGCGGCGAGAAGGTGTTTGTCTCCCTGGACAACATCGAGGAGACGGTAAAAGAGCTGCTGGAGGAGATTCAGAACAGCCTGTTTGCTCGTGCCAAGCGCAACCTGGACGAGAACACCTATCCCTGCTCCACCCTGGAGGAGGTCAAGGAGAAGATGGCCACCCAGGGCGGCTTTGCCAAGACCATGTGGTGCGGCGACGAGGAATGCGAGCTGAAGATGAAGGAAGTGGCCGGTGTGTCCTCCCGCTGCATCCCTCTGGAGCAGGAGCACCTGGGCGACGTGTGCCCCGTGTGCGGCAAGCCCGCCAAGCATATGGTGTACTGGGGCGTAGCATACTAAGTTTATCCAATGAAAAAGGGTCTGTTGCAAAACGGAACGTTTGCAACAGACCCTTTCTTTTATCTCAGTTCATCGGGAGAGAAGGACGTGGCGGGCAGCACATCGCTGAGCCCCACCAAAACCCTGTCCAGTCCGTTGTCCCCCCACTCATGCACCGGACTTTCCAGACGGCGAGTGGGCATTCCCTCCCGCAGGGGGATCACCGCCACCATATTCACACCACGCCCCGGCTTGCTGCCTGCCATGAGCAGACCGCCGTGGAGCTGGGCGATCTGCTGAGCCAGGGCAACGCCCAAACCTCCGTCCTCCTGAGGCGGCTGCTGGAACAGGGCGGAAAGCTGCTGGGCATCCAGACCCGGCCCCTGGTCGGACACGGTGATGCGCACCGACTGAGCACCCGGCTGCACTGACAGCTTCACGGGGCTGCCCGTCTTGGCGGCGTTGGACACCAGCTCCAGCACCAGCTGCTCCAGCAGAGCCCCGTCCGCCACCCCCAAAAGCCCGGGCGCCACCTCATGGGTCATGGAGATCCCAGCACCTGCCAGCACCCCCTCCAGGCGACGAGCCAAATCCTCTCCCCACCGGGTGATGTCCACAGGTGTCACATGCAGGCGCACCTCATCCTCGTCGGTAAGCCGCTGAGCCAGCTCCAACCGCCCCACCAGGCGCAGCATCCGGCACACGCTTTGGTTGATGGTGCTCAGATACGCACGGCTCTTCTCATCGGTGGCATACCGCTCCAGCAGCTGGCCGGCAGCAGTCATCTGGGCCAGCTGCACCCGCAGCTGCGCCATTTGCCCCTCCAGGCCGCTGTCCAACATCCATCGTTCCAATCCTCACGCCTCCCTTGCCCCTTATCCTATGCCAAGAGGCCAATTTTCTCTCTGGAAAAATCAGGGCTTTTCTTTACGACCCATTATACCAGATTTCGACGTGGGCAACAAGCACTTCAGAAAATTTTTCCTGGAAATTCCAAATCCGTGGCAGAGGAGCTCTCCGCCACGGATTTGTCTGGTTATTCAGCGTCCAACTGGGCAGCTACCTGGGCCATGGGGTTGGGCTGGTAGCCCTCCACGGTGCCCTGGTCCATGGAGTTGGCCAGAGCGGAGTCCAGGGGCAGCTTGGCCAGCACGGGCAGGTGCAGCTCAGCGCCCAGCTGGTCAATGGTACTCTCACCAAAGATGGGGTGCTCACCGCCGCAGTCGGGGCAGCGGAAAAAGCTGTAATTCTCCACCAGACCCAGCACGGGCACCTTCATCATCTCGGCCATGCGCACGGCCTTGGTGACGATCATCCCCACCAGGGTCTGGGGAGCGGTGACCACCACCACCCCGTCCACGGGCAGGGACTGGAACACGGTCAGGGGCACATCGCCGGTTCCGGGAGGCATATCCACAAACAGGTAGTCCAGCTCCCCCCACACCACGTCAGTCCAGAACTGCTCCACAGCACCGGCAATGACGGGGCCACGCCAGATCACGGGGTCAGTCTCGTTGTCGGTGAGCAGGTTCAGGCTCATCATCTTGATGCCGCCGGCGGTTTCCACCGGCAGGATGCCGTCATCGGTGCCTCTGGCATGCTGGTGGATGCCGAAGGCTCGGGGGATGGAGGGGCCGGTGATATCCGCATCCAGGATGCCCACCTTCTTGCCCCGGGCGGCCATGGCGGCGGCCAGAGAGCAGGTGACGGTGGACTTGCCCACGCCGCCCTTGCCGCTGACCACTGCGATCACCTTCTTGATATGAGAGTGGGCGTTGCAGGGCTTGCGGAAGTCGTGGGGCTGCTGACGCTCGCCGCAGCCTGCGCTGCAGCTGGAGCAGTCATGGGTACATTCACTCATGGAAACATCTCCTTTAGAGTCTGCCCAAAGGGCAGACTTTTCCTCATGTTCAAAGTAGCTCGGTTATTTTACCACAGTTTTTGCCCCGTTACAACGGGGTACTCCATAAACCGGCGAAACCAGGCTTGCCAGCCAAGGTTAGCTCCGCAGGGTGACTTTCTGCCGCCAGAAAGTCACCAAAGACCGCCAAAGGCGGGGCCTTCCCCCGCCTTTGGAATCCTCCCCGCCGGTACGGGGCTGCATCTGCGCCTTCCTCTTCTCGGCCCTGTTCTTGGTTCATGTCACATAGATAGCATGGACATTGTATGGACAGTGCCTACTCCTCTGGTAGTTGGTACTTCTTTTGACAGGGCCTTATCCTGGTGTGCCGCTGTTCCCAGCTATCGAGAGCCTGGCTCCCGGCGGCGGGAACGCCGCTTCTCCATGGTAGGCCCGGACGTGAAAAACACCCAGCCATAGGGCCAGTTGCCAAGGTGGCCTGGTGTGGTGGCACAAACAGGAGCCACAGCAAGGGTCACGGGCCGAACTGAGACTTGACGCACTTGCAGCCTCGTACCCCAGGGAGGTCCTTAGGGGGGAACGCCCTAAGTGGCTTTTCGCCCATTTTGGCCAGTCAAAATGGGCCCCAGCGGAGCGTCCCCACCAGGGGCGCTGGTTTCTGCTTGAGAAATGGTCAAGGCAGAAATTATCCGATAAACTCGTGGAGCAGCGACTCTTTGGGCACCAGACCCGGCTCGATGGTCTCAAAGGCATCAAAGGCCCGCACCAACTCCAACAGCTCGTGACGGCGCTGGTTCTCCTCTGGCACCGCCGCCATGAGGGGGCGGGCGTAGCAGGCCATCACCGACACCTCGTAGGGCAGAGACGAGTCAAAGAGCATGTGGGCGGTGTGCTTATAGGGGGAGATGTACAACTTTTCCCCCCGGCGCACGTTGTCCCACATGTCCAGGGTACCCACAATGTCGGTGCCCCGGAAGTTGAAGTCCCGCACGGCCCGGCGGGTCAGGCGCATCCAGGTGCCCTTAAAGCGCAGCACATCCCCCTCCATCACATTGCTGCGGGCGGAAATGTACAGCCGGGTGGCGTTGGGGTGTCCGGCGGTGAGCTTGGTGTTCAAAGCGTGAATGCCCTCAAAGATGGCCACCTCATCCTTGCCCAGCTTCAGCGGTCTGGCCTTGCTGTCATTGCGCATCTGGCGGGCAAACTCGAAGTGGGGCACCAAGATCTCCTCACCCCGGGTGAGTTGGGCAAAGTGCTGGCTGAGCAGCTGCAAGTCCATCATCTCCGGGGACTCGTAGTCGATCTCCCCCTGGGGAGTGCGGGGAGCGGTTTTCGGGTCCCGGCGGACAAAGTAGTCGTCCATGGAAATGGTGTGGGTGCCCACCCCCCGCCGCCGCAGCTCAGCGGTGATTTTATGGGCCGTGGTGGTCTTTCCCGACCCGGAGGGGCCGGAGAGGAGCACCACCGGGCTCAGCTTCATATTCTGGCAGATCAAATCCGCCGCCTGTCCCACTTTTTTCTGGTATTCATGGTCACATTGCTCCATAAAGCCCACTTTATCCGTCCGGACTGCCCGGTTGATGTTGTCCAGTTGATAGGCCATGGTATGTTCCTCCTATGCTATGCCCGTTTGAATTGCTTTTCCAGCTCGCCCCGGGTCAGCTCAATGGCTACGGGCCGCCCGTGGGGGCAGTATTTCACCTCTCCCGCCATCACCAGCTGGGCCACCCGCTCCAGCTCCTGGAGGTCGTTGCGCTGGCCTCCCTTGATGGCGGCCTTGCAGGCCATGGTGTGCATCACCTCGTCCCGGGCGGCGTTGGGATCGGCCCAGCCGGTGAGACGCAGTTTTTTGGCCAGCTCCAGCAGGGTCTGCTCCACCTCTCCCGTCTCCAGGTAGTCGGGCACCGTCCGCACCGCAATGCTTCCGCTGCCGAACTCCTCCAGCTGGAACCCGAACCCCTCCAGCACCTCCTGTCCGTCCAGCAGCACCTGCCGCTCCTCGGGGCCGGGGGTCAATGTGATGGGGATGAGCAGTTCCTGCACCATGGGCCGGTAGTCCTGGGCCTTGAGTCGGTCAAAATTCACCCGCTCGTGGGCGGCGTGCTTGTCAATGAGAATGGCTTTGTCCCCCTGCTCCACCACAATGTAGGTGTGGAACAGCTCGCCCCGCACCACCCATGGCTCCTGGGGCGGCTCCGGGGTGACCTCCGGCTCTGGCTCCACCACGGGAGCAGGGACTTTCTCCACCACAGGGGCGAGCTTCTCCTCCTCCACTGGCTCCACCACCACCGGGGTGGGCTGGGGAGCGGGGGTTGGCTTCTCC
>NZ_JACSNZ010000069.1 GCF_016902575.1 Pseudoflavonifractor capillosus | reverse complement strand
AAGTAACTCATATCTCGTCATCTCCAAACGCTTTTGTGCGGCTGGATTTTCGCTTAACCGCAGTTTGGTTCCAGGTTGCATCCTGCCCCACGAACTTGTTGGATTGGGGGAGGTTCTGTGCCAGATCCACGCGGTTGGCACAGTCCACCTCTCGATTGGCTCGCTCCGGCACGGTGTATGGCGCTCCAAATGTGATGCCCCAATCCAGGAAGAGCCGGAGGCGGGTGCGCATGGGATGAGTGCCGGTTTTCATGACGATGAAGCTGCCCTTGGGGATGGATTTCAGCTCGTCCGGGGTGAGCAGGGCACGCTCCATCATCTGCAGGCTCTGTCCGGGGTCGTTCTTGCCCCGGCTCACAGAGCCGGACAGAACGGTGCGGCTGCCCAGGGCCTTGGACAGCACTTCGGCGGTCTGGCTGTTGGGGGCAAAGCCGCCGAAAATGGTGTCCTGGCAGTTGTCAGCTATGATTTCACAGCCCTCTTTGCCGTAGTTTTTCTCCAGCTGTGCCAGGGATTGAATGATGGGTACCAGGGTGAGACGGCGGGAGCGGCCGGCGGAGAAGAGGGGCAGGATGTCAAAGGGGGGCATGGTGCCGAACTCATCGCAGAACAGCACCACCCGATTTTTCAGCCTGCCACCATTTTCATCTGCCACGGCAAACAGTTCTCGGCTCAAGTTCTGGATCATCAGTCCCGCCATAAAGTTTTTGGTGGTGTCTTCCTCCGGCAGGATCAGGAAGATGGCGGACTTCTCCGAAGCAAACTTCTCGGCATCCATGGCACTGTCAAAGCAAAGGATTTGCTCCAGCTCAGAGTCCAGAAAGGCATTCAGCCGGGAAAGCACTGTGGACATGACGGAGGCCATGGCCTGATCGGCGCTGTTGAGAGCGGCTCCAGCAAACCATTTGGCCTTATGCTCCGGGGGTAGCTTTTCCATCAGGATCTGAAAGTGGCTCTTACCTTTGGTTCCGCTGGGTTCCAGAAGGTCCTGGACCAGCTTGAACACCGAAACAATGTGTCGGCGCTCCTGGGCGTGCTTGGCATCGGGGGGAAGAAACTCAGCCAGCATCAGGATGACTGAGGTGAGCAGCCCTTCAGCTGCATCGTAGAAGAAGGCATTTTGCCCTCGGTTGCCGTCATCGCCATCTGGGTTGACGATGGTTTTGGATAAAATCTTGGCATACTTTTCTGCCTTGGCACGGGCCGCCAGATTGCTTGGCTCCCTTCGGGCAATGTCCATGTATCGGTTGACCAGGGTCAGCAGGTTGTTGCCATCCGAGCGGGTGGGGTTTCGCAGGTCAATGACAGAGACGTGATACCCATAGCACTCCTTGGCAATCGTCCCATAGTTCCGAGCCAGGTCACCTTTGCTGTCCAGGGCTAGCCAGCTCATGCCGCTGGCACAGGCATATTCCAGGTTGGGGTAGAGAAAGTAGGCAGTTTTACCGATGCCGCTGGCGCCGATCATCAGGCAGTGGATGTCGTCGCTGTCCACCAGAGCTATGGGCTTGTTCTTCTTGCCTTTGCATCCCAGCACCAGTCCCTGCTGGGTAGGACGGTTTTGTCCGCTGCGCCACTCCTTGACCTGGAAGGGGATGTGGGCATAGGTTTTCTTGATCTCTTTGGGTGTGGCCCACCGTGCTGTGCCGTGCTGGCCGTCACCCACCGTTCTGGACTTGATGCCATTGAGGGTGTAGTGGTGGGAGAGGGCGGACAGCCCACCGATGACCAGCACCATGACGAGCCCTAGGATGATGAGAGGGACAACTTTGGATGACTGGACGGTTTCCACGAAGTTTAGCCAAAAGTTTGGCACAAGGGCATCACCTCATTTCTCGATTGGGTCTGTGCGATCAGGTCATCGTTCCAGTCCTTGTGTTCTGGAGCGAGCCGTTCCACGGTGTAGTTCTCCTCCAGCTGTGTCTTCATGCGCTGACTGGCTGCGTGTCCTGCTTCGTCATTATCCAGGCAGAGCAGAACAGTATCAAGTTGGGGCATCCGCTCCAGCATCTTCTCCACCGGCTGAATGGAGGTGCCGCAGCAGGCCACATAGCTGTGGCGCTGCCAGTCTACCGAATGTAGGGTGATATAGGACAGCAGATCGATGGGGGCCTCAAACACATAGAGGCTCCCATCGGTGCCCATGTGGTGAAAGGTGTACCGGGGATCACACCCCTCTACGTTGAGCCGGAAGGCTTTGCCGGAGCTGTTGGTGCTGCGCTTGTGGGCATGGCGGGGAACCCCGGTTTCATCGCTACCCACAAATACTGCGTTGTGGTATTTGGCATCTTCATACAGGAGTTTCTTCCTGGCGAAGTACGCCACCACGTCTCTGGAAATATTCCGGTGCTTCACCAGATAGGCGTATACCCTGCGCATATCGGAGTTGACCGGGGGCAGTGCAAAGGGTTTGGGTGGTGCCTCTGCCGCTTTGGGCGCACAGGGGTACATCTCATCCAGAAGCATGGTGACCGCCTCCGGGTAAGTGCGATTGTAAAAAAAGCGGACGAAACTGATGGCATTGCCACCCTGGCGGCTGTCATGGTCAAACCACTGGCAACCACGAATGGTGACGCTGTGGTCCGAGGCCAGACGTTTGTCCCGACCGGAGGAGAGCAGTTTCTCGCCTCTCTGCCGGAGAAAATATTCCAGGTCCACGGTGGCAGCCCGTTCCTTCTGTTCATCTGTGAAGTGAATATAGGTTGACATGAGTTCCTCCTGTTACATGGTGTGCTGATAGGAGAGTGGTTCCTCGTGATCGTCTGCCTTGTGGCCTATGGCCATGCGCTTCTCTGTGAGCCGCCTTCGACGTTTGGAGTCAATGCGAATGCCTGCCGGGTTTTGGGGCGGGACAGAGTTGTCCCGGAAGATCCTGCCCATGTGGTGGAGGAGTTTCGTTGCGGCTAGCATCACAGAGGGATCACGGAACTGGTCCAGGCGGTCGAGGAAGAATTGAGCATACGGGTTGCCCTGGGATGCTGATCGGGACAGCCACTCCTGGGCCTGCTCTCGGTCCTGTGCTACATCACTGCCCAGGAGATACAGCTTACCCAGGGTGTACTGTGCAAACGGATTTTCCTGTCCAGCTGAGGACTTCAGGTACTCCAGTGCTTTCCACACATCCTTGGGAACAGCTTCGCCGGTGAGGTAGAGCTTGCCCAGACGATACTGGGCGAACTGGTTTCCGTGATCGGCTGCTTTGTCCAGCCACTGCACTGCTTCCGTTGTGCGCTTCTGGGTGAGGAGCAGTTTGCCCAGGGCATATTCTGAACAGTCATTTCCCGCCTCTGCGGACAGACGGAACCACTGCTCCGCCTTTTGGTAATCCCGCAGGGTGGAGAGGGAGCCACGAAAAAACTTGCCCAGCTGGTGTGCCGCTACGGTGTAGCCCTCATCCCAGAGCTGCTCCAGCTCACTAACGGCTTGGGTGTGTTCTTCATCCAGCGCATAGATGTCCTGCAGGACAGCCTTGGTAGCACGATAGCGTTGTGCCTGCTCATAGATTCGATAGGTCTGTTGGCTCTCTGGTTCGGTGTCTGGCTCTGGCTCGTCCCGCATGGCTTCGTCTTCAAAGGTCAGGAGGCCGAGACGAATGTTCTCGGCCTCCCGGATCACATCGTTTTTGATTTTACGAAACTCTTTCTGCTGAGAGAGGGGAAGATGCTCCCTGGGGGTGTTGTTGTAGCACTGGTTCAGCTCATCTCGAATGCGATTCCAGGCTTTGTAGCACTGGGCCACCTCCGGCTGCTTGGCCAGCTCATCCACAATGTTGTCCACCAGGGTCTTCAGGGGCTTCTTCAGATAGCCGTACTGCTTTTTCCCGCTGGTGGTTTCCAAGGCCTGTACCAGCTGGCTCATGTTCTCCTCGATGATGGGGCTGTCGCAGAGCTGATGTGCCATCCTGCGAATCAGCTCCCGCATGGTGTCCTGTGCCGTCTCCGTGAGTTCCTTGTAGGCAACGTCTTTTCTCTGGTAGAGCGCATTCATCTCATCCCGGAAGATGCTGTTGGTCAGCTTGGAGCGCATGGCCGCAATGCCGTCTCTGGACAGGAAGCCCTCCTTGGGATGATCGGACCACACCATCATGTGAATGTGAGGGTGATGGCCCTCATCATGGAAGGCTGCGTACCAGCGGAAGTGATCGGCGGGGATTTTCATAGCCTTGGCTAAGTCCTTCGTGTGTCGCATCAGCAGGGAGCGCCACGCCTCTGCATGGTCGTACCCCAGCCGGGACGCATCCTCACGGCGGAGAGAGTAGATGATGGTCCACACATTCCCCTCATGGGATTCCAGCTGGGACATGGCGGTATCCAGATCCACGGAAGGGGCGGCGCTGAACAGCCCGTGGGAGCCCCGTCGCTGTACACGGGGGCGGGTAGCAATGTACTGCATATACCCACTCTCCGAATGAATCTCGTGGAGGTTGGCGTCCAGTGCCATGGTGATGAAGGCAGAGGCGGTACCCAGAGTGGGTGTCTTGCGGTAGTCTTCGTACTCGAACAGCTCTTTGGCATCGGGGAAGTCGTGGAGCAGTTTCTGAATGAGTTCCCGCTGTCCTTTGGTGGCAGGGCCGTTGCCCACCAACTTCTCCACTCCTTCACGGGTGGCAATGTACTTCATGTACCCGCCGGCCTTAGACGCTTGGATGTAGCCGCTTTTCTGTACCAGCTTTGTCACAGGTTACACAGACCTTTGGAAGTCCAACACTTCTTTGAATGTGATGCGTCCGTTGGTGCTGTCCACCTCCCGCACACTCCGGCCACGCATGAGCTGGTAGGTCCGCTGGTCCATGTCGGTGTCGGAGATGAGAATGTGGTTGCACAGATTTTGTTCCACGGCCACCTTGTAGAGCTGTCTGCCAATGCGCTGTGCGAAGTCATCCATGATACCAATGAGTATCGTGGAGAGAACTTCGGGCAGGAAGGCACTGGCGTTCTTGGTGTTCAGGTAGCCAGCGTAGAACTGAATTGCCTTTTCCACAAATTCACTCTGGCTCTTGCAGTTGTCTGCGGCATATGCTTGCTCCACCAAATCCTTGGTTTCGGGTGTCAGCCAGAAGGCGTGTTTTTTCTTAACATCACTCATTCAATTCCTCCTTTGCGGGGGTACGACCCCGCTGAATTTCTTGGGACTCTAAGGGTTTCACGGTTCACGACGGCGTGGCGGCTGAAAAATGCTGCTCACGACCCCGGTGGTGGAACCCGCAAACTGCCCGCACTGCGGGCAGTTGTGGCGGGAGAGGGGGCGGTCACGACCCCTCTCTTTTCCCCTGCTTCGCTTTCGTCGGCTACCCGCTGCTCCGTAAATCGGCCCAAATCCCCCGCAACTGCCCTGGGAGGGGTACACGGTGGGGGAGCCTGGGGAAGCCCCGTAAATCGGCCCACAGGGGGCAATACGGCGCTACATCTGCATCTCCGGCACGGTGCGAGTTTGCTCGGTCAGGAAGTCTGCACAGCACTCCTCCAAGCTTTGGCCCAAACGCTCCTGACAGTAGGCATCCATCTTGGGGAGGAGCAGGGCCTGCTCCTCAGCACTGAGCCGGTACTTGAAGTCCTGTTCATCGCCGTTGCCGTGCCGCAGGTACACGTCCAGCGAGTCGCAGACACAACCGTGATCCAGATCATAGCTGGCGTAGATGTTCAGCCAGTCATCATTCTCAGTCGTACACACATTGGTTCCAAACACTTGATCCGCAAAGGACGATACCTCCGTGTAGAACGCCAGCAGGTTGTCGTGCTGAATAATATCCTCTGCGAAGGAGATGTCCTCTGCACGGAGCATCCGACTGCCAGTGAGATACTGCGCTTCTGTTTCGTATGTGACCTCTTTTCCTTGCAGACGATCCAGGAAGATGCGCCACCGTTCTTCCGGGGATGCGATGCTTTTCTTCATGGCGAAGTAGACGGCGGTGCTGACATCCTGAATGCGGAATCGCTGCCAGCCGTCCATGATGTTGAGTGCATCGAGCCGCCCGTTGTCCAGGTCAATGTGGAATGCACCCACCACTCGTCCGGTGTTGTCCAATCG
>NZ_JACSNZ010000068.1 GCF_016902575.1 Pseudoflavonifractor capillosus | reverse complement strand
GGAAATGAGGGATATGTAGCTTGCGACGACGAGAAGCAGGAGAAAGGAGAGGGGTCGCAAGCGCCCCCTCTCCGGCCACAAATGCCCGCAGTGCGGGCATTTTTACAGGTGTCAAACAGGGCGTTGTAAACAGCAAAATACTCCCCCAAGGCTGGCGTGATTCCCCGTATCCTTAGGGCCGCAACAAATTTACAGGGGTTGTGACTGCTTGCGTGGCTCAGGATTTGCGTCGCCTAAACAAAGAAAGCACTTCCCAAAGTAGCACAGTGTTAACAATGAAAACCCCTGACGTGGGAATTGATAACTTTCTCTTAACTCCGCTCGTGTCCCCTGGCTATTCTCTCCTCTCTGTGGTATGTTGTGTCACTGAATAGGAGGTGACCCCAAATGGCAAAGAAGCGAGCCAACGGCGAAGGAAATATCCGAAAGCGAAAGGATGGCCGGTGGGAAGGCCGGTACACCGCCGGGTACGATGCCAAGACCGGCAAGCGGATCATCAAGAATGTACTGGGCAAGACCCAGGCAGCGGTGAAAGAAAAGCTCCAGACGGCCATAGCGGAGTGTCAAGGACTGGATGTGAGCCGCAGCGAGGAATACACCGTGGCCACCTGGCTGCGCACCTGGTACGAGCTGTATGCCAAGCCCAATGTGCGCACCGCCACCGCCAATCGGTATGAACTGATGATTGAACGCTACACCATCCCCAGGATCGGAAACATCAAACTGAAGAAGCTGACCACCCGCCACCTGCAAAAACTCTATAAAGAGCTGCTGGACAGCGGCAGAATCCATGTGGGGAGCAACCAGCCCCAGGGATTGAGCACCACCACCGTCCACAGTGTCCACCTCATGCTCCATGCCGCACTGGAACGGGCGGTAAAGGAGCGGCTGATTCCCAGAAACCCAACGGAGGACTGCGTGCCTCCCAAGCCCAGGAAGGTGGAGATGCAGATTCTCCCGGCCCAGGATATGCACGCATACTTGGAGGCAGCCAAAGCCCGTGACCTGCTCCCCATGTTCTATCTGGAATTGGTCAGCGGCCTGCGGAAAGGGGAGTTGGTAGCCCTTCGGTGGGATGACCTGGACATCCAGAGCAACACCGTCTCAGTGAGCAAGCAATATGTACGCAACCCGGACGGCTCTCTGGAATTAACTCGCCCCAAAACCGAAAATTCTGTTCGGCTGGTGTCCATCCCACAGACGGCGGTGGATTTGCTGATCCAGGAGCACGAAAAACACCCAGATAGCCCCTACCTGTTCCCCTCCCCCATCACCGGGGAGATGTACCACCCCGATTCCGTGGTAAACCTCCACAAGAAGATTCTAAAGGATGCTGGGCTACCCCACATCCGCTTCCATGACCTCCGACATACCTTCGCCACCACGGCCCTGCAAAACGGCGTGGACGTGAAAACCGTATCCTCCATGCTGGGCCACTACGACGCCGGGTTTACCCTCCGCACCTACACCCACGCCACCCGGCAGAAGCAGGACGAGGCAGCGGCCACCATGGGCAACTTTATGGCACAAGTGATGTAACACAGAGAGAAAAAGCCGGATAGGAGGCACAAACTTCCTATCCGGCACTCTTTGACCCTTTCCCTGTGTGGGTCACGGTGTGGGTCAGGTGGTTGCCCCACATTCTGACCCACACAATAAAATCATATTTGGAAACAAAAAAGCCTTGAAAACCGAAGTTTTCAAGGCTTTTTGGAGCTGCTAGGCAGATTCGAACTGCCGACCTCATCCTTACCAAATAACAAAAAGCCGTTGTTGCTTGTTGTTGTTTGTTCTGCCTTATCGTGTGCAATCCCTTGTGCCGCAATACTTACACGGATTTTCTATAGTCTCTTGCTGCTACTTGCGGTAACTTGAAGAATACTGTTTTTTTATGCCCGTGTCGGTTTTGTGTCGGTTTCTATTTGAAGCCGCACCACTTGACCTCATCCTATCCTGCGGCCCCTCTGGGCCGCTTTTTTGCGCTATGTGAGACCCATATAGATTATACCACCAGACAAGCGAAGCCGGAGTGTAGACAAACCACCCTGTGGAAAATTTGCACTTTCAGACTGCCCACGAGCAAAGAGTAGGCCGGGGTAATCACCCAGCCCACTGTGCGTCTATTCTGGAAATACCATGGATAGGTCGATGATGCAGCCATCCAGGACACTTACCCGTATCTTGTCCCCGGCGGCGCCAAAGTCCTTTGCACTGTATCGCCCATCCTCCAGAACAAAGGCCTGTACCGACTTGTCGGCGGGATCGACAATCCAGTACTCCCGGACTCCAGCTCGCTGGTAGAGGTTGAACTTGGTGAAGCGGTCGTGACGCGTAGTAGAAGGAGACAGTATCTCGACAATGAGATCCGGAGCACCCTTGCAGCCAATGTCGTCCAGCTTAGATGGATCACAAACCACAGAGATGTCTGGCTCTACCAGTGTGTCCACATTCTCCGGGCGCTCCTCCTCACTCTCGAACAGCCGGACAGCAAAGGGAGCTGGATAGACCTTGCATTTCTTCCCTCTCAGGTATGCATGGAGCTGGGCCAACAGCTCCATGAGCGCCTCCTGATGCGCTCTGGACGGTGGTGCCATCATTACCGGTACGCCATCGATCAGCTCAATGCGATCCTCTTCGTCCCAGACCAGTGCATCGGCTAGAGTGTAACGTTCTTCTTTGGGTAATGGCACAAAAATCACTCCTTCCCTATTTTGTCCGCTGTAGCCGGATCAATCCCCAGTGTCAGAGATGTTTTATCCAGCTGTACCTGTGTCTGCACCGCCCGCCCGATGAACTGGGGAACCGTTTCCCCAGTGCTGGCAGCTGCATCCTGAGCTGTTTTCAGAACCTCCTGAGATAGCGCTACCCCGGTGTGGTTTTCGCCAACCACAGTACTCTGAGGAGTTGCTTCCTGCTCTCCGATACACCCCAGCACAAATTCCTTGAGGGTCGTATTGGAGGTGCTGCCCTGGTTTTCACAGTAGGACTTAAATTTAGCCGCTTGGGTCCTTTTAATTTTACACCCCAGTGTAGTCATATTCTCTTTGTCCCATTTGGCATTCGCCCGTTTCCTTGATTCAGCGATAGCCATTCGTAACACCACCTTTCGCATCGCTCTTTGATTATATCCTAATTCTAAGATAGTTAACAGTGTAGAATCACACAAGTTTGCACGGTTAACATTGTATATTTTGCCGGTTGCTTTGTACTGCTAACCGTGTTATTATGCTGTCAGAGCAAGGGTACACCGAACCACGCCGGCCCCGTCGAAGGTGAATAATCACACCAAGACCACCACCGCCAGTCGCTTTGCCCTGGCATAAGAAAAGCCCCTTATATCTGCACCAACCAAAGCGAGATACAAGAGGCTCCAGCCCACCTCAAAGGAGGGGGTCGAAACTATCGTACCACGACCTTCTCCCCAAAATCAAGGAGGAATTGTAATGACCCGTGAAATGAAATTGGCTATCGTAGAGGATATTCTTACCGGAATCGTCTGCTCCGAGGTTTGGTCCCGTGAGCAGCTAAACGACACAGGGATCGTTGAGAATACCGCCCAGCTGGAGAAGGTTATGCACACTGTCTCAAAGTATGTGCCTGAGGCCGTGATGTGCGAGTTAGATGATGCCATTACCAACTACACCGGGGCCTATGAGCAGGCAGCCATCCTGTTTGGTATTCACACCGCCGATGCACTTCGAGAAATTACCGCCGGCATCAACTGCGTCACGGTGTAAAGGAGGAATAATCATGAGTAAAAACGTTTCCACTTCATCTGCCAAGCACCCCAGTTCCATGTGCTCGGAAGGGTATGCCCCCGCTCCGTTCCCTGAAGACCTCTATCAAACAATTGCCACCCGTTTGAGTCATCGCCACCGAAAGCACCACTATGACGCTTGGCCGATCATGTCCTCACCAGCCATGTCCTATTACCCCAATATTCTGGCCGAACTAGATGCTTCCGGTTGGTGGCTGGATCACATTGCAAGGTGTGCGGAGGTCTCCCAATCCATTATGGTCGCAGCCATGGTAGACAACGGGGATCTGAGTGTCCCAGAAATACATCGGCTAGCGCAAAACTTTGGGTGCAGGTTGGAATACATCGCCGCACCCGTACTCTCCCTTGTTGATCCGTCTACAAACAAGGGGAGGTGCCGTCGTCGCCAGCTAAAGGAGTTGGTGCACCGGACAGATGGAATGGATCGTTTCCTCTACGACCTAAACTCCAAAGATGTGCTTCCCACCCTGGAGAGCGGCCAGCCTGTTACCTATGCCGCCTATCGGTGGGCATGTAAAAGGTTACTAGACCTTCTGGATCAAAAGACACGAGACATAGCCAAGCAACAGCGCACCAGAACAGCTCCTCTGCCCACAAAATCGGAACAAAACGTTCAACCTACCAGTTTAACTACCAGAATTCAAATAGCTCGGAAGCGAAAAGATGCTCAAGCACTTGCTGACAGGCTGAGTTGGATACGAGAGTATGTGTCCAACACTAAGATTCTGGGCGAAGAGGAATACGCAACGACTGAAGATCTGTTTGCCCTTGCAAAGCTCTCGACACAAGATTTGTTTGGAGCATTTATTCTCGCTATTGAATACGGCCGTGCCATAGGCTATCAAACTGCACAATCGGAGCTGTAATACGATAGGAAAGGGGAGCGGGTGTCGCCGTTCCCCTTTCCTATCGTATTACAAACTGCGGTCTGAAAGTGTGTACTCACTTTGTTTGTGGGCTGTTAATGGGCTCACTTTTTAGCCTCCTGCGTTCAGTCTCTCTATCCAGCATCTCTCGTCCACATGGCTGACTTAAGACGTGTTTCACTAAATCCAGGGCTGCCCTAGCAAGTTTTATTCTCACATGGTCTGGGATTTCCGATAGGTTTATCTCCAACTCTTGTTTGTCCATCGTTTGTACCTCCACATATTAGAATAAGATGATTATATAATGACATGGTGCAGCTGCCTACGCAAGCTGCACTATTTTTTTCTACCATCTGTGTCGATGGTCGTCGGGTGGACGAACAGGATGGAGCCAGGGTCCTCGTCAATAATGTAGCCGATGGTGTTATTGAGAAACTCCGACTTTCCCACCTGGGACGCCGCTACCATGACGATACGGTGTACCCTGGGATCGGTAAAAGCATCCATGGGCTCCCGGAGGTAAGGGGTGCGGTCGGTACGCCAGGGGCCAGGCTCTGCGCTGGCCTCGGTGGACAGACGCCGGTTTTTCTCCGCCCATTCCGTCACGGTCAGGTCATCCGGCGGCTTCATGCCGGCCAAGACCTTCGTGATGACGGCATTCAGCCTCTTTACACGCTCACGGGTCTCTTTCTCCTCAATGAGCCGACGCGTTTCCTTATCCGTCATCGGCATCACGCCCGCTGTCAGCTTCCCAGGCCCTCCGCTCCCGGACGCGCTCCTCGTATTTCTTTGGGTCATAGCGGTAGTTGGAGAGCTCCCGCATAGCCTTGTTGACCTCGCGGCGGATAATCTCGGCGGCCTCCGCTGGGGAGTTTGCCGAAGCCACGTCCACGGCCAGACGGCCGGGCAGGGCCATCATTGCCCCGCGGATGGCGTATATCAAATCGGTGGTCATCGCGGCCACGTCCTCGCTTCGGTGCATTTTCCCCTGGAGCTCGTCGGCCTCGGCCTTGGCGATGTTGGCCTTGGCAACCTTCATCGTCACGTCAGCGGCCGCCTTCGCCTTTTCCTGTTTGGCCTCTCGTTCGATTTCCTCCTTGGTCTTGATCGGCCCCGCGCGGGCCTCCAACATGGAGCAATAGGCGCGCACGGCCTCGGTGACGTCGAACAAGCTCCCGTGCGGGGTACTGCGCTTGTGCAGCGTCCCTTGGGCTACCAGCTGTCCGATCCACTGGTTGCTTTTCCCGGTCATTGAGCAGATGTCGGCGGTCTTAACGTAGACGGACGTTCCGGCGCGCAGCACGTACACGGCTCCATCCTCTACGACCACATCCTGCTTTTTTGCCGCCATAGGCCACGCTCCTTTCCCATGTCTTGGCCCTCCGCCCGACGTCCTGGGCGTTTCCACGCCAGGCGGAAAGTCAAAAAGCTGATAATTTCACACAAAATTTCAATTAAAGTTACCCTTTTCTCGCGCACTAACTATGCGTTTTTTGGGGTCGACGAGCCCGCAGCTAAGGGGGACGCCCCGTCACAGTACCTTGCGCCCACACCTTCCCTTAGCATCCGCAAAGCCATCATACAGGGCTTGCAACGCCTCACAGCGCCACGACATGGCAACGCCCAGGGCAGAACACGCTTCACGCTCTCATGCGCTCTACGGGCCTGTCCTGGGCTGTGCCGTGTGGGTCAGCGTGTGGGTCATGGCAACCAGGGTATTAATCATGTTGCTCATTCCCCCAACATCAGCGTATGCGCCCATACCAGCCCTGTGGCACAAACCTTTTTTCTGTGCTATACTGTGCTCAAAACTTATGTGAGGTGGTCACATGAATCAGGAACTTCTCCATGAGATGCAGCGCTTCTATGACCGATTAGAGAAAAGATCGGGGCAACTATTCCACGCCATGTTTCACAGGGTCTTTGAATTGGAAATAGGATGGTATAGTGGTCACTATCACAAAATGGAAGATGGAACCTGGACTCGAGAAGCCTATCCTATTCCGGTGATTGGGGTGAAAGGCTTTTGCGATATTGAAGTGCAACCGGATCACATTTCCGTGTCCACAAAACTAAAGCGTTCCACTGCCCTGAACTATTCTTTTGTCAAGTTTGCTGAATATGACTTTGAAGCCTACGGCGTGGAGGACT
>NZ_JACSNZ010000067.1 GCF_016902575.1 Pseudoflavonifractor capillosus | reverse complement strand
GGAGTTGGGAGAACTCCAATTTGCGCATCATATTTGCCGTTATTCCCCAAACTATGACCAGAACCCCTGTTTTCGCTCAATGAAAACAGGGGTTCTTCGACAGTCTGAGCATCCCCCGGAAGCCATTGCTTCCGGGGGATGCTTTTTGCTTTTTAGGGCTGTGACACCCTTTTGGCTCCCTCCGGGAGGGAGGCTTTTGGTCTGGTGCATCACTCTTCCGTGATGACAAACAAATCGTTGGGGGTACAGTTGAGAAGCAGACATATGGTCTCAATGTTCTCATACCGGATGGATTTGGTCTCATTGTTCACCATACGGTTGAAATTCTGATAGCTCATGCCCAGCTGCTATAAAGCCAATATTTCGTTCTTCCCTGCTCCTCCAAAAGGCGCAGAACGTCTAAACGTATCAAAGCCATCCTTCCCTTCTCTGTGACAAGACTTATTTATCGTTGGAATCCCTATGGTCTAGTGCATATTCACAACACTGAATCACCAACTGATTGAAGGAGATGTCATTTTCATCCGCTAATTTTTGTAATCTTTGAATTAAATCATCCGGCATGCGAATGGTTTTGTTAGAATTTTGTGGCTTTTTAATCTCAAACATGATATCACCCCTACAAAAAGTTTACTTGCTTTTTACGGGAAAGAATACATGTAATATAGCAATCATTATTGCATTATATATTGCAGTGCATGAAAGCGATAACCCCCTGGAAGCGGTGCTTCCAGGGGGCATTTCTCACTTATGATACAGTTTGTTGCTCTGATACTGGGGGGTGCAGGTCATACGCAGGCCCAGCTTCTGGTACACGGTGCTGTCGGCGGCGGACAGGATCACCGAGGAGTGGGCATCACAGCCCCGCAGCTTGTCCAGCTGGGACAGGGCCAGCTCCGCCTGGGGATCAGTGGCAGCGGAAATGGCCAGGGCAATGAGCACCTCATCACTGTGCAGGCGGGGATTCTGGCTGCCCAGATGGTGAATTTTCACCTTCTGGATGGGCTCAATGGCCTCCCGGGAAATCATGTGAACCTCATCTCCCAGCCCAGCCAGCTTCTTCAGGGCGTTGAGCAAGGCAGCGGAAGAGGAGCCCATGAGTTCCGAGGTCTTTCCGGTGACGATGGTACCGTCGGGCAGCTCAATGGCGGCGGCGGGCTCCCCCGTCTCTTCCGCCCGAGCCTCGGCAGCGGCCACCACGGGGCGGTCCTCGGTGGACACCCCGGCCTGCTTCATCAGCAGCTCCAGCTTGTACACGCTCTCCTTGTCCCCCTGGCCACGGCGCTGGTCACACAGGGCGGTGTAGTAACGGCGAATGATCTCCTGGCAGGCAGCCTCCCGCACCGCCTCGTCGTCCACAATGCAGTTGCCCGCCATGTTCACCCCCATGTCCGTGGGGGACTTGTAGGGGCTCTCCCCCATGATCTGCTCGAACATGGCCCGGAGCACGGGGAACACCTCGATGTCCCGGTTGTAGTTCACGGTGGTCTCCCCGTAGGCCTGGAGGTGGAAGTGGTCGATCATGTTCACGTCGTTCAAATCCACGGTGGCGGCCTCATAGGCCAGGTTCACCGGGTGCTGGAGAGGCAGGTTCCAGATGGGGAAGGTCTCAAACTTGGCATAGCCCGCCTTCACCCCACGGCGGTGGTGGTGATAGAGCTGGGACAGGCAGGTGGCCATTTTGCCCGAGCCGGGGCCGGGGGCGGTGACCACCACCAGGGGCCGGGTGGTCTCGATATAGTCGTTGCGGCCATAGCCCTCGTCGGAGACGATGTGGGGGATGTCGTGGGGATAGCCGGCAATGGGGTAGTGCAGGTACACCGTGACACCCAAGTCCTCCAGGCGGCGCTTGAAGTTATCCACAGCGGACTGCCCGGCATACTGGGTGATGACCACGCTGCCCACATACAGGCCCTTGGAGCGGAAGGTGTCAATGAGGCGCAGCACATCCTCGTCGTAGGTGATGCCCAAATCGCCCCGCACCTTGTTCTGCTCAATGGCAGCGGCGTTGATGGCAATGACCACCTCCACGCTGTCCCGCAGCTCCAGCAGCATGCGGATCTTGCTGTCCGGGGCAAACCCGGGCAGCACCCGGGAGGCATGGTAGTCGTCAAAGAGCTTGCCGCCAAACTCCAGATACAGCTTACCACCAAACTGGGAGATCCGCTCCCGAATGTGGGCAGACTGCATTTCCAGATACTTTTGATTGTCGAAACCGATTTTATTTGCCATCCTCGCACGTCGGCTCCCGGCCGCCCGGAAGCCATCCTCCCTCTTTACACATTATCTCCGAAATTTTAACACATATCCCACCGTCAAACAAGGATTTTCTCAAAAAACACCCTCCATTTCCCCGCTGAGAAATGGAGGGTATTTTTGTCGAATTTGCCTCTTGTCACAGCTCCCGCTTCTGGTAGAAGCGGATGGACAGCACCCAGGACAGGGCGTACAGGAGGATAGCCACCCCGGCCACCACCGCCAGGGGCCAAAGGCCGCGGGTCATCGTCTGAATCTGAAAGCCCATCCCGGCCAACACCGCAGCCACACCACTGAATACCCCCACTGTAACATAAAAGGCTATGCGTCCCTTTTCTGCCCCATATTTGAATACATAGGGCAGGATCAAAGCAGGACCCAAACACCCCAATACCAACAATGCAGTCCCCACCACAGCAAACTGTTCCAGGATAAAGCCGCCCCCAATCAGCATACGCACGGTGGTGGCTGCCATGGAAATGAGAAATGCTACCGTTCCAAAACACAGGCCCACCAGATACTTGGCGCTCACCAGCTGAGTCCTGGTGTAGGGAAGGGTGCCGCTGTAAGCCGTCCATTTGTCATGCTCGTCGTAGGAAAGCAACGTCATGGGTATGACGCTGGCAATCATAATGGGGTAGATGAGGAAAAAGATATTGTCATCTCCCGTAAATGATACCGCCAAAAACACCGCCACAATCACAAGGAACGCCCGGCAGTACCGCCACGACAGATAGAAGTCCTTCAAAAGCAGCCCTTTCATGTCACGCCGCCTCCTTCACCATAAAGATAAACAGCTCTTCAATGCTCACAGGGCTAACCTGCATTCCTGTGGGAACCCCGTCCCGGCGCACCAGGGCCTCCACCCCGTAGGGGGATGCCTTCACCCCACGCACAGCCGTTTCGTCCAACTCCGCCAGCTGCTCCTGGGAGCAATGAATGAGCCCATACTCCTCCAGCAGCCGGTCCTTCTCCTCACACAGCATCAGCTTACCTTTGTGCAAAAAGGCAATGTAGTCGCAGATTTTCTCCAAATCGCTGACAATGTGGGAGGAAATGAGCACCGCATGGCTCTCATCCCGGGTAAACTCGCTGAACATCTCCACCACCTCATCCCGCACCACCGGGTCAAGCCCCGAGGTGGCCTCGTCCAGAATGAGCAGCTTGGGGTGGTGAGACAGAGCCACCGCAATGCCCAGCTTCATTTTCATCCCCTTGGAGTACTCCTTGAAGGGGCGTTTCTCGGGCAAATCCAGCTTCTTGAGGTACTGGGCGTATAGCTCCTGATCCCACCTGGCGAAGGTGTTTGCCATGACCTTGCCCACCTGTACGGCACTCAGGCACTGGGGGATCCCCACCTCGTCCAGCACCACACCGATATCCTGCTTGGTGAGGATAAGGTCTTCCCGGTTGTCCCGGCCCAGGATGGTGATGGTGCCCCCATCCCGGTTTATCATGTCCAAAATCAGCTTGATGGTGGTGCTCTTCCCCGCTCCGTTCTCCCCAATCAGCCCCATGATACACCCACAGGGCAGGGTGAGATTCAAATTCTCCAGCCGAAACGCTCCATAATCTTTGGTCAGATTGCGAATTTCCAGTGCATTCATGGTATCACTCCTCCATACTCAGGCGAAACATCTCCAAAAGCTCCTCGCCTGTCAGCTGGCAGGCGGAAGCCAGCTTCCATATCTCCTCCATGTGGCCCTCGATCTGCTTCAAGGTCTCCTCCCGCAGCAGCTCCACATTCTTGGGGGCCACAAAGCACCCCTTTCCCGGCAGGGTGTAGAGAAACCCCTCCCGCTCCAGCTCATCATAGGCCCGCTTGGTGGTAATGACGCTGATGTGCAGATCCTTGGCCAGATTGCGGATGGAGGGCAGAGCCTGGTCTGTCTCCAACTCCCCGCTGATGATTTGATGTTTGATCTGGGTGTAGATCTGGTCGTAAATGGGGGCCCCACTGCGGTTGTCGATGTAGAGATTCACCCCATCACCTCCTATCTGTGTATGTACAGTATATACAGTAGATACAGCCTTGTCAAGAGAATCTGACGAAAACTTATTTTTTCCACCTCACCCCCACTTTTTCCATCCATTCGCCGGGAAAAGGGGTGGACAGAGGGGGAAAATATAGTATACTGGAAGGTGAATGTTTTTGTGTGGAGAGGAGGGAATGCTGTGTCAGAGGCCACGGCGGTATTGGTGGTGTCCTATGGCACCAGCCAGCCCTCTGCCCTGTCCGCCCTCACCGCCATTGCCCGGGAGATTGGGGATGCCTTCCCCGGTCTGCCCCTGGTGGAGGCCTTCACCAGTCGGTTTCTCCGGGACACCTTGGCCCAGCGGGGCGGCCCCCACATTTCCCATGTCTCTGATGCCCTGGAGCAGCTGGCGGCAGAGGGATATTCCCAGGTGCTTGTCCAGCCCACCCACCTGCTGCAAGGCAGTGAGTACCAGGCCATGGTGGAGCACATGGCCCCCTTCACCTCCCGGATGAGGCTGTGTGTGGGGACACCCCTGCTGTCCACCTGCCAGGATGTGGAGGCGGTGGCAGCCGCTCTGCCCTCCTGCCTGCCCCCCTTGACCCCTGACACGGGGGCACTGTTTTTGGGCCACGGCACCAGCCACGAGACTCACCAGGTGTATGCCCAGCTGGAACAGGCCCTTCACCGCCTGGGCCACACCCATTTGTATGTGGGCACCCTGAAAGACGGGCTCACCCCCCCACAGACTCTGCAACGCCTGGGTCAAGACAGCCCCCACCTCACCCGGCTCTACCTGCACCCCCTGACGGTGGTGTGCGGGGTCCACGCCCTGCGGGACATGCTCTCGGGGCCGGAGAGCTGGCACGGTCAGCTTTCAGCCCAGGGGCTTCAGGTGGAGGGCATTCCCCAGGGGCTGGGGCACTGCCCTGCCATCCGCCGCCTTTTTGTGGCCCATGCCCAGCAGGCCGCCCGAGGGCTTACCTAGATAGGAATGAGGAACACTCCATGATCGTCGTCATGTCCAGCCTGGAACACCACCTGGCTCCCATTGATTTGCGGGAGGCGCTGTCCTTCACCGCCACCCACGTCCAGCGGCTCAACGCCCAGATTGCAGCACTGCCCAACATCCACGGCTGTGTGATTTTGTCCACCTGTAACCGCACGGAAATTTACCTGTGCTGTGCCGACACCTGCCATCCGGGCCAGGTGCTGTGCCACGCCGCCGGAGTGGACTTTGCCCCCTTCTCCGCCGCCTTTGTCACATGCCAGGGGGAGGATGCGGTGGAGCACCTGATGCAGGTGGCGGCGGGTCTGCGCTCCAGGGTGTGGGGCGAAGACCAGATCCTGGCCCAGGTCAAACGGGCCATCACCCTGGCCCGGGACAGCCACTCCACCCACCCCATGCTGGAGACTCTGTTCCGCTCCGCCATTTCCGCCGGCAAGGAGATCCGCTCCACCGTGCGCCTCACCGCCCTGCCCACCTCGGCAGCCAGCCAAGGGGTGGAGCTGCTGCGCCAGCACCTGGGCAGCCTCAAGGGGCTGCGGGCCATGGTCATCGGCAACGGGGAGATGGGCAAGCTGTCCGCCCAGCTGCTCCACCAGGCGGGATGCCAGGTGATGGTGACCCTGCGCACCTACCGCCACGGGGAGACGGTGGTGCCCTCCGGGTGTGAGGCCCAGCCCTATGACCGCCGATTTGAACTTCTGGGCGGGGTGGACGTGCTCATTTCCGCCACTGCCAGCCCCCACTACACCGTCACCGTGGAGCGGCTGGCCCAGGTGGGCAAACTGCCCCGGGCCATGGTGGACTTGGCCATCCCCCGGGACATTGAGCCTCAGGTGGGGCAGCTGCCTGGGGTCAAACTGTTCAACGTGGACGACCTCATGGACACTTCTCCCCTGCACACGGTGCCCCAAGAGGTGCAGGAGATTTTGGACAAGTACCAGCGTCAGTTTTACCGCTGGTTCCACTATAAGGTGAGCCTGCCCCTGATGGAGGAGCTGAAGCTGTCCATTGTCCAGCGGCTCACCGCCAATCCCCAGCTGATGGGGGAGGAGCTGGAGCCGGACGAGCGCATCGCCCTGACGGTACAGCGCACCGTGGAGCTGCTGGTGGGGGGGCTGCCCACGCCCCCCGAGCCGGACAGCCTGCGCCAGTGCGCCCAGAAGATCCGGGCCCACACCACAGGAAAGGGGTGAGAGACATGGGCCAATACCCACGTTTCCCCCTGTTTATTGACCTGACGGGCCAGAAAGTAGTGCTGGTGGGAGGGGGAACCATCGCCCTGCGCCGGGCCCGCACCCTGCTGCAATTTGGGGCCCAGGTGGTGGTGATTGCCCCCACCCTACACCCGGATATGCCCCCGGTGACCCATGTAAACCGCCCCTACCAGCCTGGGGACTTGGCCGGGGCCACCCTGGCGGTGGCTGCCACCGACTGCCGGGAAACCAATCGGCAGGTGGGCCAGGAGGCCCATACCCGCTCCATTCCGGTGAGTGTCGCCGACGACCCCAGCGCCTGCACCTTTTTCTTCCCCGCCGTGTGTCTGGGGGATGGGGTGGTGGCCGGGGTGGTGG
>NZ_JACSNZ010000066.1 GCF_016902575.1 Pseudoflavonifractor capillosus | reverse complement strand
ATATACGGTACACTGATCTTGCTTGTTATAATTTGTCTGCATAAACAAATTGTAAAGCAAATGAAACGAGAGGCCAACCCCCAAAAAGGTTAGCCTCTCGTTTTGTTGTCCTGGCCTATTTTGCAACAGGCCCTTCTTTGGCTAAACAATATTTAAAATATTTTCATATAATAATTTTTTATTTCGTTTCGTCGTCCAACCATGCCATCTTCAACCAGTCCTCAAAGGACTTCCTGGAGATGCGGATCATGTTGCCGATGCGGATTGTCTTGAACGCTCCGGAGTTGACGAGCTTATAGGCCGTAGCGCGGCCAATACCTAGAATGGCTGCGATGTCATTCACGGTGTATGTTCTGCTTTGAGGCGTTCCTTTTTCGCTGGGTGTGTTGGTGCTCATAAGATTATCCTCCATCTGTGCTAATAGCATTTTGAAATGGCCCCTGGAAGCCCTCTGTCACAAGGGGTTCCTGCTAATACCTTGCTAATACGACATTTGAAAAGCCGTTGTAAGGCAGCATATTTCAGGGGAATTTGTGCAAATTGACCTACCTCCAGGCAGCACAATTTGCGAAGAAACAACACGGGAAGATATGATATGAACAATTTACGAAATGGTACGCCGTACTCCTAACGGCTTCGAACAATTTATGACCTAGCTACATAAGGCTTTTTTGTTCTTTTAGGCACTTTCAGTACCGTATTGTATCATTTTCTATCAAAATATTCTTGGAATTGTTATAAAATCTATACAGGAAATTTCGGATAGTTCCTAACCTCATGCGTATTTTTATTAAGAATCGTTCGAATCCATTATTAGCTTTCTCACTTATAGAGGCAACGCAAATATAGCGGAAACTTATGAAGCAAACAAGAGAGCGTGGCGCTCATGCACCACGCTCTCCTGCTTATACTCTATCATTATTCCATTCCGTGATAGCCATGCTTTTCTGCATGACCAAGCAGATAGAGGAACGCAAAGGCCGGGATACGGATTAGATCTTTTCCGCTCTTCGTATTGTGGACGCCAAAATCATCGGCGGTTTTGGTTACCACGATGGAAGCCGCGGCCTCTCCGCTTAACTCTACGATCGCGGAATCATCCGGGATAGGGGCGCCCTCCCGGTATTTCACTTCGATGAGGATGTTCCTGGAATTGGCGTATTCCACCACGACATCGACTTCTTTCCCCCGCTTGCCGCCGCGATAATATCCTACTGACGCAGCCTGCTGATAATAAAATGCAGCTACATGCTTATAAACCGCGGTTTCCACTACCTTCCCCATCTCGACCGGATCACTCAGCATAGAGTCGTCCATTAAAACCGCATTGCGGATCGCCGCATCAGCAATATAGATTTTAGGACTCGCTTTCAGGACCTTTTTTCCCCCCATATTGACGGGCCAGCTCTGATAAATTAGGTTTGCACTTTCCAAATATTCAATATAATTTTCTACGGTAGGTCTGGAAACACCATTCAGTTCCTTCGCAATTGCTTCGATAGAGACGATCTCAGAAGAAACATTGCACAAATAAAGAAAGATTCGCTCCAACTCTGTCGCATTGCGGATCTTATAAAGGGAGGGCAGATCCCGCTTGAGTACTTTGTCTACCACATCTTCCCGCATAATCTGCTGGGCCAGAATGTCGTTATCAGCCAGAGCCAGTTCGGGGAACCCGCCCACTTGCAGATAGCGGTTAAAGTGATTCTGCACCTTGGAGAGCTGCAGCATGATCTGGGTGCGTTCCTGCTGGGTCTTATATACCAGCGGCGTGATTTTTAAATTGTCCGGCAGGTTGGGGCGATCCACATTCAGCAGTTCACAGTACTCATAGAAGGACAGCGTGGGAACCTGGATCGCCGACCATCGGCCAGCACCGCTCTCCTGGCTCCCTTTGATCAAAACCGGACTGGCCGAGCCGGTAGCCACCATTTTTGTGTCCGGCTGCATATCGTAGATCGTCTTCAGCCATTTGTCCCAATCCTGCGCATACTGGATCTCGTCAAAAAAGTAGTAGACATCCTGCTCCGGATAGATATTTTCGTGATAACACTCCAGGATCTCATTCATGGCGCTTAACTTCAGCATGGGATGGTCCATGGAGATAAAGGCGATCTTCTGGGGCGGAACACCGCTTTGAAGCAGGGCCTCGATCATCTGGTACTGTATGGTGGTCTTTCCAACCCGTCTGGTCCCTGTTAAAACCACTGTGCGCCGGATGTCGGTCTGATTCAGGCGCTTCATGGCCTCGTAAAAGGCAAAGCGCTTATAAGTTTTGGACAGTTTGGGGTTTACGACTCCGGTTTTCCACCAGGGGTTGTAGGAGACCAGTACTTTCAGCAATCCTTCCTTGCTGATGATCGCCATGCAATCACCTCCTTCAGAAATATAGTAGCGCCAATTTTCATCTTTGTCAACAATTATTTAAAGTATAATTTAAATAATTGTTGACTGGTATTGATAAATCCGCCACTATTCTATCCAAATTAGAAGGTGCGCATACCTTTGCTTTACCACCGGTATCCCTTGTGCTGAGGCCCTTTGCTCTCTTGACTCTTTTCGTGTTCTCGCTTGCCCAGAAGTTCGTCCTCTTTTGCGATTGTAGGGTCGTACCAATCCGCTTTTGCGCGAGCCCAAGACGCCCATGCAGAAAGATCCTGATCTGCATGGGCTTTTTCCATGGCAGAAACATAGGAACGGATTCTGCACGCAATTTCATAGTCGGATGCGCAGTTGACAAGGGCCAGCGTTCGATCCACTTCTTCATTATACCGTTGACGCCGCTCCTCCCGCTTTCTTTCCTGCTCCTGGCGCTGCCGCTCTGCCTCCTCCCGAGCCAAGCGTGCTTGCTTTACCTGCTCCGCCTCACCATAGATGGAGAGCATCATATCTCCCAAACGGTCTTCTAGAACATAGGATCGGCAATCCCGAAATGTTCTTGCGCCATTGACACACAGACTCAAGCGGCCATTGTAAACGGAATCATATTTACGAATTTGTGGCTTCGCTGCCCAAGAATATTTTTTGCGCTCTTCCTCATATTCTAATAGTTTGAGATTTTCTTCTTTTGTTGGGGTATGTAAGATCTGATCAGTCGACTCAGAAAATGTGAGCGTGACCGCATCCTGCTCTCTTGCAAATCGAAGATCCTCCGTCAAACGCCACCCCAACGGTACCATCGCTTTGGCCAACGCATCGATCAATCGAAAGATCCTCGGTTGCTGCTCTTCTGAAACCCCTTCGGCAAATGGAGGTGGAACTTCCCGCCTCCTGCGGTTCCAGTTTGCGCCGAATTCCCGCTCCTGCTGGCGCTTCCTCTTGTTCCATTCTGCGATCCGCTTTTGGTGCGCCACGATCTCCGGCCGCATACGGGCGTGTTCCTGCGGCAGCAAGATCTGTGCCGCCACATTCAGCACCACTTGCCGCTCTTCTTCAGGCAGAAATTCCAGAGATGCCGTAGTCGTTTGGGGATTGGCCAGGCGGCTGATCCCGATCTGTATCCCCAGTTTTGTCTGTTCTTTTCCGGGCGGGAGGGGCAGTTTCTTTACGGGCTTTCCGGCCCGCAATTTTGCCCAATACCCCTGCGGCGGGGTGGGAATATCCAACGACTTGCAGACTTTGTGGATGGCAACATCGGAAACTTTGTATCGTTTTGCTACCTCTGTTACCGGCATGGCCCAAACTTCCTGATACAGTGTTTCCCGATGATACACATTATAGGCTTGTCCAAACTTTTCAATTGTTTCTGGTGGAGTGACGTTCATCTGAGCAGTCTCAACCTCTGGGGGCTTTTGTGGGGGTGTATCCACTGGAGAGGATACACTGGACGGCTCGGAGGCAGTTTCCTCTTGGAGGGGGAGAACTTGCTCTGTTTTCTTTTCATCTGCGGTGCTGAGCGATGTCTCCTGTAGCAGTTCAACGACAGCATTCCCATCCCCAGAGAGAGGTGTCTGTTCCACAGATTTTCCGAAGTTGAGTTTGGTCCAATATCCAGAGGGAGGAACAGGGATTTGGGCCGCCTTGATCTTTGCCAGACATTTGGCATATGGGATACCATATTTTTTGGATACACCTGCCACGGATATTTTCCAGATTTCTTCGTAAAGTTCCTTTCGTGTCAAACGAACCGTAGTGGGCGGCATCACTGCTCTCACCTCCTGTTTATCCAAAACCGCTGCTTTTCTCTCTTCGATCTGAAGGGGCTGTGTTTCTGGTGATTCAGTATCTGCAAGGATCGCTAAAAATTGTTTTATCCCTCCAATTCCCCGTTTTCTTTTAATAGAAAAACCAAGTCGCGTTTCATCTCTTCAAATTGACTGATGATGGTATTCAGGTTCTTTTCAATATTCTGGACCTGCACCTCATTGATTCTGCCATGGTTATAGGCGATCAACCGCTCCGGAATGATGTTGTAACTCCAGCTCTCGCTGTATCGGTCCTCCTTTTTGATGGCGAAACCGATTGGAAGAACATTGTTTCTCATACCCAAGGTCACCATCATGGGGGATATGCCGAGATAGTCTGCGGCAATCTTGGCTGTAATTTTCGGCATTGCCCGGATCTCATCGTCCGTATACTTTCCCATACACTTCACCTCCTCTCTCTTGGGGGAATAGCAGTTTCACTTATATTGTGATTATATCATGAAGAGAGGTTATATGATGGAAAAGATTTGAGTTTATTTTCAAACAGAGATTTTAGTTGTAACGCAAAGGAACGTACCACGGTTTTGCCATGGCACGCTCCTCTGCATTACAATTCCAATTGATCCAGCCACTCGTCAAAGGACTTCCTGGAGATCCGGATGGCTGTTCCGATGCGTACACTTTTGAAGTACCCTTTCTTGACCAGGGTATAGGCGGATGACCGCCCGATATGGAGGATGGCTGCGATCTCTTCCACCGTGTAAGCGCGGGTATGGGGCTGCATTTCTTCCTTTTTCTGTTCCATGATTTTACCTCCTGAATATGTCGCCAGATGGGCCATTTTGATGCTGTCTTGCCGGGCAGAAAATCCCTCTTCCTGCTAATTTCTTGCTAATACGACTTTTGAAAAGCGGTTAAAAGCAGGGTGTTAGATGGAAAATTTGCGATTAGGTGTATCCGCCGTACGGCATGATATGAAACGAGAAGAAACTGTAGAGGAAGCAGAGAAGAACACAGAATTGGGACGCCAAACTCCTAAGGGTTAGTTGTGAGTTCGATTCTCGCCGGGGGTGCCAAAAAACCGACAAACTCCTTTGCGGGGTGGGCGGGATGTGGTATAATGAGACATCTCAACAAGAAGGAGAGAATGCCATGAAACGACTGTTGGATTGTACCGCTTCGGATTTTCGCACCATGGGCAAGGAGGAGCTGCTGGCCTCCATCGCCGGCTCTGAGGGCCGTGTGGTGGCCTGTGAGTCCATCGGCTATATTCAGCCCATGCTGGGCAACGTGACCAATGCCGAATTTACCGCCGCCATGGGGGCGGATATCCTGCTTTTGAATATGTTTGATGTGCAAAAGCCCGTGATCCAGGGCCTGCCCAAGTGCGAGCCCATGGAGGTGGTGGACAAGCTCAAGACCCTCACCGGGCGGCCCATCGGCATCAATCTGGAGCCGGTGGAGGAGCCGTTGGAGCAGGAGGAGGGTGACCTGTGGGCTATGACCGATGGCCGCAAAGCCACCCTGGAAAACGCCCGCCGGGCCGCAGACATGGGGGTCAACTTCATCCTCCTCACCGGAAACCCCGGCGTGGGGGTGACCAATGAGGCCATTGTGCGCACCCTCCAGGAGTTCAAGGCGGAGTTGGGTGACCGGCTCATTTTGGCCGCAGGTAAGATGCACGCCTCCGGCATTCTCACAGAGGGAGCCGAGCACATCATTACCACCACCGACATTGATGCCTTTGCTCAGGCGGGGGCGGACATCATTCTCCTCCCTGCACCCGGCACCGTGCCCGGCATCACCATGGAGTATGTCCGCAGCCTGGTCACCCATGCCCATTCCCTGGGCTGCCTGACCATCACCGCCATCGGCACCTCCCAGGAGGGGGCGGATGTGGACACCATCCGCCAGATCGCCCTGATGTGTAAGATGACCGGCACGGATATTCACCACTTGGGGGATGCGGGATACGCCGGAATGTCTCTGCCCGAGAACATCCAGGCCTATTCTGTGGCTATCCGTGGCATCCGCCACACCTACCACCGTATGGCCTGCTCTGTCAATCGCTGAATATCTTCCTTTCCGCCCCGCGGCCTAGGTGCTGCCGGGGCGGTTTTTGCTGTTTTTTGAGGAACGGAACACTGTGGATCTGGGCAGCGTGAAGTCTTTTGACCAGCTGGTGCTGGAGTGGGAGCGCACCAACATCACCCAGTTCAAGATCGAGACGGCTGGAGCAGATCAGAACTACACCACCTTCTATGAAAAGGGCGACGATGCGGAGATCACCTCTCTCACCACCACCATTGACAAAGAGGGCAGTGCCCAGTATCTGCGCCTCACGGTGTCCGGCTACACCCCGGGTGACATCGCATGGGCCTCTGTGTCTCTCTACGAGTTTATGGTGCTGGAGAATGTCCCTGAGTCTGAAGTCCCCAACGACAAGCCCGTGGTGGTTCCCGAGCTGGCGGAGTGGACCGGCGGTCATGGTGACTTCACCATCACTGACGACACCCAGTTGGTGGTGAATCCCGACCATAAGGATGCACTGAACACCGCCATTACCGAGTTCCAGGCCGACTACAAGGATGTCACCGGCAAGACCACAGAGGAAATTGCCATCACCGTGGACAAGGACGCCCGCACCGTCACCGCCAACCTGGAGCATTTCAGCACCTATGTGCTGGCCAACGTGGCAGTGGACGAGGGCGGCAAAGTGCCTCCCACTGGGGACAACGCCCCCCTGATGCTGTCCACCTTGATGCTGGTGGGCGCCGGCGTGTGCCTGGCAGCTGTGGTGGCTCAGAAGCGCAAGCAGCGCCATAGCTAACACAAAGTAAAAAAAGATGTGTCGCAAAACATTGGTTTTGCGACACATCTTTTCAGACTGTCGAAGAACCCCTGTTTTCATTGAGCGAAAACAGGGGTTCTGGTCATAGTTTGGGGAATAACGGCAAATATGATGCGCAAATTGGAGTTCTCCCAACTC
>NZ_JACSNZ010000065.1 GCF_016902575.1 Pseudoflavonifractor capillosus | reverse complement strand
AGTGTGGCCTTGGGTCGCCCTTTGACCCAAGGATGCATGCAGCGGGCTGCATCTCCTCGAAAAAATGCTTGCATTTTTGAGAAGCGTGTCGAACTTTTTCGACACGCTAGGGCTCCCTTTACACAAGGGAGCCCTTGGCCTCGGCAACCCCTCCCCCCCTGGGCTATGGAGTATCACCCGAGAAATTGGGGTGCGGTTCCCCCTTCGGGACTTTACGGTATACCAGGAAATGTGATATACTACGATGGACTATATATGTAAGAGATAGAAAGGATCTATACCATGGAAATTGATGGAGTTGTGGTGCAAGACACCTACTTTTACCAAGATATGAACCTGTCCGAGGCCACCATGAAGGCTCTGGACAAGAAGGGCTTTACCCAGGCCACCGCCATTCAGGGGGGGGCCATCCCCTGCTTTATGCAGTGGCGGGACGTGGTGGCCAAGGCCCCCACCGGCACCGGCAAGACCTATGCCTTCGGCATCCCCATGGTGGAGCATGTGGACCCCCAGTCCGACCAGGTGCAAGGTCTCATCCTGGCCCCCACCCGGGAGCTGGCGGTGCAGATCCGGGACGAGCTGCGGGACCTGTGCGCCTTCCGGGAGGGTGTACGCATTGTGTGCCTGTACGGCGGCCAGCCCATTGACAAGCAGATCACCCAGCTGAAAAATCGGCCCCAGATCGTGGTGGCCACCCCCGGTCGGCTCATGGACCACATGAAGCGGCGCACCGTGCGCCTGGATGGGGTGCAGACGGTGGTGCTGGACGAGGCCGACCGGATGCTGGATATGGGCTTTATCCAGGATGTGACCCGGATTCTGGACAAGATCCCCCACCGCAAGAACCTGGGGCTCTTCTCCGCCACCATCAGCCGGGAGGTCATGGACATCTCCTGGGTGTACCAGCGTGACCCGGTGGAGATCACCGTGCGCCCGGTGGAGGAAAACCGCCCGGACATCCAGCAGTACCGCATCGACCTGGACGGCCGGGAGCAGAAGCTGGACACCCTGGTTGCCCTGCTGGAGGGCGGCGAGTATGAGCGAGCCATCGCCTTCTGCAACACCAAGAACATGACCGACCGCCTGGCGGGCCTGCTGTCCATGCGGGGCATCTCCTGCAAGGCCATCCACGGCGACATCCAGCAGCGGGTGCGGGAAAAGACCCTCCAGCAGTTCAAGGCCGGTCAGCTGCGGGTGCTGGTGGCCACCGACGTGGCCGCCCGTGGGTTGGACATCGACGACGTGGATGTGGTATTCAATTACGACGTGCCCGACGAGCAGGAAAACTACGTCCACCGGGTGGGCCGCACGGGCCGAGCCAAGCGCCACGGCGTGGCCTATACCCTGGTGGCCTCGGTGACCGAGGCGGTGCGGATGCGGGATATCGCCCGCAACACCCGCATGGAAATCCAGCTTTTGAAATATGATAAAGACGGCTGTCTCATGCTGGTGGAGCCTGAGAACAGCTGATTTTCCAGTGAAGGAAGGTATGTATGCCAGGATTTGATCTCTCTGCCTCTGTGTCCCTGTTCACTGTGTTTGTCCAGGGCATTTTCAGTTTCTTTTCCCCCTGTGTCCTCCCCCTCCTCCCCCTGTACCTGGGCTATTTGTCGGGAAGCATGGGTGACGCCCAAGGCGCCCAGACCTCCCGGGTGAAAACCCTGGTCAACACCCTCTTTTTCGTCATCGGTATCAGCGGGGCCTTCTTCTTGCTGGCTTTGGGTATGACTGCCCTGGGCCAGGCCCTGCACCAGTACCAAAAAATCATCATCCAGGTGGGTGGCATCCTTATCATCGCCTTTGGTCTGTTCCAGCTGGGGGTGTTTCGCCCCATGGCTTTGGAGCAGGATCGGCGCATCCGCTTCCCCCTGCAAAAGTTGGCCATGAGCCCCCTGGTGGCTCTGGTGTTCGGCTTCACCTTCTCCTTTGCCTGGACCCCCTGTGTGGGCCCCGCCCTGGCCAGCGTACTGCTGATGGCGGGCTCGGCGGACACTGCCGCCCAGGGCTTTGCCCTCATTGGCCTGTACACCCTGGGCTTTGTTCTCCCCTTCCTGGCGGTGTCCCTGTTTGCCGGGGTGCTGTTGCAGCTGTTCCAGAAGCACCGCAACGTGGTGCGCTACACCGTGAAGGTGGGTGGGGCGCTGCTGGTGGTCATTGGCCTTCTCATGGTCACCGGGTGGATGGACGCCCTGTCCGGCTCCCTGGCGGGCTCTGACCCCCAGGCCACTCCCACTGCCCAGGTCACCGAAGCGCCGGAGCAGACCGCCCAACCGGAGCAGAGCGATGCACCCCAGGAGAGCCAGGCCCCCATTCCCGCCCTGGACTTCACCCTCACTGACCAGTTTGGCAACACCCACACCCTGGACCAGTACAAGGGGAAAACCATTCTTCTGAACTTCTGGGCCACCTGGTGCGGGCCCTGCCGCAGTGAGATGCCCGACTTGCAGGCCATCTATGAGGACTACGGCAAAAACGAGAAGGATTTGGTGGTGCTGGGTGTGGCTGCCCCCAACCTGGGCCAGGAGGGCTCGGCGGCGGACATTTCCGCCTTTTTGGAGGAGAACGGGTACACCTACCCCACCCTGATGAATGAGGATGCCAGCCTGTTTTACTCCTACGGTATCTCCTCCTTCCCCACCACCTTCATGATCGATAAAAACGGCAACGTCTATGGCTATATCTCCGGGGCATTATCCCGGGAGGTGTTTGAGGATATTATTCAGCAGACCATGGACGGATCCAATTCCTAACCGGGAGGCTTTTTTATGGAACTTCGTGTTCTGGCCATCGGGGATGTGGTGGGCGAGAGCGGCGTGAACTTTCTCTGCCGCCACCTGCCCACCCTCCGCCGTCAGTATGATATTCACTTCACCGTGGTCAACGGGGAAAACGCCGCCTCCAACGGTCTGATGCCCCATCAGGCCCAGGAGATCTTTGCCGCCGGGGCAGATGTGATTACAATGGGTAATCATACCTGGGGTAAGCGACAAATCGTAGAGGAAATGGAGCGCAATCCCTATATTCTCCGGCCCGCCAACTACACCGGCCGGGCCCCGGGCCGGGGCTTTGGGCTCTTTGACGGACCCCGGGGCACCACCATCCGGGTGGTCAACCTCATTGGCCGCTGCGGCATGGACGCCAACTTCGACAATCCCTTTACCAAAATGGATGAAATTTTGAAGGACGGAGAGGCCACCCTCACCCTGGTGGATTTCCACGCTGAGGCCACCAGCGAAAAGGGGGCCATGGCCTGGTATCTGGACGGGCGGGTGCAGGCCCTGTGGGGTACCCACACCCATGTGCCCACCGCCGACACCCAGGTGTTCCCCCAGGGGCTGGGCTTTGTCACAGACCTGGGTATGACCGGCCCCACCCAGTCGGTGATCGGCATTCACCCCTCCCAGGCCATCAACCGCTTTTTGGGTGGCCTGCCCCAGCGGTTCCAGCCCGCCGACGGCCCCTGTGGCATGGATGGGGTGCTGTTTACCATTGACACCAACACCCGCCGCTGCCTTACCGTGGAGCGGGTGGACATCGACGGATAAGGAGGCTCTCTCATGCGTATTCTACACGCCGCAGACCTCCACCTGGACTCCCCTTTCAGCAGCCTCCCCGCCCCCCAAGCCGCCCAACGGCGGCGGGAACTGCGGGACATCCCCCACCGTCTGGCCCAGCTGGCCCAGGCGGAGGGGGTAGACCTGGTGCTGCTGTCAGGGGATTTGTTGGATGCCGTGGGGGTCTATCCCCAGTCCGTCCAGGCCCTGGTCCAGGCCCTGGGTGAACTGTCTGTCCCCGTCTTTCTGGCCCCGGGTAACCACGACCCCTACACCCCTCAGTCCCCCTATGTCACCGCCCAGTGGCCCTCCAACGTACATATTTTTTCCACAACCTCTATGGAGACTGTGGAAGTGGCGGAGCTGAACGCCGTCATCCACGGCTGCGCCTTCACATCAACCCACCGGGAAGATGCCCCCCTGTCCGGGTACACCGTGCCAAAGGACGGGCGGGTGCATCTTCTCTGTCTCCACGGGGAGGTGGCCCCCATGGGCCGCTACGCCCCCATTCTCCCCGGTCAGCTGGGTGCCACCGGGGCACACTACGCCGCCCTGGGCCATGTCCACCGTGGCTCGGGCTTGCAGCGGGAGGGGGACACCTACTGGGCCTACCCGGGGTGTCCCGAGGGCCGTGGCTTTGACGAGACGGGGAAAAAGGGCTGTCTGGTGGTGGATGTGACCACCCAAGGGACCAGTGCCAAATTCGTGCCCCTGTGCTGCCGGGAATACCGCATCCAAGAAGTCCCGGTGGACACCCTGGCCCAGACTCTGGCGGGGCTGGACTACTGCTCTGACCTGGTGCGCCTGACCCTCACCGGGGAGACGGACACGCCCCCCTCCCTCACCGCCCTCACCCAGCAGGTGGCCCCCCACTTTTTCTACGCTGAGTGGGTGGATGCCACCACCCTGCCCCGTCAGCTGTGGCAGCGGGCAGGAGAGGACACCCTGACAGGGCTGTTCCTGCGCTCCATGTATGAAAAAATCCAGGCTGCTCCCCCGGACCAACAGCCCCAGCTCATCCTGGCCACCCGGTTCGGGCTGGCCGCTTTGGAGGGAGAGGAGGACATCTGCCCATGAACATCATCTCCATGACTGCCACCTTCGGCAAACTGGAGGGAGCCACCCTCACCCTCTCCCCTGGGCTGAACATCCTCACCGCCCCCAACGAATGTGGAAAATCCACCTGGGCGGCCTTTCTCACCGCCATGCTCTACGGCATCGACACCAGGGAGCGGGACAAGGCGGGGCATTTGGCCCAAAAAACCAAATATCAGCCCTGGTCTGGGGCTGCCATGGCGGGTGAAATCCAGCTGGAATGGCAGGGGCAGGCCATCACCCTGCGCCGATTTGCCAACCGCTCCGGCCCCTTTGGAGGTTTTGAGGCGGTATACACCGCCACCGGGGACCCGGTGCCCTTCCTCACCGCCGCCAACGTAGGGGAGACCCTCACAGGGGTGAGCCGGGAGGTGTTTGTCCGCTGCGCCCTGGTTGGCCAAGGGGACACCGCCGTCACCCCAGGTCCAGACCTGGAGCGGCGCATTGCCGCCCTGGCCACCACGGGGGAGGAGGACGTGTCCTACTCTGCCACCCAGCGCACCTTGAAGGACTGGCGCAACCGCCGCCAGGCCAACCGCTCCACCGGGCTTATTCCCCAGCTGGAGGGGGAACTGGCCCAGGTGCAGCTGGCCTTGGAGCGCTCCGCCCAGGCAAGGCAGACCCAGGCCCAGGCCAAACAGGAGCTCACCCGGCTGCAACGGCACAAGGGACAGCTGGAACACCAGCTGTCCCAGCACCAGGCGTACCGCCAACAGGCCCTGAACCAGCGGTACGCCCAGGCCCTTCAGCAGCAAGCCCAGGCACAGGCCGCTTTGCAGGCTCTCCCCGCCCCTGACCCCCGCTTTTCGGGGCTCACCGCTGCCCAGGCCATGGAGCAGGCGGGGAATCTCGCCCAACAGACTCAGGAACACAGCCGCCAGCGGCAGCAGGCCAAGGCAAGCCGTCAGGCTCTGTCCGGGGCTATGAAGTTGTGGGTACCCCTCTTGGGGGTGGGCGGCCTGCTGCTCATCGTTCTGGGCTTTTTCCTCACCCTCTATCCCCTGTCCTTTGTGGGCTTTGGGTGCATGGCGGGGGCCGTTATTTTGGCCATGGTATTGGTGGCCAAAATGGGGAAATATGATAAAATCCTGTATGCTCCCGCCCCGTCTCAGGGGGAGCATATGCAGGAGGCGGTGCAGGGCTATTTGGACTGGCTGACCCAGCACCAGCAGTTGGAGGCTCAGCTGAGCCACGCCCTGGAGCGGGTGGCAGACCTGGAGGCTCAGGGGGCACAGCGGCCCACCACCAACCTCACACCCCCCACGGTGGATCCCCAGGCACTCACCGCCCAGCTGCGACAGGTGGAGAGCCTCATGGCCCAGTGGCGCAGTCGGCTGGATCAGGCCACCGGAGCCTTGGGCCGGGACACCCTGGAGGCAGAGAGCCGCCGGGGTGAGCTTCAGGGCCAGCTTGCCCAGCGCCAGAAGGAATACCAGGCCCTCACCCTGGCTCTGGAGGGATTGGAACAGGCCAACACCGCCCTGCGGCAGCGGTTTTCCCCGGCTCTAAACGACAAGGCCGGGCAGCTGATGGCCCGACTCACCGGGGGACAGCACACAGGGCTGACCCTGGCCCGAGATCTGTCCGCCCAGGTGGAGCAGGATGGGGTACCGCTGCCCCATTCCCAGCTGTTTTTATCCGCCGGGGCGCAAGAGCAGCTGTATTTGGCCCTGCGTCTGGCCCTGTGTGACCTCACCGCCCCGGAGGCTCCCATGGTGCTGGACGACACCCTGGCCTACTTTGACGATACCCGAGCCACCACCGCCCTGGAGCTGCTGCAAGCGCAGGCCAAGGGTCGGCAAGTACTTCTCTTCTCCTGTCACAGCCGGGAGGCCCGGTGGGGGGAGCAGCACGGGGCAAATGTCACCAAACTATCATGAAATTCCCTCTCTACCCCTGAGTCAACCAGAAGTCGAGGGAAAGAAACTGTCCGTCGGTTGCGTTCCACCCCTGGTTTTGCTATCATGGCTTTAACAACGACAAGGAAGTGATCCGTTCATGACAAAGACACTGGGCGCACGCATTGCAGCGCTGCGCAAAGAAAAAGGAATGACCCAGCTGGAGCTGGCGCAACAGATGGGGGTCACAGATAAGGCGGTGTCCAAATGGGAGCGTGACCTGTCCTGTCCCGACATCAACACCATTCCCCGCCTGGCGGAGGTGCTGGGGGTGTCCCTGGAAGATTTAATGCAGATCTACACCCCAGAGAAACAAGAACATGAGGTATCCATCCACCTGTCCACCATCGCCCGAGCGGTAGCTCTGGCCATGGGGGTGGCGGTGGTGGTACTGCTGCTCTTGGGCGAGTTGACCGTCCTCAACGGCATGGGTATGCTGGGCATCGGGGTGGCCTGTTCCGCCCTGGCTCAGTTTGACAAACGCAATTAAAGGATGATAAAGCATCCCCCGGAAGCCATTGCTTCCGGGGGATGCTGAGCGTGTCGAAAAAGTTCGACACGCTTCTCAAAAATGCAAGCATTTTTTCGAGGAGATGCGGCCCGCTGCATGCACCCTTGGGTCAAAGGGCGACCCAAGGCCACACTGGCGGGCTGAGAAGTGTTTTTTCCGATGCGCATGTCCCCGGAAAAAACAGGATTTCAATTTA
>NZ_JACSNZ010000064.1 GCF_016902575.1 Pseudoflavonifractor capillosus | reverse complement strand
ATTCTGGTTGGCAGCAATCGCTGCCGTCCAAAATCTGCGGTTGCCACAGCGCCGCAGCGCTGTGATTCTATTATTTTTTTCTTTGTCTACTTGACGGGGGGCGGTTCATTCTATCCGGTGCGCAAATTTCTTTTTTGACCCACTGCCTTCTCAGCTCGCATGATTTACTGTTGCTTTGCAACTCTTTTCCATCACTTTATTGTGTAAATTTCGCCTTTATTTATTCAGTTATTTGCGATGATCGTCACGTTGTAATTTATTTCACAAAATGATACAAATTTCTCTTGCTCAACATCCTCTCAAAAGCAGGCAAAAGGATTGCTTTCCCCTCTTACGCAATTATAATACAAATACACAAGGGTTTGATCACAGCGCGCATGTGAATAACTCACAAAAAAACTTATGGGAGGATCGTATGAGAACATTTGTACAGAAACTGGGCAAGTCCTTGATGGGACCCCTATCCATCATTGTTGCCGCAGGTTTACTCCTGGGCTTAGCGTCTACCCTGCAAAATCCCAATGTGTTCGGAAACGCACTGGCACATGTGGGCTTTGTAAACGACTTTGTCAGTCTGGTCAATGCCCTTGCCAGCGGCCTCTTCAGCCTTCTTCCGGTCCTATTCTGTATGTCTGTAGCACAGGGTATGGCCAAGGAAGATCGAGATGTGGCAGCGTTCTCCTCTGTCATCGGCTTTGTGCTGTTCCACATCACCATCCGCTTTTTCCTTCAGTTAAATGGCATCACCGCTGAGACCACCAGCGTGGAGTATCTGACCAGCCAAGGCATGGATGTGTTGACCGCCACCCAGACCAATGCCGCGTATGATACCGTGCTGGGTATCTTCACCTACCGCATGAGCATTTTCGGCGGTATTATCGTGGGTCTGTGGTCCTCTCTCATCCACAACCGCTTCCATGAAACCCAGCTCCCCACTGCCTTCAGCTTCTTCAGCGGCAAGCGCTTTGTACCCATCATGATCGTGGTGACCATTCCCCTGGTGGCCATTGCCATGTACTTCATTTGGCCCTTGTTCAACATGGTAATCAATGGCTTTGGCAATCTGCTAGCTGCCGCAGGCGCTTTCGGCACCTTCATTTATGGCTTCCTGGAGCGTTTGCTGATCCCCACGGGCCTGCACCACATTCTCAACCAGCTGATCCGCTTTACCCCCATCGGCGGCACCGCCATGATCGATGGCGAGCAGGTATCCGGTGCCCTGAACATCTTCAACCAGCTGCTCATGTCCAGCAATCCTGATATGGACACCATGCGAGAGGCAACCCGTTTCCTGACCCAGGGCACTCATCCCTTCATGGTCTTCGGTCTTCCCGCTGCATGTTTTGCCATGTATAAGTCCGCTTATCCCCAGAACCGTCAGAAAGTCAAGGGCATTCTGCTGGCCGCTGGCCTCACCAGTTTCCTGACTGGTATCACCGAGCCCATCGAGTTTGCATTCTTCTTCATCTCTCCCCTGCTGTGGCTGTTCCACGCAGTTATGGCCGGTCTGTCCTTCTTCATCAACACCCTGCTGGGTGTGTGCATCGGCAATGCCGGCGGCGGTCTGGTGGATTTGATGCTGTTCGGCGTCCTTCGTGGTCCTGAGACCAAATGGTATATCAACGTGGCCATTGGCCTGGTCTATGCCGTGATCTACTTCCTGGTGTTCCGGTGGGCCATTGTCAAGTTCAACATCAAAACGCCTGGCCGCGAGGATGAGTCCGACCGGGTCAGCCAGAGTGTTGAAGTCACCGAGTTGGGCGCTGCCATTCTCTCCGCCATCGGCGGCACCGACAACGTGGTGGAGATTGACAATTGCATCTCCCGCCTGCGCCTGATTCTCAAAGACACCTCTTTGGTGGACGAAGCTGCCCTGAAACCCACCGGAGCTCTGGGCCTCATTCGTATCAACGAAACTGCCTGCCAAATTGTCTATGGCTCCAAGGTGGAAAAAGCAGCTGCAGAATTGAAGCGGGCTGTGAAATCCCACACCTAACCAACTCCCTCCCTCCGTGGTGCTGTATCATCCAGCCGGATGATACAGCACCACCCCTAAAAAACATAACAAGGAAGAGGATATGACACCATGCAAACACAAACAAGTCGAATTCAGCAGGATCTGGAAACCCTGGCCACCTACACCTCTACTCCAGGCCAAGGCGTAACACGCTCTTCCTATTCCAAGGAAGATACCATGGCAAAGGAGTATCTGATTGGCGAGATGGAAAAGCTCCATTTGCACATTTACCAGGACAGCGTAGGCACCATTTTCGGCCGCAGAGAGGGCACCATTCCGGATGCCCCGGTGGTCATGTTCGGTTCCCACTATGATTCTGTGGTCCACGGTGGTGCCTTTGATGGTGCGGCCGGTACCGTTGCTGCGCTGGAAGTGATGCGCGTGCTCACGGAGGAACACTTTTGCAACGACTATCCTTTGGAACTGATTCTCATGAATGCGGAAGAAGGAGCCACCTTTGGCCCCTGCACCGGAGTGACAAATTCCAGAGCCATGGTGGGCACCCTCACCATGGAGGAGCTCCGTACCGTCAAAAACCGGTTTGGGCAAACCAAGCTGGAGGCCATGAAGGAATACGGCCTGAACCCCGACTTGGCTTCCTGCGTTCGCAAGCCCGGGTCCATTAAGAACTTTGTGGAGCTGCATGTGGAGCAGGGTCCTGTCCTGGATCAAGCCCAGGTGGATGTGGGCTTAATTCGCTATTTGGCCGGAATTGGGCGATATACCCTTCGCTTCCATGGCCAAACCGCAGATTCCACCGCGCCCATGTCCTCTCGAAAAGATGCCTTGGTGGCTGCCGCTGCCTTTATCCAAGCCTTTGACGCACAGATCAAGGCCTTGGGCGAAGATGTCACGGGTATGATGGGCAAATTGGACATCACCCCCAATTCCAATCAGTTTGTACCGGAACGCGTGGAAGGGAAAATTGAAATCCGCACCTTCAGCAAAGCCATTACGGAGACCACAGACTTCAAGCAGCTGATTCAAACCATTCTGGATGAGGTAAGCCACAAATACGGCATTGCCTGCGAACTGGAAGAAATCCGCCGTGTTGGGTATTCCAATCCCACCGGACCCAGCGTCATGAATGGGGACAACGTGGAAAAGCTGCGCTCCATCTGCGACCATCTGGGGTATCGTTACCTGGAAATCAACAACGGAACCGGCCATGATTCCATGATTATGACAGATTTTTGTGATACCAACATGATTTATGTCCCCAGCCGTAACCACGGAGTCTCCCACTGTCCCGAGGAATTCACCGACTACGAGAGCATCAAAAAAGGCGCCGATGTCCTGCTGGAGTTCATCAAAGAGATTTCAAAAGCATAATGTCAGGAGAATCATATGGATACGTTGGAACGAATCGACTACACACAGGTAACCCCTCCTTCTCCGGATTGTACCCAGATCCCGGTCATGCTCACCGACGAAACCATGGCCCAGCGGTGCAGCAAAGTCCTGGAACGGATGGAAGCCGCTGCTCTGGATACTCTGGTGGTGTATGCAGACCTGGAACATGGCAATAACTTTGAGTATCTGACCGGATTCCTGCCTCGCTTTGAGGAGGCGCTTCTGGTGCTGCATCAAGGTGGCCAGCACTACATGGTCATGGGCAACGAGAACCTCAACAAAGTGGCTTCCGCTCGCATCCCAGCAACTCCCATCCATGCCCCCCACTTTTCTCTGCCCAACCAGCCCATGGAGACCACCCAGAGTTTCCAAGAGATCCTTTCCCAGGCTGGGATTCAGGCGGGGTCCTGCGTGGGGATCGCAGGCTGGAAGATGTTCACCAGCTCCCAGGAAGATAATTCCCAGCTTTTTGACGTTCCCTATTACATTGTAGATGCCGTTGGCAGCTTGGTGGGCAGCTCTGGACGGGTTACCAATGCCGCATCCATCTTCATCGGCGATCAGGGCGCTCGCCGCACCAATAACATCAATGAACTGGAACATTATGAGTTTGGTGCTTCTCTGGCTGGCGACTGCATTCTGGCCGCCATGGATCTAGTGGAGGAAGGCGTCCGGGAAACAGAGCTGGGATCGGCGCTGAACGCCCTAGGGCAAAAAAACAGCGTGGTCACCATTGCCGCATCTGGCCCCCGTTTTATCAAGGCCAACCTATATCCCACCCAGCGCACCGTAGCGCTGGGGGATCCCATCAGCCTGACCGTGGGATATAAAGGGGGCCTATCGTCTCGGGCCGGGTACGCCGTTCAGGACGCCTCTCAGCTGCCGGAACCCATCAGAGATTATGTGGACGTGGTGGTTAAGCCCTACTTCCACGCTTATGTGACTTGGCTGGAGCAAATCCGCTGCGGCATGTCTGGCGGAGATCTGTATGACCGCATCCAAACCGTCATGCCGCAATCCCAGTATCACTGGTCGCTATGCCCGGGCCATCTGACGGCCGACGAGGAATGGCTGGCCTCCCCCATTTACAAAGGAAGCCAAGAGGCCATCGTCAGCGGCATGCTGTTTCAAATTGATATGATCCCTTCGGTGGCGGGATACGGCGCTACCAACGCAGAAAGTACCGTTGCGCTGGCGGATGAAGAGCTGCAGCAGGAGATTCAAGCGCAAGCACCTGCTTTTTGGGCACGCATTTGTGCCAGAAGGCGCTACCTCCAACAAGAGCTTGGCATCCAACTCAGCCCCCACGTCCTCCCGCTGACCTCTACGGTGGCCTATCTGCGCCCCCTGCTTCTGGAAAAGGGAAAAGCCATGAAGGTTCGGCCCATATCTACCTGATAGATGAAAATCTCCTGACTGTGGTCCAAGTGCGCCACAGTCAGGAGATTTTTTCATGTTGTCTCTTTTCGCTTGAGAGAATAATCAATATAGCCATCATACAACAGGTGGAGAACCAAGTGGAGAGTCAAATAACTGGAGCGATTGATGTTCATCACCTCATCAATGCTGGTACTTTGAAAATATAGATTATAGGGAGCAATTCTGGCCAACTCATTTTTATGAAAGTTTGTAATGGATACGATGGAGGTCCCCAAAACATCCAAACTCAACAGGGATTCTCGGTATTTATCAATATTTCCAGACCAAGACGCAATGAACAATACATCCCTCTGACTCATGTATTTCTTTACAATTTTCAACTCGGTCGACGCAGATATGACAATGATCTTCTTATTTACATTTAGAAAGCAGCGAGCCATTTCCTGGAGCATCAATCGCTGGCCCTGACCGGTCCCATAGGCATATATATTTTCTGCCTCATCCATCTTCCGATAGATTTCCGCAATCTGCCCGTTCTGTTGAAACATTTTGATGGTCTGAGCTATATCCTGATTCAAAATCTCCACAGCATCCACATTCTGACTTGTCTCTTGTGCATCATCACTTTTCAGAAAATACTTAAATTCACTATACCCGCTGAAATTGAGCTTCTGCGTGGTGCGTAACACCGTTGCTGTGGATACATTGCACCGTTGTGCCAATTTGGCTATGCTTAGCGTGGTGCTCTCATGGAGATGATTTTGAATGAATTCCAAAATACGCAAATCCAGATGATTCAATCGGTTGTAATTTTGATTGATAATTCCGTCCAATCGGGTTCCCATACGCGCTTTCCTCCTGACGAACCTACCACAGGGCCAGGCAGGCCTCAAACCTGCTTTCCGCCAATTTTCCTGTATGTATTTATTGTATCAGGTATTTTCTCCACATTCCACATCTATTTTTCTCCATGTCCATTCTCACTTGGATCTCCATCCTTCATAGAGTGTAAACCACTTGTCGTGTGGGCATGACAACGCGCCAATGGCTGGATGCAAGCTGTATCGTGTGGAATAGCCTGGGCGGCCCAGGCATAGGCTGTATGCCACATCTGGCGCGTGTACACCCCTGGGGGATGGGCCGCCGCGGAACATGCCTCTAGGAGGCTCACAGGGGCCTGGTGGGCGGCACGGTTGTCTCCGTTGGTCCCGTTCGCTCCTTTCCCCATGTGGGTCAGGCCAACAAAAGAATGAATTCTGTTGCAATTTTCACCCAGCCATTGACTTTTCTACAAAAAGTGCGGTAGAAAGGTACAGCCTTGTAGTTGCAGATTCATCTGCTATACTATTGTTGCAGACCATTCAGGCGAAACTCCCGCCTATATCACGAAGTTTAAACTTACTGGGGGCGAAAATATTGGTAGAAAAAAGGCCTAAGTTCAGCGATATCAACTCATTTGAAGAGTTTAATCAACATTATTGGTATCGTGAAGAACTCTCTCAAATCTGCAAATCATTGCAGATCGAGCATAGGGGGACTAAGCAAGAATTAAATAACATAATCAAAGAATATTTTAATGGTAATTATATCAAGAAAGCAGATATACAGAAAAATTCTAACACCGCTGATATTCTTACACTGGACACTCCATTGCTTACCTGCGGATTTTCTTTCAACGCAAGGTTTCGAGAATATTTTTCGGTCTTAACCGGAGTTTCGCCATTTAAATTTACAGCTGACATGGCCACAGCCTGGAGAAAAGTAAAGCGAGAGAAAGATACCAAATTTACAATTCAAGATTTATTGGATATCTATTATGGGCAATCTGATTATGCTCGGTATGATAACTCAGTGTGCCAGTGGAATCAGTTTTTAAAGGATTTTTGTGCAGATCCAATTAGTTCAAATTATTCTAACAAGTTGAAGGTAGCCTCTATCCTATGGAAAGAAGTTAGAGATTCAGCAGGAGAAAAAACATATAGCAGAAAAATATTAGAATCTAACTTAAACAAAGTGAGGGATTACCAAAAATAGCTGAACATATCCCTGTTTGCACAAATATAACATAAAATCTTCTAATATCAGTCCATGGATAAGGCTTACTACACCCACGCTGTCCCTGTGGTGCAAGTCCTATCTTTATGCTATACTGATGTTGGTTTTCATATTGGTGCGTATGAGGTGGTCACATGAATCAGGAACTTTTCCATGAGATGCAACGTTTCTATGACCGATTAGAGACAAGATCGGGGCAACTATTCCACGCCCTGTTTCACAGGGTCTTTGAATTGGAAGTAGGATGGTATAGTGGTCACTATCACAAAATGGAAGATGGAACCTGGACTCGAGAAGCCTATCCTATCCCGGTGATTGGAGTAAAAGGTTTTTGCGACATTGAAGTTCAACCGGATCACATTTCCGTGTCCACAAAACTAAAGCGTTCCACTGCCCTGAACTATTCTTTTGTCAAGTTTGCTGAATATGACTTTGAAGCCTACGGCGTGGAGGACT
>NZ_JACSNZ010000063.1 GCF_016902575.1 Pseudoflavonifractor capillosus | reverse complement strand
ATCCGTGTTGATCCGCGGTGGTCTGGAGCTCTTCCGTTCAAAGGAGGATTCCCATGTATAGTCATTACTTATCCGATGACAACTGGATGGTTTTGGACGACGATACCCCACAGAGCCCGTCCACGCAGGAGCGCCCCTCTGCCCAGGCACATTACAACGGAAATGCCGTCTTTCAGGAAATGTCCGGCGGACTCTCTCAGCTTCTGGAGGGGGTCACCAAACACTTCTCCCTGAAGAATCTTGATTCCGGCGACATTCTTCTGGTGCTCATTCTCTTGTTTCTCTTCCTGGAGGGAGATAACCTGGAATTGGTCATCACCTTAGGGCTCACGCTTCTGCTGGGACTAGGGGGAGATGAAGACACGGAATGACCTCTTAATAGGCCACAAATCCAACCTTTTTATACACCTTCCGCAGGGTCTTCTGGGCCACGCGGGAGGCTTTTTCTGCGCCGGAGCGGTACACACTCTCAAGATACGCCTTATCGGCCATGATGCGCTTGGCCTCTTCCCGGATGGGGCGCAGACACTCCACCACTGCCTCGCCCACAGCGGGCTTGAATACCCCGTACCCCTGACCGGCAAACTCCTGCTCGATCTCCTGATAGGTCTTGCCAGTCACTGCGGAGTAAATGTTCATCAGATTCGCCACGCCCGGCTTGTTCTCAGGGTCATAGCGCACGCAGTTCTCCCGATCACTGTCGGTAATGGCACGCTTAAACTGCTTCATAATGACGGCGGGGTCATCCATGAGGCAAACACGACCCGTGTCCTCATTTTCCGACTTGGACATCTTGGCCCCGGGATTGGTCAGAGACATGATGCGTGCCCCTACCTTAGGAATATAGGGCTCGGGCATCTTGAAGACGTCGCCGTAAATACCGTTGAACCGCTGCACAATGTTGCGGGTCAGCTCCACGTGCTGCTTCTGATCCTCTCCCACAGGCACATAGTCAGGCTGATAGAGGAGAATATCAGCGGCCATCAAAGAGGGGTAGGTAAACAGGCCTCCGTTGATATTGTCAGCATTTTTGGCTGCCTTATCTTTGAATTGGGTCATGCGGGACAGCTCGCCAAACATAGCATAGCAGTTGAGCACCCATCCCAGCTCAGCGTGCTGATGGACATGGGACTGGATAAACAGGGTATTCTTCTCCGGATCCAGTCCGCAAGCAATATACTGGGCCAGCTGCTCCAGGGTACGCCGACGCAGATCGGCAGGATTCTGACGTACCGTGATGGAGTGCAGATCTGCCATGAAGTAATAACAATCAAACTCCTCGGCCCGGGCAGACCAGTTCTTAATGGCACCCAGATAGGAGCCCAAGGTCAAGTCTCCACTGGGCTTAATACCGGAGAGCATCACTTTCTTTTCCGTTTGCTGCTGCATAAGTTTCACAACCTTTGCGTATTTTTCCCAATCAGCCGCCTTTTTGAGGCTTAAAAGAGCCAAATCAAGGCCCATCGCTGTTTCAAGCATTATACCACATCCATGTATCACCTGCAACCAGCCGGTGTAATTGCTACAATTTGTTTCCACATCCTTAAAAATTCTTAAGAAAAGAACCATGGTAGTGTTAAGATTTATCCCTCATAATAACATTCACAAGAGAGAAATCCCCCCTGATACCCCATAGGAGACATACGAGTTATGACAAATATCTTAGAGTATCTGGAACGTAGCGCACAGCAGTTCCCAAACAAGCCTGCCTTAGTGGACGAGAAGCAGGCCATCACCTTCGCCCAGGCCCTGGACTCCAGTCAGAAAATCGGCTCCGCTCTCTCCCTCTCCCTCACCAAGGGTCAGCCTGTGGCCGTCTACATGGAAAAGAGCGTGGAAAACCTCTGCGCCTTCTGGGGCATCGTGTACGCCGGCGGATTTTACGTATCTTTCAACACCCAGCTCCCTGTTTCCAGGCTCAAGCAGATGCAGTCCGTTTTGCAGGCCCCGTTTGTCATCACAGATGAGGAGCACCGGGGCCAGTTGGAAGAGGTATTTCCACCACACCGCATCCTTCTCTACAAGGATTTGGTGCGCAGCGATATTCACCACGACCAGCTGTCCAATATTCGCAGACACCACGTGGACACCGACCCGCTCTACGCCAACTTTACCTCCGGCTCCACTGGTGTGCCCAAGGCCGTGGTGGTGGGACACCGCTCTACCTTAGATTTTATTGACCACTTCTGTCCCATTTTCTCCATCACCCAGGAGGACATCATTGCCAACCAGGCTCCCTTTGATTTCGACGTATCAGTCAAGGACATCTACTCTGCCCTGGCCTCCGGCGCTACTCTGGTGCTGGTGCCACGCCCCCTATTTTCCCAACCTCAGCAGCTGTTGGATTTTCTTTGCCAGCATCGGGTCACCACCCTCATCTGGGCTGTATCTGCCCTGTGTCTCATCACCACAGTACACGGCCTGGACTACCGCACGCCAGATACAGTGAATAAGGTGATGTTCAGCGGCGAGGTGATGCCTGCCAAGCACCTGAAGGCTTGGATGGAGCATCTGCCCCAGGCGCAATTTGCCAACCTCTATGGGCCAACTGAGATCACCTGCAACTGCACCTATCACATCATCGACCGCACCCGCTCCTACCCCGACGGCATTCCCATGGGACATGCCTTCCCAAACGAAGATGTATTCTTACTGGATGGTGAGGATCATTTGATCACCAGCCCCAATGTGGTGGGCGAGGTGTGTGTGCGAGGCTCTGCCTTGGCCTTGGGCTACTACCGCAACCCAGAACAGACTGCCGCCGCCTTCCCCAACAATCCCCTCAACCCAAACTACCCTGAGCGTATCTACCGCACTGGGGATTTGGCCCGCTATTCCTCTTTGGGAGAGCTGCACTTCTGCGGGCGCAAGGACTTCCAAATCAAACACATGGGCCATCGCATCGAGTTGGAAGAGATCGAGCGAGCTGTCTCCAACCTGGCCGGTGTACACCGTTGCTGCTGCGTGTTCCACAGCGAAAAACACCGGCTGTACGCCTTTTACCAGGGCGATCTCACCGCCAAGGAACTGCGGTTACAGCTGCTTCCCTCCCTCCCCCCCTACATGATCCCCAATGTATTCCGTCAGGTGGAACAGTTCCCCCTGAACAAAAACGGAAAAATCGATCGAAATGCTCTGCTGAAAGGAGATGGAAACCATGGATAACGCCTTCTTGTCCCAGCTGCTCTCAGAGTACGCCACCCCTATGTACCTTTTTGATGGTACTGTGCTGGAACAGCGGGTGGCCTATCTGCGTTCCAAGCTGCCTCCTGGGGTGGGCCTTTGTTATGCCATTAAGGCAAATCCCTTTTTAGCTGGCTATCTGGCCCCTCTGGTGGAGCGGCTGGAGCTGTGCTCCCCCGGTGAATACCGCATCTGTGAAAACCAAGGCCTTCCCAAATCCCAGTATGTGGTTTCTGGCGTCTATAAAACGCCCAACTTCATCCAAGAGATTCTGCCCTATTCGCCTTCCATTTTCACGGTGGAATCCATGGAACAATTTCACCTCATCCATCGCACCGCACAGGAGTGCAATTCACCGGTCTCCCTGCTGCTGCGGCTGACCAGTGGAAACCAGTTTGGCCTGGAAAAGGATGAAATCACCGACATTCTCTCCCAGCATGGAAATGACCCGCTGCTCCACTTCAAGGGCATCCAGTATTTTTCCGGCACCCAAAAAACGTCGTTGAAGCGTACTGCCCGGGAGCTCTCCACCGTGGATGAGTTCATGCAGTCTCTGGAAACACTACTGGGTCACCCCATGGAGGAACTGGAGTTTGGTCCCGGCTTTCCGGTAAGCTACTATGCCGAGGACGACTTTCAGGAGGACGAATACCTGGAGCAGTTCTCCCAGTTGCTGCAAAACCTGACCTTTTCCGGCACCATCACGCTGGAACTGGGCCGAAGCCTGGCGGCCCACTGCGGTACATACTTCACTCGAGTGGTGGACGCCAAACGCAACCGTGGCCAAAACTACGCCATTGTAGACGGCGGCATGCACCAGTTGGTGTATTATGGCCAGTCCATGGCTATGAAACTCCCTCCCATTCGCCACATCACCCACCATTCCCCGGGAAATATGGAGCCATGGAATGTGTGCGGCTCCCTATGCACCATCAATGACATTTTGGTCAAGCAGCTGCCCCTGCCATCCCTCCACATTGGGGATGTGCTGGCCTTTGAGCGGGCCGGAGCCTACTGCATGACCGAAGGCATCTCCCTGTTTCTCAGCCGAGATCTGCCTGCAGTTTTGTACCGCCGCCCGGATGGCCAGGTGGACGAGCTGCGCCCCCACTTTGATACCTACCCTCTCAACACACCTAAACTTAAGAAATGAGGTAATGAACATGGAACGTCTGCTGGAAATTTTGGAAGAAATTCGCCCTGATCTGGACTTTGCCAACTGCAACAACTTGATTGACGGGCATCATCTCACCTCTCTGGATATCATCTCCATCGTTGCCGAGGTGGAAGACGCCTTTGACGTCACCGTCCCCACCGTAGAAGTCATTCCTCACAACTTCAACTCCGCCCAAAATCTCTGGGACCTGATTGTACGCCTCCAAGAGGAGGGATAACATGGCCTCCTACTTCTCTCCCCAGTACCTGACCCTTCTGCTCCCTGTCACGGTACTTCTCTACGCCGTCACTCCACAGCGTGTACGCCGTGTGATTTTGCTGCTGGCCAGCTATGTGTTTTTCTGGGCGGTGAGTGGGTCACTGATTATTTTTCTACTCTTCTCCACGCTATCCATTCACCACCTGGGGCTGTGGCTGGAGCTCAATGAGCTCAGCGGGAAGCAGAAGCTGGCACAGGCGGAGCCAGATGAACGCAAGGCTGTCCGGGCCAGCATTCAGCGACAGAGGCGTGCCATTGTCCTGTTGGGTGTGGCCATTCACATCGGCCTGCTGTTGACCCTTAAGTACAGCCACTTCTTCCTGAGCAACGGGAATGCACTCCTGCGCATTCTTCATATGCCTCCCGTCCTCCCGGTGCCCTCTTTCGTCCTTCCCATTGGCATCTCCTTCTACACCCTGCAGGCCGTGTCCTATCTGCTGGATGTATCCAGAGGCAAAATTTCTGCGGACAGAAATCTGTTTCGTCTGGCCCTTTTCCTGGGCTTTTTCCCTCAGATGATGGAGGGGCCCATTTGCCGCTACGAAAATACTGCTCAGCGGCTGTGGGAAGCTCCTAAAATGGAGTGGAACAACTTTTTCCTGGGCGGTCAGCGAGTCCTTTGGGGCGTCATCAAAAAAATGGTGGTGGCAGACCGGCTGAATATGTTTATTCTCAGTGTGTTCTCTGAGTATGATCAGTACAACGGGTCAGTCATTGCCTTGGCTGCGGTGTGTTACACCATTCAGCTATACATGGACTTTTCCGGTACCATCGATGTAGCTTTGGGCAGCGCCCAGCTCTTTGGGGTGGCTCTGCCGGAGAACTTTCAGCGCCCCTTCTTCTCCCGCACCATTCCCGAGTTTTGGCAGCGGTGGCACATCACCCTGGGCACCTGGTTCAAGGACTATATTTTCTATCCCGTGAGCATGTCCAAGCCCATGAAAAAGCTCACATCCAAGGCCAGAAAACGGTTTGGACCCCGCTACGGCCCTGTACTTACCAGCAGTGTGGCGTTGCTGTGCGTATGGCTGTGCAACGGCCTGTGGCACGGCTCCGCCTGGAACTATATTTTCTTCGGTCTGTACCATTTTGTTTTGATTTTTACCGGCAATTTGATGCAGCCTCTGGTGCATACCGTCACCGACAAACTGCACATTGACCGCAACCACCTGGCCTACCGGATCGTCCAAACCATCAAGACCTGTGTGTTGGTATGTATCGGCGAACTCTTTTTCCGGGCAGAGGGCTTACGCAACGGCCTGAAAATGTTCTGGCGTATGCTGACCAACTGGTCCTTCGCCCCCATTTACAAGGGGAATTTCTTAGCTTATGGCATGGACGGCCCCGACCTGATACTGGTAGCTGCCTTCCTGCTGGTGCTTCTCTTTGTGGGGGTAGCCCAGGAGCGTGGGGTCAAACTTGGGGAAACTCTGCTGGCGAAGCCCTGGCCAGTGCGCATTGTGGTCTATTACGCCGCCATCTGTTTCTTGATCATTTTCGGTGCCTACGGCATAGGTTATGTCCCCGTGGATCCCATCTATGCAGGCTTTTAACAAGGAGGTCAACAAACATTGAAGATTGTGAAACCATTTTTGGGGTTTGCCGCCTTCACGCTGGGCCTTCTGGTCATTCTATACGGACTGTCTTTCCTCTTCGTGCCGAAAAATAACACCCAGGCCGCAGGTATGGAGGAGGTCATTGCCAACGGAATCCAGGACGAGCCCCCCAACTCCATTGACGTGGTTGTGGTGGGAGACAGTGAATCCTATTCCTCCATCTCCCCTCTGCTGATTTGGAAAAACACTGGGTACACCAGTTATGTGTGCGGCAGCGGCAAGCAATACCTATCTTATAGCAAAACCCTACTGGAGCGTGCCTTTGAAACCCAGTCTCCCAAGCTGGTGATTTTGGAAACCTTGTGTATCTATCGAAAGATCCCCTCCAAAACTGTGGTGATGGACGAGGTCTCCCGCTACCTGCCCATCCTTCGATACCACGACCGCTGGAAATCAGCGGTACAACTTGGTGTGACTTCCTCCAGCTCCTCCAACAATGGTCCCCACTACAAAGGGTATCGCTACAATGGGAAGGTCAGCGCTGCCGACACCTCCAGCTACATGACAGAGGCGAATAACGCCGCTCATATCCCCCTCGTTAACCGTCTTTTTGTAGAGCAGATTCAGCAGCTATGCGAAGAAAACGGAGCCAAACTGCTCCTGCTCAGCACTCCCAGCACCGTCAACTGGAACTACCAGAAACACAACGGCATTCAGGCCTTGGCAGATGACCTGGGCCTGGAGTATATCGACTTGAACACCATGCCTCAAGAGGTCCCCATCGACTGGTCCACCGACACCTACGACCGGGGCGACCACCTCAACCACTCAGGCTGTATCAAGGTCACAGAATTTCTCTCCAAGTATCTGGAAGGTACCAAGATGTTCTCTGACCGACGTGGCAACAGCCAATATGCCAGTTGGAATACCATGCTCCAAGACTATGAGGCGGTAGTATTTAAGAAATAAACATAAAAATGGGATGCCAAAGGCATCCCATTTCAGACTGTCGAAGAACCCCTGTTTTCATTGAGCGAAAACAGGGGTTCTGGTCATAGTTTGGGGAATAACGGCAAATATGATGCGCAAATTGGAGTTCTCCCAACTC
>NZ_JACSNZ010000062.1 GCF_016902575.1 Pseudoflavonifractor capillosus | reverse complement strand
TGTGACCTTTGTCTCTATACTGACCTTTTGTTTCTGTGGCATAGCAATGCTCCCCCTATGTTTGACAGTGTTTTATTTCACTGTCTCTCATAGAGGGAGCATATCATTGAACCTGGTAGTCCTTTTGCTGTGTCAGGAACGACGGATAATCTGTAATTATCCGTTGTTTGGACATACATTCTGATTATCAACCTAGAGCCCTTTTGCGAACAATATTAAATCTGCATCATAGGGAGGAGCGTACATGATTTCACAAGAAAACTCGATTGGAAAACCACTGGCAGATACCTCTTGGCTGGAAATCCACCATAGAGCAAAGTTGCCAGAAAGGATTTCTTTTGGGAAAAAACTGGCAGAATTTCAACCCAAAAGCATTGTCGATTTGGGTTGCGCATCAGGTTTGTGGCTTGAACTTCTCAATCAGATTCTTCCAAGTGAGTGTGAATTCATTGGAATAGACAGTGACCCAGAATCATTAAACATCGCCATAACGAAAAGTAAGTCCTGGAATCGAAAAGTATCGTTTTTGCAATTGGATTTAGAGGAGGATGCCGCAAAAATCCCTCCTGCTGATATCACCCTGGCATTTAACATTTTTCCATATATTCAAGATTTGGATAAATTCATACAAACTTTGGCGGCAAGGCCATCCTCCGGAGTGCTTGCTGTCCGTCAGTATGACGGAGCTTCAATTCGATTCGGACCCATGAGTACATCTGACAGACAGAAGATGGAATTGGATTTGCGGCTGGCAACTGAAACTAGTCAAAAATTTCACCATTACGATCTGGATCGCACATTTACAGCTCTCCGAAGATCTGCTTATAAAAAGTTTCAGTATAGCTTTGAACTTTTTGAGAGAGTAAGCCCCTTTGAAAGTGATTTTATTCCATATTATACAGAAACTCTTGAATGGACCCTCCAACATTTATCTGATGCATCTGCAGAAAGGCTCCGTGCATGGATAAAGGATGATCCTAATCTAACAAATAGATATTTTTATGAGGTGGATTTGGTGGCGTTGCTATCGTAATTTTCTACAGCCACTCGCCACAATCCTTTATATTGCGCAGCAAACATATCCAACATTATTTGGTCTCTGGACAGTAAAACAACAGGGTCTTGCGGAATCTCTCTGAAATCCCAGTTAAACAGGACCTCTGAACTCCCATCTTTGTAGGTGAGTATTATAAATCCTATCTGTGGCTCTGTTTGTGAGATTAGCCTATATTGATAGTTCCCTTTATTTTCATTTACAGAATTTTCAATTGCTATGAAGCGTTCCAGCGATGATGAGTCCCCAATGTCCTTCCATATTAATCCCCGATTTACCTGACTCGCTATTTGTGATAATGAATTTCTATAGGAGGCTCCATCATAAAGCCGCTCATTTGTCTGTTCAACTTCATCTCCAAAATTAAAAGATGTATTCTGAACATACTCTAAAACAGGAAGTCTGTTTATCACATATTCCCATGCGTGTTTGGGCGTTCCCATCTTAGTGACATGCAAGTAGTTTTTGACGGTTTCACATATCCGTTCCGAATCCTCAGAAACCTTTTCGACTTCATTGTGTGTGGTTATGCTTTGACCTATTATAAGGATAATAACCGATAGTAGAAATGCGGGGATTGCTGCCAGGGAAGACTGTGAAGTATATTTTAGTGGATCTAGGTAGTAGGTCAACACGAAGGTTATAATAGCCAACAACGAATTAAAAATTGTTATAACCAACTGACTATTTCGGGATGACTTCTTATTCATAGTGCGGCTCCTCTCACCATTTTATTCTGTTTCTTCCTAATTGCAGGAAAGGCACTCTTTCATTGCATAGCCATTGAATTAAGTATTAAACATAGGATAATTACAGATTATCTGCTATTGATTATACCACATTAGGACAGATTTTCCAGATGCATTTTAAACTGTAATCATTTTATTGAATGCACTGTAAACTTACCTGTATCAGAGGATCAGGTTTTGCTGGATTTCAATACCGCCTCGGAGATACACCGTGATTTTCTCGGCGGAATGGACCTTGACCGTGTCTACCAGCTGTCGAATGAGGGCTTCATCCCACTCGGAAATGTTTGTGGAGGTTTGCTCCATGGCATCCGTGGCTATCTCGATGCGACGAAATGCGTGTTCATGGGTTTGACGCTGGCTCTCAATGAGAGCCCGTTTTTTCTTTAGAGCATCCATTTCATCGGCAATCTCTTTCAGCAGAGGGGCGTGGACTTGGACTTCCTTAGTCGCAGCCGCCTTTGCCACAATCTCGCGCACCTGTTCCCCCAGTTCCTGGAGGCGTTGCTCGATATCGGCCAGGCTCATGTGATCTCCGGGCATGGGAGCGAGTTCTAGCTCCATGGCAGACCTCGTTTTGCAAATTCTCTCCTATGTGGCGCAGACCGAGCGTGAGAATATCCGTCAGAGGCAGAAGGAAGGAATTGCCGCTGCTAAATTGCGTGGCGTGCGGTTTGGCCGTCCAAGGAAAACGGTGCCGGAGGAATTTTGGCAGCTGAAAGAAGCGTGGGAACAGAAAAAAATCACCTCGCGGGAAGCTGCTGGGCGAATCGGAATTGCGCAGGATACCTTTCTGCGCTGGGTACACGAGAAATAATGGAAAAAACAATCAGGTATCCTAAAAAACCGCCAGAATAAGGTTGAAAATTTCGTGCCGGTATGATATAGTAAAGTAGGGTGTAAATTTGAGCAGATTTTGTGAATTTATCATCAGAAAGAAGCGTAAAATTGCACTTTTCAGTATGTATAAGAACAACCGATATTTCCTGCTATATCGGGCAATGCTATACCGGCGAAAGCTGGTTACGCAAGAGCTATGGGCCTTCCAGAGAAAATCTGATGGTAGCCGGTGAGAAGTTAGTTGGGTTATGAACAACCGGCCATGGACAGGTCGGTTGTTTCTTTATTGTAGAGAGGAGGTTGATCTTTTGGATGAACTGCTGCAAAGCTGCAGTGAGGTGACAGGGTACAGGAAACAGGACGTGGAGATGATTGTTGGAGAATTTCTGGAACAAATCGTTCAGGAATTAGCCAAGGGACATTCTGTGGATTTGGGCAAGGGCTTTGGTGTTTTCAGCGTAAAACTGCGCACATCAAAGTTACAAGAGAACTCTCCGCGTACTCCCAAGCAAAGCCATTACCGGGTGTTCTTTCGGGAAAACAATGGCTTAAGAAAACGACTAAAGATTTAGGAGGTGTGTATGGAAGGCATTAAATGTCCGAACATTGGGTTGCTGGATTATCTGGCACTAAAAGCCGGGTGTATGTATCTGTCCGATTTACATGACCGGAGGTATTGGTTTATGGTACAGCACACTCTGCGCGAGATAGATTGTAACGCCTATAGCCAACAGGAATGGGATGATGCGCTGACCTATCTTGTTGGGAACACTCCTGAATCCACTGCCCAAAAAACGAAAGAGAAACTAATTCGTTCTCTATCCGGCAATTTATAAAAGGAAAGGTGGTAAAAAGAATGAAAAAGAAGCTGACAGTTCTGCTTTTGTCCTTGTGTATGCTGATTGGTATCTTTCCAGTAACGGCATTCGCTGATTTGGGAACAGGGCATCAGATATCAGTCAAACTCTACACCGTAAAGATTGATTCGTCAAAACCGCTTGGTTATACAACACCTGAATACGTAAAAGAGATTGTTGTAACCTGTGAGGACAGCACCGGTCATTCGGGTTATAATCATTCTGTATCTTTGAAGAAATTTCATCCCAGTAATGTCGGCGGCGTATCTTCAACGAATTGGAAAGGCTGGCAATTCAACAGTTATTTTAGCCTTACTGGCTATACCAAAGGGATCTTTTACGCATTTGACAGCTCGAAAGTAAACGCCACCGCCAACGTTACAGGCAGTGAGCCGTACAGGTGTTCTAAAAATTTTTACTATGTCTATGAGGAACCTGCACCTGTTGTGCCTGCCAAACCTGATGCAGACAAACTGAGCAGTGTGTCTGTAACGGTTGACTGTGTGACCTCCGGTGTATCTCATAGCAACAAAACGTATGGACTACTGGACAGCTCCTATACAATTGGCGAGGTAAAGCTTGTTGGTCAAACCTACCAGTGCGACGTCACAGTAAACGCAACCCCTTATGTGGCGAAGTACAATACTGACATGAGTGTTGACCACTCGCTCAAGAACGGCGAGACTACGTCCAAGACTATCAAGCTGGATTGGAACGGCGACAAATGGGTCGCAGCTACCAGCTTGCCCATTGTCTTTAAAGTGGTGTGTCAAACGCCTCCCTCTGAGAAACTCTCCATCGACAGCTTCGCCAAAGAGCGGCTGACCACACTTCCTGACGGTTTGCAGCTTCCCGCCGGCAGTGTGAACTGCGATAATTCGGTTATTATCCCGGAAGATGGCAGTGTGACCCTGCTGTACAAACTGACTGTGACCGGTGATGAAGGCGCAAACTTCGTGATTTCTGACACGGACGCTACCCTTGTCGGCAGCGATTGCGATGCCGTGCAGGCACAGGCTGGTGCTGATATAACCGGGACGATCCCCAAAGGCGGTACGGCGACAGTCTATGTGACAAAAACCTTTGCTGCCGATGATATTGTTGATGGAAAACTGACCAACACGGCCAGCATCACAGCGGGCGATAATACAGATCTTACCGATGGTGTGGGTGACGCCACAGCGGATACGCCTGCGGAAGTGACACCCACTATACCGGATGCTCCTACCTATGATGATATGAAAGACCTGTTGCCTAATGTGGTGGAGATTGATTGCACCAATGCCAAGGTAGAGCACGCCTCTATTACCTATGCCCTGATTGAAGACAGCTACACCATCAGCAATATTGAAGAAGATGACACCAATGGCTATTACTGCACCCTTACCATATCCCCCGATAAATATGTGACAGCGTATAACGAGGACAAAGAAATTCCTCATAAGCTCGATCCGGAGATCCAGGATTCCGGAACCGTCACTCTTCTTTGGAACGATAAAGATGATGTCTGGTATATACAGGAATCGGAAGCGGATAAGCTGCCGCTTCGTTACACAGTAACGTGTGATGGTGGGGATCAACCCGTTTCAGAGGTGGGAAGTTTGACCGTTTCCAAAACGGTCTCAGGTACTGCTGGGGATACCAATAAGGATTGGCACTTTACCGTGACCCTGAACGATACCGAAATCAACGGTACATATGGCGACATGACCTTTAAGGACGGTGTAGCAGCAATCACCTTGAAACATGGAGAAAGCAAAACTGCAACTGGCCTGCCTGCCGGAATCTCCTATGAGGTTACGGAAACCGAAGCCGATCAGGATGGGTATACCACAACCAGTGTGGATGAAACGGGTACTATTGCAGATGATGTAACCAGCAATGTGCTCTTTACCAATCACAAGGATGAGCCGGATGATCCTGACCAACCGGGTGATCCTGACCAGCCGGGCGATCCTGACCAACCGGGCAATCCCTCAAATCCTGATGATGTACCTCAAACTGGTGATGAAACCAATCTGGCCCTGTGGTTCACCCTCTGCGGTGTTTCCCTACTTGGCCTGACCGGATTGCTCCTGCTTTCCAATAAAAAACGGTATAAAGCGAAACACAGATAATAGCTAAGCGTGGCGGCACGGTGGGCGAGAAAAACCTGCCTGCCGCCACTTGTTTTAGGAGAAACAATCATGCGAAACAAATCAAAGCTGCGGTGGATTTTCTTAACCGCCTTTACCGTTCTATTTCTTTTCAGTGCAGGTATGCTTATCCGTTTGCAGATACAGGCCAAACATGAGCAGCAGGCTTTTGAAGACTTGTTCTCCTCGATTGACGCAGAGAATATTGATGCGGAAAATGAACCGCCCACTGTGGAATCTGAGAAATACCAATCTCCTTATCTCCCCTTGAAAAAGAAAATCCCGATTTTTACGGCTGGATTTCTATCGAGGGAACGAACCTCAGCTACCCGGTGATGTACACACCGGAGGAACCGGAATACTATCTGCGCCGGGCTTTTGATGGCACCGATTCGCAAAGCGGCGTCCCATTCCTGGACGCATCCTGTACCGAAGATGGGAGCAACTACCTGATTTATGGTCATAACATGAAAAACGGCTCCATGTTTGCCGCCCTGCTCTCCTATGCGGATGCTGACTTTGCAAAGGAGCATCCTATCATCCGCTTTGATACTTTGACGGAGTCGGGGATTTATGAAGTGCTGGCAGCCTTTTATACGGAAATTTATCCAAAGGATGCGGAAGGCGTGTTTCGGTATTACCAATACACAACGCTGGATACCCCTGAGCGTTTTGCCGAGTATCTGAGCAATGTAAAAGCCGCAGCTCTCTATAATACCGGAGTAGAGGCGGAATACGGCGACCAGCTCTTGACATTAACTACTTGCAGTTACCACACAGGAAATGGCAGATTTGTAGTGGTTGCTCGAAAGGAAACGGCGTAGCGGCAAGGTAAAATGGCATTTTGAGAACCTTCTCCCTGATGTCTATCGTTGCGTTTCATAGTGCCTTGTCACATAAATTTAAACACCAAACAAACACCAAGCCTCATCAAGAAATGCCGTAAATCTCGCATTTATCGGCATTTCTTGCGTATAGAAGTCTTTTTTTTCAAAGATGACTGCAATGCCCAACTCCCGTAGGGCACGGATGTAATTGAGACAGTCCACGGTGTTTCGAGCAAAGCGTGAGATGGACTTGGTCAGGATAATATCTATTTTTTTCTGTTTGCACAGTCGAATCATTCGTAGAAATTCTGGCCGTTTACGGGCAGATGTGCCGGTAATACCCTCATCAGCGAAGATCCCGGCCATGGTCCAGTCTTGATTGGTCATGATTTTGTCGGTGTAGTAGTTTTGCTGGGCCTCATAACTGGTGAGTTGCTCCTCGTCATCGGTGGATACCCGGCAGTAAGCAGCCACGCGGAGCTGCCGACGGATGCTCGGCCTGCTTGCGGCTTCCGGCTTGGCGGGGATCGTGATGACTTTGGGCGAGTCTTCTCTCATGCTGTTTCACTCCTTCCTATCCTTTGATGGTTTTTCAGTTGAATATCCAGTGTCCCATCCCTGTGGCACAGGATGGTGGTCACGGAAGCTTGAAGTAGGGTCGCGTCCAATTCAGACATCGGTTCATGTGCGGAGAATATCCTGCGGAGCCGGACGGTTTCATACATATCGTCTTGGATGGTGGCGTACTGTGCTGCGGCAATAGTTAGGATTAGCTTCTTTGCGGCATCCTCGTCCACGGGTAGCTGATTCATGATTGCATCTAGTTCTCGCTGTGCCTCACGCTCGTGGGTTTGGAGGCCATATTCCTTTTGGGATGATGCAATACGCTCTGGCGATACAATGAGACTGTTGAGAAAGGCCAATACCTGTTGTTCCATTCGCTCTGTGGCGGTATGTCCACTAAGTTGCCGCAGAAGCTTTTGAGCCTCGGTTTTCTGTACTGGGGATTGCTTCGCACGCCGCTTTGCCCGGACCCTGTCCAAGGTTTCGGGGGAGGTGATGGCGGGATACCCACTCTCTCCGGCGTAGCGATGATCTTCCAGGATGCGAGCGACCATGTTTTTGTTCCAAAGTTTTCCCTCGTCATAGGGAATTGGTTGTTCTCGCAGGACTGTCACCAATTGTTTGTAGGAGGCGCCGGAGATGTACTGTTGAAAGATATATTTTACCAGCATTGCCTCCTGGGGGTGGAGGACTACTGCCCCCATTTCCACTCGATATCCGAAGGGCTGTTTTCGATTTTTCATCAGCGCATTGTCCTTTCTATGGTCTCGGTCAGTTCCAGCCC
>NZ_JACSNZ010000061.1 GCF_016902575.1 Pseudoflavonifractor capillosus | reverse complement strand
GAGTTGGGGCATTGCTCATGGGGCATCCTCCTCTCCGGTGGTGACGTGCAGGCGGGGCATTTGGCCCAGGTGGGAGAGCTCCAGAGGGGCAGAGGACTGCTCTGCCGGGGCGGGGCGGGAGAGGATGGCGGTCATGGCCGCCAGCAGTTGCGCCTGGGAGGACACCGTCTGCTCCTGCTGCCCACATTCTGGGTCAGTCCATAGGATTTTGTGGAAGATGTTCCGGCCAAGAAGGGCCAGAGACACCCACCGAAGACGGCCCAGCACCCGATCCAGACGTTTCCCGTCCCCGAACAGGTCAAAGGTCACCGCCACCTGGGGCAAACCATTTTTCATCGGCTCCCGCACCACCAGACTATCGTGTTTGGAGGAGAGCTTCCAGTGGATGGAGCGCAGCGAATCTCCCGGGCGGTATTCCCGCAGCTCGTAGTCCTCCATGGAGGGCGTGCCTGTGCATATGGTGTTGGCGGGCATTTGGGGGAACTCCGGAAGCTGCTCCATGGGGACGGGAGTGGGGAGAACCAGGGCGTGGGCAGGGGTGGGAGCTGAGACGGGGAAGGCAAACAGGCCCAGGGCATCCAGGACCCGCACCCGGCTGAGCTGGCAGGTGAGCAGGCCGCAATGGGAGGTGTCCATGGGTATGGTGCGTACCATTCCCTGGGACAGGCCGGTGAAGCCCAGTCGCTCCCGCTGTTTTGTCCCGGTCAGGCTGTTTTGCAGGGTGAGGGCCATGGTCAGCCGGGGCACCGGGAGGAAGGAGCGGGTTTTCACGGAGATTTCCCATGCCCCGCTCTCCTCCTGCACCAGCTGGGGCAGGGAGGGGGTCAGCTCCAGGCGCACCCCCACAGCGGCCCGGAGGCTGAGGGCCAGGGAGAGCAGGGGCAGGGAGATGACACACACCAGAAGGAACTGGGCCAGATATCCGTCATAGAAGATCTGAAAGGCCAGGGCGGCCAACAGAGCCACCCCGTAGACAATGCGCCGGCCGATCATGGGTCATCTCAGCTGGGGGGCTTTGACACCCTGCATCAGCCGCTCCATAAGCTCCTTCTGTGCTTGGGGGGTCTCCGCCGCCCTGGGGGCGAGGATAAGGCGGTGGGCAATGACATTGTGGAACATGGCCTGCACGTCTTCGGGAATCACATAGTCCCGGCCCGAGGCCAGAGCCAGGGCCTGACTGATGTGGGTCAGGGCCAGGGTGGCCCGGGGGCTGGCTCCCTGGACAATGAGGGGATCCCGGCGGGTAGCATCCACCAGCTCCAGCAGGTAGCTGAGCACGTCGTCGGACACATGCACCTGGTCCACGGCCCGGCGCAGTCCCTCCAGTCCGGTGTGGTCGATGGCCTGCTCCACCTGGTGGAGGGGATTGCCACGCTGGCGATCCCGCACCAGGTCAAACTCCGCCTGACGGGTGGGATAGCCCAGGGAGAGGCGGATGGTAAAGCGGTCTAACTGGGAGTCGGGGAGGGGCTGGGTCCCGGCAGCGCCCACGGGGTTTTGGGTGGCAATGACCACAAAGGGCTGAGGGACGGGACGGGAGACCCCGTCCACCGTCACCTGGCCCTCCTCCATGGCCTCCAGCAGGGCAGACTGGGTGCGGCTGGTGGCCCGGTTGAGCTCGTCGGCCAGGAAGAGGTTGCACATCAAGGCCCCGGCGTGGTATTCAAAGGTGCGGCGCTCCTGGTTGTAGACGGAAAAGCCAGTGAGGTCTGAGGGCATTACATCGGGGGTGAACTGCACCCGCTGACAGCGCAGGCCCAGAGCCTTGGAAAAGGCCAGGGCCATGGTGGTCTTGCCCACCCCGGGGATGTCCTCCAGCAAAATATGGCCCCGGGCCAAAATGGACAGCAGGACTCGTGCCAAAACCTCATCTTTGCCCCGTACCGCCTTGCGTACCTGGGCGAGGATGCTGTGGATGATCTTCTGTTCTGTGAGCATAGGACGGGCCCCTTTCTGGCGGTGACTCCCATGGCTGGCCTGAGAATGTGTTTTTCGTAGCTGGAGTTTTGTTCTCTGTAAGCATACACCATGGGCTGGGAAGCGTCAATGGAAATTGGATACGGAGATGTTTGCGGGGGGACGTGCTATCCCAAACCGTCATTTTGTTTTATAATGGCGTGGGATTATTTTTCATCTACCCGCACATGTTGTCTGTCTCAACCGTTATATCAAATAGAAGGGGGTGAGCCGCTGCCATGGATTTGGAACAACGCTACGACAAGCTGTATCGGTACTGCTATATGAAGACCCGCCACCCCCAGGCAGCGGAGGACATCACCCAAGAGACCTTTCTGCGCTTTCTCCGCACCCGTGATGTGGGGGACATGGAACGGCACACCGCCTACCTCTACACCATTGCCCGCAATCTCTGCGTGGACTTCTACCGGGCCAGACAGGAGCTGCCCCTGGACCAGGTGCCCCCGCCTGTCCAGGACGAGGAGGAGGCCCACACCCTGCGCATCGCCCTGGAGCAGGCGCTGGAACGGCTGCCGGAGGAGGATCGGGAGCTGATTTTCCTGCGCTACACCAACCAGCTGCCGGTGGGGAAGGTGGCAGACATTTTGGGTGTGTCCCGCTTTGCGGTGTACCGCCGGGAGAGGCAGATTTTGAAACAGCTGCGCAGTCAGCTGGATGGGAGGGATTTTTATGCGTGACCACTTATGGAAACGGGGGCTCCAACAGGTCTATCAGCCCCCGGTGCCCAGAAAGAAACAGGAGTTTTTGAGTCAGTTTACCCAGCCAGAGCTGTCCACCACCCAGTTTTTGCTCACCCAGGCGGCGTATCTCCGCCCCTGGAGCTGGCTATTGTCCGTGGCCATCTTTGTGGTGGCGCTGCTGATCACCCAAAACCTGGAGCCATGGGATATGTGGATGGTGTCCGCCCTGCTGCCCTTTGCAGCCCTGGCCACCGTCACCGAGCTGAGCCGCTCGGCCCGTTATCACATGGAGGAGCTGGAGCTATCCGCCCGGTTTTCTCTGAAAAGTCTGCTCATGGCCCGGCTGACCCTGATGGGGGTGTGGAATCTGGTGCTGCTGGCGGTGCTCTTTCCCCTGGTGGCGGGGTGGAGTGAGCTGCCGCTGGTGGTGACGGGGTGTTTTCTGCTCTGCCCCTACTGTCTGACCTCGCTGGTGTGCCTGGTGATCTCTCGCCGATTCCGGGGCAGCGAGATGGTGTTTGTGTGCGCCATGGCGGCGGTGGCGGTGAGCGGGCTGTGCTTTTGGTGGCAGAGATCGCCGCTGATCCTGCTGGAGCAAGGGGGCGTGGCGGGCTGGGTGGGCATCACCCTGGTGCTGTTGGCCCTGATGTTTTGGGGATATAGACGCTATCTATTGTGTGGGGAGGAATTGGTATGGAACTGAACATTGACCGCATTACCAAGCAGTATGGCTCGAAGATTGCCGTAGACCGCATCAGTCTCACCCTAAAGCCCGGGGTCACCGGCTTGCTGGGGGCCAACGGGGCGGGCAAGACCACCCTGATGCGGATGCTCTGCGGCATCCTGCGGCCCACCGGCGGCTCCATCTCCCTGGATGGACTGGACGTGTCCACGGAAGCCTACCGGGCGGCCCTGGGCTACCTGCCCCAGGATTTTGGCTACTACCCCAGCTTCACCGGGCTGGATTTTCTGCTGTACATGGCGGCGCTCAAGGGCATGGAGCGCAGTAGTGCCCGGAGGCGCAGTCTGGAGCTGTTGGAGCTGGTGGGACTGGCGGAGGTGGGGCGCAAAAAGATCCGCACCTACTCCGGGGGCATGAAACAGCGGCTGGGCATTGCCCAGGCCCTCTTAAACCAGCCCAAACTTCTGATCTTGGACGAGCCCACCGCCGGGCTGGACCCCAAGGAGCGGGTGCGCTTCCGCACCATCATCCAGGAGCAGGGCAAGGAGAGCATTGTGCTGCTCTCTACCCACATCGTCTCTGACGTGGAGCACATTGCAGACCGCATTTTGATGGTCAGAGATGGTCAGCTCATCTACGACGGCGATGTCCACAACACCCCCCAGGACCTGGAGAAATTTTATCTCCAGCAGTTTGAAGGGGGAGGAATATGAGGATGTTTGGCACACTCTACCGCTTTGAGCTGAAGAAAATCCTGGCAAGGCCCTATGTGATCCTCTTTTTGGTTGCCATGGTGGGAGCCACCCTCTTTCTCAACCTATACCCCCTGGGGGAGCAGGAGGACGTGGTGTATGTGGAGGAGGACGGGTCGCTGGTCTTTGACACCGTCTCCCGCTATGAGGCCGTCCAGCTGGAACGCCGCTTTTCTCAGGAGGACGCCGGCATCCTGCTGGACAATGAGACAGCTCTGGAAATGCGGGAGAGGAACGAATACTACCAGGAGGTGTCAGATTCGCCGCTGACCTTTCTTCTGCTCAACGATTTCCTGGTGGAGGATGCCATCTCCACCATTGGGATCAATCCCCTGCGGGATGGGGCGAATCAGCTGGCGGATTTCACCTATGAGAAGGTGGCCCAGCAGCAGGAAGAGGAGTACTACAACCAAGGCCTCACCCAGGAGGAAATCGACTACTGGGAGGAGGAGCGGGCGGGGCTTACCACACCCTTTACCCTGGACTATGCCAAGGGGTACAGCGGGATTTTGACTCTGTCCCACTGGCTGAACCTGATGGTGCTGCCCTTTGTGTTTATCTGCCTGTGCGGCAGCTTTTCCGAGGACCATGTGTATAAGACCTGGCCCATCCTCACCAGCAGCAAAAACGGGCGGAAGTCCCTGGCCCTGGCCCGGCTGGCAGCGGGGGAGACCCTGGCCGGGGGTACGATTCTGCTGCTGTTTGCCATCACCGCCGCCATCCAGTTTTTTGTCCATGGCGCCCAGGGGGCCAGCGTTCCCATTCAGCTGCTGGAGGTGGAAAACCTGCGCCCGGGGTATACGGGGGCCTGGTTGTGCGGCAGCAGCCGGGTCATGACGGCAGGGCAGGGGGTGCTGGCCACCGTGGGCATGAGCCTGCTCATCCTTCTGTTTGCAGGGGCTCTGGCCATGCTTTTGTCCAAGCTCTTCCGCCGGGCCATTCCAGCCCTGGCTCTGCCCCTGGGGTTGCTGCTGATCTCCCTGATCTTTGCACCCCTGTCCTTTTATGCCTATAACCGGGTGCTGGTCCAGATTTGGAGCTATTTCCCCATCCAGCGCCTGTCCCAAACGTTTCTCTTGGATGAGCGGCTGGTTTCCCTGGGCGGTATACAGCTGGAGAGCATCACCGTGTCGGTTTGGCTCTATGGCCTGCTGGCCGTCCTCTGCCTGACTTTGTGTTTCTGGCTGTATCACACCCACACCGTAGAAAAGGAATGAGGTGGTGTTATGAAGGAATTTGGAACACTCTACCGCTTTGAACTGAAGAAACTTGTGGCAAGGCCCTATGTGCTCCTTCTTCTCCTGGTGATGGTGGGGGTCACCCTCTTTCTCAACGTGAAGCCCCTGTTGGCCCAGGAGGAGGTGGCCTATGTGGAGGAGGACGGGTCGCTGGTGTTTGACACTGTCTCCCGCTATGAGGCCATCCAGCTGGAACGCCGCTTTGCCCGGGAGGACGCCGGTACTCTGTTGGACAATGAGGCTGCCCTGGAAATGCGGGAGATGAACGAATACTATCAGGACGTATCAAACCGGCCCTTTACCTTTATCCTGCTCAACCACTTCTTGGTGGAGGATGGAATCTCCGTAACCATGCTCAATCCCCTATGGGATGGGACGGATCAAATGGCGGATGTGGCCTACAAAGCCATTGAAACATGGCAGAAGGATGAATACCAGAGCCAACGACTCACCCAGGAGGAAATCGAGTATTGGGAGGCGGAGCGGGCCAGGATCCACACCCCCTATACCCTGGACTATGCCAAGGGGTACAGTGGGATTTTGAAACTGGCCTTCTGGCTGAACCTGATGGTGCTGCCCTTTGTGTTTGTCTGCCTGTGCGGCAGCTTCTCCGACGACCATGTGTATAAGACCTGGCCCATCCTCACCAGCAGCAAGTACGGGCGCAAGTCCCTGGCTCTGGCCCGGCTGGCGGCAGGGGAGACCCTGGCTGGCGGCACCATCTTGACGCTGTTTGCCATCACCGCCGCCATCCAGTTTGTTGTCCATGGCGCCCAGGGGGCCAACACCCCCATCCAGCTGCTGAAGCTGGAAAGCCTGATTATGGGGTACCCAGATGTCTGGTTGCGGAACAGCAGCCGAGCCATGACGGCAGGGCAGGGAGTGCTGACCACCGTGGGCATGAGCCTGCTCATTCTCCTCTTTGCAGGGGCGCTGGCCATGCTGTTGTCCAAACTCTTCCGCCGGGCCATTCCCGCTCTGGCTCTACCCCTGGGGGTGTTGCTGGGCACCTTGCTGGTTGAAGACCCATTCTTTTATTTTCACGATTTGTATGACCGGGTGGGGCCTCAAATCTGGAGTTATTTTCCCATCCACCGCATGTCCGGAGAGTTTCTCCTGGATGAACGGCTCATTTCCCTGGGTGGCATACAGCTGGAGAGCATCACCGCATCGGTATGTCTCTATGGCCTGCTGGCCGTCCTCTGCCTGGCTTTGTGCTTTTGGCTGTACCACATTCACACCGTAGAGAAGGAATGAGGTGATGATATGAAGGGATTTGGCACCCTGTACGTCTATGAGCTGAAAAAAATCCTGGGGCAGCGGCTGGCTCTGGTGTCCCTGCTGCTGGGGGTGGTGATGATATTCGGGTGGAACCTGGTCACCCTCAACTCCACGGGGTACTACTACGACTACGACGCCCAGCAAAATGAGGTGGAGCGGCTGCCCAGACCCTATGGGGAGGTGGAGAAAATCCGCCGGGACTACATGCGGGGGCTGTCGGGGCAGGAGCTGGATGACACCCTCATGGAGCAGCTGACGGCGGGGTATGGGGACAGCGACACCGGAACCCGCCAGTGGAATCTGAACTCCTACTCCCCCTTCCGCTATCTCAACACCATGCTCAGCCGTGTTGGAGTCACCGCCCAGGGCTTTTACCGCAGTGAGGTGTGGAGCTTCTGGGTGAATCCGGAGGAGAATCTCTTGACAGAGGAAGAAATCGCCTATTGGCAGGAGCAGGCCAGCGGCCTGGGGACCTTCATCCTGGACTACGCCGGGGGCTGGCAGGGCATGGCCCAGGACTGTGGCCTGCTGTGCCAGGTGGCGGTGCTGCTCTCGGCGGCGTGTGTGTGCCGTCTCTTCTCGGAGGAGCACCGCACCCGCACCGACCAGCTGGTACTCACCAGTGCCCGGGGCAAGACCACCGCCTTCTGGGCCAGGTGGTGTGCCGGGGTCAGCTTCGCCGCTGGGCTGACCTTGACCCTCTCCGGGGTGTATATCCTGGCCTACTGCATCTTCTATGGCCCCGACGGCTTTTCCACTGCCCTCCAGCTGTGGAGTGAGGGGGTGGCCCTCCCCCTGCACCTGTCCATGGGCGGGTATGTGCTGGTGATGGTGGCCCTTCTGGTGCTGGGGAGCATGGCCATGGTGTCCCTGGTGATGCTGCTGTCTGAGCTGCTGGGCTGGGCAGTGGTGGCACTGGTGGTGCCCTTTCTCCTGTCCGGGGTCACGGTTTTGGGGCTGTTTCAAGGCCATGGCCGCCTGGTGGAGCAGGTGAGCAGCTATCTGCCCTTCCTGCGCATCAGTACCCACACCCTCACCGACTATTACCTGGCCATCTTCCGGCTCAACGCCATCCAGTTCAGCGTCCCGGTGTATGTGCTGGCGGTGCTTGTCTTGGGCGGGCTGTGCTGGCTGAGCTATCGGAACTATCAGGTCACCGGACGATGACGGAGCGAAAAACAAAGGGTCTGTTGCAAAACAGGCCCTTGTTTTTTGTTTCTCTGTTGCAGTCTTGTTAGACTGGCAACCACGCTCCGCTGGGCCCAATTTCTCCACGATGAGAAATTGGGGAAAGAATCGCTTAGGGCTTTCCCCCCTAAGAACCCCCCTTGGGGTACGGGTTTGGTGGTGCGTCAAGCCTATGGTCTGCCCTGGTTTGGTGCCAATTCAGGAAAGCAGTTGCTCCTTGCAAGGCGCACAGCCAGGCAAGCCGTGCGCTGCCTCCCCTCCAGGGCCTTAGTTCGGAGTGTTGCAGCCGTTCCCGGCTGCCGGAAGCCTGGGTTTCGGCGGCTGGGAACAGCCGCAATGCCAGGGGAAGGCCCGGACATGGAAACTGCCCAGCCGTAGGGCCAGCTGCCATGAAAACCTGGTG
>NZ_JACSNZ010000007.1 GCF_016902575.1 Pseudoflavonifractor capillosus | reverse complement strand
GAGGCTTATAAAAACCGCTGTCAAGCAGTGCCACAAATTCCTTCAGATCAGCCTGAGGGTATTTGTAGCCAAGTTTTTTCAGGTCGATGATGCTTTTGTCGGAGAGCATACTGGCAAACAGTCCGGCATCCATGGTGTTCACCTCTGATATATCATAGTATCAATTAGTATCAGTATAACAAAGGATCTCCACCGTTGCAAGCGTTTATACAAGCATTGTGCCGCTGGATTATTCCTTGATATTCTGCTGATTATCCCAGGGACATCTGGACAAAAAGAACCATCCCGCTTCGTCACTCCAAAGGGCTTGCAGCTAATGTCCCTATGAGCTTCTGCGGAATGGTTCTCATAAATTATAACATGGGGGAAGTGGTGGAGCAATAGTCATCTATTGTTCTCTACACCAGCCTGCGGAGCCTCAAACATCGGGCGAATGTTTTTGAACTTACACCAACCTTCTCTTTCCTGTGCAATCACAATGGTACTTTCGTTGAATACACAACACCAACGACCATCTTTGTAGCGAGAATTGTCCTCGATTTGTTCCTCTGGACGGGCAAGATTCATCCTGAGCTGTTTGTAATGATAGTGCCAAAGATTACGTTCAAAGGAATATTGGGTCAAGTGGATGAGGTCCCGCCCGTCGGAGCCTTCTGTGCCATTTTCGATATAGCGAGCATAGGCCAGTAAGATGGGAGTCCGACTTTTGGACATAAGAATACGGGGCCTCCAGTCTGTAACATCTAAGTATGTATCCCATGCGGAAGGATAGTCTGGGGGTGGCGCAGTGAGAAAGGGCATCCAGTGTTGATATACGGAGTTAGTACCGGGTAGAGCAGAGAGAAACTCGGAACAGAGCAGGGCCTCAAAGCAGCCATACGCGGTACCGTCATGGTAGATGGCCTCCATGGGTGCTGCGGATTCTTTTGGCGGTGTGAGCTTTTTTCCTAAAAAGAAATCCACTCTAGGATCTGAAAAGATCGATTCCACGGTGGGCTCTGAGGGAACGCCGTGGCGGAGAGCTCGCACCTGTCCGAAGGTCCCGTGATAACCAGAGGTAAGATAGCATACCAAGCGATAGTTCTCATCCAAGGTCAAATGAGGAAATAAACGCATGACGTGGGAGATGTCAAACCAAGTGGCATCCTTTCCGTGGAAACTCCAATCTACATCATGGTCGAGAAACTCCCAACAGGCGTGGTAGTGTTCATAGAGCGGATAACCATCCAGATAGTAGCAGGATTGTGCCATAGCCAATATCCTTTCTTAGCTTGTTTGCATGTGAAAGACAAGAACCATTCTGCTTCGTCGGTCTAGGGGCTTACACATAGGACCCAGAGATCTTCGGCGGAATGGTTCTAATAAATTATAGCATGGAGTGAGGTGATGAGCAAGATACTGGAAAGCGTGGAGCGTGTTTTGTTTCAAAAATTTCACCCAGTTTTGGCCTCCTCGACTGTTTGAGTTTGATCCGCCTCTGTGTTCCGTCCAACGAAACAATGCAGCACGCATTTTGCTACCATTGTACCTGAGAAAGACTCTTCTGACAAATGCGATTGACCCCAGATTTTGGGTGTATCAGTTTTTCACACGCTATAATCAAAGATAACCGCCCGCTGAATCATCCAAAATCATGCCGGCTGCCGCCGTTGGAACCCAGTGCCTCAAAGGCACAGACAATCTCCTCGATTTGCTGAAAGCATTCGCTGTCTGCCAATGCGTCGTCATCCAGGATGGCTTTGATTTTAGCCAGGGCCTTATAGCATTCCAACTCCACAATCTTTGTTACGTCTGTGTTGATGAGATTAGGGAAGGAAACCTGAATTTTTTCGTTTGCAAAGACATGACAAAGGATTTCTTGATACAGCTCCATGCAATCGCCACCTTAGTACTTATTAGTTCTACAAACAACATTGTAATGAAAATTTGCGGTATCGTCAATAGTATCAATCAGTACTAAAGGCGGTGGGCAGTATGTTATTTCAACGACTGAGAGATTTGCGGGAGGACAGGGATCTGCGGCAGGAGGATGTGGCGGAAATCTTGGGAATCAGCCAAACGGTGTATTCTCGCTACGAGCGTGGATTTCAGACGATTCCGGTGATTCACCTTCTGAAATTGGCGGACTACTACAAGGTGTCCACCGATTATATCCTGGGGCGGACCAACAACAGTAAGCCGTATGATGTGAAATAGACTATTTCGCATCAAGAAGTTTTATAAAAAGAAGAAAAACCGCCCATTCAGGCGGTTTTTCTGACCAAAATGGTCCGAGTGGAGAGACTCGAACTCCCGACATCCTGCTCCCAAAGCAGGCGCGCTACCAACTGCGCTACACCCGGATATGAAGTTTTCCAATTGTGGTCAAACATGTGGTCAAGGTCGTTTTTTGACCAATGGCTTTGGCGGAAATGGTTCCCGCTTCTGGTAGTGTCCCAGCGGGTTGCGGGGTTGCGCTTTATCCCTCATGGATGAAGCCCGCGCGCTCCCAAAGCAGGCGCGCTACCAACTGCGCTACACCCGGATATGAAGTTGTGAGGTGGCCTGGGCACCATCTCCCAAAGAAGATGTACTACACCACGGACATTTTGTGCTTGTGTAGACTTGTATTATAGCGGATTTTCTTGCCCTTGGCAAGAGTTTATGATATGATTTCTTCAACTTTGTTTGAAATGGTACGAGGTGAGTTCAATGCGAATGCGAAAAAAGAAGAATTTGGAGTCCCGTATGGAGTCCTGTGCGGACTTGTGGATCAAAGATCCTGCTGCCCAGCGGGGGAAGTGGCGGGAGCTTATGCCACAGGTCCAGGGGCTGCGCCTGGAGTTGGGGTGCGGCAAGGGACGGTTTACGGCTGAAACAGCTGCGGCCCACCCGGAGGATCTGTATGTAGCGGTAGAGCGGGTACCCGATGCCATGGTGATTGCCATGGAACGGTGCCGGGAGAAAGGACTGCACAACGTGTTTTTCATTGACGGTGACGCCGCCTGCCTCAGCGACTACTTTGCACCTGATGAAGTGGACTTGCTCTACATCAATTTCTGCGACCCATGGCCCTCAGTGAAGCACTCCCGCCGCCGTCTGACCCACGAGAACTTCCTGCGCGGTTACCGTCAGGTGTTGCGGGACGGCGGACAGATCCACTTCAAGTCGGACAACCGGGATTTGTTCGAGTGGTCTCTGTTCCAGTTTCCCAAGGCGGGCTTTGAACTCTCTGAAGTGACCCGCAACCTCCATGAACACGGCATCTGCGGCATCATGACCGACTATGAGGAGAAATTCCACAATTTGGGCGCTCATATCAACCGTTGCGTGGGCACCAAGGTGGCTCTGCCCGACGTGCCTGTGTTGGAGGCTCTGTGCAGCCGCCTGCCCCAGTTCCAGATTCGCCAAGTGACATGGGACGACGAGGCCGCTGTTCTGGCTTTGATGGAGAGCAACACTTCATATTATGCCATGCAGGGACAGGAGATGCCTACTCTGCGCAGCATTCGGGAGGATATGTCCGCCCTTCCGCCCCGGTGCACCCAAGAGCAAAAGCACTACGTGGGCCTGTGGCAGGACGACACGTTGGTGGGTGTGCTGGACTTGGTGGAGGGTTACCCCCGGGAGCGCACTTTGTGGATTGGCTTCTTCATGGTGGATGCCGGGCTGCACCGCCAGGGCATTGGCCGCACAGTGGCCCGGGCTTTACCTGCTGCTGCTGCGGATGCAGGGATGGACAGCCTGCGCCTGGGTTGTTTGAAGGAAAATGAGGCCGGTCACCGGTTCTGGAACGAGATGGGGTTCCAAGATCTGCGAGAGGGAGAGACCCTTACCGGCGGCAGTGCCGTGTGGATCATGGAGCAACTGGCTGAAGGATAAAAAACAGGCCTTTTCCTGTGGAAAAGGCCTGTTTTTTATCAAAGAGGAAGCAGTACCCGGTATACCATCATGAAATGTGCCACAGAACCCAGCACGATAAACACGTGGAAGATTTCGTGACATCCAAAGCGAGGGTTGTCTCGGGCAGGCCACTTCAAGGCATAGAGCACTCCGCCAATGGTATAGAGAATGCCGCCGGATAGCAACCACAGCACTCCGGACACTCCTAAGGTGAGGTAGAGAGGATAGATGGCAATTACCGCCAGCCACCCCATGGCGATATACACCGTAGAGGTAAGCCACCGGGGGCAGTTGATCCATACCAGAGTCATCACCAGTCCGGCAATGGCCAGCGCCCAGATGATGGCGAACATGGACCATCCCCAAGGCCCCCGCAGGGCGGTGAGACATACGGGTGTGTAGGTGCCGGCGATTAAGAAATAGATGGATGCGTGGTCATATTTCCGCAGGGCAATGCGTTTGGCTGCCGTGGTGTGCACACTGTGATAGAGGGTAGAAGCGGTATATAGCCCGATCATGGACACCCCATAGATGGAGAAAGAGACGATTTTCCAGACATCTGCGCCGACAGCCACAGCCTTTGCCAGCAGCAAAACCGTACCAAGAATGGCCAGAGCAGCACCGATCCCGTGGGTGATGGCAGACCAGGGGCGCAGCCCATCAAAGGGTGTGCGGCCGTGTTCCTGGGGGCGTCTGCGGGGACGGGGTAGAGCCTCGAAGGGGTCAGGTGTGAGTGCGTGTTCCATAGTGACACCATCCTTTCTGGAATCTAATTATATCACGTAGATGCCGTTATATCAATACCGAAATCACTAAATGTAATTTTAATAATTAGATAAGGAACCGACATTGAATATGATAGACAAATGTGGTATTATTAAAAATTGAGTAAAGCGTGAGCGGGAGGAGAGACTATGGGAGAGTGCCTGGGACTGTATCTGCACATTCCGTTTTGCCGCAGTAAGTGTGATTATTGTGACTTCTATTCGCTGGCGGGCAGAGAAGATCGGATGGATGACTATCAGAAAGCCCTCCTGTGCCATGTAGTGGAGAGTGGTGTGGTGGCACGAAATTACCCGGTGGACAGCCTGTACATTGGGGGCGGTACACCTACCTGGTATGGAGAAAAGCGGCTTCTGGAGCTGCTTCGCACGGTAAAAAGGCATTTTTCCATGACGAAAGACGTAGAGGTGACGCTGGAGGCCAATCCGGACAGCGTGGATGAAAAAATGCTGCGCCGCCTGCGCCGAGCGGGGGTGAACCGGATTTCCATGGGGATGCAGTCGGGCAGTGATGAGGAGCTTCGTTCCATCCATCGGCCCCACACCTACCAGCAGGTCGTGGATGCGGTGACGGCAGTGCGGAGTGCGAAGATCCGCAATTTGAACTTGGATCTCATCTATGGTCTGCCGGGGCAGACGGAGGAGAGTTGGCATGAGACGGTGGAAAAGGCCATCTCGCTGTCACCGGAGCATCTGTCTTGCTACGGGCTGACGGTGGAAGAGGGGACACCTCTGGCTCAGCGGGTAGCCCGGGGAGAGCAGCTGCCTGATGAGGATCAGCAGGCAGCTTTGTATCTGTGGACGGTGGAGCGGCTGGCCCAGGCTGGGTACCAGCAGTATGAAATCTCTAATTTCTCCAAACAAGGGTACATGTCCCGCCACAATTTGAAGTACTGGATGGGGCGACCCTATATGGGACTGGGGGCAGCGGCTCACTCGGACTTTGGCGGTCGGCGTTTTTCCTTCGTCTCGGATTTGGAAACATACATCCAGGGAATGCTCAGCGGAGATGAAGTGGTGGATGAGTCGGAGCAGATCACCCGCCGGGAGCGGGGCAGTGAGTACCTGATGCTTCGCCTGCGTACCGTCCATGGCATCGACGAGTGGGAGTATCGTCGGGAGTACATGATGAACTTCGATCCCATTGAGGCGAAGATGTGCGAGTTTGAGCAAAAGGGCTGGGCTCGGCGGCGAGGACGCCGATGGCAGTTTACCCCGGAGGGCTTTTTGTTATCCAATCAACTCATTGGCCAGCTTCTGGAGCTGCAGGAGAATGCGACTTTAGGTGGCACTCTGGAACGCATTCGTAAACAAAGGGAAGAAAACTGACAAACAGGGCAGATGGTGCGTGATTCCATCTGCCCTGTTTGTGGTAAAAGGGGAAAATCCGGGCATACTGACCCATGAGGTGAAGTTGGATGAATATGAGCAACGAGGAATATCAGCAGTATGTGGCGGCCATGGCTAAGCCGTCGCCCATGGGAAAGAATCTGGTCTGGGCTTTTCTGGTGGGGGGCGGCATTTGCGCTGCGGGGCAGGGGCTGAGCACCCTGTATGAAAGCTGGGGAGCGGGAGAAAACGCCTTGCCTTTGGTATCTCTGACCCTGGTGTTTGTGGCGGCGCTGCTCACCGCTTTGGGTGTGTTTGACGACATTGCCCGCAAGGCGGGGGCAGGCACCTTGGTACCCATTACAGGTTTTTCCAACGCCATGGTATCTCCGGCTCTGGAGTTTCAGAGTGAAGGGCGCATCACCGGGACGGGAGCCAAGATCTTTACGGTGGCGGGACCGGTGCTGGCCTATGGTGTGTTTGCCAGCGTGGTGTATGGCTGTTATCTCATGCTGATTTTGTAAAGACATAGGAGAAAAACTCCCCCAGACATTGATCCAGGGAGGCGTGGCCAGTGTATGGGGTGCGCCTCCCTGAATTTTCTGGTGAATTGTGCAAAATGCCGAAAACACGCTGAAAGGCAAAAATGTGGAATGAAGTGGAACTTATTATTTTACTAAAAACACGGACAATTATGGGCGAAAAAGAAAAAATTAGAAACATACTTTTCCATACGAAAGTTTGATGAGAAGGGTGCACATAGAAAATGAGAAAAAATAAGGATCAGACGTTTACTTTTACCAATAAATTATGGTAACATCATACTACAATTGGATAGGATGGATTGTTACCGCATGGGCAAAACCAGGTTGACCAGAAGAATATGAATATATACTCCTGGCGATCTGGCTTTTCTATTGAGAGGGAGCAGTGCACCAACCATCCAAAATACCATAAGGAGGAAGCAAAATGAGACGGCAAAACAAACGAGTCAGCCCCGACCATCTTGGGCGGAGACTGACTGCGGCCGCCTTGGCTGTGGTGATGGGCGCGGGCTGTGTGACGTTGGCCCCGTTCCAGGCTCAGGCCGAGGGCAGTGGGGACACCGGATATGAGATCTATCCCAATCCCCATGTCATGGACTACGGCGGCGACGAGTATATCGTCAAAACCCAGGTCAACGTCGTGTTCGAAAGCGGCATTGACCAGTACACCAAGAACCGACTGGGTGAGGTGCTGGAGCTCAAGGGCATTGACAGCTATACCACTGGCGGCGAAATTGTCAGCGGCAAGACCAACATTCTGGTGGGTATCGAGGGTTCCAGTGAGTATGTAGATACTTATGCCGACGAAAACCTGGGTGAGACCACCACCGAGAATCTGTTCAACAAGACCGACTCCTATGTGCTGGACAACCGGGACGGGGTCATCACTGTGTTGGGCCGTGACACCGACGCTGCATTCTACGGCCTGACCACCTTGTACCATGTGTTCACCCAGATGGACAGCTACACCATCCAGGAGTTCCACGTGGAGGACTGGGCGGACGTGGCCAGCCGTGGCTTCATTGAGGGTTACTACGGCAACCCCTGGAGCACCCAGGACCGGGTCAATCTGATGACCTGGGGCGGCTACTACAAGCTCAACTCCTATTTCTATGCTCCCAAGGATGACCCCAAGCATAACGCCAAGTGGCGTGAGCTGTACACCGAGGAAGAGCTGGAGACCAAGATCAAGCCCTTGGCAGATGCAGGCAATGCTTCCAAGTGCAAGTTTGTGTTTGCTCTGCACCCCTTCATGTATAATGGTATCAACGCCAGCAACTATGATGACTCTCTGGAAGTCCTGAAGAAGAAATTTGAGCAGACCATGGAGTACGGTGTGCGTCAGATTGCCGTTCTGGCCGATGACGCTGGTGTTCCCGGTGGCAACAATGAGGCTGGATGGGGTGTTTACACCCGACTGATGGAGGATTTGACCAACTGGGTTTCTTCTGAGGAAATGCAGGAGAAGTACCAGGGCTTGAAGGTGGTCATTCCCTTCTGCCCCAACGACTATATGGGTAACGGTAACAGCTCTCAGCTGCAATATCTGGGCAAGAACATGCCCGAGACCGTGCCTCTGGTTGTCACCGGCGGTAAGGTGTGGGGTGAGGTGTCTCAGAACTTTACCGCCAACTTCAAAAACGGGGTGGGTCGTGGTCCCTATATGTGGATCAACTGGCCCTGCACCGACAACTCCAAGCAGCACCTGATCATGGGTGGCTACGATGACTTCCTCCAGGTTGGCGTCAATCCCGCCAATATCCAGGGCATCGTGCTCAACCCCATGCAGCAGTCCGAGCCCAGCAAGGTGGCCATTTTCGGTAACGCCTGCTACTCCTGGAACATATGGGAGAGTGAAGCTGAGGCAGACGCCGCTTGGGACGCTTCCTTTGCCTGCGTGGATCACAACACTGTGATTCCCAATGCTGCTTCTGATGCACTGCGGGAGCTGTCCAAGCACATGATCAACCAGAACATGGACAGCCGTGTGCGGGTACTCCAGGAGTCTGTGGAGCTCAAGCCTATTCTCAACTCCTTCAAGGAGAAGCTGACTGCCGGTACCGTCACTGTGGACGATGTGAACACCGTGATGGCTGAGTTTGTCAAGCTCCAGCAGGCTGCTCAGACCTACCGGGCCAAGGCTGGTAATACCGATGTGATGGACCAGATCGTGTACTGGCTGGACTGCTGGGACGACACCACGGAGGCCGCCATCGCCTACCTCAACGGCGTAAAGGCGGTGCTGGCCGGCGACACCAATGCCATTCTCCAGTACAACACCCAGGGTAAGACTGCCTTTGACCGCTCTAAGACCCATGGCTTCCCCTATGTGGGTACTACACAGTATGCCGAGGTGGGTGTGCAGCACATTGTGCCCTTCATCAACACTCTGGCCACCTATGTCTCTCAGTATGCGGAGACCGCCATGGACCCCAGCAAGGTGATTGCCAACTTCATCACCAACCGTACCGACACCCCCACTGGTGACGTTGCTAATATCTTTGATGGAAGCGACAGTACCGGCATGACGTTTAAAACTCCCAATGCCATTGCTGAGGGCGAGTATGTGGGACTGCTGTATAACAAGGTCATCGATGTGAACAACATCCGCATTACCATGCAGGGTCAGGCCGATCACTTTGAGCATTCCAAACTCCAGTATACCACCAATGGAAAAGAGTGGGTTGATATTGAGCTGCGTGAGGGAGAGAATCAATTCAATGTGCCGAGAAATCAGCCCTTCGAAATCTCCCTGAAGGAGGATGCACTGCCCCGGGATTTCCAGGCTATGGGCGTGCGCCTGATCACCACTCGGGCCAACAGCGGTGCTTGCTGGTTGGACCTCCGGGAGTTCCAGATCAACGCTCAGGACAGCGAGCCTGAGGTCACTGAGGGTACCTACTCCACCAACCGGGATCGGATGAACGGCACCGCTTGGGACGTGCTCAACGATGGTGCCAACGGCGGCGCCAGCGCCAGCGAGGTGTGGCTGTCTGTGGCCAGCGGCGCCGACAGGGACGGCCTGCCCGCCGGCTCCTACATCCAGTACACCCTCACTGAGCCCATGAAGCTGACCGGCGTCACCTTCGCTCAGGGCGGCTCCGCTGCCGGCGACGTGATCACCGACGGCTCCATCCAGTACCTGGATGATGAGGGCAACTGGCAGACCATCGCTGAGGTCAACGGCGACAAGGTCCAGACCTTCGATTTCTCTGATGAGGACATCACTACCACCGCTGTGCGTGTGCAGAACGATGCCTTTAAGAAGATTTGGTGGCGTGTGGGCGAGTTCAACGTGGAGTTCTCCGCCGACACCTCCAGCAAGCCCATTGAGTACGATGTCATCCGCACCGAACTCTGGGCTGTCAAGGGCGGTAACGAATCCAACCTCTATGACGGCGATGACACGAGCTACGTGTACTATGATCCCGATGGCAATGGAAATCCCAATAACGTCAACGGCGATGACTTCATGGTTGACCAGTTCCTGGGCTATGACCTGGGGAAGGTAGCCGAACTGGCCAGCATCCACCTGGTGGTGGGCAACTCTGCCAAAGTCACGGATAAGATTGTCAAGTATACCATCGAGACGTCTCTGACCGGTGAGGACGGATCTTGGACGGCAGTTCCTGACTATGAGAGCTATACCGGACACACCGATGCAGTTGATACCCTGAACATCAAGCTCTCTGAGCCCATTCAGGCCCGCTATATCCGGGTGCGTAACCTGGAGCGGTGCGGTGCGTGGGGCTACTTCAGCGAGTTCACCGTCACCGAGGTGCCCACCGGCTCCAAGGAGAATCTGTATACCAATGTGGAGACCAATATTCTCTCCAACAAGGAAGATGGTCAGGTGAGTCTCACCAGCGGCTCTGCCACTCTGGACACCAATGACTATGTTGGTGTGGATCTGGGCAACATCAAGGCTGTCACCAGTGTGACCATCTCTGCGCTGCCCCAGGGTGTCGAGCTCCAGACCTCCATGAACGGTGTGACCTGGACCGATTACAGGCCCGCTACGGACGCCCGCTATGTCCGTGCCGTGGCTACGGCCGACGCTGTGACGCTCAACCTCACCCAGTTTGTGGTCAACTTCGAGTTCATTGGCGAGAAGGCCGTGGAGAGTAACTTCGCCATTCAGGACACTTCCTCCGATATGAGAAACAACGGTACCGTGAAGAACGTGTTCGACGGCGACCTGTCCACTCTGGGCATGATCACTGGCACCCAGGACGTTGACAAGACCATCACCTTCGATCTGGGCCAGACCATCCACTTCTCCTCTCTGCGCTACTACATCGTGGAGACTCAGCTCAACTACCCCCGTCACGTGAAGTTTGAGGTTTCCGCCAACGGCGAGGACTGGACCGAGGTCCTGGTCATCGGCGACGGCGACTTCGAGAACGAGTGGGACAACTCCGTGGCCAAGGACATGCAGGACAAGACCCTGTATCACGACAGCAAGAACCCCGGCTACATGTACGCCGAGGCCACCGGTCTGGACGTGGATGGCCGCTACATCCGTGTCACTCCTCTGAGCACCTACAGCCACAGATGGCTGGGCTTCAGCGAGATTCAGATCAACGGCGGCGAGTACATCTCCCCCGAGAGCAACCGTGACATCGTGTCCACTGTGGTGGAAGAGGCTGGTAAGATTCCCTCCAACGCTTTGGATGGCAACTACACCACCACCTATAAGCCCAGTGAGGCCAACGATTCCTTCACCTACCGCATCTCTGAGCCCACTGGTTTGACCTCCGTCCGTCTGGTGCAGTTGGGCGCCGTGTCCAACGCCACCGTCACTGCCCGCTATGTGGGTGAGGACACCAACGTCGATATGGGCACCCTGAGCCAGGCCATCAACGAGTTTATCCTGCCCGCAGGCAAGACTCTGGAGAGCATCACCGTGACCTGGACCGACACCATCCCCGAGATTGCCGAGATCACCACCTCCACCCAGCCTGTGGCCAGCGTGGACAAGGATGCTCTGAAGGATGCTCTGGGACAGACCCAGGACACCAGCACCTGGACCGACAACAGCAAGGCCGCCTATGAGGCTGCCAAGAAAGAGGCTCAGGCCATCGCTGGCAATGCGTATGCCAGCCAGACCATGGTGGACGCTGCTCTGGCTGCCCTGAAGAATGCCATTGCCAACAAGGTAATCAAGGCCACCAACGTGGAGGGGCTGCAGGCTCTGGTGGACAACAAGGTGAGCAATGACGATGGTTTCTACACCGCTGTCAGCTACAATGCCTATACTTCCGCTGTGAGCAGTCTGGAAACCGCTTTGAAGGATAAGGGCAACCTGTCCCAGACCCAGGCTGACGAGCTGAAGAGCGCCGTGGAGAGTGCCAAGGCCGCTCTGGTGTACTCCACCACCAGCCGTGAGCTGGCTGAGCTGGCTGTGGAGGGCTACGCTGCCCTGAAGGCTAAGAATTACACCGTAGACAGCTATGCCGCTGTTACCGCTGCCAAGGATGCCATTGACACTCTGGCAGCTAAGGACAAGGCCGCTGCCACCAACGCTGAGCGTGTGAACCCCGCTGAGTTTGTCAAGGCTAAGACCGATTACGAGAATGCTGTTGACGCTTTGGTGAACGTGGCTGACTTGAATGCTGAGCTGGACAAGGCGGACGAGGTCAATGCTGAGCTCTACACCGAGGATAGCTACAATGCCTACGTGGCTGCTGTGGATGCCGGCAAGGCTCTGCTCCAGTCCGGTACTCAGCAGGCTGTGGATGCCGCTGTTGCCGAGATCCAGGCCAAGTATGATGCTTTGGAGCTGAAGGACGGCATTTCCCTGAAGAACGTCATTGATCAGGCCAGGGCCCTCAAGGGTGAGAACTACACCACTGACTCCTATGCCGCTCTGATGGATGTGGTGGCTGAGGCCGAGAAGAGCGGTGACAACAGCTACATCATCAAGATCCAGGATGCCATGAAGGCTCTGGTGAACGTAGAGGCTCTGAAGGCTCAGATGGCTGCCGCTGAAGCTGTGGATGGTGAGAAGTACACCACCTCCTCCTACAAGTACCTGGCAGATCTGATGGCCCAGGTGGATGCTCTGCTCAAGTCCGGCACCCAGGGTCAGGTGGATTCCATGACCACCACCCTCGACTCCGCCATCCGTGCTCTGGTGGCCCGTGCCACTGGTGTGGACGAGTACCGTGACGGTATCACCCTCAAGGCCGCTGACGGCTACACCGCTGAGAGCTATGCCGCTTACAAGCAGGCCTATGACGCTCTGATGGCTGCTGATGCTGCCGACCTCACCCCAGAGGAGTTCGCCCAGCTCAAGGCCGCCTTTGAGCAGGCTGAGTTGGCGCTGAAGGTTGTTGAGCCTGTGGATCCTGAGGAGCCCGGCGACAACGACAAGCCTGAGGGCAACGTGGTTGTGGACAACCAGTCCGGTGTCCAGATCGTTGTGGGCAACGCCGACCAGGTGTTTGCTGGCAACACTGTGATCACTGTGGAGAGCGTGACCGAGGGCAAGATCTTCGACATCGTGAAACAGGCTCTCAAGGATCTGGTGTCTGACATGAAGAACACCGCCATTCTGGAGATCACCGCCACCTTGAACGGCAAGCCCGTTCAGCCCAATGGCACCGTGCAGGTGACCTTCCAGATTCCCGACCATCTGTCCGTGGACCATCTGAAGCTGTTCTATGTGGCTGAGGATGGAACCCGGGAGGAGATCCCCATCACCGTGCACAAGGAGGGCAGAACTGTCACTGCCAACCTCAAGCACTTCAGCACTTACGTGCTGGCCAATGTGGTGGTGGATGAGGATGGCGGCAAGGTGCCTCCCACCGGTGACACCTCCGATCTGATGTCCTATGTACTGGTGGCTGCTGTGTGCGCTGCCGGTATCGCCGCTCTGATGTTCTTCAAGAGCAAGAAGAAGGCTTAATTGCCACATAAAAATTGCCTCGGCTTTGTGCCGAGGCAATTTTTTTACCCTGTGGGGCTTGCAAGAAGGGGGACAATCGGGTACTCTGGAGAAAGATCAAATGCAGGGGGAATACCCAATGAGACGATTGACAACGGGCATCCTGGCCCATGTAGATGCAGGGAAGACCACCCTCACCGAGTCCATGCTCTATGTGACCGGGGCCATCCGTGCCCTGGGTCGGGTGGATCACGGAGATGCTTTCTTGGACACCCAGGAGCTGGAGCGGGAGCGAGGCATTACCATTTATGCCAAGCAGGCCATCCTGCGCCGAGGCGAGCTGGAGGTAACCTTGGTGGACACCCCGGGCCACGTGGACTTTTCTGCGGAGACAGAGCGGGCCTTGCAGGTGCTGGACTGCGCCATTTTGGTGGTCAGTGCCGCCGACGGGGTGCAGGGCCATACCGAGACCCTGTGGCAGCTGCTGGAGGAGGCAGGGGTGCCCGTCTTTGTCTTTGTCAACAAGATGGATCAGCCCAACCCCGGAAAGGCCTCCATTCTCCAACAACTGGAGGGGCGGCTGGGCCACGGCTTTGTGGATATGGCAGACCCAAATGCTCGAGACGAGGGAGCGGCTCTGTGCAGTGAGGAGCTGATGGAGCGGTATCTGGCCGGGGAGAGCTTCACTAACCAAGAGTTGGCGGGGCTGGTGGTGCAGCGGCAGCTGTTCCCGGTGTACTTTGGCTCCGCCCTCCAGGTGGAGGGTGTGGAGCAGCTGCTGGACGGAGTGGAGCAGTTCACCCTGGAGCCGGAGTGGCGGTCGGATTTCGCCGCCCGGGTCTTTAAGATCACCCGGGATGAGCGAGGAGAGCGGCTGACCTGGCTCAAGGTCACTGGAGGTCAGATGAGGGTGCGGGAGGTGCTCCATGGTCCGGACTGGGAGGAGAAGATCAACCAGATCCGGCTGTACTCCGGGGCCAAGTTCACCGCTGTGGATGCGGCCCCCGCCGGGACGGTATGTGCCGTCACAGGGCTCACTCATACCATGGCAGGCCAGGGCCTGGGAGCGGAGGAGAACTGGGCGGGGCCCCGGTTGGAGCCGGTGCTGGCCTACCAGGTCATTCCCCCGGAGGGGGTGGATGCCACCACGCTGCTGGAGCGGCTGCGCCGCCTGGAGGAGGAGGACCCCCAGCTGCAAGTGGAGTGGGAGCCTCAGAGTCAGCAGGTGCGGGTCAAGCTCATGGGTCAGGTGCACCGAGAGGTGCTGGAGCGGGAACTGCGCCGCCGCTTCATGCTGGAGGTCACCTTTGGCCCGGGGAGCATTGTCTATCTGGAGACTTTGGAACAGCCTGTGGAGGGCGTGGGCCACTTTGAGCCTTTGCGCCACTACGCCGAGGTGCACCTGCTTTTAGAGCCGCTGGAGCGTGGGGCGGGGGTGCAAATTGACACCGTGTGTCCTGAGGACGTGCTGGATGGCAACTGGCAGCGGCTGATCCTGACCCATCTGGTGGAAAGGCAGCACCTGGGGGTGCTCACTGGCTCTCCCATCACCGATGTGAAGCTGACCCTGCTCACGGGTAAGGGACATTTGAAGCACACGGAGGGCGGAGACTTCCGCCAGGCCACTTACCGGGCCATTCGCCAGGGCCTGATGATGGGCAAGAGCGTGTTGCTGGAGCCCTGGTACACCTTTCGGCTGGAGGTGCCGGGGGAGAGCGTGGGGCGGGCCATGACCGACGTGCAGCGGATGTGCGGCGAGTTTGAAGGGCCCCAACTGCGGGAGAACACCGCCGTGCTCACCGGAGCCTTGCCTGTGTCCGAGGTGGGAGACTATTGGAGCCAGGTGGCCGCCTACACCCAGGGACGGGGCCGGTTCTCCTGCCGCTTGGAGGGGTATCGACCCTGCCACAATACCGACCAGGTGGTGGAGCAGCGGGGCTATGACCCGGAGCGGGACGTGGACAACCCCTCGGGCTCGGTATTCTGCGACCACGGGGCGGGGGTGCACATTCCCTGGCATGAGGTGCGCATCCATATGCACGTGGACAGCGGCTGGAGGCCGGAGGGGGAGGAAACCCAAGGCCAGCCCCAGCCTCAGGTACGCCAAAGCCGGGGCTATGCCTCCCAGGTGGCCCTGGACAAAGAGCTGGAGGAGATTTTCGCCCGCACCTACGGGGCGGTGAAGCCCAGGGCGTTCCACTCGGTGAAGCCTGCGTCCAAGCCCAAGGAGAAGCCGTGGAAGGGGCTGAAGCCCCGGACGGGGAAGGAGTACCTGCTGGTGGATGGGTACAACATCATCCACGCCTGGGAGGACTTGTCCGCCCTGGCCAGGGAAGACCTGGACGGAGCCAGAGCCAAGCTGGTGGACTTGCTTCGCAACTACCAGAGCTGGCGGGGCTGCCAGGTCATCGTGGTATTTGATGCCTATAAGATCAAGGGGGGCAAGGGCTCGGTGGAGCAGCTGGGGGATTTGTATGTGGTGTACACCAAGGAGGCGGAGACCGCCGACATGTACATTGAGCGCACCACCTACCAGCTCAGCCGGGACAACCGGGTGCGGGTGGCCACCTCTGACGGCCTGGAGCAGATGATTATTTTGGGCCACGGGGCGGTGCGGATGTCCGCAGTGGAATTGAAATATGAAGTGGATCAGGTGATGAACCAGATTCGCAGTGCCATACAATAAATACACTCCCGCAGCCAGGTATCTGGTTGCGGGAGTGTATTGTCACAGAGACAGCACAAATTGCAGTGCTGTGCGGGGTGTGGTAGAGCCGTGGTGCCGCTCCCAGGCGATGGCCTGTTGGTGCAGCTGCTCCGGGGGCAAGGCGCACCCCTGCTGAGTGGCCAGCTTGTCCACCAGGGTCAGATACTCATCCCGGCGTAGGCCCTCGTAGAGGATGCGGATGCCGAAGCGGTCGGCCAGGGAGGTCTTCTCCCGGATGGTCTCGTTGCGGTCCATCTCGTCCCCGGCCCGCTCCGAGATGGTCTGGCGCACCAGGTGGCGGCGGTTGGAGGTGGCGTATACCGCCACATTCTGGGGCCGACGCTCCACGCCACCCTCCAGGATGGTCTTGAGAACCGAGTAGGTGGGGTCGTCCCGGTCAAAGGTGAGGTCGTCAATGAAGATGATGAACTTCAAGGGATGCCCTTCCAGGGAGCGGATGAGGGCTGGGAGGCCGGAGAGGTTCTCCTTGTCCGCCTCAATGAGGCGCAGCTTCTCCAGCCCCTCCAGAGTGAGCAGGTGCTTGACGGTGGCGGACTTGCCTGTGCCGCTCTCCCCGTAGAGGAGCACGTTGTTGACGTACTTTCCTGCCAGCAGGGCTTGGGTGTTCTGCACCACCCGTGCCCGATGGTGCTCATACCCCAGTAGTTGCGCCTGGGTGGGGCAGTCGGGGTGGGGAACCGGGATGAGGGTGCCGTCCTCCCACACAAAGGCCCTGTACCGGGCCAGAAGTCCGGTGCCCTCCTCCCGGTAGGCCCGGGTCAGGGCATCAAAGGAGAAGGGGGCTTCTCCAGACCAGCGAGGCAGGCCATCCACCCCGTCACGCTGCTCTGGGGGTAGGTAGGATCGGATTTCCTCCAGCCAGACCTCGCTGGGGATTTGAGCCAGCTGGGCCAGGGTGTCCACATCATGCCGGGCGGCCTGCTCCAACACGGCAGAGCAGCAGCCCCGGGCCACGGCGGTGGGGTAGGGGCCTTCTGACCAGCGCAGGGCCTGGTGCAGCCACTGACCCAGACTGTCGCATCCGGCCTGTGCCAACTGATAAAACACCCGGCTGTAAGACAGCAGGGCGGTGGGGCCGTCCTTTAGGGTTATGGCCTGGGCCAGCATGGTGACAGCACCCATGACAGGCTGCTGTTCCACAACATCCCGGTACACGGCCAGGGTGGATAGCTTTGTAGCCACTTGAGAGGGTTTCATGACAATCACCTCGTAGATTCTCTGGTGTGGTAAAGTGTAGATTCATTATACAAGTTTTTTCCCCCTATGGCAATGGCTAGAAAAGTGTGCTATACTCAGGGAAATCAATGAGGAGGTCTTGTGGTATGGAACTCAAGGAAAAGATGCTGACCAGCAAGCTGGTATATGATGGCGGCCTATTAAAAGTTCACTACGACACGGTGGAGCTCATCAATGGGCGCACGGCCTGGCGGGAGGTCATTCGCCACCCCGGGGCTGTGGTCATGGTGCCTCTGGATGATGAGGACAACATCTACCTGGTGCGTCAATATCGCTATCCCTATGCCAAGGTGCTCCTGGAGGTGCCCGCAGGCAAGCTGGAATACGGTGAGGATCCCTTTGAGGCGGCCAAGCGGGAGCTCAGTGAGGAGATCGGTGCAGAGGCCAAGGAATGGATCCCCATGGGGGAGATGCTGCCCACCCCCGGCTTCTGCGATGAGCTGCAGCATGTGTATCTGGCCCGTGGCCTCACCTTTGGGGAGATGCACCCTGATGAGGACGAGTTCTTGGAGCGGGTGAAGATGCCTCTGTCCCAGGCAGTGGAGATGGCCATTGACGGCACCCTCCAGGACAGCAAGACGGTGGCTGCTATCCTGCGGGCGGCAGGTCGGCTCAAGAAATAATGGGGTCTGCGGTGGCATCGGGCAGCTGTCCCATGCGCCTGCGGTATTGCACCAGCTCAAACTGGATAAAGGTGGCGATGAGTATCAGTCCGGCAGCCAATACCTCCCATTGGGCGGCGCACAGCTCCGAGGAGTCTTTGGGGTCTGTCTCTTGCAGTGCCTTCAGGGCCTGGGTGAGGAAAAAGCCGGAGCTGCCCAGGGTGAGGGCGGACTCGGCACAGCGCAGGGGGTAAAATCCCGTCTCCTGTCCTGCCTCCGCCCGGCACAGGCTGTGCAGGGCCAGCAGGGCGGCCACCAGTACCGCAATCAGAAAGGAAAAGTCGGAGTTTGCGCTCCGGTCGGGCCCAGTGGGCTGGTCCATGCGTCTACCCCCTTTTTGCCATGCTATGTAGGCAAATGAGAAAAAGTTCACATGAAAAATCCCCCTTTCTCATAGGATGTCAATGCCATGAGGAAGGGGGATTTGCTTTGAATGCCATGTGGTCCGGCACACTGGTGCTCACCGCCACGGGGCTGTTTGCCCAGCTGGTGGGATTTTTTTACCGCATGATGCTCTCCCGGCTCATAGGGGCGGAGACCATGGGGCTCTACCAGCTGGTGATGCCGGTGTACTCCATGTTCATGTCTGTCACCGCCGTGGGGCTGACGGTGGCGGTGTCCACACGTTCCGCCCGCTGCCACGCCCTGGGGGACGAAGAGGGGGTGGGCCGGGTGCTGCGGCTGGGACTGCGCAGCTTTTTGGCCCTGGCAATTCCCTTGGGGGTGGTGGTGGTGTGGTGTTCCGACCCCATTTCCGTGTATCTGCTGGGGGATGCCCGAACCCGACTGGGGATTGTTCTGCTGGTGCCATGTATGCTGCTCACCGGGGTGGAGAACCTGCACAAGCACTGCTTTTACGGCACCGGGCGGGTGCGTATTCCCGCCACTGTGGAGACCATGGAGCAGCTCATTCGCACGGGGGCGGTGTTGGGTCTGCTCATTCTGCTTCTGCCCCAGAACAAGGAGCGCACCGTGGGGCTGGTGGTGCTGGGCATGGTTATCTGTGAGGTATTCTCTGCAGTGACTCTGGTGCTGCTCTTTCGCCGTGCCCAGGGGCGGGTGGTGCCAAGGGCTGGTGGAGAGAAAAAACCGGAGAAGGGCCTGTGGGCCATTGCCATCCCGGTGGGGCTTACCTCAGTGCTGGGCACCTTGCTGGGCTCTGCCAATGCGGTACTCATCCCCGCCAAGCTGGTGGAGGGTGGTATGGAGGCGGGGCAGGCCATGTCCGCCTTCGGAGTGCTGTGCGGCATGACCATGCCTTTGCTGAGTTTGCCCACTGGCTTCATAGGAGCGCTATGCCTGACCATGGTGCCTGCCCTGTCCCAGCGCACCGCCCACGGGGACGTGGGGGCGTCGGCAGGGCTTCTCAACCGTATCATGTCGGTGACTATGCTCCTCATGGCTCCGGCTATGGCGCTGCTGACCGTGATGGGCCCTACCCTGGGCCGACTGCTCTTTGGGCAGCCCCAGGTGGGGCAGTATATGTTGCTGTTGGCGGTGGGCACGCTGCTGACCTGCGTGCAGTCGGTGCTGGGAGGAGCCCTCAACGGCCTGGGACTTCAGGGCAAGGGGGCGAGAAACGCCATTGCCAGCGATGTGGTGCAGTTGGCCTTCACCTACGGCACGGTGGCTGTGTGGGGGCTTCGGGGGTTTGTGGTGGGATTTGTCCTCTCCTCACTGGTGGGAATGGGGCTGAACCTGGCCTCGGTGCTCCATGCCACCGGACTGCACCTGCGTCTGTTTGCCTGGTTTGTCCGCCCGGTGTTGGCGGCGGTGGGGATGGGAATGTGGTGCAATCTGCTGTTTCACTGGATGATGGGGCAGGGGGTATGGATCTCCAACGCCTGTTTGGTGTGTGTGGTGGTAGGCGGGCTCATGTATGTGGTCATGCTCATGGGCATGGGTCTGTCTGTATTTGGTTGGCTGTGGGGAAGAAGGGAGAAAACATGAAGGTTTCCATATTGATTTCCACCGGGGGCGGAGATGCCTCCCGCTACCTGGATGCGGTGGAACAGGCTGGTGGCCATGGCTTTGCCGCCTATTTGCCCCAGCCGGATGTGCGCTATGACGGGCTGATTTTGGCTGGGGGCGGGGATATGCACCCGGCTTGCTTCCGGGCGGTCAATCGGGGCTCCCGCAATATTGATCGGCGCAGAGACCGGGCAGAACTGGCTCTGTTGGATGCCTTTGCCGCCGCCCACCGCCCGGTGTTGGGCATTTGCCGGGGCCATCAGGTGGTCAACGTGTGGGCCAGGGGTACTCTCATTCAGGACTTGAAGCCCACGCTGGCTCCATTCCATCAGCAGCCCCAAGGGGACTGCTGGCACGGTGTGCGCACCAAGAGCAGCTCCCATATGGAACAGTGGTATGGAAGCGTGTGCACCGTCAACTCCAATCATCACCAGGGCCTGGACAAGGTGGGACAGGGCCTGGTGCCCACCGCCTGGTCGGAGGGCGGGGTGGTGGAGGCTATGGAGCACCGCACGCTGCCCCTGTGGACGGTGCAATTCCACCCGGAGCGAATGGGGGAGACGGGGGAGATCATCTTTTCCCAATTTATCCAGCTGTGCAGACGCTTGAGAGGGGACGGGGAAGTGTGATATACTAAAAAGGATCTTGACCTGGAGGTAACCTCATGCAGCCTTTGGAACAACTACCCATCCCTTTGTTGGAGTGGTACCGGGACAATGCCCGCATTCTGCCCTGGAGAGAGGATCCCACCCCGTACCATGTGTGGGTGTCGGAGATCATGCTCCAGCAGACCCGGGTGGCAGCGGTGCTGGACTACTACACCCGTTTTATGGCGGAGCTGCCCGACGTGGCAGCGCTGGCCGAAGTGCCCGAGCAGAGACTGATGAAGCTGTGGCAGGGGCTGGGCTATTACAGCCGGGCCCGCAACCTCCAGGCCGCCGCCCGGCAGATCATGGAGGAGCACGGCGGGGTGTTTCCCACCCAGTATGAGCAGGTGCGAGCTCTGAAGGGGGTGGGGGACTACACTGCCGGGGCTATCTGCTCCATCGCCCTGGGTCAGCCCGTCCCGGCGGTGGATGGCAACGTCCTTCGGGTGGTGACCCGTATCAATGGGGATGAGCGGGACATACTGGCCCAGTCCACCAAGCGAGCCATCGCCCAACAGCTCCAGCCCATTATCCCCCTCCACGCCCCGGACAAGTTTACCCAGGCTATGATGGAGCTGGGGGCCACGGTGTGCCTGCCCAACGGGGCGCCCCAGTGCCAACGCTGCCCCGCCCGGGACTTCTGCGTGGCTCGGGCCCAGGACAGCTGGAGCCGAATCCCGGTGAAGGCACCCAAACGCCCCCGCCGGGTGGAGGAGCGGGACGTGTGGCTGCTCTATCGTGAGAACCGGGTGGCCTTGTGCCAGCGGCCCCCCAAGGGCCTGCTGGCGGGGCTGTGGGAGTTTCCCAATGCGCTCCATGGCCAGCTGCCCAAGGGGTGGGAAGGGGACATGCCCCAGGGAGAGTTTGCCGGGGTGGCCCGGCACATCTTCACCCATGTGGAGTGGCATCTCACCGCCCGTAAGGTTTACCTGGAGTGGGACAAGCTGCCCCAGGGCTGGATGTGGTGCACCTGGCAGGAACTCAACGATATTTACGCCGTGCCCAGTGCCTTTGACGGGGTGATGGACGGGGTGAAGGAGGAAATCGGCCATGATCTGTAACCTGTGCCCCCGCCAGTGCGGGGCAGAGCGTACCCCGGATGAAGGGGAGGGCTGGTGCCGCCTGCCCAGCATGGTGAAAGTGGCCCGGGCGGAGCTCCACCACTGGGAGGAGCCGTGTATCTCCGGCACTCGTGGGGCGGGGACGGTGTTTTTCTCTGGCTGCACCCTGGGGTGTGTGTTCTGTCAGAACGGGCCCATCAGCCATGGAAACCAGGGGAAAGGGGTGACCGAGGAGGAACTGTACGCCCTTTTTGAGAAGCTGGCGGAGGAGGGGGCCCACAACATCGAGTTGGTCACCCCTACCCAGTACATCCACGTGCTGCAAAAGGTGCTTGCCCGGCCCATGCCTGGCAACCTGCCGGTGGTGTGGAACTGCGGGGGTTACGAGCGGGTGGAAATTCTGAAAAGCCTGGAGGGAAAGGTGGGTGTGTACCTCCCCGACCTGAAATATGTGTCCGAGGGGTTGGCGGAGAAATACTCCGCTGCCCCGGACTATCCTTCCACCGCAAAGGCTGCCATTGTGGAAATGTTTCGTCAGACTGGCCCCGTGCAGCTGGAGGACGGGATTTTGAAAAAAGGGGTGGTGATCCGCCACCTGCTTCTCCCAGGGCGGCTGAATGAGGCCAAGCGGGTGATGGACTGGGTGGCCCAGCAGTTCGTCCCCGGTGAGGTGCTGTTCTCCCTCATGGCCCAGTATACCCCCTGTGGAGATTTGGAGCAGTTCCCAGAATTGCAGCGCACCCTTCGCCCCTCCGAGCTGAGAGCCGCCCGCAGCTACATGGACGCCCTGGGGATTCAGGGCTATGTGCAGGAGCTGGAGGCGGTGGGGGAGAAGTTTATTCCAGATTGGAATATGAAGTGACCGGCCCAAAGGCTCCCCTGTGTAAGGGGAGCTGTCAGCCGTAAGGCTGACTGAGGGGTTGACCCGTTACCCTGGAGCCGTCAATCCCTCCGACCCGGCTTACGCCGGGCCACCTCCCTTTACACAAGGGAGGCGGATGGACTGCGGTGCACCCCAAGGCTCCCTCCGTCACCGCTACGGCGACGCCACCTCCCTCCCTGAGGGAGGCTTTTGTACGCTGATGAAGCCCCTGGAACCCGAATGACCTAGAACGGTGGGAATCCGGACAAGAACAGAACAGAATGTAGGCGTAGCGGAAATTCCCAATAAGAAAAATGAAGTTGGATGCTGGAGGAAGAACGATTGAATAAACAAATAGAAAATGTCTCAATGGGGGTCACATGGACTTTGGAGATGCTCCACGATACCGAATGTGCAGATATTCCAGATCAACCGGGCATCTATTTTGTATGTGTTCCCCAGGGAATGGACATACAATTCCAACCCACTGCGCCTAACCAGCACGCACCATTGTATGGGGAGAATATTCTCCAAGAAAAATACAGAAGGTGTGGAAACAAAACCGTGTTATACATTGGAAAAGCCAGTGGGAAAAGGGGGCTGCGTCAACGGCTCCGACAGTACATAAAATATGGATGGGATGAAGCTGTCAACCACAAAGGCGGCAGAGCAATCTGGCAAGTTGAACACGCCGAAAGGTTGATGTTGACCTATGAGGTTTGTATAGATGCAGACGCAAGGGAGCATAGGCTGCTGAACAATTTTAGAGATCAGTACGGTACATTGCCTTTGGCAAACTGGAGGACATAACAAGGCACCCCCCGGACTTCCACAGTCCGGGGGGTGCCTTGTTCATCTTTGAAGTAGATTTTAGAAATCCGCGTTGCCCACAGTCCGGGGGTGCAGCTCCACGTCCCGGATGTTGCTGATGCCGGTGAGGTACATCACCATGCGCTCGAAGCCCAGGCCGAAGCCGGCGTGACGGCAGGAGCCGTAGCGGCGCAGGTCCAGGTACCACCAGTAGTCCTCGGGGTTGAGGCCCAGCTGGTGCATACGCTCTTCCAGTACCTCGATGCGCTCCTCACGCTGAGAGCCGCCGATGATCTCGCCGATGCCGGGCACCAGGCAGTCGGCAGCGGCCACGGTCTTGCCGTCGTCGTTGAGGCGCATATAGAAGGCCTTGATGTCCTTGGGATAATCGGTGACGAACACGGGCTTTTTGAACACCTGCTCGGTGAGGTAACGCTCGTGCTCGGTCTGCAAGTCGCAGCCCCACTCCACCTTGAAGTCGAACTTGTCGTTGTTCTTCTTGAGAATCTCGATGGCGTCGGTGTAGGTGACACGGCCGAACTCGGAGTTTGCCACCAGTTCCAGACGCTCCTTCAGGCCCTTATCCACAAAGGAGTTGAAGAAGTTGATCTCGTCGGGGCACTTGTCCAGCACGGTGCGGATGATATAGCGGATCATATCCTCAGCCAGGTTCATGTCATCGTTGAGGTCGGCAAAGGCGATCTCCGGCTCGATCATCCAGAACTCGGCGGCGTGGCGCTGGGTGTTGGAGTTCTCCGCCCGGAAGGTGGGGCCGAAGGTGTACACAGAGCCGAAGGCCATGGCGAAGTTCTCGGCGTTAAGCTGGCCGGACACGGTGAGGTTGGCCTTCTTGCCAAAGAAGTCCTGGGACCAGTCCACACTGCCGTCGGGCAGGCGGGGGGGATTGTTCACGTCCAGGGTGGTTACCTGGAACATCTCACCGGCGCCCTCGCAGTCGGAGGCGGTGATGATGGGGGTGTGGACGTAGACAAAGCCCCGATCCTGGAAGAAGCAGTGGATGGCGTGGGCGGCTACACTCCGCACCCGGAAGGCGGCGGAGAACAGGTTGGTGCGGGGGCGCAGGTGCTGGATGGTGCGCAGGTACTCCACGGTGTGACGCTTCTTTTGCAGGGGGTAGTCGGGGGAGGAGGTGCCCTCCACAGCCACAGAGGTGGCCTTGATTTCCAGAGGCTGCTTGGCCTGGGGGGTGAGCGCCACGGTGCCGGTGACGATGAGGGCGGCCCCCACGTTCTGCCCAGTGATCTCCTTATAATTGTCCAGAACGTTGGCATCCAGCACGATCTGGAGGTTCTTAAAGCAAGAGCCGTCGTTGAGCTCCACAAATCCGAAGGTTTTCATGTCACGGATGGTGCGGGCCCAACCCATGACGGTGACCGTCTGGCCGGAGAGCTTCTCGCTGTCGGCAAAGACGGAGGCGATGGTGATGCGATCCATACTACATTCCCTCAATTCTCAAATGATCTATCAGGACACAAAAGACTTGTGCCAAAGGCGTTGATGATACAACGCCAGGTTTTTCGGTTGCCCCGTCAGGGGCGAGAAAAACGGCAATTGAAATCCTGGGTATAACAGCCGCTGTGCGGCTATTATACCATTTTTTGAAGATTTTGCAAGGGTTACAGGGAAAACGGGCTGTGAGAAAGTTCTCACAGCCCGTTGAAGCACGGTTTTTAACCCTCAAAAGCTGCACGGACCCGCTGGAGGTTGGCAATGACATCCAGGTGCTGGGGACAGGCATCTACACATTGGCCGCAGGCCACACAGGCAGAAGCGGGAGCACCTTGGGCGCACAGGTCCTGGTACTCCTTCTTGTGCTGGGGGCCGGGCTGGCCCAGTGTGCGGTTATACAGGGCAAAGAGGGCGGGGATGGGGATGCGCTGGGGGCAGCCGTCGGTGCAGTAGGCGCACCCGGTGCAGGGGATGGTGCCGTCCTGGCGAATCTGCCGGGCGGCCTGCTCTGTCACCGCCACTTCGGCGGGGGACAGAGGGTGAAAGTCTGCCATGTACCCGGTGTTGTCCTCTACCTGGGAGAGGGAGGACATGCCGGAGAGCACCATGAAGACATGCTCCAGAGAGGCAGCGAACCGAATGGCAAAGGAGGAGGGTGAGGCGTTGGGGTCCAGAGCGGCGAACATCTCCTGCACCGCCGGGGAGGGATTGGCCAGCTTGCCACCCTTCACCGGCTCCATCACCGCCACTTGCTTGCCGTGGGAGACCGCCACCTCATAGCAGCGGCGAGACTGTACCTTGGGGTCTTCCCAGTCCAGATAGTTGAGCTGGAGTTGGACAAATTCCACCTCCGGGTGATCGGTGAGCACCTGATCCAGCACCTCTGGGCTGTCATGGAAGGAGAAACCCACATGGCGGATTTTTCCCTCCTGCTTCATGCGCTGGACAAAGGCGAAGCTGTCCAGTCGCTGGGCAGTCTGATAGCTGTCGGCGTTGACGTTGTGAAGCAGGTAGTAGTCGAAGTAGTCCACCCCACAGCGTTGGAGCTGTTGCTGGAAGATGTCCTCCTGCTCCTGGGGGGACTGGGCCTCCTTGAGTTTGGACAGAGGCAGCTTGGAGGCCAGGGTGAAACTGTCCCGGGGATGACGCTGCACCAGGGCTCGACACACGGTTTCCTCGCTGGTGCCTCCGTGATAGAAGTATGCGGTGTCAAAGTAAGTAAAGCCCCGAGCCAGGAAGAGGTCCACCATTTGGCATACCTGGGGGAAGTCAACGGAGGTATTGTCCTCGGCATCCAGCAGAGGAAAGCGCATACAGCCGAAGCCCAACTTTTTCATGTGCCCACCCCCGTTACAGCAGAATGACTCCGGCGTCCCGGCAGGCCTCCTGGGTCTGCTTATCCCACACCGAGGCCTGCACCTCGCCGATGTGGGCCTTGCCCAGCAGATACATGGACACACGGCTCTGACCAATGCCGCCGCCGATGGTCAGGGGCAGCTTGCCTTCCAGCAGCATCTTGTGGAAGGGCAGTTCCCGGCGGTCGTCGCATCCGGCCATGGTCAGCTGGCGATCCAGGGATTCGGGGCTGACCCGGATGCCCATGGAGGAGATCTCGAAGGCGCAGCCCAGCACCGAGTTCCACACCAGCAGATCGCCGTTTAAGTCCCAGTCGTCGTAGTCGGGGGCACGGCCATCGTGGGGCTTGCCGGACTTAAGGGGTGCACCGATGCCCATGAGGAAGGTGGTGGGGTGATCCTTCACCCAGGCGTTCTCCCGCTGCTTGGGGGACAGCTCCGGCCACAGATCCTCCAGCTCCTGGGCAGTGACGAAGGACACCTCCCGCTGGATGGCGGGCAGAGGGGTGAGCTGGGGATAGACGGCCCGAAGGGTGGACTGGGTATCGGCCAGGGCAGCCACGATGGTGGTGACGGTGGCCTTCAGATAGTCCAGGTTGCGGTCACGGGGAGCCAGCACCTTCTCCCAGTCCCATTGGTCTACATACACGGAGTGGATGTTGTCCAGATCCTCGTCCCGACGGATGGCATTCATGTCGGTGTACAGACCCTCACCCACCGAGAACTGATAGCGGTGCAGGGCCATGCGCTTCCACTTGGCCAGGGAATGCACCACCTGGGCGTCTCGCCCGGCATCGGGGATGTCAAAGGAGACCGCCCGCTCCACGCCGTTGAGGTCGTCGTTGAGGCCGGTGGAGGCTTCCACAAACAGGGGAGCGGACACCCGGCGCAGGTGGAGTGCCCCACCCAAATTGTCCTCGAACAGACGCTTAAGCAGGCCAATGGCTTTCTGGGTGTCGTATAGGTTCAGACAGGGGGAATACCCTGCGGGGATCACGGTTTTCAACATGGCACAAGCTCCTCCATACTTCAAGATAGAAAAGATTATACTTCATCATGCTAAAAAATGCAATTTCCGATTTGTATTTTTTTATATGTGATGTTATAATAATGGGGAGTTTTGAAATCCCCTTATCTGTGGGAAATGTACAGGGAAAGGAGAACCAAGACTATGGTTCTAAATTTTCACGAAAAATTGGAGGAATATGCCCATCTTCTGGTAGAAGTTGGCTTGAATATTCAGCCTGGACAGAGGGTGAATCTGGCCGCTCCCGTGGAGTGTGCGCCTCTGGCTCGTCTGTGTGCCCAGGTGGCTCTGGACCGGGGAGCTAAGGACGTGATTATGGACTGGAGGGACGACTTCATCATCCGGCAGCGGTATCTGAAAGCGGATAGCCAGGTGTTTGAAGAGTTCCCCCACTACCTCAAAGAGAAGTATGAGTGGCTGGTGAAGGAGGGGTGCGCCGCCCTGTCCATCATCGGCTCTGACCCGGAGATGCTCCGGGGCGTGGATTCCACCCGCATCCAGACCTGGCAGCGGGTGCAGGGCCAGAACACACGGGTCTGGCACGACAGCCTCAGCGCAAACCGGGTTCAGTGGTCCATCGGGGCCCATCCCACTCTGGCCTGGGCGGAGAAGGTCTTCCCGGACAAGAAGGGGGAGGAGGCCATCGACGCACTGTGGGAGGCTATCTTCTCTGTGTGCCGTATTACCGGGGACGGTAAGGCGGTGGAGCGTTGGCGGGAGCATGTGGATGCCACGGCCCGGAGAGCCAAGCTGCTCAATGAATACAACTTCAAGAGCCTGCACTACACCAACTCCCTGGGCACTGACCTGACCATCACTCTGCCCCACAACCATGTGTGGATGGGCGGCAGCGAGGACACCCCCCGTGGTGTGGAGTTTGTGGCAAATATGCCCACCGAGGAGATCTTCACTGCGCCCCGTTGGGACGGTGTCAACGGCCGGGTGTATGCCGCCATGCCTCTGGCCCTCAACGGCAATTTGGTGAAGGATTTCTATATGGACTTTGCAAATGGTAAGATCGTGGGTGTCCACGCTGGGGAAGGGGAGGAGTACCTCCGCCAGTCCGTGGAAACCGATGAGGGGGCGGCCTATCTGGGCGAGGTGGCCCTGGTGCCCTATGACTCCCCCATCCGCAACAGCGGCATCTTGTTCTACAACACCCTGTTTGATGAAAACGCCTCTTGCCACCTGGCCTATGGCTCTGCCTACCCCAACTGCGTCAAAGGTGGCGAGGAGCTGGACGAGGCGGGGCAGAAGGCTCTGGGGCTCAACCAGTCCATGACCCATGTGGACTTTATGGTGGGCACCAAGGATCTGTCCATTGTGGGTACCACGCAGGATGGACGGGAGATCCCCGTGTTTGTGGACGGCAACTTTGCATTTTAATAGACATACTCTGAATTTTGAGGAGGAATTATGATGGATTACAAAGCACAGTATCAGCGTTGGCTGGAAAGCTCGGCCCTGTCCCAGGAGGAGAAGGCGGAGCTGACCGCCATTGCCGGGGACGAGAAGGAAATTGAGTCCCGCTTTTTCTCTCAGCTCAGCTTTGGTACCGCCGGTCTCCGGGGTACCATGGGCGTGGGCCTGTACCGCATGAACGTGCATGTGGTGCGCCATGCCACCCAGGCCTTTGCCCAGGTGATCCTGGAGGAGGGCCCTGAGGCCGTGGCCAAGGGCATTGCAATCTGCTTTGACTGCCGCAACAACTCCGACATTTTTGCCCGGGAGGCTGCCTGTGTCATGGCTGCCAACGGCATCCCCGTGCGCCTGTTTGAGTCCTTGCGGCCCACTCCTGAGCTGTCCTTTGCCATTCGGGAGTACGGCTGCATTGCAGGCATTAACATCACGGCCAGCCACAACCCCAAGGAGTACAACGGCTACAAGGTGTACTGGTCTGATGGTGCTCAGCTGCCTCCCGGCCCCGCCGACAAGGTGGCTGCCAAGATGCAGGAGCTGGACGTGTTCGACTGCGTGAAGACCATGGACTACCACAAGGCTGCGGAAGAGGGCCGCATCACCCTGATGGGGACGGAGACCGACGAGAAGTTCCTGGCCAACGTCATGGAGCAGGTCAACGATCAGGCGGCAGTGGATGCCGTGTCTGATACCTTCAAGATGGTGTATACCCCCTTCCACGGCACCGGCTACAAGCTGATCCCCGAGGCCCTGCGCCGCCTGGGTATGAAGCACGTGATCTGCGTGCCTCAGCAGATGATCATTGACGGGGACTTCCCCACTGTGGCCTCCCCCAACCCTGAGAATCCTGAGGGCTTTGCCCTGGCTGTGGAGATTGCCAAGCGGGAGGGCGCCGACTTTATTCTGGGTTCTGACCCTGATGCAGACCGTGTGGGCATCATGGTGCGTACTAAGGACGACGACTTTGTGGTCATCAGCGGCAACCAGACCGGCGTGCTGCTGCTGGACTACCTCATTGGTGCCAAGACCCGCACCGGAAAGATGCCCGCCAATCCCGTGGCTCTCAAGAGTCTGGTGACCACCGAGATGGCTCGCAAGGTGGCGGAGGACAACGGCCTGAAATGCTACGACACCTTCACTGGCTTTAAGTTCCTGGCCGAGAAGAAGGATAAGCTGGAGAGCACCGGCGAGGGCAATGTCATCATGTCCTATGAGGAGTCCTTTGGCTATATGCTGGGCAGCTTTGTCCGGGACAAGGATGCCGTCACCGCCTCTGTGGCCCTCACGGAGATGGCTGCCTGGTATGCAGGACAGGGTATGACCCTGTACGATGCCCTCCAGGGGCTTTACGAGAAGTACGGCCACTTCGGTGAGCGCACCCTGAACCTGGTGATGCCCGGCCTGGACGGACTGAAGAAGATGGCTCAGCTCATGGCTGACCTGCGGGCCAATCCCCCCCGTGAGATTGGCGGCACCACAGTGGCCCAGTGGAAGGACTACCAGGACGGCAGCGTGGTGGATACCGCCACCGGGGAGCGCACCACCATGGAACTGTCCGGCTCCAATGTGCTGCGTTACGAGCTGGCCGACGGCACCTCCGTCATCGTCCGCCCCTCCGGCACCGAGCCCAAGGTGAAGGTGTACATCCTGGCCCGTGGCGAGAGCCAGGCCGACTGCTCTGCCAAGGTGGAGCGTTACGCCGCCTGGGCCGAGGGCCTCAAGGGCTGATTGCATTCCAAAATGAAAAATCCCGCTCCTGAGTAGGAGCGGGATTTTTTACACGCTGAAAATGGATGTCTTTACCGAGCGTCAGCTCAGTTCAGGTGCCAGATATCGTGGTTGTATTGGGCGATGGTGCGGTCGCTGGAGAAGAAGCCGCTCTTGGCGGTGTTCACCAGCATCTTGCGGGCCCAGTTCATGCGATCTTCATAGTCGTTGACCATGCGGTTGCGTATAGCGTTATACTCCTCCACGTCCAGCAGAGCCATGAACCAGTCCTTGTTCTGAATGTCGTTGTGGAGGGCACGCAGGCAGCTCTCGTCGCCGATGGACAGCATGGTGGGGGAGACGATGAAGTCCACCACTTCCTTGACCCAGGGGCGGTGATAGAACTCCTGGGGATGATAGCTGCGGTTGGCGTACATCTGAATGACCCGGTCGCTGGAGGCGCCGAAGGTGTAGATGTTCTCGCTGCCCACCAGGTGGGCGATCTCCACGTTGGCCCCGTCCATGGTGCCCAGGGTGATGGCGCCGTTGGCCATGAACTTCATGTTGCCGGTGCCGGAGGCCTCCTTGGAGGCCAGAGAGATCTGCTCGGAGATATCGCAGGCGGGGATGAGCTTTTCCGCCCAGCTCACGTTATAGTTCTCCACCATCACCACACGCAGCCAGGGACGAACCTGGGGATCGGACTCAATGAGCTGACGCAGGCAGAGGATGAGGTGTATGATGTGCTTTGCCATGATATAGGCGGGAGCGGCCTTGGCGCCGAAGATGACGGTGATGGGCCGGGTGGGGAGCTGGCCGTTTTTGATGTCCAGATACTTGCGGATGACGTACAGGGCGTTCATCTGCTGCCGCTTGTACTCGTGGAGGCGCTTGATCTGGATGTCAAAGATGGACTGGGGGTCCACCTCCACGTCCTGGCGCTGCTTGAGGACCTGGGCCAGATGCTGCTTGTTCTGGTCCTTGATGTCCAGCATGGCCTGGAGCACCTTGGGGTCGTCGGCCATGGGCAAGAGGTTTTCCAGCAGGCTGGCATCCTTCCGCCAGTCGGAGCCGATGCACTGGTCGATGAGGGCGGCCAGCTTGGGGTTGCACACCTCCAGCCAGCGGCGGAAGGTGACACCGTTGGTCTTGTTGTTGAACTTGTAGCTGTACACGTCGGCGAAGTGCTTGAGCTCAGAGTTTTTCAGAATCTCAGTGTGCAGGGCGGCCACGCCGTTGGTGGAGTAGGTGTAGTGAATGTCCATGTGGGCCATGTGCACCACATCTTTGTTGTCGATGATGGCCATACGGGGGTCGGGGAACACGAACTTGGCCCGGCGGTCCATCTCCCGGATGATGGGCACCAGCTGGGGGGCCACCCGCTCAATGTAGCTCATGGGCCACTTCTCCAGGGCCTCGGCCAGAATGGTGTGGTTGGTGTAGGCGCAGGCGTGGGCCACCTGGTGGAGGGCGTCGTTCATGGACAGGCCACGCTCCAGCAGCAGGCGGGTCAGCTCAGGCAGCACCATAGAGGGATGGGTGTCGTTGATCTGGATGGCCACGTGCTCGCACAGCTGCCAGGGGGAGATGCCCCGCTCGTCCAGCTCTTTGAGGATCAGCTGAGCACCGGCGGAGACCATGAAGTACTGCTGATAGACACGCAGCAGCCGCCCAGCCTCGTCGCTGTCATCGGGGTAGAGGAAGGAGGTGAGGTGGTGGGTGATGTCACCCTTATCAAAGTCAATGCCGTGGGTGGGGGCAGCGGCGGGCTGCTCCACGTCAAACAGGTGCAGACGATTGGCGATGTCGGTGTTGGCGCCGGGCACAGCGATGTCCCACATCACGGCGTTGAGGGTCTGGTTGCCGAAGCGCACCGGGAAGGTCACGCCGGTGGGGATGAGCCAACCCTCTTCCTCGATCCAGGGATCAGCCTGCTCCTGCTGCTTGTTCTCCCGCAGATACTGGTGGAACAGGCCGTAGTGGTAGTTCAGACCCACACCGTCGCCGGGCAGGCCCAGAGCGGCCAGGGAATCCAGGAAGCAGGCTGCCAGACGGCCCAGACCACCGTTGCCCAGAGAGGGCTCCGGCTCCTGCTCTTCGATCTCAGACAGGGTGAACCCGTTTTTCTCCAGAAGGGTGGACACCTGATCGAAAATGCCCAGAGCCAGCAGGTTGTTGCTCAGCAGCTTGCCAACGAGGAACTCAGCAGAGAAGTAGTACAGCTTGCGTCCGGTGTTGGGGGCGGGACGCTGGGCGGACAGCTCCTGGGTGAGCTGTAGCAGGGCGTGATAGACCTGTCCCTTGGTACACTTTTTCAGAGGGCAGTTGTAGCGCTCCTTGATGATCTCGTTGAGTCTTGCTTGAAATTCCATGGTGAGATTCGCTCCTTTTGGGTTGTGAGGTTCTTTTCAACCTCCAGATTTTCTGATATGATGGTCAAAGTACGACCGGAGGGGGAAGTTGTTATGGGAGAGAAAAAGGTGACCATGCGTCAAATTGCAAAGGTCTGCGGCTGCTCGTTGGCCACCGTGTCCTACGCCCTTAACCATACAGGGCAGGGAAAGATCAGCAGTGCCACCCGGCTGCGGGTCATTGACACGGCCAAGCGGCTGAACTATCCCACCACCCGCACCATCCGGGCCAAGAAGAACCGGGCGGCTATTTTGGTTACCACGGTGGATGGGGAATCGGTGGGGCGGCGTCTCCAACTCACGGACCTGGCCATGCGGCTGGAAAACGAGCTGCTGGCACTGGGCATCCCCTCGGTGATCCTGCGTCTGCGGGATCTGGTGGAGGACTGGCGCAAGATTTTGGCGGTGTCTCCCAGCGTGATCTTTGTGCTGGATGGGGGATGCCAGGCGGTGGCTCATGTGAACCCGCCCTGCGTCACACCCATGATCTTTGTGGACTGCGACAACAACGACCCTCTCTATTATAAGATCCTGCCTGACTATCCGTCCCTGTTCAGCCAAGCCCGGCAGAAGCTGGGACGGGAGGATCTGTTCCTGATGGCTGAGCCGGTACGCAGCGGTCAGCTTATGACCCTGCTGACCCAGGACTTTTCGCCCCAGGACGTGTACTTCCACAACGGCCAGCAGTCTCTGCATGAATTTCTCCATGTCCACCAGGGCCGAAAGGGGATCGTGGTGGGAGATCTGCTGGGGGTAGAGGTGTGTCAGCACCTGCCCGCTGAGGATGTGGCAGTGATCTGTTCCCTGGATGACCCGGGGTTGTTTCCACCCCAAGTGACCCTGTTGCCCACACCCAATACTCTGAAAGCAAGGGCGGCGGCTGATGCGGCCTCAGATTTGCTCACACTGGATTATGACCCAACCCAGGGCAACCGCATTCTCATTGGCGCAGATTTTTCCGGGAACGGGTAAAGTTTACTACAAGACCAACAAAAGGTCAAAGAAATCTGGATAAAAATACTACACAAGATTGAAAAGTTCAAATTATCAAAAGTGAACAATAACAGGTGAACAAAATGCGTTCACCTGAACTGATGTCGCAAATCCTTGTGGCACAACGAGTCTGAGGGACGAGATAAAATGTTCATCTATTTTTTCGACTGAACAAAACAAAAACGGACAAGCGTATTTACATAGAAAAAAGTTTCTTTATTTTGCCAAAGGACATAAAGCGTCTGGGGAAAATCGGCACTGCACCGCAAAATATGAAAAAAAGACTTGACAAAACGGTACTTTTCGATATAATTAGTGGGTCTGCCCCAGTGGGTGGACACATCCTTGCCTCCGGCGAGACCGGGGGCCATATGTCCGTAAGGAGGTGCAAAGATTATGGCAAAACTGACCGGAAACTACGAGGTGCTCTACATCGTCAACCCCACTCTGGGCGAGGAGGAGACTGCCGCTCTGGTGGAGAAGTTCAAGACCCTGGCCGAGAGCCGTGGTACTGTGACCGAGGTGGACGAGTGGGGCAAGCGCAAGCTGGCTTATCCCATCAACGACCTGACCGAGGGTTACTACGTGCTGATGAGCTTCACCGCTGATCCCGCTTTCCCCGCTGAGCTGGACCGTCTGATGCGCATCAACACCGGCATCATGCGTTCCATCATCGTCAGCAAGGAAGCCTGAGGAGGTAGCGCATGCTCAACCGAATCATCCTCATGGGTCGTCTGACCCGTGACCCCGAGCTGAGACACACCCAGAGCGGCACCGCCGTGGCGTCCTTCTCTCTGGCTGTGGACCGGGATTTCAAGAGCCGTGACAGTGGCGAGAAGTCCACCGATTTCATCGATATCGTGGCTTGGCGCAACACGGCTGAGTTCGTATCCAAGTACTTCACCAAGGGCCGCATGGCTGTGGTGGAGGGCCGCCTTCAGATTCGTGATTGGACGGATCGGGACGGCGGCAAGCGCCGCTCTGCTGAGGTGGTTGCCGAGAACGTGTATTTCGGTGACTCCAAGCGGGACGGCGAGAGCGGCGGCAGCTTCAGCCGTCCCGCCGCCCCCGCTCCCGTGGATTACGGGATTCCTGCCGGCGCCGACCAGTTCGCTGAGCTGGCCGATGACGACGGCGATCTGCCCTTCTAAATAAGGGCTATCATATCGTAAGGAGGTCTGCCATTATGGCTATGGATAATGTGAAGCCCCGCGGCAACCGCAAGCGCCGCAAGGTCTGCGCCTTCTGCGTGGACAAGGTGGAGCACATCGACTACAAGGACGCTGCTAAGCTCAAGCGTTTCCTGTCCGAGCGCTCCAAGATCCTGCCCCGCCGCACCACCGGCACCTGCGCCATGCATCAGCGTCAGCTGACCGAGGCCATCAAGCGTGCCCGTCACGTGGCTCTGCTGCCCTACGTCACCGACTAATTTGCAGCGTCAAGCCCCTGCCTATTCCAGGCAGGGGCTTTTTTGTGTCTTGAGACTGTGGTATACTGGATAAAATTTCGAATAAAGGGGAGAGGAAGATGTACCGGATCTTGATTGTGGAGGATGACCGGGGGATTGCCGGGGCGGTGCAGCAGCAGCTGGAGGCCTGGGGGCTGGAGGCGGCGTGTGTCACCGATTTCCGGGATGTGCTGGGAGAGTTTGCCCGATACCAGCCCCATCTGGTGCTCATGGACATTGGCCTGCCTTTTTTCAATGGGTTTCACTGGTGCAGTCAAATTCGGACGGTGTCTCAGGTGCCCATTGTCTTTCTCTCCTCCGCTTCGGACAACATGAATCTGGTGATGGCAATGAATATGGGGGCGGATGATTTTATTGCCAAGCCCTTTGACCAGAGTGTACTCATCGCCAAGGTGCAGGCCATGCTCCGCCGGGCCTACGACTACGGGGAGTCGGTCCCGGTGCTGGAGCACCGGGGAGCCATGCTCAACACCGGGGATGGCACCTTGACCTACCAGGGGGAGAATATCGACCTGACCAAAAACGAGTACCGCATTCTTCTGGCGCTCATGAAAAACAAAGGCAGTGTGGTCAGCCGGGAGCGTCTGATGGAGCTTTTGTGGGAGGGGGACAGCTTTGTGGACGAGAACACCCTGACGGTGAACGTCAACCGCTTGAGGAAGAAACTGGACAGAGCAGGTCTGACGGCCTTTATCACCACCAAGTTTGGAGTGGGATATCTCATTTCATAAGGGGGAAGAGTATGACGTACTTCAAAACCTATCTTCGGGATCGGTGGAAGGCGGTGGGCGTCTTTGTGCTGTTCTCCCTGATCTTTTTTGGCGTGTTTGCCCTGTATCAGCTGCCCCTGGGCGCAGTGCTCTACCCGGTGGGACTGTGCGGTGTGCTGGGGTGTGTGTTTCTGGGGCTGGATGTGCGCCGGGCCCGGGAGAGACACCGACGTCTGGAACAGCTCTCACGGCTGTCCGGGGCGGTGATGGGGGACTTTCCAACGCCATGTTGCCAGGATGACCGGGACTATCAGCATATCATCCATCTGCTGCGCCAGGAGCAGGCCCGGCGGGAAGGGGAGATGCAGGGACGCTATGAGGACATGGTGGACTACTACACTGTGTGGGCCCATCAGATCAAAACCCCCATTGCCTCCATGCGCCTGACCCTCCAGAGCCAGGACTCTCCTGCGGCCCGGCAGCTGTTGGAGGAACTGATGCGCATTGAGCAGTATGTGGAGATGGTGCTGGCCTTCCTCCGTCTGGACTCCCAGTCCACGGACTATCTGTTCCGGGAATATGACCTGGACAACATTGTCCGGGGAGCGGTACGGAAGTTCTCCACCCAGTTCATCCGCCGCCGCATCACCCTGCACTATGAGCCGTCAGGGCTGCGAGTGCTCACCGACGAGAAATGGCTGGCCTTTGTGGTAGAGCAGGTGCTATCCAACGCCCTGAAGTATACCCCGGATGGGGGAGCGGTATGGGTGGAGTTGGATGCGCCCGCCACCCTGTGCATCCGGGACAACGGCATCGGCATTGCCCCGGAGGATCTGCCCCGCATCTTCCAAAAGGGATATACCGGGTACAACGGGCGTGTGGATAAAAAGGCCATCGGCCTGGGACTGTACCTGTGTCAGCGTATCTGCTCCAACCTGGGCCACCGCATCTCTGCCCAGTCAACCCTGGGACAGGGTACCACCATCCGCATTTGCCTGGATCGGGAAGAGCGATGGGTGGAGTGATTTGTGACAAAACTGTTAGAAGTGGACGAGAAACTGTAAGGAGAAGAAATGGAGGGCGGGGTTTCTCCCAGGTATAATAAGCATGTAAACAGCAAAGGAGGAACCGCTCTATGAGTATCTTAGAAGTACAGAGCTTGCAAAAAATCTATACCACCCGATTTGGCGGCACCCAGGTGCAGGCCCTGAAGAATGTGACCTTCCAGGTGGAGGAAGGGGAGTATGTGGCCATCATGGGTGAGTCTGGCTCGGGCAAGACCACGCTGCTCAACATCCTGGCAGCGTTGGATAAGCCCACCGGGGGCAGCGTGAAGCTGGACGGGCAGGAGCTGGGCAAGATCCGGGAGTCTGAGGTGGCTGCTTTCCGCCGGGATCACCTGGGCTTTGTGTTCCAAGACTTCAACCTGCTGGACACCTTCTCCCTGGAGGACAACATTTACCTGCCTCTGGTGCTCTCCGGCAAACAGCCCAGCGAGATGAAGCAGCGGCTCATCCCCCTGGCTGGCCAGCTGGGCATTGCCAACCTGTTGAAGAAGTATCCCTACGAGGTGTCCGGCGGCCAGAAACAGCGGGCAGCTGTGGCTCGGGCGCTGATTACAAACCCCCGACTCATTTTGGCTGACGAGCCCACGGGAGCGTTGGACTCCAAGGCCACCGATGAGCTGCTGCGGCTGTTCGGGGACATCAACGCCCAGGGCCAGACCATTTTGATGGTCACCCACTCGGTGAAAGCGGCCAGCCACGCCGGACGAGTGCTGTTTATCAAGGATGGTCAGCTGTCCCACCAGATTTACCGGGGCCAGAACACGGAAAACCAGTTCTACCAGAAGATTTCCGATGCTCTGACGCTGTTGACCACAGGTGGTGAGCGGGCATGAGAATGGGCTTTTACCGCCGACTGGCGTGGACGGGCATCCGTCAGAATAAAAAACTGTACCTGCCCTATATACTGGCCTGCATCGGTGTGGTGATGGTGTGCTACATCGTCTCCTTCCTGGGCCAGTCTTCCATCCTGGCCGGTATGGCCGGTGGCCGCACGGCCCAGAGCTTTTTGGACATGGGCTTCGGGGTCATGTGTGTGTTCTCCCTCATTTTCCTGTTCTACACCAACTCCTTCCTCATTCGGAGAAGAAAGAAGGAGTTCGGTCTGTACAACATCCTGGGTATGGGCAAACGCAATCTGGCTCTGGTGTTGCTGTGGGAAACGGTGATGATCGCAGCCATTACCTTGGTGGGCGGCCTGTTCTTTGGTGTGCTTTTTTCCAAGGTGGCTGAGTTGGCTCTCACCCGCATCTTGGGTGGCGGTGTCATATACACTTTGACGGTGGAGATGGGATCCATCATTCAGACCGTGATCCTGTTTGTGGTGATTTTTGGCCTCATTTACCTCAACACCCTGCGTCAGGTCCACTTGACCAGCCCCATCGCACTGCTGCGCAGTGAAAACGCCGGGGAGAAGCCCCCACGCGCCAACTGGATCATCGCCCTGCTGGGTCTGGTGGTGCTGGCAGGAGCCTATTACTGGGCCATTACCGTGGAAGACCCCATCACTGCCATGCTGGGCTTTTTCATTGCCGTAGCCATGGTGGTGGTGGCAACCTACTTGCTCTTTGTGGCAGGTTCTGTGGCCTTGTGCCGCCTTCTGCAGCGGAATAAGAAGTATTACTACAAGACCAATCACTTTGTCTCGGTGTCATCCATGGTCTATCGCATGAAGCGAAACGGAGCGGGTCTGGCCTCCATCTGCATTCTGTGCACCATGGTGCTGGTGATGATCTCCTCCACCTCCTGCCTGTACATCGGCATTGAGGACAGCATCCGCAATCGATATCCCCGTCACATCAATCTGGACGGTATGGTGGACACGGTGGACACCCTCACCGATGAGCGCCTGGACCAGGTGCGAGCGCTGGCGGAGGAGACGGTGGAGCGCTATGATGCCACCATGAGCAACGTCTTGGACTACCGGGTGGCGGGCTTTGTGGGCATCCAGCGGGAGGACCACATTGTCCTGGAGAACACCTTCCAAAACTCCTACAATGTGGAGGACATGGCCAACACCTGGCAGGTATTTGTGGCGCCCCTGGAGGACTACAACAAGCTCATGGGCAAGCATGAGGAGCTGGTACCTGGGGAGACCCTGGTGTTCACAACTAAAGAGGACAGCTACGACTATGACACCTTGACATTGGGGAATGGCATGATCTTGTCCGTGGCAGGCCAGGTGGACTCCTTTGCGGATAACGGGGTGGATGCCATGCAGATCGTCCCCTCCATCTATCTCTTCGTCCCGGATTTCTCCAGTGTCATGGATCGACTGGGAGAGATGTCGGAGGGGAGTGACCAGTTCATCAGCCCACACTGGTTCTACGGCTTTGACCTCAACTGTGACGACGAAACCCAGAAAAGCATTGCCAAGGATTTGCAAACTGGACTGCGAGACATGGAGATTGCTGCGGAAGATGAGGAGTTTTTCCACGTCTTGCTGGAGGCGGCAGCTCAGGAGCGGGCGGACACCTATGGTATATACGGCGGCCTGTTCTTCCTGGGGATCCTGCTGGGTGTGGTGTTTATCCTGGCAGCGGTGCTCATCATCTACTACAAGCAAATCTGCGAGGGGTATGAGGATCAGTCCCGGTTCGACATCATGCAAAAGGTTGGCATGACCAAGGTGGAGATTCGAAAGAGCATCAACTCTCAGGTGCTCACCGTGTTCTTCCTGCCTCTGGTCATGGCGGGGGTCCACTTGGCCTTCGCCTTCCCCCTCATCCGAAAGCTGTTGCTGCTGCTTGGCCTGACCAATGTGTGGCTGTTTGCCACTGTGACAGTCATCAGCTTCCTGGCATTTGCTCTGTTCTATGTGCTTATCTATCGGCTTACGTCCCGATCTTATTTCCGTATCGTCAGCGGAATGAGAGGCGAATAAAAAATGGGCCGGGTGCATGTGCACCCGGCCCAAAAAATTTGATGTAAAATATATTAGAAATACTTGCGCACACCCTCGGTGGCAGAGGACTCGTCCTCGCTGATGGAGACGGTGTACTTGATGCCGCACTTCTGGGAGAACGCCTCCAGCCAATCCAGGAAGGCTTCGACATCGGCCTTGTTCTCGGTGGAGACCAGCTTGTTCAAGCTGTCGATGAACACGTGGGTGATGTCGTAGTTGCTGGCGTACAGGCCATACAGGAATCCCTTCAAAGTGTCATAATTGGGGATGTTGTAGTCGGAGGTCTCAACCAGTCGGATCTTGTAGTTAATATCAAAAGTCAGCTTGGAATCGTGGGCGATGGCAACCACGTTGCCGTGCTCGGTTTCCACTGCTGTGTTGATCAAATCGATCATCTGCTTGGTCTTACCGGTACCCTTGGGGCCCATAATTACTTTGACCATAACAATCACTCCTTATTGGTTTCAAGGGGGAGTCCCCTTTTCTTGTACACCATGTTACCATCATTGGAGCATAATTTCAAGAACCTCGTGCAAATTTTCCAAAAAATTTAACAAAGGAAAGTTCACAGCCCCAGGGCATGGTGGGCGGCAATTTGCCCCTGGCCCACGGCCTTGGCCAGTTGGAGGGGCTGGCCTGTGCAGTCTCCGGCGGCGTAAACCCCTGGGAGATTGGTAGCCATAAAGGCATTTACCTTTACATAATTGCCATCCAATTCCAGGCCCGGAACCATCTGGGTGGGAGCGATGGAGGCCCGGAGCAGGAACACGCCCTGACAGGGAATTTCTTCCTCCTGAGGGGTGCGCACCCCGCACACCTGGTCCTCACCCAGGATGTGGAGCCCGGGCAGACGCACGGAGGTGACCTCACAGCCGATGGAGCGCAGGTACTCGGTCTCTTCCTCCAGGTCGGGGGCGTCTCCCGCCACCACCACCTGCTTGCCCCGGTAGAACATACCGTCGCAGGTGGCGCAGTAGCTCACGCCCCGGCCCAGCAGCTTCTCCTCTCCGGGCAGGGCGGCAGCCCGGGCCACGCCGGGGGCCAGCACCACGGCGGTGGCTTGCTCCACCTGGTCGCCAATGGAGGCCATGACGGAGTCACCCAAGGGCATCAGGGACAGCACCCGCCCCTGACGAAACTCAGCGCCCATCTCCTGGGCCTGGGAGAGCATGTCCTCCACCAGCTGCTTGCCGGTGATGTGGGGGATGCCGGGGTAGTTGTCGATTTGGTGGGCCTTGCACAGGGGGCTGGCGGTGGGTTCGTTGGATACCACCAGCACGGATTTGTTGCGAGCCCGGGCGTAGATGGCGGCAGACAGACCAGCGGGGCCGGCCCCCACCACCAGAAGATCATATGACATAGGATCGTCCTCCTTTGATTTTTTTCACAGTATACCAAGAAAATGGCCATCCGGCAACGGGTAGGATGCCCTTGAAAAGAAGAAATAAATTGGATATACTGAAACCTGCGAAAAGAGATTCCCAGGGGGATAGATATGAAACGTATATTGCTTTTGACCACAGGGGGCACCATTGCCTCCCGGATGACGGAGGAGGGGCTGGCTCCCGGGATGGATGGGGATGCGCTGGCCCACTACATTGGCGGCTTAGCCAACAGTTATGAGCTGACGGTGAAGGATATTCTCCATCTGGACTCCTCCAACATTCAGCCCGAGGAGTGGAAGCTCATTGCCTCCCATGTCTACAAGGCCCGGGAGGAGTACGACGGAGTGGTCATTTCCCACGGCACCGACACCATGGCCTACACCGCCTCGGTGCTGTCCTACATGGTGCGCAACATTCCCATTCCCGTGGTGCTCACCGGTGCCCAGCTGCCCATTGAGCACCCCCTCACCGATGGGCTGGACAACCTGCGCACCGCCCTGGCCATGGCGGCTTCGGGAATGCCAGGGGTGTTTGTGGCCTTTGACCGGAAGGTCATTCTGGGGTGCCGGGCGGTGAAGACCCACACCACCGACTTCGGGGCCTTTGAGAGCGTCAACTGGCCCTTGGTGGGGCAGGTGAGCGGCTCGGGACTTACCATCAACGAAAAAGCCATTCCGGCGGTGAAGGGGCCTTGTCGGCTGCGGGACCAGCTGTGCCGGGAAGTGTTTCTCATCAAGCTCACCCCGGGGCTCAACCCGGAGATTTTCGATATGCTGCTGGACATGCACTATCGGGGCGTGGTCATCGAGGCCTTTGGGGCCGGTGGTCTCCACTTCATCCGCCGCAACCTCATTGAGAAGCTGCAAAAGGCGGCTCAGGCTGGTATGTCCGTGGTGGTGTGCAGCCAGTGCCTGTATGAGAGCAGCAATTTTGCCCTCTATCAGGCTGGGCAGAAGGCCCTGGCTGAGGGGGTCATCCAGGGATACGACATGACCACCGAGGCGGCAGTCACCAAGCTGATGTGGGCCTTAGGCCAGACGGAGGATCCGGAACAGGTGCGGGAGTTTTTCGCCCACAGCTTGTCAGGGGAACGAAAGGAAGGATGAGAGTATGAACCACAAAGAGCGCATGTTGGCTGGGCTGCCGTATCTGGCCAACCAGGATGGGTTGCAGGAGGAGCGAATGAAGGCCCAGGAATTGCTGTATCGGTATAACCAGCTGCCGCCCCAGCGGTGGGGGGAACAGCGGGCACTGCTGGAGCAACTGTTAGGGGAGGTGGGGGAGAACACCACCATGCTTCCTCCTGTGCGCTGCGACTACGGCAAGCAGATCTTTGTGGGAAAAGATGTGTTTATCAATTATAACCTCACCGTTCTGGATGTGTGCCAGGTGACCATCGGAGACCGGACGCTCATCGGCCCCAATGTGTCCATTTATGCCGCCGGGCATCCCATTGACCCAGGCGACCGGGCCACTGGCTGGGAGTATGGGGCAGAGGTGCACATCGGGAAGGACGTCTGGATCGGGGGCAGCTGCTCCATTTTGGCCGGGGTCACCATCGGAGATGGGGCTGTGGTGGGAGCGGGCAGCGTAGTAACCCGGGACATTCCGCCCAACACCATCGCTGTGGGCAATCCTGCCCGTGTGCTGAGGGAGATCACGCAGTCGGATCGAGATCATTGGGAAAAATCAATGAAGGCATAAAAAATGTGTCGCAGAAACCCTTCTGCGACACATTTTTTAGCTATGTTTGGCAATATGGTCCTTCAGAGCCTGGAAGGACTGGGGGCTGAGATCGTGCTCGATTTTGCAGGCATCTTCAGCGGCGATGTCTGAGGGGACCCCCAGCCAAGTTAGCCACTGGGTGAGCAGGCGGTGCCGCTCGTAGATGGTCTCAGCGATCTCACGGCCGGCGGGCGTGAGAATCAAGAAGCTGTTCTCGTCCATGACCACATAGCCGTTATCCCGCAACAGGCTCATGGCACGGCTGACGCTGGGTTTGGAGAAACCCAGGTGTTGGGCCACGTCGATGGAACGTACTGGGCCCTTTTCGCTCAGGGCCAAAATGGCTTCCAGGTAATTTTCCGCAGATTCATGGATTTCCAAATGGATTCACCGCCCTTTCACGCCGTTTTCCCGGCGGCAACGGAATTTGTGCCATTATAGCATAAATTCTCCGGTGGGGCAAGAGCGGGAACGTGGGCTCATCTCAGCTTTTCCTGGTTGACGATACCTTTAAAGGGGGTCATGAGGAGGATCTTGAAGTCCAGGAAAATACTCCAGTTTTCGATATAATAGATATCGTGGCGAATGCGCTCCACAATGGAAGTGTCCCCCCGCAGACCGTTGATCTGTGCCCAACCGGTGATGCCGGGACGCACCTGATGCTTGACCATGTAGAGGGGAATCTCGTCCTTGAACTGCTCCACAAAGTGTGGGATCTCCGGCCGAGGCCCCACCAAACTCATGTCGCCCTTGAGCACGTTGAACAGCTGAGGCAGCTCATCAATGGAGAGTTTGCGGATGAGAGCGCCAAACTTGGTCTTTCGAGGGTCACGGTTGCGGCTCCAGCCGGTGTCCTGAGCGGCATTGACCCGCATGGAACGGAATTTGTACATATAGAAGGGCTTGTTGTGCAGACCTACCCGCTCTTGGCGGAAAATGATGGGGCCGGGGGAGGACAAACGCACCCCCACCGCAGCAAAGAGCATAAAGGGGGAAGTGAGGACAATGAGCACCAGGGAACCCACGATGTCTAAAAAGCGTTTGGCCGCAGCGTAGACCATGTTGTCCAGCGGGATGCGGCGGATATTCATGATGGGCACCCCGTTGATGGAGTCAAACTGGGGATTTGAGGGCATGTATTGTGCATAGAAGGGGACGATGGACAGTTTGACACCTTCTTTTTCGCAACACTCGATGATGATGGGGGTGTAGGAAAATTCCTCTGGGGCCAGAGCTGCCACCACCTCTTCGGGTTGGTAGCGACTGAGTACATAGGCCAGATCATCCAGTACACCCAGATAACCCAGATCTTTCAGCGTGTCCTCCTGGGCCAGGTATCCGTCAATGAGAAAACCTAAGTTGGAATCTGAGGCGATGGCTTGGATATATCGCTTTGCCATGGGGCCGTTACCCAGCAGCAGCACGTGCTTTTGGTTGTATCCCATCTTGCGGAACCGATGCAGCGACAGACGCACAACCAGCCTCTTGCAGCTCAGGGAAAAGAACACAAGGATAAAGTAGAGCACAAAAGTGAGGCGAGAAAAATAGAACTGCTTGATGAGGAAAAGCATGGTTTGCAGCACCACAAAGTTGATGGCGCAGGCCCAGAACAGCCGCCCTATTTCCCAATGGAGCCGTCGGGTACGCAGCGACTCGTAGAGACTCATGGCGCCCAAAGTCACCAAAAAGACAGGCAATATGCACAGAGTTAGAATGAGGTAGTAGGGCAGAGTGATGCCACGGGGATCGAAGGGAAAGAAATGAACACGGATAACATAGGCCACGGGCATACACAGAATGATGAGTAGAGCATCCAGTGCGACGTTGATATAATTCAGGGTGCGTTGATTTTCCTTTATCATGACGTTGAAGATCCTTCCTGGCTGAGTAGTGCCTGATAGCAATCCATGATTTGCCCCTCCACCTGGTGCAGCAGATAGCCGGATACAGCCTGCTGTGCCCTCAAACCCATGGCTCGGGTCTCGTGGGGATGGGCCATCAGTGTGGCGATGTGACGGGCGCAGAGGTCTGCGTCACCGTAGGGGTAAAGTAGTCCCACTTGCCGGGGAGCCAAAAGGTCGTGGTGTCCTTTCACATCACTGGCCACAATGGGACGAGCGTAGTACATAGCCTCCATGAGATTGAAGGGCAGTCCCTCAATGCGGCTGGCGGATACCACGGCATCACAGGCAGAATACCATATGGGCATATCTGCCACCTGACCGGGAAACCGCACCCGCTGGGATACCCCGAGATCTCGACTCAGCTGCTGACAGGCTTCCAGCTCGCTTCCTTGGCCGGGAAGGAGCAGGTATACCTGCTGGGGAAGCTGGGCCAAGGCCTTCAGCAGGATGTGCTGGCTCTTACGGTGGGAAAATTCTCCGGCAAAGAGGAGCACAAAGGCATCCTGAGGCAGCTCAAGCTGCTCCCGCAGCTGCTGCACCTGATCTGGAGAGACTGCGGGTAGTTTTTGGGGGTCGATGCCCATGCCGGGAATGTGCACCACACGGCGGCCCAGCTTGTGGGCTTGGGCGTACTGGGTATCCCACTGGTTCATAGTCATGAGAAGATCGGTGACAGGTGCAGTGAGCCGTTCTGCTGCGCTGAGTACCAGGCGCTTGAGGGCGGGGGTGTCTTGGTCAAAGAGATATCCATGGCAGGTGCACGCCACCAGGGGGCGGTGCCTCATACCCATGACTGCCAGACGAACAAAAAAGGAGGCCAAGGCGGTGTGGCAGCTGATGATATCGTAGTGGTTTTTCCCAATGAGGGCGCGCAGATTCCCAGTCGCAGTGAAGTTGCGGGGAGATGCCATGCTTTTTTCCAGGGGAATGGTGTATGTGTGATGGGCCTCTGGTATCTCCATGGAGGTTCCGCCGCAGGCTACGTCCGCCTGCCAACCTTGTCTGGCAAAGGCCCGGAGGTATGGACGGTGAAAGTTCCAGATGTGGGAAAATGTGGACGCAACAAACAAAATGCGACCCATAAGTACCCCTCCTTAGGGGAAAAAGTATCAAAAATCACGGTGCGGTGGGGGAAAAACATGTCATGTATTATATCATGGGTGGGAAGAGAAAGAAAGAGTGAAAAGGGATATCTCAAGAGAATCTTAAGATTTTTCGTATAAATGTATTCTCTGGTTGTAGAATGGATCGAAATGTGTTATGATGGTAGCCCATACATCGATGATTTGTGACAGGAGGAGATTCTGCGGTGTTTCAGCAAAAGCAGAAGCTGCAAAATTCACTGCTGATTATAGTGGATGCGATATGCTTGGTAGCGGCTTTTTTATTTGCCAGTGTGGTGCGTCTGGAGTTCCGTCCGGACATGATGAACCCCACGATGAACGAGGTGATTGCCAACCTGTGGTTGGTGTTGGTGACCTATTTCTGTGTGTATGTGTTTTTCAACGCAAACCAGGACTTTGGGCGCCGAGACGGATATGAAGAATTTGTCTATATTGTAAAGGTCAGTGCATTTGTGGCGGGAGTCATTGCACTGGTGTTTTTTGCTGCCCACAAGCTGCAATTCCTGACCCGTACCGTGTGGGCAGTGACGGTGCTGAGCAATCTGGTTTTTATGTGTCTGGGCCATTTCCTGGTGAAGAAAATTATCAAAAAACGTCGGGAAATGGGAGAAAAGCAGCATATGTATCTGGTAACCACCCTGGATCGGGTGAACTATGTTCTCGCCCAACTGAAAAGTGGGGAGGAGCTGGAAAGCTACAACCTGCGCATTGCCATTGTGGACCAGGACCTGCGGGGCACAAAAATCAGCGGATATCCAGTGGTGGCCACCCTGGAGGATCTGATGGAGGACCCCCAGCATGAAGTGGTGGATGTGGCCTATATCAACGTGCCCTACGATACCGGCAAATCCTTGGCAGATTATATTGACGGCTTTGAGGAGATGGGCATCCCTGTTCAGCTCAACATCAATATGTTGGAGGGGAAAGAGGGGTACAGCCGTTGCATTGATATGGTTGGAAATCTGCCGGTGGTCAAATTTGCGCCCCGTTTTTTTGACTACAATAAATTGCTGATGAAACGAATCGTTGATGTCATTGGTGCAGTGGTGGGGCTTGTCATCACTGCCGTGGTGTCCATTGTTGTGATTCCCGCCATCAAGCTGGAATCCCCCGGCCCGGCCGTGTTCCGCCAAAAGCGAGTGGGAAAGAACGGACGGTACTTCTACATCTATAAGTTCCGCTCCATGTATCAGGATGCCGAGCAGCGCAAGGCAGAGCTGATGGAGAAAAACGAGATGAAGGGTCAGATGTTCAAAATGACGGATGACCCCCGGGTGACCCGTGTGGGCAAGTTCATCCGCTCCACCAGCATTGACGAGCTGCCCCAGTTCTGGAACATCCTGAAGGGTGAGATGAGCCTGGTGGGCACCCGTCCTCCCACGGTGGAGGAGTTCAAGCACTACGAGCCTCGGCACAAGCGCAGACTGAGCATGAAGCCCGGCCTTACCGGCCTGTGGCAGGTGAGCGGACGCAGCGACATCGAGGACTTCGAGGAAGTGGTGCGTCTGGATGTGGAGTATATCGACAACTGGAACTTGCAGCTGGATGCCAAGATCCTGCTCAAGACAGTGGTTGTGATTTTCAAAAAGGTGGGGGCCAGGTAACAGGTGTGCCCCAGTGGAGAACGTGAAGAAGACTAGGAGTGAGTGAAGATGAAGCACTATGATTACATTTTGGTGGGCGCAGGGCTCTTCTCTGGCGTCATCAATTATATGGCCCGTCAGCAGGGCAAAAAGTGCCTGGTGCTGGAGCGCCGGGATCACATGGGCGGCAACGTGTACTGCGAGGATGTGGAGGGGATCCACGTCCACAAGTACGGCGCCCACATTTTCCACACCAGCAACAAGAAGGTGTGGAATTTTGTCAACTCTCTGGTGGAGTTCAACCGCTACACCAACTCTCCCATTGCCAACTACAAGGGTGAGATCTACAACATGCCCTTCAACATGAACACCTTCAGCAAGATGTGGGGGGTGCGCACGCCCCAGGAGGCCAAGGCTAAGATTGATGAGCAGCGTGCCGTCATTCAGGGCGAGCCTCGCAACCTGGAGGAGCAGGCCATCAGCCTGGTGGGCACTGATATCTACCAGAAGCTGGTGAAGGGCTACACAGAGAAGCAGTGGGGCCGGGACTGCAAGGAACTGCCCAGCTTCATCATCAAGCGTCTGCCTGTTCGCTTCACCTACGACAACAACTATTTCAACGATGCCTACCAGGGCATCCCCATGGGAGGCTACAATGTTCTGGTGGACAAGCTGTTTGAGGGGGCTGATGTGGAGCTGGGGGTGGACTTCCTCCAGCACCGGGAGAAGTATGAGGCTATGGGGGCGACCATCATTTACACCGGCGCCATTGATGCCTACTACGATTACTGCTTTGGCAAGCTGGAGTACCGCACCGTGCGCTTCGAGACGGAGGTGCTGGACACGGATAACTACCAGGGTGTGGCTGTGGTGAATTACACCGACCGGGAGACCCCCTACACCCGGGTCATCGAGCACAAGCATTTTGAGTTTGGCACCCAGCCCAAGACCGTCATCTCCAAGGAGTATTCCACCGACTGGCAGGAGGGCATGGAGCCTTACTATCCTGTCAACGATGAGAAGAACCAGGCCCTCTACCAGCAGTATGCCCAAAAAGCGGCGCAGGAAAGCCACGTCATTTTCGGAGGGCGCTTGGGTGAATACAAGTACTACGACATGGACAAGGTGATTGAGTCTGCCATGAATTTGTGGGAGCGGATGGAAAAATGACGTACACCATTATAGTGGCCACCCATAAGCCCTATCAAATGCCTCAAGACCCCTGTTATCTTCCCCTCCATGTGGGAAAAGCGGGGAAGCAGGATCTGGGCTTTGCCGGAGATGATACGGGGGAGAATATTTCCACGAAAAACCCGTATTACTGTGAGTTGACCGGCCTGTACTGGCTGTGGAAAAACAATCAGTCTGATTATAAGGGACTGGTTCACTACCGCCGCCATTTTGGTTCGGGGGTAAAAAGCAAAGATCCTTGGGAGCGGATTCTAAATCAGACGCAGCTGGAGCGTTTGCTCACCACGAGTGACATTCTACTGCCTCGGAAGCGGCGCTATTATATTGAGACCCTCTATTCCCATTATTCCAACACCCATTACCGGGAGCACCTGGATCTGACCCGAGCTATCATCGGGGAGCAGTGCCCTCAGTATCTGGATGCGTTTGACCGAGTGATGAAGCGCACGTGGGGCCATATGTTCAATATGTTCATCATGTCCGCTGAGAAATCCGATGCCTACTGCGCCTGGCTATTCCCCATTTTGGAACAGTTGGAGGATCGGGTGGATTACAAGAGTCTGGATCCCTTCCAGGCTCGACTTTTTGGTCGAGTCAGTGAACTGCTGCTGGATGTGTGGCTGGAGACCCAAGGGTACAGCTATCAGGAGCTGCCCCTGGTCTCTCCGGAGCCTGTGAACTGGTGGCGTAAGGGAACTTCCTTCTTACGGGCGAAGTTTTGCAAACGGAAATATCAAGGCAGTTTTTGATGTGAGGGGAAGAACTTCATGGGAATGAAGCATAAGCTAAAACAACTGCTGCGTGTGGATGAAATGGGATGTAAAGAATCACAGCAGCTTCTGGATGAAATCAACGGGTATGCTGCGGTCTCCTTTGACATTTTCGACACCCTTTTGAAGCGAGATGTTTCCTCTCCAACCCATGTATTTCGGGAGATGGAGAGACAGCTGCAAGGAGATAGCGGCAATACCAACTCCTTCGTTCAGGCCCGAATCAAGGCGGAGGAAAAGGCTCGAGAGATGACCGGAGGAGAAGTCACCCTCCGGCAAATTTATGAGCAGATGGCGTTGCCGCCAACCTGGAGCGTGGATGCACTGGTGGAACTGGAGGAGAACATGGAGATCGCTCTGTGTACTCCCAATCCCATGATAAAAAAGGTGTATGACGCCTGCCTGGCCTCTGGTGTGAAGATCTATGTCATTTCAGATATGTATCTGGCTCCCAGTGTACTGGAAAAAATGCTGGAGAAGTGTGGGTACCGTGGGTATCAAAGGTTGTATGTGTCTTGCCAGGAAGGAGTCTCTAAACGAGATGGGGGACTGTACCGCACCTTTTTGGACAGAGAACAACTCCGGCCCAACCAGGTCATTCACATTGGGGATGACTTGAAGGCGGATGTGCTTCAAGCCAAGAAAAATGGATTGCGAGCCTGTAAAATTCCACGCAGATTGGTGCGAATGGAATATTACGGGGACAATGGCCTGAACCAGGAGCAATGCCGGGACTACAAAGACGTGGCAGCATTTCTTGACAACCGTTTGGAGCGGGTGGAAGACCCCTATGAACGGCTGGGCTTTGAAGTATTCGGGCCGCTGCTCTACGGCTTTGCGGACTGGATTGGGCGCCAGGCTGGCAAGGGCTCCAAGCTCTATTTTGTCTCCCGAGATGGGTATATCGTCAAACAGGCCTATGAGCGGCTCAAGCAGCTGCGTGGTTGGGAGACGGAAGACCATTATCTCTACTGCTCTCGCCGGAGCTTATATTTGCCGGCGCTGTATGGGGCGTGTACTTGGGAGCGTGCCACCCACTATATTTCCGTACACCAGACCACCAAGGCGGATGTGGTATTTGAACGATTCGGCATCTCGCCGGAGGAATTCCGTGCTGCTGCGCAGTCTCTGGGCATCGACCCGGAACAGACCTACTCCAGAGGTGAGTTTAAGACCCATCCTGATGTTTTGCGGCTGTTTGAGTACTTTTCCCCGGTGTTGAAACAGGCAGCCAAAGAGGAATACCAGGCCATGGATCATTACTTCCAGCAGGAGAATTTCAGTGGCCCGGTGACTTTGGTGGACATTGGCTGGCGTGGCTCCATCCAAAAGGCGTTGGAGGAGTTGGATCAGAGCCAGCTCACCCAGCCGTACCAGGTTTACGAATTGTATCTGGCCATTCGCCATGATGCGGTGGTGTCACCGGAACATGCAAAGGGATATCTTGTGAACTTCACCCAGGACCAGGAAATGCTGGAGAGTTTTGCAGCGTACAATGCGCTCATTGAAATGTTTTTCTCTGCGCCCCACGGCTCAGTTACCCGGTATATGTGGGACAAGGAAAGCGGTAAGCCCGAAATTGCTTTCCAGCCCTATGAATACCGGGACGAAGTGGAGCAGGAGCGAAAGGCCTCGGAAATCATGGTCAAACTTCGAAATGGTGCATTGCGTTTTGTTGAGGAGTTTGGAAGCAGTTTTCTGGGCCAAAAGGAGTATTCACCCAGGGTGCTGTACCAAAATCTTCTGCGGTTTGGTGGGCAAGCCAAGCTGAGAGATGCGCAGCTGTTTGGGGATTTCCCCTACCATGACACCACGGTACAGCCGGTGGCAAAGCCCAAATCCCTGGGGCACTACATGTTCCATTTGGGAGAGTTTAAGTACGATTTTGCCACCTCTGCCTGGAGAGTGGCTTTTCTCAGACGACTGTTCAAAATCAACCTGCCGTACTACCGGATGTTCCAGCTGATGTACGGAAGATCCAGGGGGAAATAGGCAGGAAATCAGATGGAGTGATGAAGCACTGTGAGAGTTTTGGAAGTGAATGTGGATGACATTGGCAGAGGGGGCGTATTCTCCTTTGTCATGAACCTGATTCGGAATCGGCAGGATCAAGGGATGTTGGTGGATGTATGTTCCTTTGAAGCCTTCGAGCAAGCCGAGCATATCCGTGAGGTGGAGCAGTACGGAGGAGAAGTATTCCAACTCATCTATCAAGGCCCCAAGGTGTTCAAGCAGCGGGCCTGTGCAGACAATCTGGAGAAGCTGCTTCGGGAAAGAAGCTACGATGTGGTTCACATCCACGCAGACGTAGCCGATAAGCTGCTGGCTTATGCCGTTGCATGTCGGCGTGCCGGGGTACCATATGTCATTGTACATTCCCATTCTTCCGGGGTGGATCACGGACATCGTGCCATAAAGGCAATGCTCCACCGGCTGAGTCGGGGTCGCCTGAATGGAAAAGCGGATCGATATGTGGCCTGTTCCACGTATGCGGCAAAATGGATGTATCCGGATCAGCTGCGCCGGCAGCAGCCGATCACCATTCTCAACAACGGCATTGATGTGGACAAATTCACATGGAATCCCCAGGTCCGCCAGCAAGTACGAGCGGAAAATCACTGGGAGGACTCTGTGGTATTTGGACATGTTGGCCGTTTTGATTACCAGAAGAACCATGATTTTCTCATTGATGTGTTTGCTGCGTTGGCAGCAGAGATCCCCAACGCCAAGCTGCTGCTGATTGGAGAAGGCGGAGGCCAAGGAGAAATTCAAGAAAAAGTAAAACGCATGGGATTGGAAGAACGGGTGGTGTTCTGGGGGACCACCAATGAAGTGTGGAAGCTGCTCCAGGCCATGGACCTCTTTTTGCTGCCCTCCCATTTTGAAGGGTTGCCTATTTCCGGGGTAGAGGCCCAGGCGGCGGGCCTGCCTGTGATTTTTTCCAATCAGATCACCCCTGAGGCGAAGCTGACGGAGCATGTACGCTTTGCGCCCATAGACGGCAGCACTCAGCCCTGGGTGGATTATGCACGAGAGCTGCTGGACCAGCCCAGAGAGGATACCAGCGCCGTGCTCAAAGAGAAGGGCTACGATAACTTCAGCAGCATTCGGGCGTTGGAAAATCTCTATCATCCATCCAGATCAGCGAATCAAAAGTGAGGGTACGTTATGTCTGTTTACATTGCCACACACAAATCCTTTACGCCTCCACACTTGGACGAGGGATACATCCCCCTTCAGGTGGGAGCAGCGCTGCACCCTCACCTGGGGTTCCATACCGATGACGTGGGGGAAGAGATTTCCGAAAAAAACCCCAACTACTGTGAGTTGACCGGCTTGTACTGGGTGTGGAAAAACGATACAGACAGCGATATCAAGGGACTTGTCCACTATCGCCGCTATTTTACCACAAGCCAATTTTCCAGCTCCCAGAAGGGGTTTTTGAGCAGCAGTGAAATAGCAAAGACGCTGGAAAACTACGATATCATTCTGCCCAAACGGGAGTGGCTCAAGCAAAATGCTTGGGACGAGTACCATATGCTGTGCGGGAAGGAGCAGGATTTGCACCGGGTGGAGCAGATCATTCAGCGCCAGTGCCCGGAGTATCTGCCTGCATTCCACCAGTATTTTCAGGGGAATCGTTCTCACCTGTTCAACATGATGATCTGTAAAAAAGAGGTGTTTGATGCCTACTGCCAGTGGCTGTTTGACATTCTCTTTGCCTTGGAACAGGAAGTAGATCTGTCGGATTACACCCCATATCAGCAGCGAATCTATGGGTTTATGTCAGAACGTCTTCTGAATATTTGGGTGCTGCACCATCAGCTGCGTGTGAAGGAATATCGCACGGTGAATACCGAACTGTCCAGGGGGCAGCGGATGTGGATCTTCCTGCGCAGATGGAAAAATCGAGGGGTGTATCGCTGGAAGAATAAGGCGAGGAATGGAGAGAACGTCTAAATGTGCCCGGTGCAACGGGTGTACATGGATAAGGAGACTGTGTGGAATGAAAAAGAAAGCAGATACTGCATCTACCCTGGAACGAGTCAATAGTTGGCTGTTTTGGGTGGCCTATGCTGTATGGATTGGGATGAATATTTTTGTAGATTCTGCCTACGAGCGTCAGCCGTGGTTTGATGCCGTATTTTCTGTGGGCAACTGGATCTGCCTGTTGATTTTGCTGGGCCACCTGGTTACAAAGAGATGGTCTGCAAACAGAGTGTTACCCATTGCAGTCGTGGCCTTGGTTTTCCTGTGTTCTGCGTATCACTCAGGGCTGATGAGAATTTTGATTACCTTCCTTTTTGTCCTGGCGGCCTGCGACGTGGACTGGAAACGCTTGATTCGGGTGTCTATGTTTGTGGCGTGCGGGTGTGTGATCGTGATCCTGCTCAGTGCAGCCGTGGGGATTCTGCCTCGGGAGACCATTCTGCGGGAGGACGGGTCGGTTCGATATTATCTGGGATTTAGTTATACATCTTTGCTGGCCAACTACTTTTTTCACATTCTCCTGATGTTTCTCTATGTCAAGAAGGAAAAACTTCGCCTTTGGGGATATGGCATCATTATTTTGCTCAACGTGGCCATTTATTTGCTTACGGACACCCGTGCTGTTTTTGCACTTGTTTTCTTGGTCTTGGTTGGAGCTTTTTGTTTGGAACGAGTGTCTATTCCCAGCGAGAAACCCTGGTTTCGTCTCACGGTTGGAAACGTGTTTGTGTTTTGTGCGGTGATTGCTCTGATTTTGATTGCGTGCTACGGGTCGGGGAACACCCTGGTAATGCGCCTGGATAAGCTGCTTTCAGGACGCTTAATGTATGGACATCAAGCCGTCAAAACCTTCGGCTTGTCCCTGTTTGGAGATGCGATTCCCTGGTACTCCCAGTATGATGGCAAGCAGCCCTTTATGTGGGTGGACTGTGCCTATCTGAACATTGCCATGAACTATGGGGTGGTTGTGCTGGTATTGGTATGCGCAGGATTCACCTGGCTGACCAGAAAGGCCGTCCGAAGCATGGATGGCATGCTGGTGTTGGCGTGTGTGTTTTTGGCCTTGCACAGCATCACGGATCCGCAGTTGTATATGCCTTGGTACAATCCCTTTTTGCTCCTCTTGGGCAGACTGTTTTATGATGAACAGGCCAAAGAGATTAAAATTTGGAAGGTAAAAGACACAGTGCAAACCTTGACGGAAGAGTTTGTGGGGGGATGGAGCAGGATTCGCTCGTCACTGAGAAGATGGGGAGAGTGAACCATTTGAAATCCATCAAATTCAACTTTATCATGAACAGCATCCTCACGATGTCTGCCATGATTTTCCCCGTGATTACATACCCCTATGTGAGCAAGATCTTGGGGCCCCAGGGGATCGGCACCGTGTCCTTTGCCAACTCCGTGGTCACCTACTTTTCCATGTTTGCCCAGCTGGGCATTCCCACCTACGGGATACGAGCTTGTGCCAAGGTACGGGACGATCGGCAGGAGCTGTCCCGGGTGACCCATGAGATCTTATCCATCAACCTCATCACCTGTGTAATCTCTTATCTGCTGTTTTTCCTGAGCGTACAGATGGTACCTCAGCTGCGGGAGGAAAAGACACTGTACGTGGTGATGAGCTCCATGATCCTCTTCAACTGTTTTGGAGCGGAGTGGCTGTACAAAGCCATGGAGCAGTACCGATATATCACCCTGCGTTCGGTGCTGTTCAAATTTATCGCTCTGGTGGGGATGTTCCTGCTCATTCGGGAAGATGGAGATTATGTGATCTACGGTGGTATTACCATCTTTGCCTCAGTTGGCTCCAATGTGCTCAATCTCATCAACATGAAGTGGCTGGTGGATTTGAAGCCGGTGGGAGGTTATAACTTCCGCCGACACCTCCGCCCCATTTTCGTGTTTTTTGCCATGTCCATAGCCACTACGGTGTACACCAACATGGACAATGTGATGCTGGGTTTCATCCGTGGAACCACGGAAAATGGCTACTATGATGCGGCAGTGAAGATCAAGAACATCCTGGTGGGGGTGGTGGCCTCCCTGGGAACGGTGCTGCTGCCCCGGATGTCCTACTATGTGGAGCGGGGGGAGCGGGAGGCGTTTGCCAAGGTGACGGAGCGTGCACTGCGCTTTGTGTTCTTGCTCTCCCTCCCTTTGTGTGTGTACTTTATGCTCTTTGCCCGTCCCTCCATTTATTTGCTATCAGGGACAGCCTTTGAGGCATCCATTCTCCCAATGCAGCTGATTATGCCAACACTGGTGTTCATTGGACTGACCAACATTATGGGCATTCAGATCTTGGTACCCATGGGAAGAGAAAAGCAAGTGCTCATTTCGGAAATCATTGGGGCAGCGGTGAACATAGCAGCCAACAGTCTGTTGATTCCTGGCATGGGTGCAGCTGGGGCTGCGATTGGCACAGTGATGGCGGAAATTGCAGTGTTTATTGTGCAGTTGTATGGACTGCGTAAGATCATACTGGGAGCTTTCCGCAAGCTCTCCTATGGGAAAGTAATCATTGGCGTAGTGGCAGGCGGATTGGTAAGCGCCTGGGTCTTGCACACATCCTGGCATTCATTCTGGATGTTGGCTGTTTCTGCGGTTCTGTTTTGGGGTGTGTATGGTATTCTGATGCTGGTACAGAAGGAGCCACTGACGACAGAACTATGGGGTCAGATCCTGGGGCTTCTGAAAAAGCGCATCAGAGGCTGAGTTGAAAGCAAATTCGGCATAACAACCAAGGGATGCCTGTGAAAGGAAAATAGATTTTTCTTTTTCTGGAGTACTCGTGGGTGTGAAATGGGTTGAACGAAGGGAAAATATTTGATAATATACTTAGATGACACTGAGACAAGAGGTGGGAAGTAGCAGAATGCAAGGCAGTAAATACGGTATGCCTTGCCCACACCGGAAGGGGATGGCTGCGAATATGGACAAGCCCTTGGTTTCCATTCTCATGGGAGTCTATTACAAAAGGCGGGATTTGACATTCCTGCATCGAAGTATATCATCTATGCGGGAACAGACCGTAACAGATTTTGAATTTTTAATTTGTGATGACGGCTCATCTCAGGAGGCAATGGCCTATTTAGACGAAGTTGCCCGTGAAGATCCTCGGATTCGACTCATTCGACAGGGGCATTTGTATACGCTGCCGGAAAAACTCAATGCTTGTTTGAAGTTAGCCAAAGGTGTATACATTGCCCGCATGGACGATGATGATTATTCCTTTCCCCAGCGCCTGGAACAACAGCTTGAGGTATTAAAACAAAATCCTGAGTTGGCCTTCGTGGGTTGTAACGTGGGATTGGTTCGGGACTTGCACAGGGTGGGAGTGCGTCAACTGCCAGAACGGCCCTCTGTGGAGGATTTTTATTTTGTTCAGCCCTATATTCACCCTACACTGGTATTCCGTGGTGATGTACTGCGAGAGGTAGGGGGATACAGCCAGGAAAAGCACTGCGTGTTGTGCGAGGACTACGACCTTCTGTTGCGGTTATATGCCCAGGGATATGTGGGTGGAAATTTGCAGGAGGTACTGCTGGATTACACGGTAGCGGAGGCTGGGAAATCGGGCCGAAAAATGAAGCACCGCTGGAACGAGGCGGTGACCCGGTTTTACCGATTCCGCCAACTCCATGTATTGACCAAGGCGTGGCCCTATGTGATAAAGCCTTTGGCAGTGGGGATGATTCCCCAGTCGTTGGTGGCCAGACTGCAGGCGATTCGGGGACAGACAAGATGATGAAAAAAAGAATACTGATAACGACTAGTACCTATTTTCAACTGATTGTTGCGGTACACCTGAAATTGACTCAGTTTGGACAGGACGATGTAGACGTAATTATCACCCAGCACTCAACGGGGTGTGAGGGTGTGGCAGAGCGCTTGAGACAGACTGGGATATTCCGGTCTGTCTTCTATGTGCCTGATCGAGACGGTCGGGACGAGAAGCATGTGTGGGAAAAGGTCATGCGGTATGTCAGAACCAGAGTGGCACCCAGGCATGTATTGCATCAGATGGTGGAGCTGAATGGGGACTACGATATGTTCCTGTTTAACAACGCCAGCTTGCTTACCCACTTGCTTTGGCGCACCTTGGGCAGGCATATCAAATGCTACCGATTTGAAGAGGGGTTTAGTACCTATACACGGCCGGTGCTGGAAAAGTCCCCCGCCAGGCGATGGATGATTCGAGGGGCATTTGGCGACATTGAGCGGGCTATCCAGGGGCTGTATTTGTTTCACCCGGAGCTGTTCCGGCAGAAGGTGGACTATCCGATTTTGAAGATGGAGCCAATGTGCCGGGATATCGATCAACTGCGCCGGGTGCTGAATGATGCGTTCGAATATCCGTCACACGGTGTGGATCTGAGCCAGGAGTATATTTTCATGGAGGAGTCCTTCAGTGCTTCTGGTGTGGTGATGGATGATGTGGAGCTGGCCCAGGCGGTGGCTGACGTGGTGGGACGTGAGAACCTCATGGTTAAGCTGCATCCTCGCAGTACAGGGGAAGCCTTCATGGCCAGTGGACTTTCCATCAGCAAAGCCAGCTCCGTGCCCTGGGAGCTGGTGATGATGAATCAGGATCTCACGGGGAAAAAACTGCTTACAATTACCTCTGGAAGTGTCTTGGCTGGAACGTTATACTTTTCTCAGCCTGTGGAGGCATATCTGCTGTTTCGCTGTGTAAATGGCATACCGCCGATGCTGGATGCAGCGTACTTGAAGTATCTCGAGGATCTTTCTGCGCAGACCGAGCGTCTGCATATTCCTGAACATCGAGAGGAGTTTCTTCATGAACTGCGGAAGAGGATTCAGAGAAAAAATTGAGGAGCTAGTTGCATGAATGTGTTAGTTGTGCTGGACAAGGATGGACCAAATCTTTTTTTAGAGAATATTGTAAGAGAACTGGAGCAACGCCACTCTCTGAGAATTTTTGCTGGCTTCTTCGACGAGAATAGCTTACGGATGTTTTCCGATCTGAAGACCGAGATTCAACCGTGGAGTGCGTGTTCAGAGGAGGATCGTCAGTGGGCGGACTGTGTGTTCTGCCCGGTTCAATCCATTGCCAAAGTGTTGCACTGGGACAAGTACATTTTCTCTTTCTGCAACATGAACCCGCTGTTTGATGTGGTGCGGGGCGTTGATTTTGTGTTTACACTGAATGCACCCCGGGAGCAGCAAATCCCATATTTTGCATCCATGCCCATTGGAATGCCGAAAAATGATGTTCCGCCTCAGGAAAGTGTGGAAAGAGGTAAGGAGAAGCGGTTCTTATTTGTGGACAGCGGACATTTTCCCTTTGGTGAAACGGGAAAACGTCAGCTGGCGGAGATGCTTTTGAAGGTGTGTCGGGCCTATCCAGACACCCAGCTTTGGGTTAAGCCCCGCTGGATGCCCGGCGAGAAACTTTCCAGCATGACCCATCCCAATGCCCTTCACTTATATGATGTGCTGCACCAGTGTTGTCCGGGGGGATTGCCTGAGAATTTGGTGTTGCTCCAGGAGCACCGCAATTTGCAGCAGTTGGTGGATGACAGCGACTGCGTGATCACCATGTGCAGCACTGCCTATTTGGATGTGGCTTTGCGCAACAAGCCTCTGGTGATTGTCAAGGGCTTGGACAACGAAGATATGTACCAGGTACGAAGCACATATTTTGATGCAGTGTACCAGGAAGCGGAGAAAACCGGATGTGTGGTGGATTATAAAGACATCCTGTCTGTGCTTCCAGAGGGAAGAATCTGTGACAAGAACGTGTTGGAGCACGTATTTTCCCACACCACGGGCGCATCACAGCGAGCTGTGGAAGTGATGGAATATGTGCATGAGCATTACCTTGTGCACGGAACCTATCCGCATCCCCAAACGTATAGTTACGAGGGATACCGGGAACAGTTGGAAAATAGGCCGGGCGTGGATAGGAACACGATTATGGCCAACCGCTTTTTTTGCGCAACGGGAAATTGCTTGGCGCAAAACGCCAGTATATCCGCTAACATCGATTGGATGGAATTTGAACAAATGCGCATGAAAATGTGTTTGGCTTGTGATCAGACTGGGAAGGCCTATAAGCAGCTGCGCACGAAAATAACGGAAGCCAAAGCCGACTATATCATAGCCCATGAGGCAGAAATGAAGAATGATGTGGACAGATCCTATGTCTATGAGGCTATGTATCAGAGAAAACGATACTATGAACTGTTGAAAGCAGTGGAACAGGAGACACGCCCACACGAGACCCTGCACTGCTATGCTGGGCTGATCCACTACGGATTGGAGCAGTACGGCATGGCTATGGAGCACTTAATGGCTTATGCAGACGCAACAACAAGCCGAATGTACACCAAATACATTACAGATCATACTTCCTATAGATTAGAAGCGTACGTTTGTCTGCTTGACTGCCTGAGACGAGAAAAAAATGTCAGGCTACTTGATTATTTGCAGCAAGGGTTGGAGGTTTTGAAGGACTATCCACCGCAGTGGCGTAAGGGAGAGGAAATGCTGTGTGTAGCTGGGGTGGACGCATCCATAGCACAATGGCTGTCGAGGGCACTTGCAGAACAGCCGATGAGTACCGGACAAGACACAAGTGTTGCGCCCAAGAAAAAAAATCTCACCCTGAACAGGAAATTAGCTCGAACAGCATTAAAGAAGCTAAAGGCCATCATTAAAAAGCTAAAGGCCATCATTAAAAAGCTAAAGGCCATCATTAAAAAGCGAGCTATACCTCAGCAGCGCAAGCGGATGAAACTGGCTTATCGTGGGCTTCGGCGGAAGCTGCACCTGTTCAACACCCACGAGCGACAGATTCTGGAGATGAAAAACCGCTACCCAGGCCAGACCTGTTTTATCATTGGAAACGGACCCAGCCTGAGGGTGGAGGATTTGGAACGCATTCAAAGCCTGGGATATCCCTGCTTTGCCTCCAACAAGATCTACAAGCTGTATGGTGATACAACCTGGCGGCCGGACTACTATGCCTGCACGGATGCTTTGGTATTTAAGCAGAATATAGCGGACATTCTGGGTAAAATACAGTGTCCGATTTTGCTCCACAGTGAGTTGGAGAAATATGTCCAACGATATCAGCAGTTGTTCGACACCCAGTTGGAACAGATATACTATACCACATATACATTCCGACAGGAGCGGGAGCAATTTTTCCCCCAGGCGGCCATTGTGGAGAGTGGCGGTACCGTAACCTTCACCATGCTGGAATGGGCCTGGATGATGGGATTCCGCAAGATTTACCTCATTGGCTGTGACCATAGCTATGGAGCTTTCCAAAACAGAAAGGATCCTACCCAGTCCTTTGCCGTAGATGCCAGTGTCAACAACGATTACTGTGCCAAGAACTACATGCGCCCCGGGGAAAAAATGAATGTGGGCGATCTGGACAAGTCTACCAGAGGATATGCTCAAGCCCGGGCATATATCGAGGCCCATGGCGGAGAGATCTACAATGCCACCCGAGGCGGCATGCTGGAAGTGTTCCAGCGGGCGGATCTGGACGAAGTTCTGCAAAATAAACAGGAGAAGTAAAAACATACAAAGGGTGAAATTCAATGAAAACAGTTGCATTTGTTCCCATTAAACTCAACAGCCAGCGGGTGAAGAACAAGAACATTCTTCCCATTGCAGGCCATCCTCTGTGCTGGCATATTTTCCATGCCCTGCTGCAGGTGGAGGAGATTGATGAGGTGTACTGCTATTGCAGTGATGAGGCGGTGAAGCAGTACATTCCCGAGGAGGTCACCTTCCTCAAGCGTGACCCTGTGCTGGACGGCCAGCTGGTCAAGGGCCTGGACATTTACCACCGGTTTATTCAGGATGTGGACGCAGACGTCTATGTGCTGTGCCATGCCACCTCTCCCTTCATTAAACCTGAGACCATCGCCAAGGGTCTGAAAGCGGTGCAGCAGGGTGAGTATGATTCTGCGTTCTCTGCCCAGCGGCAGCAGACCTTTGCCTGGTATCAGGGAAAGCCCATTAACTATGATTTGAATGATGTACCCCGCACCCAGGACATTGAGCCGGTATTTGTGGAGACCAGTGCTTTCTTCATCTTTGAAAAGGACGTGCTGGACAAGCACGGCCGTCGCATTGGCTTCCGCCCCTATATTTGTGAGACAGATGACATTGAATCTGTGGACATTGACGAGCCTGCAGACTATGAGTTTGCAGTAAAAATTGCAGATGGAGTGATGAACAAATGATGAGAGTAATTGCTGGCCCTTGTATGATGGAATCAGAAGAACTGGTTATGACTGTGGCCGATGAACTGGTAAAGATTTGTGAGCGTGCGGGCGTGGAGCTTTGCTTCAAGGCATCCTTTGACAAGGCCAACCGTACCAGCGCCAAGTCCGCCCGTGGTCCCGGCCTGGAGAAGGGCATGGAGTGGATGGCCAAGGTGAAGGAAAAGCACGGCATCAAGGTTGTCACCGACATCCATGAGTCCTATCAGGCTGCTCCTGTGGCTGAAGTGTGCGATATTCTGCAAATTCCCGCATTTTTGTGCCGTCAGACCGACCTGTTGGTGGCAGCTGCCAAAACTGGGCGCATCATCAACATTAAAAAGGCCCAGTTCCTGGCTCCCTGGGATATGAAGAATGTGGTGGAGAAGATGGAGGCAGCGGGAAACCGCAACATCATGCTCTGCGAGCGAGGCACCACCTTTGGCTACAACCGTCTGGTGGTGGATATGACCGGTATCATTGAGATGAAGCGCTTTGGCTACCCCGTGATTTTTGATGCCACTCATAGTGTGCAGAAGCCCGGCGGACAGGGCACCAGCACCGGCGGAAACCGGGAGTATGTGGAGCCCCTGGCCAAGGCCGCCATGGCAGTGGGTGCAGACGGCCTGTTCTTCGAGGTTCATCCCGACCCCGACCACGCTCTGTCTGATGGCCCCAACATGCTGAAGCTGAGTGATTTTGAGGCGGTTCTCAACCGTGTGCTGCGGGTTCGCCAGGCCGTACAGGAGGGTTAATCATGGATTCTCTGAATATGGCAAAACGGGTGTTTGACACGGAGATTGACGCTCTGTGTGCCATGCGTGACAACCTGGATGAGGTGTTTGGCCAGGTCTTGGATCTGATCACCAACTGCAAGGGTAAGGTGGTTCTGACTGGTATGGGTAAGCCTGGCCACATCTGCCGCAAGATGGCTGCAACGTTTGCCAGCTTGGGAACGCCTAGCTTTTTCCTGCATCCCGCCGAGGCCCAGCATGGCGACCTTGGCATGATCGGTGTGGACGATGTGGTAATTGCCATCAGTTACAGCGGTGAGAGCGAGGAGGTCATCCGTCTGCTCCCCAATATTCGTTTGATTGGGGCAAAGATCGTGGCCATTACCGCCAATGCCCAGTCCACACTGGCCAAAAACTGTGATGTGCTGCAGCTGCTCCCGCCCTTTGAGGAGGCCTGCTATATGAAATTGGCCCCCACCTCCAGCACCACCGTGGAGCTGGTTTACGGCGATGCACTGGCCGTGGTGGCTGCCAATCGGTACGGCTTTACAGAGAAGAACTTTGCGCTGTTCCATCCCGCAGGCGCTCTGGGCAAGAAGCTGGTCCTCACGGTCAAAAGCCTGATGGCCACCGGGGAAAAGAACAGTGTCGTGAGCCAGGATGCCTCTCTGGAGTCAGCCATCAACGAGCTGGGCTGCAAACAGTTGGGGATGGTGTGCATTCAGGACGAGCACCAGCATCTGGCCGGCCTGATTACGGATGGAGATTTACGTCGGGCTCTGCATAAAAAGGTGGATATTTACAACCTGGAGACCAAGGACATCATGACCAAGAAACCGTATTATATCCACGAGGATGCCATGGCTGTGGAAGCGCTTCAACTGATGAAGGAGAAGCAGATTTCCTGCCTGCCCGTGCTGGACGAGAATGAGCATCTGGTGGGCTCCATCACTCTGCTGATGCTGATGAACGCTGGCTTGGTAATCTGAGAAGACAGGGAGTTGAGGACATTGGCCATTAAGTTGTTTGCCATGGACGTGGACGGAACGATGACAGACGGCAAAATCTACATCGGACAAAACGGTGAGATTATGAAGGCCTTCCACGTCAAGGATGGTCAGGGGCTCAGTCTGTTGCGCAAAAACGGGGTCAAAACCGCCATTATCACCGCCCGCCGCTCCGAGATTGTGGAGCGCCGGGCGGAGGAATTGGGCATAGATGCCGTGTGCCAGGGTGTTGGTGACAAGGCAGCGGTTCTTGAAGACTTGTGCCGCCAGTACCATATTCTCCCCCAGGAGTGTGCCTACATTGGGGACGACTTGGGCGACCTGCCTGCTATGGAAGTGGCAGGGGTGAGTATGTGTCCTGCGGATGCGGTACCTCAGGTGAAATTGGCTGCGGATATGAGCCTTCCCTCCAAAGGGGGCGAGGGGGCCATTCGGGATGCAGCAGAGTGGATTTTGGGGCAGATGTGAAGATGACAGCCCCCTGTCGCCGTAAGGGGACAGCAACGAAAATAGGACGGTAGGGCGTACGATGAAACAATTCTTTTCCAATTTGAAAAAATACAAGACCTATGCCATGTATTCAGCGGTGGCATCCCTGCGCACCGATGTAAGTGGGTCTTATTTCACATGGTTGTGGTGGATTTTGGATCCGTTTCTTTTCATGTTGGTATACACCTTCATCTCTGTGATCGTGTTTGGAAAGAGCGAGCCACACTTTGTTCCCATGGTATTTGTGGGTTTGGGCATGTGGAATTTTATCAACCGCAGCATCAACAAGAGCGTCTTGTTGGTGCGAGGGAAGAAGGGGATCCTCTCCCGGGTGTACTTGCCCAAATATATCCTCACCTCTTCCATCCTGTTCAAGCATGGCATCCAAATGCTGATTACGTTGGGGCTGGCCCTCATCGTATCGGTGGTGGATAAGGTGCAATTCTCCTGGTACATCCTGTATACCCCATTGATTTTGCTCATTGCCCTGGTTTTGGTGTTTGGCGCCTCCTGTATCGTCATGCACTGCGGCGTGTATGCCCGGGACTTTAGTAACATCATCACGGTGCTGTTGAAGCTGGTGTTTTATCTATCCGGTGTGTTTTACAGCATTCCTACCCGGATCCCCCAGCCCTATGGCAATATTCTGGCCTCGGTAAACCCTGCTGCCATGCTCATCAATGAGCTGCGCAACGTGATGATCTACGCAAAAGCGCCCAACTTTGCTTTGCTGGGTGTGTGGCTGCTCATTGGTATTCTCGTATCTGCATTTGGGGTATCTTTGATCCACAAGTATGAGCAAAACTACGTGAAGGCCATTTGAGCGAGGAGTTGTATATCTTGGAAAATATGGTAACGATCAACCAGAGAAAACGAGTGGGCTGGGTGGATGCCCTGAGGGGGTTTGGCATCGTTCTGATGATTGTGGGACATGCCAATTATCTTCCGACAGATCTAAAGCATATGATTTATGGCTTCCATATGCCTTTGTTTTTTGTGTTGGCGGGTTATCTGTTCCGACCGGAAAAATATGAGAACCTCAATGAGCTGATCCGGGATAAATTTCGCAGGTATGTCATTCCCTATTTTGTGCTCTCTGGAATAAATCTGGTGCTCAACGGGTATTTTGAGTACCAGGTCATGGGGTTGAGAGACTTTGCGGTATCTACTGGGAAACACATTTTCTGGATTCTATTTGCGTGCAACAGCGCCTCAAAGACACCTAATTCTTCGCCGCTGTGGTTTCTGCCCTGTATTTTTTTGGCTACGGTTTACCTCTATGTGTTTATGACCTGCTCGAAGAAAAAAGTCAAATATGCCTTGGCCATCTGTGGCCTGGCTGGGGCAGTGTATATCCACTATAAATTTAACCGTTATATGCCCTGGCACTTTGATGTGGCTGTGTTTGGCGCAGCTTTTATGTATTTGGGGTATAAACTCAAAAATGGGATTCTTTCTGAAATCCTATGGCAGATGAATATGGCTTTGCTATGTGTGGGGCTGGGGGTTGCTTATATAAACGGATGGTGGAATATAGCTGGAACTTATGATGCTGACCTTGTAATGGCATTTATCGGGGCCGTATCCGTCTCCGTGGCACTGCTTTCTGTATTTTCGAAACATTACAGACATGTGCCTGGACTGGAATTTATGGGCAGAAACACCATGATATTTATGGCGTTTAATTACGCACTTGGGGATGGTGTCAACATGGTTTGGCAGCATTTCCTGCCGCAGGTCAAGGTGATCTGGTATGTTCAAAGCTTATTTATTGTACTTGCATGTTGCCTGATTGCCTGGGTATGGACAATGGTCAAGAGAAGGTATCCCCGCATTGCGATTTTCTGATTTGGGCTGAGTGGCACTTCAGGGTGGAGACGGCCCCTAGATGTTGAAAGGCGATTGAATATGGATATGAACGTAAGCATGGAACAGGAAAACCGTGAGGTGGCGCTCTCGGTCAAAAATGTGAGCATTACCTATCGCACAGTACGTCCACTGGCATTTTTGGATTGCTTCAGAAAGGGTGCGGCCAAAAAGAAAAAGAAGGACTTTCAGGCGGTGAAAGACGTCAGCTTTGACGTCTACAAAGGTGAGATCGTGGGCCTGATCGGGAAAAACGGCAGCGGAAAAAGTACGTTGCTGCGATCGGTTGCCAACATCTACAAGCCGGACAGCGGCACCATTGATTGCTATGGACAGAGCGTGGCGCTGATGGCCATTGGTGTGGGATTCGTCAATGAGCTGTCGGGCAGAGACAACATCTATCTTTCTGCCATGTTGATGGGATATACCAAACAGCAAATTGATGAGAAAATTGATGAAATCATCAACTTTGCAGAAATTGGCGACTTTATTGACGAACCGGTGCGCAGCTACTCCAGTGGTATGCACTCCAAACTGGCATTTTCCATCACCGCGGTGATGGAAGCGGATATTATGCTGGTGGACGAGACCCTCAGTGTGGGAGATACCAGATTCAAAAAGAAAAGCTCCAGAAAAATGAAAGAGCTCATCCACGATGAAAGCAAGACGGTACTCATTGTGTCCCACTCCACCAGTACATTGCAGGAGCTGTGTCAGCGGGTGATCTGGCTGGATCAGGGCAGAGTGCGAATGATAGGAGATACGGAGACGGTTCTGGATGCCTATCAGCAGTCCATTGCCATGCCCGGGGAATAAGCATGGAGAGAAAAATGTGAGTGGAGTGAGTGGAAAAGTGTCGGAAAAGAAGCGGGACTTGTCTATTGATGTGGCCTGTGGCGTTCGCAACCAGCTATATTGTGTTGAAATTTTCCCAGGTACTTGGGGAGAAAACCCGCATACTGAGAAGTTTTCTGGCCTTTTGCGGCACAAACTCATTGATCATTCTGTGCTACCATGCTGTGGAGATCAATCTCCTGCATTGGGGATGGGTGAGCCGTATTCTGTTGGGCTTGGGAATTGAGCAGGGAAAAATCGTGACACTGGCCCTCATTGTGGTTCGTATCATTTTCTGCCTGGTGTGTACGGTGGTGACCCTGAACATCAAGCCGCTGAAAAAGATTTTCTCTTGAGAGCAGGAGGAAACTCCGCATCAGCCTTGATCTCCGTCAGCCTGACCAGGCGGACATGGAAAAGCTGTTGCGTGGCTGCTGTTGTGACCTTGACGTTGACTTTTAATTCTTTAACGTGTAAAATAAGGGGAGGGGAAAGACCCTCCCCTTATTTTGTTCGAACCTTCAGGGAAGGAGATCGTTATGTTTAAGATTGCGGAAAAGACCCCGCTGAACCCTACGGTCACCAAGATGGTCATTGAGGCACCTCTGGTGGCGAAGAAGGCACAGCCTGGGCAGTTTATTATTGTACGACCCTTTGAGGACTCCGAGCGTATTCCTCTGACCATTGCCGACTATGATCGGGAGGCCGGGACCGTCACAATCATCTTCCAGATTGTGGGCGGCACCACCATGGAGCTCAACCAGCTGGAGGCCGGGGAGTCTGTCCACGACTTTGTGGGCCCCTTGGGCCGGGCCAGTGAGTTGGAGGGCCTGAAGAAAGTGGCCGTGGTGGGCGGCGGTGTGGGCTGTGCCATTGCCTATCCCACCGCCAAGCGGCTTCACGAGCTGGGCGCCCAGGTGCACAGCATCGTGGGTTTCCGCTCCAAGGACTTGGTGATTTTGGAGCAGGAGTTTGAGGCTGTGTCCGATCACATGGCCAAGATGAGCGATGATGGCAGCTGGGGGGAGAAGGGCTTGGTGACCAACGCCCTGGAGGCCCTCATCCAGGCGGGCAACCAGTACGACGAGGTCATCGCCATTGGCCCCCTCATCATGATGAAGTTTGTGTGTAAGCTCACTGAGAAGTATGGCATCAAGACCACCGTGTCCATGAACCCCATTATGATTGACGGCACGGGAATGTGCGGCGGATGCCGTCTCACCGTGGGTGGAGAGACCAAGTTTGCCTGTGTGGACGGCCCCGACTTTGACGGCCACCAGGTGGATTTTGACGAGGCCATGCACCGGGGCACCATGTATAAGGAATTTGAGACCCATGCCCGGGAGGCCTCTTGCAATCTGCTCAACAAGGAGGTGCAGTGAGATGGCGCACCAGATCAATATGGACCCCTGCAAGTGTCCCATGCCCAGCCAGGAGCCCCAGGTGAGAAACCATAACTTTGACGAAGTGGCTCTGGGTTACACCCCAGAGATGGCGGTCAGCGAGGCCAAGCGGTGTTTGAACTGCAAGAACAAGCCCTGCCAGAGTGGTTGCCCTGTGGGCATTGATATCCCCGCATTCATTGGGAAAGTGGCGGAAGAGGACTTTGAGGGGGCCTATCAGGTGCTTGCTGCCTCCAGTGCCTTGCCTGCCGTGTGTGGCCGTGTCTGCCCCCAGGAGAACCAGTGTGAGGGCAAGTGCGTCCGTGGCATCAAGGGTGAGAGCGTGGGCATTGGCCGCCTGGAGCGGTTTGTGGCAGACTGGCACCGGGAGCATGTGAAGGACGCTCCCGTCCGGCCTCAGCCCAACGGCCACAAGGTGGCCATCATCGGCGCTGGCCCCTCCGGCCTCACCGCCGCAGGCGACCTGGCCAAGCTGGGCTATGAGGTGACCATTTATGAGGCTCTCCACCTGGCTGGAGGCGTGCTGGTATACGGCATCCCTGAGTTCCGTCTGCCCAAGGCCATTGTGCAGCAGGAGATCGACGGTCTGAAAGCTATGGGTGTCACCATCGAGACCAATATGGTCATCGGAAAGGTGCTTACCATTGACGAGCTGATGGAGGAGTATGGCTTTGAGGCGGTGTACATCGCCAGCGGTGCCGGACTGCCCCGGTTTATGGGTATTCCCGGTGAGAGCCTCAAGGGTGTGTACTCCGCCAACGAGTATCTCACCCGAATTAACCTCATGAAGGCCTATCAGCCCGGCAGCAAGACTCCCATCATGCACAGCCACAAGGTGGCGGTGGTGGGCGGCGGAAACGTGGCTATGGATGCCGCCCGCTGTGCCAAGCGCATGGGGGCAGAAGAGGTGTACATTGTATACCGTCGTGGCATGGAAGAGCTTCCCGCCCGTAAGGAAGAGGTGGAGCACGCCCAGGAGGAAGGCATCATCTTCAAGACCCTCACCAACCCCGTGGAGGTGTTGGGGGATGAGGATGGCCGTGTGCGGGGCATGACTTGCATGCAGATGGAGTTGGGCGAGCCCGATGCCTCCGGACGCCGCCGTCCCGTTGAGAAGCCGGACAGCCAGTTCACCCTGGAGGTGGACACTATGATCATGTCCATCGGTACCAGCCCCAACCCTCTGATCCGTTCCACCACCCCTGGCCTGGAGACCAACCGCCACGGCTGCATCGTCACCAACGGGGATGACGGCCTGACCAGCCGGGAAGGGGTGTATGCAGGCGGCGACGCCGTCACCGGAGCGGCCACCGTTATCCTGGCTATGGGTGCCGGCAAGCAGGCCGCCGCTGCCATTCACCAGTACATCCAAAGCAAGTAATCTGATCGACTCAATAGCAGCTGTTTCGTATCACCGAGACAGCTGCTATTTTTTACTTCGGGCGGATTCTTTGTGCGACCAACGGCATATTTTTTCGGGATATAGGGTGAGGGAGTCAAAGGGAGGTGCACCCCATGGAAGACGGACAAATTGTAGAGTTGTTTTGGCGGCGGGATCAGGAGGCCATTGCCCAGAGTCAGCGAAAATACCACCCCTATCTGAGCAAAATTGCCTATAATATTTTGCATGATGTGGAGGATAGCCAGGAGGTGGTCAACGACACCTATTTCAAGGCGTGGCAGTCCATGCCGCCCCAGCGACCCAGCAAGCTATCCATCTATCTGGGACGGCTCACCCGCCACGGGGCCATAGACCGATACCGTCACCATGCCAGCCAGAAGCGGCAGGGGGACGCCTATGCTCTGTGCCTGGAGGAACTGGAAGAGTGCTGTGGAACCCAGCAGGATCCACAGCATGTGCTGGACAGTCAGTTGCTGGCTCAGGCCATCAGTGGGTTTCTCCGCACGTTGAAACCCCAGGCCCGGACCATGTTTCTGGGTCGGTACTATTATTTTGACTCCCTCAAAGAGGTAGCACGGTATTGCGGGGTCAGTGAAAGCAAGTGTAAGAGCACCCTATACCGTGTCAGACTGAACCTGCGGGACTATTTGAGACAGGAGGGATTTGACCTATGAGAGGGGAACAGATCTTAGATGCCCTGGAACAGGTGGACGAGGAGCTGCTGTACGAGACACAGTGTGTGCGCCAGCGGAGAAATAAGCGTTGGCGGGTGCTGGTACCTTTGGCAGCCTGTCTGTGTCTGGTGATGGCAGGGACTGTGGTGGCACAGCCCTGGCGCAGTCTGACTCCGTCCAAAGGATTGTCCAACCAAGAGGAGTCCAACCAAATCGAAATGGAAAACGGAAGTGCGGGGGTGTATGTGCCGCCGCTGGAGGTGGACGTTGGGGCAGATGCAGCTGTGGAGGCGGATATGGTGGGCTTTTTCATCTACCGGGGCCGCAGCTACGTGGAGTGCAGCTGGATCCAAAATGGCTCCCACTTGGTGGGGGAGAAATTGGGAAGCTCGGACGGCCGCATCGACGAGTGGACACCTGGGAGCGGCTATGTGGAGGGCAGCGGCAGCGCATGGGGCGATTTTTACGCCGTCAACGGCTATGACCCAGCCCATCTGCTGTGTATGACGGGGGAGGACGGCGCCGTCACCCTGTATTGGAACTGCAATGACATCACGGTGAACACGGGAAGTGATGTGCTGGAGACGGTGTTTCACCTGCCAAACCAAGTGACCGGAGCAACGATACAAGGGACCACCATGCAGGGCGGAACTTCCATCGCCCATCTGGATGAACTCAATGCCTGGGTGGGGGAGATGTGTCACACCCCTGCTGTGTCCGCAGATGAGGCAAATGTGACGTGGGCGGATGCCCGAGGTCATCTCTACTTGAAAAAGGAAGACGGCGTGGTGGTGCACCTGATGCTCTACCATGGAGGCTATGTGAAGGTAGCTGGGCTGGAGCAGGTGTGTTGGCAGCTGGACTGGACGTCCATTGCCCAGTGGAAGAAATGACAGGGAGGAGGAGGACCATATGAAACGGAAGAACCGTGTGGCAGCCAGTGTGTTGGCTGCCTGCTGTCTGGTCATGAGTGGCTGTTCTGCTCCAAAGATCACCGATCAGATGGAGAGGGTGAAGCCCCAGCCACTGACAACCACGGTAACGACGGAAGACGAGTGGAGCCATTTGGCAGACTTCGGGGTGAGACTTATGCAAAATACCATGGAAGAGGGAGAAAACACATTGATTTCCCCCTTATCGGTGCTGTGTGCCCTATCCATGACCGCCAATGGAGCCAAAGGGGAGACACTGACGCAGATGGAGAACACCTTGGGAGCGCCGGTGCAGCGGCTCAACCAGGCCGTGCACACATGGATGAGCGGGGAAGATGATGCGCTGCATTTGGCCAACTCCATCTGGTTTACCCAGCAGGATTCCTTTACCGTCAACCGGGATTTTCTCCAGACCAACGCCAATTACTATGGAGTTGGGGTGTATGAGGCTCCCTTTGACCAATCCACGGTCAAGGACATCAACCGCTGGGTGAAGGAGGAAACCCACGGCATGATTGAGGAAATTCTGGATGAAATTCCAGAGGATGCTGTGATGTACCTGGTCAATGCCCTGGCCTTTGAGGCTCAGTGGGAGAGTGCCTATACCCAGGCGGACGTAGGGGAAGGAACCTTCACCACCCACACCGGGCAGCCTCAGCCGGTGGACATGATGCACAGCGTGGAGCATATATGGTTACAGGACCAGTGGGCCACGGGATTTGCCAAGCCCTATGCGGGAGGCAAGTATGCCTTTGTGGCCCTGTTGCCCAAGGAAGGGATGGCGGTGGAGGAGTATGTCAACACCCTCACCGGGGCGCATCTGCGTGAGCTGCTGGGGCAGGCAAGGAACACGCCCGTAATGGCCACCATGCCCAAATTTGAATCCGGCTCCGATGTGAAGCTGACTCAGGCGCTGGAGAACATGGGGATGACCTTAGCCTTTGACGGGGCTCAGGCGGATTTATCAGGATTGGGCAGTGCTCAAGGGAACATCTTCATTAACCGGGTGCTCCACAAGACCTACATCTCAGTGGCCGAACAGGGCACACGGGCAGGAGCTGCCACGGCGGTGGAGGTCAATGGAGAGTCTGCCCTGGCCATGGACAAGTTCGTAGAAATTACGTTGGATCGGCCCTTTGTCTATCTGCTGGTGGATCTGGAACACCAGATGCCCCTGTTCCTGGGAACAATGCTCCAGGTCAAATAAAAAGTCCAAAGTGGAACGGGAGAAGTGCGCCCGACATCTTTGGAATGCTGAATCTGGCAAAAAACAGGCTCAAAAATGAGAGGTTGTCCCTTCAAAGGGACAACCTCTCGTTTTTCGTTATGGAGTTACATTCTTGATACTCTCTGACCCACACGTTACTGGTGCTTGTTGGATTTCCGCTTTCTGTTGTACCACAACCCAGCAGTCAGGAGAATTCCGCAAGTGGCCAACAGCCCCATCCATAGAGCGATATGGTTTCGGTCACCGGTGGGAGGAATCTGGGGGTTACCGTCCGGGTTCAGGATGGTAAACGTCGTAGTGGCCGTGCCGGTTTTGGAAACAATGGACAGGGTGTGCGTGCCCAGAGACAGGGTGTCCAGGTAGGAGGTCTTCAAGGTGACAATGGTGCTTCCTTCCTTGACAGTGTAGTGGGAGGGATCCAGGTCTTTGCCGTCCACCTGTACTTTTATGAAGTCGTCAAAAGCTGCGTTGGAGGTGATGGAAAGCCCGTCCTTGCTGCCTTTGTGCCAAGTGCCATTTGCACCGGCGGTAATCACGGGCTTAAATGCGGAGTCGAGAGCGCCGCACATGGTGCATGTACCGCCTTTGTAATCGTGGGGCAGCTTTTCCAGGGACTTACCCGGGGTAATCACTTGATGGCATACTGTACACGCTTCGTCGCCGGAATAACCTTCCTGGGTACAGGTGGGAGCGATGGCTCCGGTCTGGGTGAGTTTGTGTCCGGTGGCAGGGATGACCTTCCAAGTTTCCAGGTCTGTGATTTCCTTGGTGCAGGCAGCATCTTCAAAGAATTTGTTGCAGGAACAGGTATAGTAGTCCTTTTCGCCAGGTGCATCGCAGGTGGCAGCATATCCGGTGTGCAGTGCGCCGCTGTGGGTGTGGGGGGCATCCTCCCAGAGGGCGTAGAAGGTGGTGTCCCCATCCAGTACGACGGAATCGCCAGGGGCGTATTCCGTGGTGGAATCAGGGTCTGCACTCCAAGCCTTAAACTGTTTGCCCTGGGGCGGGGTAAATGTGCAGACGGGGAGGGTGTAGCTGGTACCGATGGATGCGGTGTCATCCGGCATGGTTCCGCTGCCGCCGTTGGCATCAAAGTGTACCGTGTACTCTGTGAGAAGGGTAATCGTGGCCGAGGTGGTTGTCTCGTTGCCCGCCTGATCAGTTACACTGACGATTCGGGACATGGTATCTCCCGAGGTCAAGGTGCCGCTGAGAGAGAAGGTACCGTCCTCCGCCGCTGTGGCGGTGATGACAGTGGCTTCTCCCCACTCATCGGTGTCCCCTGCCATAAGTACCGTTGCACCGGGATCGGTGACACCGGTAATGGTATAGGTGCGGGTGCTGGGATCGGCATAGAACACTTCTTCGTCCAGGGTGATGACCGGGGCCGTGCTGTCATGGGAGACCAGCACATAGCGGGTGGTGGTGTCGGTGACAGTGCCGTTGGTGACGCTGCCCGTAACCGACAGCATCAGGGTACCGTCCACATCGGGAATGGAAAATTCCCCGAATGCGACTTCCTGCAACTCTGCGCCGGTGTCCAGCCGAGTCACGGTGAAGGTGGCGTTGCCGCTCTCCGGTGCCTCTACCGTCAGGCTGTTGCCTGTTTCGGCGGAAGTGGCGTGATAAATGCCGTTTTCATCCGCAGTTAAGTCCTTGCCATTGAGTCGAATCGTCATCTCCATGGGAGTGTATTCCGGCAACAGGGCAGCGCTGGACTGCTGCTCTGCACCATAGTATTTGGTGTCCTGCTCTCCGATGGTCTCGCTGCGGTAGGCGGTGACACCGACGATGTACTCTTTCCCGGCATCCAGGGTGATGGGAGTTCCATCCTGAGCGGTGGCTCCGCCGGCAGTCATGGCCATGCCAATGGAGAAGGTGCCGTTTTTCAGGTTCAAACCAGGCATCTGGCTCTGGCCGGAGAACTGAGACACATCGTACTCATAGCCCATGCCGGTGTCTGTACCATCGGCATGGTAAATGGTGATCCGGTAGCCGTCGGCATCGTCAACCTGGCTCCAGGAGGCCTGCATGGTCTCGTTGCCGGTGGCAGTGAGGGTTACGGTCTGCACCTGGCCGGGCTGCATGGAGTTGGTGTAGGTCATCCGGCTCTCCGAACTGGCGTTGCCGATGCCCAGCAGAGCCACTTCATCCGCCTCAACGGTGCCGTCGCCGTCAAAGTCCCCCGTCTCCTGGCGCATCAGGTAGGTTGTGACATAGTAGCTGCCGCTGGGAGCTGCGGTGCCGGTGGCGGGAACGGGAATGCTGAAGCTGGTGGTGTCGTCCAGCACCTGCTCATCCACCAGATAGTCCGCGCTGTCTGGGTCGCTGGACAAATAGGTGCGCACCACATAGGTCACACCGGCCTCGGGGTTGGCAACGCTGCCGGTGACGGTGTTGCCGCTGAAGCTGACCGGGCCAAGTTCATCCGGCTCCACGTTGATGGCGGCAGCCTGCGCGGTAAAGGAGAGATCCGTGCTGTTGAGGGTGGTGACCTTATTGACGCTGGCCGCAAACAAGGATTGCCCAGAGGCGGCGTCCAGGGTGGTAATGGTGTAATCGCCGTTGAAGCTGGTTCCCTTCCCCAGATAAATCAGGGCAACATGGTCGTTTCCGGTTCCGTCCGAGCGGGCAACCACGCCGCTGGAGACATTGGCTGTGTCGGCATTGGTGATATTCCCATCCGCATCGGTGGCAAGCCATACCAAGTTTACCTGTCTGCCGCTGGGATCGGTCACCCTGAGATGTTCCTTCAGCTGTGCTTCTGTAATCGAGGAGTCAAAGGCCAGCACCAGATAGGCGCTATCCGTTTCATTGGTCACATTTACGTTGACGGTCTGGCTGGTGCTTGCCGATGCAGACAGCAACCGCGATGCAGGTGCGCTTCGTTGGGATGTGGTGCGAAGCCCTTGGATCTTGCCATCCCAGCTCCATGCGGGCAGAGACTTCCAAACCTTAAAGGTGAAGTCCCACCAGTCCCCCGTCGCTGCGCTCTTGGGCAGGATCACCCAGACCCGGGCGTTGCAGCCCAGCAGGGAGGCCTGGCCCATGGCGCCCAGATACAGCTTCATGTTGTTGAATGCGCCGCTGAAGCCGTTGCCAATGCTGCCGCTGACGGGAATGACCGTCTGGCCGCCCACCACGATGTCCACGCCTGCACCCAGCAAATTCATACCGCCGATGATGGCCCAATCATCGGGGAATTGAAGCTCTGCGTTGATGTGGCTGTTGCCGCTGGCCTGGACATAGAGCTGGGTATTCGCATTGTTTAAGCCGCCGAACAGGCCCACGGCCACGCCAGCATCCAGTTTGAGCCAATTCTCGCTCACCGATGGCAGTCCGGCCTCCAGATTCGCTTTACCGGCGAATCTCATGCCGGAATATTCCGTGCCGTTATAGTTGACCCGCTGGCCCCCAATGTACAGCCCCAACCCGGCTTCCTCAATGATGCGCAGACTTTCCATGCCTGCAATTTTGATGTCGGAGGCGGTAAACTCAAAGGCGCCGGGGCCAATCACCGTATCGGTGGTACCGGTGAACAGCTGCACGTATTTGCCTTTCACAGTGCCCCGAAGGGTGATGGGAGGAATGGCATAGTAGTTGCCGTTGATGGTGTCTGCCAGATTGTAGAATCCCAGGCCGCCGCCGGTGATCTGCGCCACGGGGATGGTGGGCACCACGGTCAGCACCGGCAATGCGCTGCCGCCCACATAGAGATACAGGTCGTCGGGGATGAGTGCGCCGTTGGACTTCAAACGCTTGAGTTCCAGTTCTGCCTTGGCCTTCACCAGGGAGAACAGGTCCAGACTGACATCAAATCCGTAGCTTTCCTCACCGGAAAAGGTGTTGATGGAGCCTTCCACCTCTGCCAAATCCAGCCCAATCAGCTTGGCGGTGTCAAAGCTGCCGGTGGCCCGCACACCGTTTACGGTGAAGCTGCCGTTTTTCAGCCCATAGCCCAGCTCCTCCATGTCAAAGGCGGCGCCGTCAAAGAGGGTGGAAATGGCCATCGTGCCGGTGAAGCGCAGGTTGCCGTCCATGTCTGCATAGCCCATTTCCACCAGGCTGGTGGCATGGGGGATGTCCAGGGCAAAGATGGCGCCATTTTTCTCCGGTTCAAAATCCATGGTCACGCCGTTGGCGTCGAAGCCCAGCGTCAGCCCACCGCCGTTTTTGGGGGCATAGAACTTGAAGGTGGGAGCGCTGAGGCTCAGTCCGCTGTGGGTGATCTTGCCGTCGGATGTGATGGAGAAGGAGCCGCCGTCGCCCCAGGTGGCTGTCACGGTGGGAGACAGCGCCGCCGCTCCGTCCGTAAATTCATACGTATAGGTTGTGTTTCCACCGGTATAACCGTTTCCCCAGTTAAATAGCCCTGCAAAGGGATTGCTGTTGTAATCAACCTTGCTGGTGGTTTTATAGTTGCCACGCAGGGTGGCAACGTGGGTATAGTTGGGGTACAAGGCTTTGACTGCGGACAACCCCTGATCGCTGTCATAGGGTTGAACCGTCAGTGCGCCGGTACTGGAACGTAGTATGGCCAGCTTGTCGGCGTTGAGCTCCACTTCCACCTTGTCCGGCTGGGTGGGGGCCTCTGCGTCACCCTTGGCGTAGAGGTCCCGGAATCCCCAGAGGGAGTACACGTTTTGAACGTGCTGGAAATCCACATTCCAAAGGCGTTCGCCGGGGGAGTAGGTGGTCACGGTTCTCCCATCACTGGAAACATAGTCCGGCAGAAACCAGTGATGCCCCTCTACACCGTGGCTGTTGGCTGCGTCTAGAGCGTCATTGTTAAAGGAAGAAAGCCCCACAAAGGGATTTGCTGCCAGATAGTTGTTCGTGTAGACCTCTGTGTAATAGGTAGATATCGCCTTTGTCCTCGTCCAAGTTACTCCTTCCACAGGAACCTCGTACTCCACCCGGTTGTATGTTGGGGAATATCCCAGTCCAGCCGTAATATTCTGTGGGTAAAAATTCGTCTGCTGGTGAGTCAGCCAAGGATCATCCCCCCACATTTCCTCCGCTACACTCAGCATCAGAGGGGCTGTTGCCGACACATTTCGGTGTCCCATAGAGGCCAGGGGATACTCCTTGACGTGATGGGGGTAGCCCACAGCCTGAACAGAAGTATCGATACTGGTCATGCGGAAGGAAGTGGAAGAGACCACTGACCAGTGATTTCCCGCTTCACTCAGGTCTTTGTAAATGGCCGGTTGGATGTCAGAAGTCCCGGTGTCTGTGCCTTTGTTCACTCGGTCCAGCCAGAAGTTCATGACGGCGTCCAAGCGAGAATCAGTGAAGGTAAGGGACACATAGAGCATTTTCCGATTTTCACCCTCCAGGTTCTCCACTTGGCCGGAAATGCTCTTGATTTGCAGCTGCCCGGCGTTTTGGAAACCTTCTTGACTGCCCAGATAGAACCGGTTGGTCTCTGCCGGGAAGCGAAAAATGTCGTTGTTGCTGTTTAGCTGTGCCGTGGGTACGGTGTAACTGCGCAGCACAGAGCCGCTGCCGGTGGTCTGCACGGCAAAGGTGATATAGTCGTTTTGCAGTACCAGATACTGCACACCGCCGTAGGTGATCCGGCTGGTTGTGACTGCGGCGCTTTCTTCTTCCGTGGTACGGATCGCCCCCACATAGGCCAGCGCCTGCGAGGGCAGAAGTCCAATGAGAAGCACAAATGCACACAGCAGACTTAAGATTCGTTTTTTCATACCGATTCCTCCTTACTTCATGGTCTAGACCTGTCTGATTGGGCCTGAAAGTCTCTCCCTTTTGGAACTGTCTGTGGGGAAATCTGTGGATTTTCCCGGAATGTTACGCCTTTATTGTAACAAATATATATATCTGTGCCTATTACCCGTTTTGCCCCCTGAAATGGGGGATGCCCGGGGCCGAAGCCCCGGGCATCCCCTCTGGTGCAGCTAGTGCAGCATATACTGTTTCAGGTCTCGTCGGTTTTCCACCCTCAGCTTTTTCATTGCCTCAGACAGGTGACTTTTTACCGTGTTTGTGGATATATTCAGGTGTTTTGAGATTTCCAGGTTGGTCCAGCCCCGGGCGGCCAGCATAGCGATGGCAAACTCCGTGGTGGTCAAATCGTCTGCCACATCGTGACCCGTGATGGGGTTGTGTACTCTACGCCAGCCGGAAGAGAAGCGGTAAGTGATGTCAATGATTCGCTTGAAGTCCTCCGGCCAGTTGGGCTTGATGACGGCCTCCAGCATACCGCCCAACAGGCCATGGTGTTCTCCGAATCCTTCAATCAAGTCATCGGGACGGGCCAGTTCCCAAGCAGTCAGCAGATGGGCTTGTGCCTGCTGGGTCTGTTTCATGCTCATGTAGTCCATCACCGCCACCAGGTGGAGGTAGATGGCGGGGATGGGGTAGGCTTCGGCGCCCATGGCAAGGGTGGCCTCCACCATCCCTGCGCTTTGCCCGTATTCCCCTTTCAGGTAGAGATAGTGGGCCTGCACATACAGCGCAAAGGCCCGCAGTCCCGACGGCAGCAGCGGCAAAAATTCCCCCGCAGGCGGCATTTCCTCCGGCAAAGGCAGATGCAGCAGCACCGCTGCTGCAAACGCCACAAAGGCTTCCATGGCACGCATCGGCGGGGCGCTTTGCCCACCACCAGCCAGTGTTCGTTTGATTCCGTTCAAAGCGTTTCGGGCGTGGTCGATCCGACCTATGGTCAGGCAGGAATAGGCAAAGATCCAGCAGGCCGAAAGCCGGATGGCCGGATCCTCTGTGGCCAGATACCGTTCTGTCTCCTGCATGGCCTTTTCCGCCTGTCCGCTGAAATAGTGATACTCTGCCCAGGCGATGTCCTTTTGAGGGCCGGCTTTCATACGTTGAATGCTCTCCATGCAGTGTCCTGGCTCAAACGGTGTGTTCATCAGGGGCATCAGGCCGGGAAACTGCTGCGATCCGTTCTTTTTCGGCTCTGGGGAAGGGACCTGTTTGCTTCCCCTTCTGGGGTCTGCGGGTTTCTTGGCATGTTCCGGGATGGCCCAGGAGCCACCAAACCGCTCTGCACCGGGGATGCGCCCCTGGGCACAATATTGATGGATGCGGCGCTCCGACACGCCCCATTTTTTCGCAGTTTCTCGAATGGATAGATAGCCTTTCATTGCGCACCTCCTTGCCAGAAGCTGCCTGTTTTCCCTTATTATACACCAGTCTTTCTAAATTTGCACGATAAGAATGCGGATTGCAAACAGACTTATTGGAATACCCGGCAGCTTCATGCTGGATATACCTGGTGGTGGTGCTCCTGCCAGACGGGGAAAATCGGTATGAGCGGACTTGACGTATGCTTCTTTCTTATAGACGGTAATGGGAAAGTACACAAGTAAAAAAGTAAAGGGAACCGTGGATGACACAGTAAAAAAAAGGGGGGAGACAGCACAATCTGTCTCCCCCGTTGGGTGCATACCCGATTCCAGAATACTCCGTCCTAGACGAAACGCTCGTTAGGGCAGCAGACAAAGACCATGCGCCCTGCGTTGCATCAAATCATTGGATATGCTTTTTCTTTTCGGTGTACCCCATGATTCCGGCCAGTCCAAAGGCTGCCGCCAGCAAACAAGCCACCCAAAGGGTCACTTGGCTGTGATCTCCGGTCTCCGGGGAAGTGGTTTGCTCCAAAATCTCGAACATGCCCTGGGCCTGACCATCGGTATATTTGACCGTAAGGGTGTGCTTGCCTATGGACAGGGTGTTGAGGTACTGGGGCTTGAGGGTAACGATGGTGCTGCCCGAAACTACTGTGTAGCACTGGGAGGCCACATCTTTCCCGTCCACCTGGAGGCCAATGAACTTTTCCACAGGCCCGTTGGCAGTCATGATGATGGTGTCATCCGTACCACGAGTCCACTGGCTGCCATTGCCTTGAATGATCCGATAGTCCAGAACGTCGCTCTGCAACCGTTCCAGCTTGCTTTTCAGACCTTCAGATACCAACGACTTTTGGTGGCCTGTCAGGGCATCATACAAGTCCTTGGCTGCCTGGATGTTTTCTTGTAGGTCCATGTCGTCCGGCTCTGCGCTGTCCGGCAGGGCGGCAATGGCAGACTGCACAGCTTCCACCTGCTCGATGCGATCCAGTGCCTGGTTGATCTGATCCAATTTTTCTTTCAATGCGTCGGTTTCTTCCTGGGTGTAGTTTCCGCCAAAGTTCTCCAGGGCGTGTTCCAAATCCTCTTTGGCGGAGGTCAGGTCGTCTTTGTCTTCCAGCGTCACAACATCAGGGGCAATCCCCTCCGCCTTCTCAAGGTTTTCTGTGGTGGCGGCTTCCTGGGATTGCGCCAGCTGATCTTGCACAGCAGTGAGGATTTCTTCTGTCTCTTGCAGTTTGCCCTTTTCCTCTTCGGTGAGGTTGCCGCTGGTTACCAGGTTTTCCAGCTGGGATTGCAGCTGCTCCACGGTGTCTTTGTCAGCGGAGGTAATGGTGTCGGGGTCCAGCGCATTGACGGCATCGGTGACGCTGTTCATGTCCTGTGCCACCTGGTCTACCTTGTCCAGCAGGGTATCACATTGCTGGGTAATTTGGTCCAAGGCGGCTTTTTCTGCGTCGGTGGCATGGCTGATATCCACATCTGCCACAGAGTCCTTCACCGCTTCCAGCGTCGGCTGGTTGGAAGAGGTCACGTTCTCTGTGGTGAGGTTTTCCACAGGCTGCGAAAGGCTGGAAATGGGCTTCATGATGACGGTTACGGTGGTGGTGTTGCCGGCCTGGTCAGCGGCCATGATGGTGTAGGTCTGGTCCACATTGCCGGTCAGGGTCACGGACTCGTCATCAGCTTCACTGTTGACGGTGACAGCTTTGAGGTTGGCATCTGCCACAGCGGCACTTTGGGTGGTGTAGTAAATGCCGTCGGTCACGCCGGTGATGGCGGGAGCAGTGGCATCCAGAACGATACCGTTGGAATTGACGTAGGTCACATTTCCGGCGTGATCCGTGAATTTGGCATATACCACATAGCTTTGATCCGGGCTTATGGAAAATGTCTCGGAGTAGGGGGTAAATGTAACGTCCTCCAGTTCATCGAGAGTCAGCGCATGATCGCCGGTGTGTAGGTAATAGGCAACGGTCACCGCATCGTCTTGCGTGTAACCGGCATGGGTGTAACTGTCATCCTCAGCTGTGATTTCCACCGTTTGGCTCTCGTTGAAAAACAGACCAAAGGTGATGGTGTTGAGAAATTGATTGAATTTGTTTGTGCCAATGGTGATCTCTCCGGTGGGAGGGGTGCTATCTGTCAAAAGTGCGCCATAGGCCTGGTGGCAGATATCGCAGACTGCTTTGTTGAAATAGGTGGCCGTGCCCCCTGTATGGGCTTGTGTCCCACTGGTTTCCGTACATCCTGGGTTGGCACAGGCATACCAATGGGAAGTTGCATCGTATTTCAACACCGTAAAGTCATGGTCGGGCTTTTCGGTGTGGACTGTGGTGGAATCGTTGCTGTAAGAGATGCTATCGGAGTAGCAGAACTCGTACCCGGCATAGACCGCAGCACCGTCTAAAATCGGGATCTGGTCTGTTCCAAGGGTTTGCCCCCATGCGCCTGTGCTGGTTTCATGGTTAAGCAGCCAGGTCACCTCACCGGAGGCGAATTGCGCCTGGGTTTTGCCGCCGTTTTCGTTTGCCTCATCAGCAACATAGTAGCAGTTCTCCACAGCGGATTGATACAGTGTGCTGGGTTTGGCATAGGCGATGCCGTGGACGGTCTCTGGGTAGCCATTGTTGATGATGGAAAGGCTTCCGGTGTTGTGACAATTTGTGATCCGAATGGTATCGGCCGTGAAATAACCACAGATGCCGCTCACGCCCCAACGGCCGGAGACGGAGCCGGTGTTGTAGCAGTTTTCAATGACGGCATTTTCCCGGGCCGTGCCGCAGATTCCGCCACCGCCTTCGCCCTGACCGTTGACGGTGATTGCTCCGGTGTTATAGCAGTTTTCGATGGTACCTTTGTTTTCACCCACGATACCGCCCACAAACATCAGCTGACCGGTAACAGGACAGGTGTTGTAGCAGTTCTGGATGGTTCCGTAGTTGGTTGCAGCGATGGAGCCGACGTAGTCTGAAGAGCTGCCGGTGAAGCTGCTGTTGATGATGCCAAGATCTTTGACGACGCTGGTTTCTGCCAGCGACTTGAATAGGCCCCCGTGCTGATTGATTGTTTGAAGGCCGCTGATGGTGTGACTTGCTCCGTCAAAGGTGCCGGTATACGGCACGCCGGAAGTGGATGCCTTGGCTACGGACATAGGGGTCCAGGTTCTGCCTGCTGGAATGATGATGTTATTGACCAGCTGGGCGTTCATTTCCGTACCCTCTCCGCTTGCCTTGACTTGCTGGGCAAACCAGAACAGTTGGCCGGCGTTTTCAATTTGATATACGCCGTCCACCAGTTGGGCGGGCTGGTAGCCGTCTCCGTTGGTCTGAAAGCCGTTTTCGTCATATTCCGGCGTGACCACAACTGTGGGTTTGACGGCGATATATTTGTACAGGTGGTAGGTGTTTTGTTGGGTGGGGTCATATGTGACCTCCGGCGTTCCGCTGGCATTGAGGCTTGCTTTGATCTCACAGCCCGTATGTTGGCTGAAATCCAGGGTTCCGCCGATGGCAACGCCATTGGAGCCGGTTGCACCTGCACTGGTGGTCAGTGCGCCGCCTTTTACATAAACGGTGCCAGAATTGGAGCCGGCAAAGATGCCATAACAACCAGTGCCGTCTCCTTCAAAGGTATAGGTTCCGCTGTTGATGGTGACATCGCCGGTATGGGCATAAACGGCGTTACCCTCGCTGCCAAGGCTCGTTGCCTTTACATTTAGGCTTCCGTCGCCCTCAAAGACAATATCTTGAAAGCCGTAAACACCTGCCGTTATTGTCCCAAATTGTGTTACATCGATGGTGTTCTCACCAGTGACATGGATGTTCAGCGTGCCCATGGAGTCATTGGCGAAAATGGCGGCGGCGACACGGTTCCCAGTGTGGGTGCTTGTCAAATTTGCGCCGTCCAGGGTGAGGGTGTTGGAAGCGGAGTCATAGGACACCGTGCCATCACTGAGTACATCCCCTGCATTCCCGCTGGTGACCTGGGTGCCATCCACCCAGAGGTCATAGGAGACAGGCTCAGGAGCGGGGGTTCCCACCTGCCAGTAAAGAGTTATGGTTTTGTCCCCCTGGGAGACGGTGACGGAGTAGATACCGTCATCAGTGGCGGGGTCATAGTTGTCGATGTTGTAGCTGGGGCCGGTGGCGCCCTCGATGACGGAGCCGTCTTTGCTCCAGACATAGGTGTATTCGCTATCATCGCCACCCAGGATCTGGGGCAGCATGGCAACGGGGTCATTCTCAGTGGGGGTCAGCTGGGCGGGGGCGCTTTGATCTGTGTTGCCGTACTCTACACCGTCGAATCCATCAGAGACGAACAGGTCGCTGCCGATGACGATGTTGGCTTTATTGAATGTGCCCACAATGTAACTGCCAGTACTGGACGCCAGAAACTGCTGAGCCTTCGACTCGTCAGAAACTGCACCTCCGCCGTATTGAATCCAAAACGCCGTTCCATTGCCCACAAAGGTGGCCTTTCGAATCACCAGGGTGCCTCCACCTGAGCCTGGAGTTTGATTGACAGAGAGGCCGCAGTTGGCGTCAAAGTAACCGTCGTTGATGGTGAGGCTGGAGGTCGTCTCGTCATTATGATAAAAAATGGCATCTACTCCCGCTTCCCGTGGGCCGGTATAGCTGCCGCCGTTGATGGTCAAGGAGGCTGAACCCCCAAGAAAAATGGCTTTGTCCAGATCACGCTCTGCGCATTGTTCTACCCGCAGGTTGTTCAAAGTCACCTGTGCGGTGCCGGTAATATAGATGCTGCTGGAGCAGCGGTTGATTTCTGATGCGATAAAGCCGGCATAGTGATCGCCATTGATAATGCCGGTGCCTTTTTGATCGCCGATGTTCACCGTGCCGGCGGTGATTTGAAATGCTGTACTGGGCAAATTGTGACCGTCCAGCTCAATGGACAGATTTTTGTCAATGGTAATCTGCTGTTGGGAGTCGTCATCCGCAACCAGAACAATGGATGCTCCAGGTTGGGCATCACTGACTGCCGCCTCCAAGGTTGTATATCCGACATCTCCAATTTTGGCCACTGGCTGTCCTGCGGCAAAGGCAGTGGTGGGCAGCAAGCCAAGGACCAGCGTCAGAGACAAAAATACAGCCAAACATCGGTATGATATGGGGTGTCGTCTCATAAAAAATCCTCCTTTTTCTTCCTCAGACCACATGTGTGTTGAAGCATATGTCCCACCTGAAATGCTGTGGGAGGGCTCCTGACACCTGTATCATAGCGCAGGGAACCCCGTGCTCTCCAGTGATTTAGAAAATTGTGACAAGATTGTGATTTTGGAGAGACGAGAATTGTGATATGATACAAGAGAGATAGAGCAAAAGAGGTGGTGTGTATGCCGTATCGGGTGCTGCTGGTGGACGATGATCCCCATATCCAAACCACAAACCAGGCATTTTTGACACGGAAGGGATACCAGGTGTATCGGGCAGACAATGGCAGTGATGCCCTGGCAATAGCCACCACGGCGGCCCTGGACGGGGTGGTTTTGGATGTGGATATGCCGGGGCTGGACGGCATTGCTGTGTGTCGTCGCCTGCGAGAGGTCAGTCAAGTCCCCATCATCTTTCTCTCCGCCTATGACAAGGCCGACCAGCGGGTACAGGGGCTGATGGCGGGGGGAGATGACTACATGGTCAAGCCCTACTCCCTGGTGGAGCTGGAGCTGCGTCTGCGTTTGCGGATTGAAGGCCATAACCGGGTGCAGCCCAACCGTGTTCTCCGTTTTGACCGCCTGGAAATTGACCTGGATCTGCGGGAGGTGCGGTACGGGGCGCAGACTGCGGCATTGACCACCTTGGAGTTTGATTTGTTGGCCTTTTTGGCCCAAAATCCCAATCAAGTGTTCTCCTATGAGCAATTATATAACGGCGTGTGGAAAACTCCCATCAACCAGGGGCTGCACAACATACAGGTGTGTATGGCCCGGGTGCGTCAAAAGCTGGAGCAGCTGTGTCCTGGGATGCACTACATTCAGACCGTGCGGCGTAAGGGCTACCGATTCCAGGGGAGCTGCCACCCATAAGAGCAAAAGATACCGCCCCGGACAAATCCGGGGCGGTATAGATTTTGAAGTGTTATGAGCGTTTCCAAGCGACCCAGATGCCCAGCCCGGCACATACTAAAATGCCTGCCACCACCAGTACCACCTGTGTGGTGTTTGAGGGTGTGGTGGGCTGGTGTGGAATGGAAGGCTGGGTGGAGGCAGTGGGAGCGGGGGAGGGTGTCAATTCCGGTTGGGAAGTGGCTGGAGGCGTGGGGCTGATGTCCGGTGCAGGGGTCTGTTCCGGCTCAGGGGAAACAGCAGCTTCCAGTTGGGCAGAACTCCCACTCTGCCAGGAGGGCGTGGGG
>NZ_JACSNZ010000060.1 GCF_016902575.1 Pseudoflavonifractor capillosus | reverse complement strand
GGGAACAGCCGCAATGCCAGGGGAAGGCCCGGACATGGAAACTGCCCAGCCGTAGGGCCAGCTGCCATGAAAACCTGGTGTGGTGGCATCACCAGGAGCAGTAGGAGACTTCCCGGGCCGTGGGTTGCTAGACGCACTGCTCTTTAGCACCAGCGGGGTGGATTCCACAAGGCGGGGGAAGTCCCCGCCTTTGGCGGCTTTTTCGTCTATTTTTGGCCGGACAAAAATAGACCCCAGCGGAGCGTCACCAGGCTGACAAGGCACATGTGGGGAGGATGGGAAAGAGAACGTGTGCAGGTGCTGTGGTGCAGCAGATTTATATGGAGATGATGCCGCAAGCGAAGCCAAATAACTCTATATGCTCCGCCGCTAATGTTTGAAGGGAAGTTGCATGGTGAGGAGGTTCTTGTTCTGCTCCACGTCCGAACAGGTTCTCGGTGGCCTGTTCTGGGTCCTGGCAAAACCCGATGATGGAGAAGTGGCTGGCAAACTGTTTGATGTTGGAATCATCCCACAGGCGGGTCAGCATAGGGGGGTAAAGCAGCCAGCTATAACAAAGAAACGCCTGATACGATATGGCGGGGAAATGTTGGGAAAAGAAGAGCTTTGCGTGTTCAAAAGATGCTTTTACCGATTTTGGACTCAAATCGGCCCCTTGTTGGATGTGGCAGTTCAGAACAGGAGACCCATGGGGCAAGGCTTCTTTTTGTTCCTTTGTAAATGTCATGTACGGCTCACCTAAGGTTTCCTCGTCCAGATAGAGCATTTCAAACGGCTGAAACTGCAATGTGCCAATTTTGAAGATGCCAACATTCATGATGTGACGAAACCACACAACGTCCTCTTTTGAGATCCCCGCCTTGCCGTGTTTTTGGTGGTACAGGTTGGCTCGCAGAGAAACATCCCGAAACGTGTCAAAAATGATATCGTCGTCAATCCCCAAGGCCTTGTAGTTATCGTACTTTTGCAACAGAAGATAGGTCACAACAGCCAAACGGGTCAGCGGCATACGCCTGCATAGCGGAAAATCAAAATTGTCCCCATGATATGCGGTTTCTGCGATTTCTGCGATGGATTTTTCATCTTTGCGAAGTTTTTGCAGAAGCAGTTGCTCAATCTGGTTGGTGTAATGTAGTTCTGATACAATGGCCTCTAAAGTCATCTCTATGCCCCTTTCATACAGGTTTGAATACAAAAATCGCCCCTGATAAAATCAGAGGCGACAATCATATCCGTATGAAAAAGGAGCTTACACAGCGGACAAAATGGCACTTGATTTTATCAGTATACGAAACGTCATCTTGTCCACCTCCTTTTCTTTATTTTCCTGTATTGTAGCATACAAATACCATTGGGTCAACGGCATGACATGGTTTGTATCAAGGGCATTGCAAGGTGTTTCCCCACAGTTTGCGGCACCTGTTCGCCCGGTGTTTCTATTCCATAGATAAGGACATCTCCAAGCTGGCGGATATTTTGGGGCACTCCAACATGAACACCACCCGCATATATATCATCTCCACGGGCGCCGAGCACCGGCGAAAAATGGAGACCCTGCGGCTTGTCATCTGAAAAAAGGACAAAAAAATACCAGCGCCAAATACGCCGGTCTGTTGCAGGGGCCGACAGGCAGGAGGACACACACGGGGGTCCAACCGCATACGGTGAGGGTTCCCCGTGTCATTTGCAGATACATGTAGCATTGAGGAAGGGAGATATGACCTGTGTCATTCAAATGGTTCAAGCAGTCCGATGGCCAGAAGAAACTCGGAATGGCGGCAGCGGCCACCACTCTGGCCGCAGCCATCCTGGTGTCGGGCACCTTTGCGTGGCAGTCCATCAACCAGGCAGCTACCAACGAGGGCGACGGCAAAGCAAACCCCGGCGGACGACTGCACGACTATTTCAACGGGGAGAACAAGGATGTTTTCGTGGAGAACTTCACCGACCCCAACGACAACGGCGTCCCCATTTTCGCCCGCATCAAATTGAGCGAGTATATGGAGATCGGCGAGGGTGCGGGGACTACCGCCCCGGACAAAAGCGTGACCATCGTGGGCAAGACCCCGGACAACGACCCACAGCTGGGCGACCCCACCACCTGGATCACCTACCTGCACGGACAGGTGCCCGACGTGGATCCGGACAACGACCACACCCCCATGCACCAGTACTGGGATTGGGAGATGGGGGGCAAGACCGTGTATATGCCCACCTTCAACAAGGATAAGGACAGCATGGAGGCTGACATCAACGGGACCTATGCAGGCGAGGACACTCTTCGCCCCAGCGACCCCGGCGATGCGGACGACAAATATTCCGACTATGTGGAATACGGCAATGCGTATCAGGCCGACGGCGAGACCCTGCAAGAGCCTGTCCCTGAGAACGGCGACCTGATCTACTCCGTCACCGGTACGGAATACTACGCAGACAGTCAGCAGTCCGACGTACCGGTTACCCACTACGGCAAGGAAACCAGTGACGCCACAGTCATCTCCATGGACGAATGGATGGCCATGCCGGAGGAGGAGCAGATCGGCCCCTACTGGGTGTACGACGTGGACGGCTGGGCGTACTGGGCCCAGCCCATTGAACCGGGGGAAACCACCGGCTTGCTGTTAAACGGCATCAAGCCCCAGAATGTGCCGGATGATACCTATTATTACGCCATCCACGTCACCGGTCAGTTTGCCACTGCCGGAGACTGGGGGGACATAGACCTCGAGAGCGGATTCTATGAGGATGGCATGACCGCAGATGGGGAGCACCTGCTCAACAAGGTGTCCGACCGCCTGCCCGAGGTGACCCACCTGTCGGTGGTGGGCGGACGCCAGCAGTATGTGGCCGTGAGCAATTCCCTGACCCTCACCGCCAACGTGTCGGTGAAGAACCCCACCGGGGATCCCGCCGAGACCTATGTCCAGTGGAGCTGCCAGGAGGCGGGCACGGCCCTGCAGGGCAACGTCTTCACTCCCACAGAGGACATGGTGGGCAAGATATACAAAATCACCGCCACCAGCGCCTTTACCCCCACCATCAGCTCCTATGTGGATGTAGTGGTCCTGCCCAAGGAGGCGGCGGGTTCCGACGGTGATGGCGGCGGCAACGTGGTGGATGGCGATCTGGACGGCAAGAAGTACATCGACTTCGGCGACAACACCTATAAGGAGATTCGGGACGACGGCACCATCGGCGACTGGATGTGCGCTGGCCTGGATGAGAAAATCGGCAACTACGACGACCGCTCCGACGTGGTGGTGCTGGAGGATCCCACCGACTACGGCTACAAGTTCCTGGGCCCCTACGCCGTCTCCGGCGGCGGAGAGTACTACCTGGCTCCGGGCCCGGATGGTAAGGTGGGCACCAAGGATGACATTAAGGTGATCAGTGAGTCTACCTTCCCCAACGACCTCACCGACATCATTGCCACCAGCATTACCCTCAATGTGCCGGAAGAGATCACCAGTGACAGCAATCGAGTCAAACCGGGCAAATATTATAAGCTCACCGCCCAGGTCATGAACGGGGACAGCCCCAGTGTGATCCAGGACATCACCTGGTCGTTTACAGGAGAGTTGCCGCAAGATGAGACCACCACCCTCTCCCCGGACGGCCGGCTCTACATCGGCAGCAACGAACCGGAGGGCACCACGCTGACAGTACAGGTGCAGGCCGAGGGCATGAACGGCGACCCGCTGATCAAAACTGTGACCTTAACCGTGCGGGATTGGGAGATCTCCGACCTCAAGACCGCACCCACCGGAACCATAACCACCGTGGACATCGATGGCACCGACTTCTACCTGCTGGCGAGAAACGGCGATCAGGCCCTCATCTGGGCGAAGGACAGCGTGCAGCAGAAGGTTAGGTTTGACAGTGACAGCAATCAGTATGAGGGCAGCGAAGTCCAGAGCACACTGGCAACCTGGCTCGAGAGCCAGTCCACCTTGAAGACGTTGGCACAGGAGTACACGATTTATACCAGAAAGTCGGGGAGTTTCGAGGACTTTATCACTTCTGCAAACCAGAAGGTGTTCCTGCTCAGCGAGGCGGACCTGTTCGGTACCCAAGACAGCAAAGCCCCGCTGCCCAATGACTACACCTACGCCGGCAAACAGCTGGTGACGGCGGACAACCCCATGAGAACCCAGCTTCTCAGCAGCGAAGCCGACTACTGGCTGCGTTCCCCGCATGGCGGAGCCGGTTGTGTGAGCTACATCAATGCGAACGAAACGCTCGGCTACAGCAACTCCTACACTTACGGCGACCTGCGTCCCGCTTTGTGGATCACCCTTTCCTGAGTTTTACACCCGGTGTTCCCATTGGGACAAGGAGAGCCACTACACGGTTTGGCCAGTCCCCCATACAACTTTATTCCAACGAAAATCCCGGATGCGTCAGCATCCGGGATTTTTCAGACTTTATGCTGAGCGCAGCACAAATAAAATATCCATGTCAATGGTCCAACGGTATGATATGATGTGATAAAAATGAGAAGATTAGCTGTAAGATGAGAGCTCAAACGGTGTGTATATAGGTGAAGGGCAATGGAAAAGCGAGGTGAATCCCCTTGGACGATATAAAGATAATCCAGTTGTATTGGGACAGAAACGAACAGGCCATTCCTGCCACATCGGATAAATACGGAAACTATTGCACCGCTATTGCAACAAACATACTGGGTAATTGTGAAGATGTGGAAGAATGCGTCAATGATACTTATTTGAGGGCATGGAACGCCATGCCACCACACAGACCAAGTGTTTTGTCCGCCTTTTTAGGTAAACTCACAAGAAATCTATCTCTTAACCGGTATAGACGTAATACCGCAGAAAAACGAGGTGGTGGAAATGTCCCTATTGTTCTTGATGAAATCACAGACCTTGTGTCGGATGCAGATACGGTAGAACGAGAGATTGACCGCAGGGAATTGGTGCAGGAAATAGACCGTTTCCTGGCTGGACTGTCACCGGATAAGAGAAATATGTTTGTCTGTCGATACTGGTATTTTGACAGCATTTCCGATCTTGCATCCCGGTTTGGAAAGACAGAAAACCATATATCCGTAATACTGAATCGCCTTCGCTCAAAACTGCGTAATTACCTTTTGAAAAGGGGATATGACCTATGAAAAAAGAAGAGTTTTGTGAAGTCTTTGGTGATATCAATGAAAACTATATACACCAGGCCAGGGTAAGTCGCAAAGTCTGTAAAGCCCTCTGGCTGAAACGTGGAGCCTTGGCAGCTTGTTTGTGCCTTGTGGTCGTGGCATCGTTCATGGTTCCTTGCCTATCCAACGACACGGATCATGAGAAATCTCCATCTTCTCATATTGTCACAGCACCGGGTTTTTTGACACTGACCGCATCTGCCGCATCTCTGGGCGACGATACAACAATAGAATTTCCTTCAGAGGAAACAATCATAATGCAGGAAGGGATAGAAGTTCCCATAACATACGATTGGAATCCTGCCATGAGCAGCAGACCGGGAATTCCGCTGAACTTATCTGCCCCAGGAGATCAAAACACGACTTTTGAGGTGTCTGTGGATGGCGGAGAGCTGCTTCTTTGGGAAGAAGATAACACAATCACGCATATGTCCACGCCTCTTCACGTTGAAAATGGAACAACGATATATTGGAGCAGCCTTTCCCAATCGACGAGCGGCAGTGTGGAAACAATGGAACATTCACCAGCATATATGGATATCATAATCCGAGAAGATACAACCATTGTGGGGTACGCTGTTGTGAAAATAGAGTTAGATAATTTAGACTCCGCAACCGAGCATCCTTACACATATTACGCAACCTTGGTTCAATCAGTCTCTTTTCCGAAGGTGAATGGAAGTTATCAAAACATAACTTGTGAATATGTAAGAACGGAAATGGAGCAGCTCAAGAGTGAAACGACCACCCCAACTGTAAAATAAGGAACGACCTGGGCACATCCAAATCGCAAGTTTGGATGTGCCTTATTACATCGTGCGGGTGTCAACCAGGGGGTTGTAAATGGCAAAAGGCTCCCTGTATTTTTAGAGCTGCAACAAGGGGATGCTAAATCCCTGCCCTTGCTGGGTCAGGGGAACTTTGGTACAATGAAGATCAAATTTAGAGACGTAAAAGAGGCAGTGTGAGGTGACCCACATGAAAGTAAATTTCTACGAACAAGTCGATGACGAACTGCTGCGGTTTGCAGTGATCATAGCCCGGTACAACGGGAAGTGGGTGTTTTGTAAACACCGGGAGAGAGACACCTATGAACTTCCTGGTGGCCACCGGGAACCGGGAGAGGAAATTCTGGACACGGCAAAAAGAGAATTGCAGGAGGAGACGGGCGCCATAGAGTTTTCCATACACCCTGTCTGTGTATATTCGGTGATTGGCAAAAACCGAGTGAATGAATCGGGAGAAGAGTGCTATGGAATGTTGTATGTGGCAGACATTGAGACATTCCAAGGACAACTGCATAGTGAGATGGAACAGGTGCTTTTGTTGGATGAACTGCCCAACCAGTGGACATATCCACAAATACAGCCTCTGTTGGTGGAGGAGCATTTGAGAAGGGCGGAGTATATACAGAATGCAGATGCGTTGTAATCTGTATGGAGGTATGAGGATATGCAGCAACTAATCTATCGAAATCTGACGGATGACGACAAGCAGCAGATTTGTGCATGGAAGTACAAGGGTGAGTATGGAATCTACAATCTCCCCCCCTATGAGGAAATGAAAGCACAGCAAATTGGCTTCATGGATCCAAAGTCCGAGCAGAACTACCTTGCGTTTGCAGACGGGGACACATTGGTGGGTTTTGTCAACATCCTGGAGGAAGCTACGGAGGTGTTCATTGGGATTGGCGTCAACCCTGAACTCTGCAACCAGCACTATGGCCGTGAGATGCTGGCCTTGGCCTATGGTATTTCCAAGAGCCGCTATCCTGATAAGCCGTTGTACCTGGAAGTGCGTACATGGAACACCAGGGCGGTGAAGTGCTACCAGCGAGCGGGATTTCAGATTGACGGCGAACCATATGAGATGACAACCGGAATAGGAAATGGCACATTCTATCGCATGACGAGGGAATAACCGCTGCACTCGTGGCGGGAAAGGAGAGTAAACGATGATTACCCTGGTAGAACCCTGCGAAAGATACTTGCAATCGTACATAGAAGCCCATGATGAGTATGAAATACATGGCGTAGAAACCTACGCATTTGATAATGCAAGAGCCTATAATATCTTTAAAAAGTACGATAACTGCAGAGAGGAACGCAACCTCCCCCCAAACAGGGTTGGTTCTCACTTCTACTGGTTGGTTGACGAGGAGCGAAACTACTTTATTGGGGAAATAAGCATCCGTCATAGGCTGACCGATAGCCTGAGACGCTACGGCGGGCATATTGGATATGGTGTTCGTTTTTCTGAGTGGAAGAAAGGTTATGGCACTTTCATGCTTCGGTTAGCGTTAGAAAAAGCAAAACAGTTGGGAATCTCTTCTGCTTTAATCACTTGTGATGATGACAACTATGGTTCGGCAAAAGTCATGGAGAATAACGGTTTTGTATTGCAGGACAAGGTTACTAATATTGTGAACGGAAGCATAATAACCACCCGAAGATACACGAAAGCGCTGTAATCTCACCTCTATACCAGCTATCCCCCAAATGATAATTTTCTCTTAACTCTGCCTGTGTCCCCTGGCTATTTGAGATTTCTGTGGTATGCTGTGTCGTTACAAAGGAGGCGACACACATGGCAAAGAAACGAGCCAACGGCGAAGGCAGTATTCGAAAGAGAAAAGACGGACGCTGGGAAGGTCGATATACGGCAGGGCATGACCCGGAGACGGGGAAAGCCATCTACAAGAATGTGCTGGGCAGAAGTCAGGCAGAGGTCAAGGAGAAGCTGAAACAGGCTATCAGAGAAGCCCAGGCACTGGACATTACCAAGGCGGGCAAGTACACGGTGGGAGAGTGGATGGAGGTGTGGTTCCACGACTACGCTAAGATCAAAGTGCGGCCCTCTTCCCATCAGACCTACCAGGGCTACATCCAAAACCACATCCGGCCCAACATCGGAGACATTCCGCTGGAAAAGCTCACTTCTCTGGACTTGCAGAAGTTCTACAAAAAGCTACTGACCACAGGCAGGGTAGACCGGGTGGAAGCCAAAGGACAGCCCAAGGGCCTCAGTGCCAAGACGGTGCGGAACATCCATCAAATTCTATCCTCTGCCTTAAAACTGGCCCAAGAGCAGCGGCTGATCCTCACTAACCCAGCGGAGGGCTGCGCCCTGCCTCGGGTGGAACACCAAGAGATGAAAACCCTGACCACAGTGCAGCTGGCCTCCTTCTTCCGGGAGGCCAGGGAGAGCGGCGTGTTTGAGCTGTACTATCTGGAACTGGCCACAGGCCTGCGGCGAGGCGAACTGCTGGGGCTGAAATGGGAAGATATTGATTTGGAACGGGGTGACCTCCGGGTACGGCGGCAGGTTTCCCGCATCAACGGGGAAGTGGTGGAAGCACCACTGAAAACGAAAAACGCCTACCGCACCCTGCCCCTGGCAGAGGATACGGTAAGCGTTCTGAAAGAACAGAGGAGAAAAGTGGGCAACAGCCCCTGGGTGTTTCCGTCTCCCAATGGCGGGCCGATCTCCCCAGACAGTGTGCTGCATATGCTCCATCGGGTGCTGAAACGGGCAGGATTGCCCAAGGTGCGGTTCCACGACTTGCGCCGCCACACCTTCGCCACCCTGGCCCTGCAAAATGGGGTGGACGTAAAAACGGTGTCTGGGATGCTGGGCCACTTCTCGGCAGGATTCACCCTGGACACCTACGCCCATATCACCAGCGCAGCCCAGAGACAGGCGGCGCAAACGATGGGAAACGTGCTGGCGGGGACAATTCAGACCTGACTACTCCAATCTCCCGTATGGGTTAAACATAACCAAGTATTTACCCCTTGTCGGCTGATTTTCCTAAATGTTAGAATGCGTTGCTTGCAAATAACAC
>NZ_JACSNZ010000059.1 GCF_016902575.1 Pseudoflavonifractor capillosus | reverse complement strand
ATTTTCAATTTATTTTCCCGCCTGCGGGCGGGAAAACTCTGCCGAGAGCTTCTCCCCATGCAAGATGGTCAAGACTTCTTGCATGACTTTTATGTTCTTTGACAGTCTGTTTATTTAACTCAGTAGCATGCGGTCATTGTCCAGCTGCTGACCGGTGCCCGCCTTGAACTGCTCCAGCAGATCCTGAACACTCATGCCCTGTCTCTGCTCCCCTTCCACATCCAGCACAACCTTTCCCTCTGCCATCATCAGGGTTCGATTGCCCAGCTCCAGGGCCTGGGACATGTTGTGGGTGACCATGAGACAGGTGATGTGATCCCGAGCCACGATCTCCCGGGTCAGTCTCAACACCTGTTCTGCCGTGGCCGGGTCCAGGGCTGCCGTATGCTCATCCAGCAGCAGCAGCTCCGGCGGTACCAGGGTGGCCATGAGGAGGGTCAGTGCCTGCCGTTGTCCGCCGGACAACAGCCCCACCGGATGCCCCATCCGATCCTCCAGCCCCATGCCCAGCAGGCTCAGGTGATCCCGGAACATGGCCCGATCCTTTTTGCTGATGCGACTGAAGGGGGCGTTGCCTCGGGAGGAACGCAGATAGGCCAGAGCCAAATTCTCCTCGATGGTCATGTTCGGTGCGGTCCCTTTGAGGGGATCCTGGAACAGCCGCCCAATGGTACGGCTGCGCTTGTGCTCCGGCAGATAGGTGATGTTCCGTCCCCCCAGAGTAATGGTGCCCTCATCCACATAAAACACACCGGAAATGGCATTGAATAGGGTGGATTTTCCCGCTCCGTTGGAGCCGATGATGGTGACAAAGTCCCCATCCTTCACCGTCAGAGAAAGATGGGACAGTGCAGTTTTCTCGTTGATGGTACCGGGATAAAAGGTCTTGGAAATTCCCTTGATGTCCAGCATGGCTCCTCACGCTCCCTTCCCGGCCATAGCTTTTTTCTTTTGGAATGCCACCCAGCTGCGCAGGGTAGGGGCGGCGATGGCCAGGCCCACGATGACGGCGGTCACCAGCTTCAGCCCCTCCACCGGCACCACTTTGGTGTAGAGCACGATGGCGTAAATGAGGCGGTAGACCACAGAACCCAAAATCACAGCGATGGCACCCTTGATGATGGTCCGACGGCCCAGCAGGGTCTCGCCGATGATGAGGCAGGCCAGGCCAATGACCACGATTCCAGTCCCGCCGTTGATGTCAGCCGTGCGCTGGTACTGGCCCACCAGTCCCCCGGACAGGGCGGTGAGGGCGTTGGCGATGCACAGCCCTACGGTGATGGTGAAGGTGGGGTTTACCGAGGAAGCCCGCACCATATCCCGGTTGTCCCCGGTGGCCCGAATGGACAGGCCCAGGCGGGTGCCCAAAAAGAGCACCAGCAGCACAGCCATAAGGATGGTTGCAGCTCCCGCCAGAATTGTCTCGTACCAAGCCCCTCCGATCCCCGTAGCTCGAAACAGAGAGAAAATGGTGTCGTCTTTCAGCAGGCTCACATTGGAGCTCCACCCCATCACCATCAGGTTCACAGTATACAGCCCCGTGTTGGTGACGATACCAGCCAAAATGGATGGCACCCCCAGACGAGTCTGCAAAAAGGCTGTTACAAATCCAGCGCAGGCTCCCGCTGCCATGGCCGCCGGAATGGCCAAAAACGGATGGCCTGCCGCCGTCACTGTCACCGACACCGCCGCCCCCAGCACAAAGGCTCCGTCGGTGGTCAGGTCAGCAATGTCTAAAATGCGGTAGCTCAAAAACAGAGCCATGGCTACCAGCGCATACAAAAACCCCAACTCCAGGGCTGTCTGCACAATATACAGCATCTCTCCACACTCCTCTGCCCCGCCTGCCAGCGCAGGCGGGGCATTGTTTTTCTTATTCCTGGGTGGTGGTCACTTCCACCAGCGTACCCATATCTGCAAAAATCTGAGGATCAATGCCCAGGGTCTTGGCGGTCTCGGTGTTGACAGTGATAAGGCCGCCGTCCATGTAGTACACATCCTCCATACCGTCCATGCCCTCGGTCATTGCCTGATAGGCCAGGTCTGCCGTGCGGGCACCCAGGTCGGTGTAGTTGACACCGCAGGTGACAAAGGCGCCGTTGCGCACAAAGGAGTCTGCCCCAGTGTAGTGGGGAATCCCCGCCTTGGCCAGCTGCTCATAGATGGCCAGCTCTGCGGACATCACCACGTTATCGGTGGGGGTAAAGATGGCATCCACACCACCAGCCACCAGGGCAGATGCGGCGGCAATCACCTCATCGTTGGTGTTGGCTGTCTGCTCCACCACCTGGATGTTTTTCCCCGCCAGATACTCCTTGGCCTCCTGAATGGGGGTTTCCGAGTTGCCCTCAGACAGAGAGTACAGCAGCCCCACTTTCTTGGTGTCGGGATTTTGCTTGAGCATCATATCCAAAATCAAACTGGTCTCCAGGGCATCGCTGGTGCCGGTGACATAGTCAATGCCGGTCAAGTCCTCCCCTTCGGGGTCAGACACAGCAGCATATACCACGGGGGTCTGGGTGTCCTGTGCGCACAAGGTCATAACTTGGGCCGCCGTGGTGCCGATGGGCACGATGGCGTCCACGCCATCCACAATGGCCTGATCGCCCACTTGCTTGAGCACCGTTTGATCGTTTTGTCCGGAATATACCTCGTACTCAATGGTCACATTCTTTTTCGTTGCGATGGCGTCCAGCTGGCCCGTGATGGCCTTGGCAATCTCATCCATAGAAGCGTGATCCAACTGCTTGACCACGGCTACCTTGTAGGTATCGTCATTCTTACCGCCGCCCGCTCCACAGGCGCACAGGGAGAATAGCAAGGTACCCGCTACGGCACAGGTGGCAAACCGACGGATGATCTGATTGTTTTTCATGGTGTTTTCCTCCATTTTTTGAATTTGGGCGGCAGATGTTTTTCCGCCTTGCCAGAGCCGAAAAATGAAAAAAGCCTCTGCCCCACATGGGACAAAAGCTCAGCTTCTGCGATACCACCCAAATTGACGCCAAACGACGCCCACTCGCTTACGCATACCATCATATGCGCCCCTTCTGATAACGGGTGGGGTACCCGTCGGTCCCTACTTGGTTTCCCGTTCGGTCCGCCCTCCGAAGTCCATTCCCCAAGCTGCTCCCCGCCCCGCTCTCACCGCCCGGGACTCTCTGAAGGTTCGCCACACTGGGTACTACTCTCCGTCAATGGTTTGCCGTAATGAAGTTGTTGTGGCCATTATACGCATCTGTCCTCCGGTTGTCAACCCCTTTGGAGAAAAATTTTTTAGCGCACTAACGTGTCATATGTTCCTGGGGGACAGGCAAATTTCGTCTACTCCGCACATATCCTTTCCCCGTGAGGGGGAAAAGGATATGTTTCGCATTCTAAAAAAAAGATTTTTTCGGGATTCCTTGCTGTCCATTGCACTCATTTGCATCATTACAGCCCTGATTTTAGTCCCATCCCAGGCCATGACAGGGGCAAAGAACGGACTTAGTCTGTGCTTTAACGTCATCATTCCATCTCTGTTCCCCTTTTTTGTACTCTCCTCCCTGGCAGTAGATTTGGGACTGGCCGCCTACTTGGGACGCCTGCTGGAGGGTGTCATGCGCCCCCTCTTCCGGGTCAGCGGAAGCTGTGCCATCGCCGTGGTGCTGGGCTTTGTGGGCGGCTACCCCTTAGGCGCCAAAACCGCCCTGGAGCTGTACCGTCAGGGGCTATGCTCCAAAGTAGAGACAGAGCGGCTGCTGGCCTTCTGCAATAACTCCGGCCCAGCCTTTATCCTGGGAGTCGTGGGGGCGGGCATCTTCGGCAGCGGTCAGATTGGCTTGCTCCTCTACGCCTCCCACTGTCTGGCCTCTCTGCTCACTGGGCTTCTCTTCCGGTTCTACGGTCGTGAGACTCCTTCCTCCTGCGCCGCCCCATCCCATTCCAAGCCCATAGCTGCCACCACTGTACCCGCTGCCTTCACCGGTGCCGTGGTGCGCTCCTTTTCCAGCACCCTAAACATCTGCGCCTTTGTCACCTTTTTCTCCGCTATGCTCCAGCTCATGACTGCCTGCGGCGTGTTCTCCGCCTTGGCACAACTGCTCTCCCTGGTGGGGGTCTCCCCCCAACGTGCCCCACAGCTGGTGGCTGGTCTTTTGGAGCTGACCTCTGGCGTGTCCTCTCTGGGTGGTGTCACCAACTCCCCTGGATCCATCTCCATGGCCGCCTTTATGCTGGGGTGGGCTGGGCTTTCCGTGCACTGTCAGGTGCTTTGTTTCCTTATAGATGGCGATCTCTCCCCACGCACTTACCTCTTGGGTAAACTCATGCACGGCATCATTGCAGCTCTGCTCACCTATGCCCTTGCCACCCGGCTCTCCCTGACCTATCCCGTCTCTTTTTATCTCAACTCCCAGACCAAGATCCTGACGCAATTAGACTTTCGCCGCATTCTTCCCGTCTCTCTCTCCATATCTGTTCTTTGTTGGCTCCTGCTTGTTCTCCTCTGCCGGTATCTGTCGAGAAAAACAGGTGGAAAATAGCTGCGCCATGTTGTATACTGGAGGAAATCTCGGATGAACAGGAGACTTGCTATGCTGTTTCAAAAAAATATCGAACCTCGCTGCGTCTATTGTAAGCGAGGTGTGGCTTTGGATGACGAACAGATCCTATGTTCCCGCAAAGGTGTGGTAGATCCAGGCGGATCTTGCCGGGCATTCCGCTATGATCCCCTTAAACGGGTGCCAAAAAAGCCCGTGGTGGCCAATTTTTCTCACCTGAAGAAAGAGGATTTCATGCTGTAACCAGGTGTATTTCGTTTCCAGAACCCGTAAACGGACTTCAACAGTTATGAGTTACTGTTGGAGTCCGTCTCTTTTTTGTAAATCTTTTCCGTGTCATTTCTTGATTTTACACCTCTTCTGTGATATGATGAATTTGTGCAATACAGAGAAAACACCTGTATGAGGAGGAGAAGTCATGATTAAATTGCCCAGTCGTATGGCGGCGGCAGCCATATCCGCCAGCCTCTTGCTGAGCTGCTGCTGTGTGGTTCCCCCCGCCTATGCCACCCAGCGCACAAATGCCTCAGATGACTCAACCCGTGCCACCATCGTGGACGGCGAGTTGGGCGGCGTAAGTATCTCGTACGCCCGAGATCAGGACGGAGTGGAGGAAAGTGGCACCTATGTCATCTTCTATAACACCACCCGCAGCATTCTCTACCACACCGGGACTGGAAACACAGATCAGGTCACCGGAACGGCTTCTGGAAACACCATCACCCTGGATTCAACCTTTGCCGCCGAGCGCCAGCTGTGGACCATCGAGAAACGGGATGGGGACGACGGCTACAATGTGAAAAGCGTGGCCAGCGGCCGTTATCTGGATCTGAGCCAGACCACCGCCGCCAATGGCCATGTGAAGACCTCAGAACAGCCAGTGCGTGTGGACATTACTTTCCACCAGGATAGCGGCACTTACTCACTGTCCAACGGCAGCAACTACTTGACCCATGGCAGTACTGCTGGCAACAAGTACTATTGCAGCACCAGCACGGATGCCACGCTGATCCAGTTCCAGCTCTACGAGAAAACGGAAGTCCTCCCCACTGTGGTGGAGGGGAATCCCAAGGGAACAGAGGCCATCTCTGTGCCCTTCAACAGTGAGGCCACCGGCAGTCGGCATTTCCGCATTCCCTCCCTCTACACACTTGATAACGGCTGGATCGTGGCCGCCTCGGACATCCGCTGGACCACCAGCGGTGACTCTCCCCAAAACCTGGACACCATTGTCAGCGTCTCCAAGGACAACGGACAGACTTGGGAGTGGGAAGTGGTGAACTACCTGGCGGATATGGCAGAAACCACTACCAACGCTTCCAGCTCCTCCTTCATCGATCCCTCCATTGTCCAGGACAGCAACGGCACCGTACATATGCTTGTGGACGCTTGCCCCTCTTATGTGGGCTTGATGAGTGGTAACCAAATGGGGGATAAGAGCTCCGGTTTTGACGACCAGGGGCGTCTGTTGGTTGCAAAGGCCACTGCCGGCACCTACGCCCCCAAGGATCTGGCTTCCTATACCTATTATGTGGATCTGAATAACAACAATAACCGGGCGGTGATAGGCAGCTACCAGGGCCAGGAGATCACGCTCTATCCCATCTGCAGCCAAGATGACTCGGTCACAGACACCTGGGTGGATGCCTGGCTGAACGTTTATGTAAAATCCGCCGACAGCGATACCTTTACCAAGCCCTATGTGACCCAGCTGGGCAACAGCAGCAAGCGGGTGCAGAAGAACTTGTTCTTCCAAAACAGCGAGTGGAAGGTCTATCCCGTGTTTTACATCATGCACCGCACAGCCCAGGTCACCGCTGAAGGACTGGAGTGGAGCACTCCACAATTTTTGGACATCAAGATGGCCGCCAACGAGAAATTTACAGGTGTCTGCCCCGGTCGTGGCAACACCATGTCCTTCAACGGCAAGGAGCGCATCGTATTCCCCCTCTATGACAACCGTACCGGCAACGAGCTGGCCAGCGTCATCTATTCCGATGACGGCGGTGCCACTTGGCAGAGAGGCCAGCATAATGGCAATCTAAATGGGGTGGGCAAGACCAGTGAGTCCCAGGTGGTGACTCTGCCCAACGGTGACCTGCGGATGTACTCCCGTAATACCATCAACTACGTCAGCTATGCCGACTCCTCCGACGGTGGCGTCACCTGGAGCCAGTGCCAGCCCGATGAGGCTCTGTTCAGTCAGAAGAGCGGCGGTGGCTGCATGGTCTCCTTCATCAATCTGGAAGGTACTCTGGTGGGTCCCGACGACCAGGAGTACGATAACCTGATTCTTGGCTCCTATGCCCGCATCCAGCGCTCGGAAGGCGTGGTTCGCATCGGCTCCGTGGCTGAAGACGGTACCGTTACCTGGCTCAACGATGATGCAACCCGCTATACAGGTGTCAACAACTGTTTCGCTTACTCCTGTGTTTCCCAGCTGCAGGAGGATGGAAAGGCCACCGATACCTTCGGCATCCTCTACGAAAACCAGTCCTCCCCCTGTCAGATTGCCTTCGAAACTCTCACGGTTCAGGACCTGCTGGGCGAAGGCTGGTACATGGTGCAGGATGAGAGTGAAAAGGTCACCCTCTCCCTGGATCAGACCTTTGTAAATCTGAATGTGGATGAGTCCATTCAGGTGGAGGCCACCGTGGTTCCCGATGGTTCCGCCACCGTGACCTGGGCGTCTGACACTCCCGGTGTGGCCACCGTGAATGACAGTGGTCTGGTCACTGGCAAGGCCTCTGGCGTCGCCACCATCACCGCAACTGCAACCGCCCCCAACGGAATTGTCCGCATTGCACGTCTGTCTGTGGCCGTTCAGGGCGAGGACGGTATCGTTCTTCCCCAACTCTTCCGAGATGTCATTGCCGAGGAACAGCACGAGGCCGTGACCACCTACGATTTGGATACCGATGGCATCGACTCAGGCAGCGTCTATGCCATCTATCACGCTGGAACCAAGCGAATCCTGTACCACGCAAACAACGCCACAAACACCGACCAGGTCACCGGATCTGTCTCCGAGTCTGCCCTCGCACTGGACGTCTCCTATGCCGCCTCCCGTCAGTTGTGGCGCATTATCCAGACCGATAATGGCTACACCGTTCAAAGTATGGAGGCGGATGGAAAATATCTCAAGCTCAACGATACAGCCACCAATCCCGGAACCCGTGTTCCCGTTCAGTCCGATCCCTATACTCTAACCATCGAAGCAGGCAGCACCCCCGGAACATATACCATTGCCCACACCGTCAACAGCCAGAAGCTCTATCTGTCCCACACCACTACCGCCACTGAGCAGTACAACGTGAGCGCTGATGCCTGCGAGCTCCAGCTTTTCAAGGTAAACACCATCGACGCCCACTCCACCTACCAGGTGACCCTCAGCGGCCTGCAGGCGCTGGTAGACTTTGTGGGCAGCCTGAACCAACAATCCTATACCTCCGACAGTTGGGATGCCCTTCAGTCTGCCAAACAGGCTGCCAACAGCTTGTTGGATGAGGAAGTTTCCACCTATTTGGATGAAACGCAGGCACAGAGCAAGCTGACCGAGACAACCGATATGTCTGAAACCTTGTATCAAGCGTGGCTGGAACTGACACCTGCCCACACCTATGGTCAGCCTGTATTTGAGTGGAATGCAGATCATACTCAGGCAACTGTCACCTTTACCTGTAACCAAGATAACTGCGAATACACAAAAACTGTGGACGCCCAAATCTCCTCTGCAGTGAAGACACCTGCCACCTGCACTGTGAAGGGCATCACTACCTACACCGCCACCGTGGTGTTCGAGGGTGAGACTTACACCGCCACCAAGGACGTGCAGGACATCCCTGTGATCGCCCACACCTATGGTGATCCCGAGTTTACCTGGGCAGCGGACGGCAAGAGCGCCACCGCCACCTTCACCTGCACCTGCGGGGACGAGAAGACAGTGGAGGCTGAGATCACCTCTGCGGTGAAAACGGAGGCCACTTGCACCCAAATGGGCACCACCACCTACACCGCCACCGTGGAATTCGAGGGCAAGACCTACACCGCCACCAAGGACGTGCAGGACATTCCTGTGACGGACCATCACTATGAAGGCGGTATTTGCGTGGTCTGTGGCGCTGAGGATCCCGACTATGTGAAGCCCACTGATCCTGTGGAGACTGATCCTGTGGAGACCGATCCTGCGGTCACTGACAAGCCTGTGGTGACTGAGAAGCCCCAGCCCACCGCCAAGCCCCAGGACAAGGTGGAAGTGACCGTGTCCCAGGAGGAGAAGGTGGAGACTGCTGTGGGCGGCGTGAGCATTGTGCTCAACAACGTGGGCAAGGTCTTTGAGACTGGCATCAACGTCATTGTGGAGAAGATCTCCCAGGGAGACATCTTCACCAACGTAGAGACTGCTCTCGCCAATGTGGTGGAGAAGATGGACAATACCGCCATCTTTGAGTTCACCGCTGAGAACGCCCAGGGCCAAAAAGTACAGCCCCAGGGCAACCTGTCCGTCACCTTTGCCATTCCTTCCAACCTCTCCGAGAACAATCTGAAGATGTTCTACGTCTCTGTCACCGGTGAGAAGGAGGAAATCGCCATTACCGTGAACAAGGCAGAGCGCACCGTCACCGCAAACCTGGAGCACTTCAGCACCTACGTGCTGGTCAACGTGGTGGCTGACACCACGGATGGAGGCAACGTGCCCCAGACCGGGGACAACGCCTCTTTGACGCTGTATGTGGTGGCTACGATGTCCTGTATGGCTCTGCTGAGTGCCACTGTTATAGTATATCGCAAGCAGCGCAACATCTAATCTCTGATCCAGCTGACCCTGAGAAGTAGAAGCAGCCCCCAGGCCGTTTCCATCCGGCCTGGGGGCTGTCACGTCCATCCTAACAGACATTGTTTGCTGCTGTAATGATGTGAAAAGCCAGTATCTCGGTGCGATTGTGTCTCTGCTATCAGGACAGGCCGTGAGGCTCATTGATGCGAGGGTTTTTGACAGTCTGAAGGCTCTGTTGCATAATAGAGCAGGGCAAAGAAACAGTCAGCGAAAACCGCCACTTTGACGATTCTCGCTGACTGTTTCTTACTCTATCACGCTATAGCGGCCTTCCAGCCGGTCAGAAGCTTGATCTAAATATTCATGCATAACTCTCATGGATGGCGTATTCACTTTCCCATGTAGCCTGGCTGCGCAGACATTCTTCCCCTGCGTTCTATCAATCGCTTCTGAAAACGAAAAAGACGATCCCGAGATCGTCTTTTTCATGTCGGCACTACCTATTTTCCCAGGCCGTCGCCAGCCAAGTATCTTCGGCGCAAGTGAGCTTAACTGCCGTGTTCGGAATGGGAACGGGTGGACCCTCACTGCAATCAG
>NZ_JACSNZ010000058.1 GCF_016902575.1 Pseudoflavonifractor capillosus | reverse complement strand
CAGCCCGCCAGTGTGGCCTTGGGTCGCCCTTTGACCCAAGGGTGCATGCAGCGGGCTGCATCTCCTCGAAAAAATGCTTGCATTTTTGAGAAGCGTGTCGAACTTTTTCGACACGCTCAATCGCTCTGGAGCAATTCCAGAGCGATTTTTTTACCGAGCAGGCAGCCGGTGCTGGGTCTGATCCTTTCTCTTGCTGTACACGGTGGGGCCATAAATACACACAATGGCCAGGATGCCGAAAATGGCGGTCTGTACCAGGAAACCAAGATCCAAGGTCATCCGGGTGGTGGAGACCTCCGGGTGATCCGGGTTGTACCGGACAGGTATGCTCAGGCCCACCGCAATGTCTGTGGAGTCCTCCTGGTAGGTGCCTTGGTAGGTGGTGCCGTCCACCTGATACTCATAGCGAATCTCTGCGGGGGTGGGGTTGTTATTTGTGTCGTGCCCCTGAGACACTTCCACCACCTGGGCAGTGGTGGCGGGCCACTCGGTCTGTTCCCACTGGGTCTGAAAAGTACCGTATCCTGCCACCAGGGAGATGATGGCGTTGAGTACGGAAATGAAACCCACAAAAGTAATCACCTTGGAGAGAAATCCTCTGCCCTGGGTTTTGGGTTGGGTCTGTACATATTGTTGTTTTTTTCTATGTTTGCTCATGTTGATTCACCCCAAAATAATGACAGGGGAGCCCCCTGCCTTTTCAAATATCATACCTGACGGAAGGAGATGTGTCAACACTCAGCAAAATCCTCCAAACGATCCATATGGAACACAATGAAAACGCAATAAAATTTAGGTATACACTTGAAAAAATTGTGAGATATGATAAACTGGAAAGGACGAGCAGTTACGTCAAAGATCTTGAGGGAGGTAAAATATATTATGAAGGCTATGAAACATCGACGGGGGCTCAGTGCTGTGCTGGCTGGGCTGTTCCTCGTGGGATGTCTGCCTGTGAACACCTTGGCTGTGACCACAGGGGAGACAACCACACAGGAAGGGGCGGTCAGCTATGCAGCGCCCACCATCACCGGGGAGGGCCTGGTGACACCGGGGTGTCAGGTCACCGTCTCCTCGGATGTAGGAGGAAATGATGGACAGGCATCCGCCGACTACGCCGTGGACGGCATCACCAATGAGACCAACCAGTGGGCATCAGACGACATGAAAACCACTGGAGCAGGTCCCGAAGCAGACCAGACCCCCCAGTGGCTCACCGTGGATCTGGGTCAGGATTTCACAGAATCCGTGGAAATTGAGGCCGTCAAGCTGTGGTACAACATGAAGGTCTGGCCCATGAAGTATGAGATCCAGACCTCTGCGGTCAACGACCCGGATGGGGAGTGGACCACCCTGGCTCGGGTGGAACGTGCTCCCTTTGATGGAGCTGTGAAAAACGGCGAGGGTCAGAACATTGCCGATGAGACAGGCAACACCACCCCTGCCAGTGCTGCCAACATGGACACCATCACCGCAGACAGCAATCCCGCCCTGGTGGATGGTGCCGCTGTGGAGCGTTATGTGCGTTTCTATGTGGAGAAGGTGAACACCGCCGCCCCCGGCAACAATGTGTGCCTGCGGGAGATCCAGGTGTATGCCAAGGCTGTGGAGGAGCCGGAGGAGGAGCCCTGGAATCTGGCCCTCAACCGCCTGGTAACTGCCAGTGGTTCGGTGCAGGACACCGAACCTGGCAATGTGGTGGATGGATCCACCCAAACCCAGTGGAACTCCCCCGATCTGAAGAAATTCATTGCCACTGACACCTCCAGGGATAACGAGGCTCAGACCCCCCAGTGGGTCCAAATTGATCTGGGGGCCACCGGCTCCAAGCTCAGCTCTGTGAGCATCACCTATGTCAACAACAAGGTGTGGGCTATGGAGTACAAGGTGCAGACCACTGACACCCCCAATGACGAGACTTCCTGGGTGGATGTGGCTTATGTCAGCCGTCCCTCCGCCAACTCTACCTTGGCCAATGGTGCGGGTCAGAACATTGCAAATCCCGATACATATACCGACACCATCACCACCACCTCGAAGCCTGCCCTGACCAGGACTGAGCTGGGCCGGTATGTGCGTTTGTACATCCTCAAGACCAACGCCCAGGCTCCCGGCGGCAACAACGTCAACATCCGGGAGATTGCCATCATGGGCACCAACCCCAACATCTATCCCCCTGTGGATGTGGATGGGGAGATGAACAAGGTCACTGTGTCTGATCCTGCAACCGATGACACCAGTATCACCCTGCCCACCATCCCCGGCGGCGAGCTGGTGGTGCGGGGCAGTGAGCTGGAGAACGTGGTGGCCAACGACGGCACCATCAGCCAGTGGAACATCGGTGAGCGGGACGTCACCCTGCTGCTGCGCCTCACGGACAAGAGCGACAAGACCAGCTATGCTCAGAAGAATGTCACCGTCACGGTGCCCGACCACAAGGACAACTATCCGGCAGAGTGGTTCCCTGCTGTGACGGACCCCAACCCCAAGCCCCAGGTCATCCCCACCGTCCAGGAGTGGTACGGTTATGAGGGCAGCTTCACCCTCGCTTCTGACTCCAAGGTCATCCTCAACGATAAAGCCAATGTGGGCCTGAGGAAGGTGGCTGACAACCTGGTGGCGGATGTGAAAGAGATCTCCGGCATCACTCTGACTGTGGGGACTGGCAATGGTCCCACCGGTCCCCACGACATTTACATCGAATCCCTCACCAGCGATGAAAACAGCTACGATGTGGGGGACGAGGGCTATGTGATGGTCACCAATGATCAGGGCCTGCATATCTATGCTCCCACCTACACCGGCTGCCTGTACGGCACCATTACCGCCGAGCAGATCCTGTGGCAGGCGGAGGACCACGTGTCCATTCCCCAGGGAATCATGCGCGACTACCCCGCCTATGAGGTGCGTGGCCTGATGCTGGATGTGGCTCGTACTCCTTACCGTTACCAGCAGCTGAAAGATTACGCCAAGATCATGCTGTGGTACAAGATGAACGAGTTCCACCTCCACGTCAACGACAACGACAACTGCAACATCAGAGACGCCTCTTTTGAGACCCACTCCGGCTTCCACCGCCTGGAGAGCGAGAAGTTCCCCAGCCTGACCTCGGAGACCAAGCACGCAGGCGTCCCGGAGGACCTCATCAATTCCGACTACTACAACGACAATGAAGATTATCAGGGCAATCCCACCTACACCAAGAAGCAGTGGCGAGAACTGACCCAGATGTGTGAGGACATGGGAATGTATGTGCTCACCGAGCTGGATATGCCCGGTCACTCCCTGCTCTACAACAAGTACGCCCAGAAGAACCCGGACAACATCGACTGGCTGGAAGGCGGCACCAAGCTGAACGGCGGGACCGGCACCAAGGGGTATCTGGAACTGTTGGACCTGACTGGCCCCAACAGCCAACGTGCCCTCAAGTTTGCCTCCACCCTGTGGGATGAGTACACCCGTGGGAATGACCCGGTGGTGTCCGGCGACGTGGTGCACATCGGCGCCGACGAGTACTGGGTGCACAACACAGAGACCAACAACGCCTTTGCCAAGTTTGCCGACACCATGCGCCAGACCATCCAGAACAACCTGGGTGCGGACACCAAGATCCGTATGTGGGGCGCCGGTACCGGCAGCTTTGCCACGGCCCAGACGGCTCTGAACAAGACCGCTGAGGAGTTGGCAGCAGACTACCAGCTGGATATCTGGAGCAACTCCTATGACAAGGCCTCTGAGCGTGTGGCTGAGGGCTACCAGGTCATTAACTGCCGGGATGCCTTCCTGTACGCCAACCCCGGCCGCACAAACCGGGATGTGCCCAACGCCGAGTACCTGTTCTACGACTGGAACCCCACCATGTTTGGCGGCTCCAACCCCATGTTGGGTGAGCCCAACCTGATGGGCGCCAAGGGCGTGGTGTGGGGCGACCAGAGCCAGGAGGGTATGACGGAACTGGATATCCACCAGCGTGTGCTGCGCACCATCTCTATCCTCAGTGAGAAGACTTGGGGCGGCACCGATGACGAGGACACCTTCACCCAGTACGAGCTGCGTGCCGCCCGTCTGGCCGAAGGCCCCGGCACCCAGATCGCCATGGAGGTGGACAGCGCCAGCTCCCTGGTGCTGGACTACGACTTCCACAACGTCTCTGCCGACGACAGCAAGGTTTACGACGCCAGCGGCAACGGCTATGATGCCACCCTCACCGGCGGCACGGTGGCAGACGGCTGGCTCACCTTCGACGGCTCCACCCTTTTGGAGACCCCGCTCAAGACCCTGTCCTACCCCTACACCGTCTCCTTTGATTTGAAGCTCTCCGCCCAGGACGGTGAGGCCAACACCGCCGAATCCTCCCTGTTCTCCGGCTATGACGGCCGCATCCAGGTGGCAGGACACAACGGCAACCTGAGTGCGGATGTGAACTACTTCACCCGTGACTTTGGCTACCAGGTGCCCACCGACGGCACCGCTGTGAACGTCACCATCGTGGGGACCTTCCAGGCCACCCGTCTGTATGTGGACGGTGAGCTGGTGACCTTCCTCTCTCAGAAGCATGATCAGGACGGCGTGGCCCCCAATGCAGTGTCCACCCTGTACTCCTCTGTGCTGCTCCCTCTGGAGAAGATCGGCCAGGACTTCCACGGCCAGATGGCCAACCTGAAGGTGTACAACAAGGCTCTGTCTGTCCAGGAGGTAGCTGGCACCGATGACGGCAAGGTGAACGTGGCCCAGAATGCCTGGGTGGGCGGCGACTCCTACGAGAGCAGCGACGCCAACGGGCAGGACAATGGTGTACAGCGCACCCGCATCGCCATGAAGGCAGTGGACGGCGAGACCTTTACCAGCGACGACGACAATTCTTCTGAAATTTACTCCTACTGGCAGGGCGACCACGGGGACAGCTCCCTCACCGTGGACCTGGGCCAGGTATACACCATCTCCCAGGTGGATCTCCACTGGCGTGCCGACGGCATTGGCCGGGACATCAAAATCATGACCTCTCTGGACAGTAAAACCTGGACTGAGGCCAAAGTGGTCTCCGGTAACACCGCTGCCCGTCAGACCGTGACCCTGGACACTCCTGTGGAGGCCCGGTTTGTGAAGATGCAGGGCAACCAGGCCAGCGGCACCTACAAGCTCCAGGAGATGCTGGTGTATGAGCAGGTGGACAAGACCCAGCTGAACACCCAGCTGGCCGAGGCTGAGAAACTGGTGGCTGAGCGTGGTCTCACCTTTGAGGATCAGGGTTCCGAGCAAGAGCAGGCCCTGTTCCAGGCTGTGGTGCTGGCCCGTGCCCTCAAGAGCAGCCCCCTGGCCACCGCTTCTGAAGTGGCGCTGAGCGCTGCCGCTGTGGAGCAGGCCGTGAACGATCTGCCCGCTGAGCAGCCCGATCCGGATGAAGAAGTGACCGTTGTGACCGAAACCGACTCCCAGGTCACCGTGGACAATGCCCAGGAAGCGTTTGAAGGCGGCACCGTGGTGAAGGTGGAGAGTATCTCCGATGGCGAGATCTACCAGCGAGTGGAGAATGCCCTCAAGGACGTGGTTGCCTCCATGGATGACGTGGCCATTTTTGAGTTCACTGCCACCAAGGACGGCGTGGAAGTGAAGCCCACCGGCAACGTCCACGTCACGTTGGAGATTCCTGAAAATTTGACTGCCCACAACCTGAAGATGTATTATGTGGCGGTGAATGGCACCAAGGAAGAGGTCTCCATCACTGTGGATGAGGAAACCAACACTGTGACCGTAACCCTGCCTCACTTCAGCACCTATGTGCTGGTCAATGAGCGCACTGCTCCTGTGGTGGACAAGGCTGAGCTGGAGCAGGCCATTGCGGAAGCTGATAAGCTCCAGAAAGAGGACTACACTGCTGAGAGCTGGGAGGACTTCCAGAAGGCTCTGGCGGATGCCAAGGCCGTGGAGGAGGACTCCCAGGCCAGCCAGCAGCAGGTGGATGATGCTCTTGCTGCTCTGAAGGCTTCCATGGAGGCGCTGGAAGATGTGGTTCCCACAGTTCCGCCCACGGAAGGACCCACGGTCCCCCCCACGGAAGAACCCACAGTTCCGCCCACCGAAGCACCCACGGCCCAGCCCACCCAGCAGCCCGACCCAGACAACTCTCCGGCGGTGTCTCAGCCTCCTGCAACGGATGGTGTGCCGCCCACCGGAGACCAGAATAACATGACCCTGTGGATCAGCTTGCTGGTGGTGAGTGCCGTGGTGGTGGTTGCTATCATCATCTATCAAAGCAAGAACGCCAAGAAAAAGTAAATCCCACGCCTTGCAAAGCAGCCCATCCCAGTAGCGGGGATGGGCTGCTTTTTGCGTAATTTCAGGGAAGTGATGAGAAAAGAACTGGCATTTATGCCTGGAGTGTGATAATATACTATGATGCACCGGACTGTGTTCTGGGCAAATATAAAAATGAGGTGATGACCTTGTCCTTTTTGCAGGCAATCTTTATGGGCTTTGTCCAGGGAGTGGCAGAATTTCTGCCCATCTCCAGTTCCGGGCATCTGACCTTGCTCCAGCATTTCTTTCAAGCGGAAGAGGTGGATAACCTGTTCAACATCCTGCTGCACTTTGCGACCTTGATTGCGGTGTGTGTGGTGTATTGGAAAGACATTGTGGAGATGATCGTGGAGTTTTTCAAAGCCATTGGCTCCCTGTTTGGAGGCCACGGTTCCCGGGAATCCCGTCCTCCCGAGGCACGCCGCCTGGTGATGATGATTATTGTGGGCACCCTGCCCCTCTTTGTGGTGCTCCCCCTGGAGGGCGTGGTGGAGGGCCTGGGCAACTATCCCGCCGTCGTGTCTGTGATGCTCCTGCTCACCGGCTGCATCCTCTTCTTTTCTGACCGCTTGGGCGGCGGGCGCAAGACTGCCCGCACTGCCACGATGAAAGATGCGCTGCTGGTGGGCATTGCCCAGGGTGTGGCCACTATTCCCGGCATCTCCCGTTCCGGCAGCACCATTTCTGCTGGCCTGATGCTGGGCTTTAACCGTGAGTTCGCTGTGCGCTACTCCTTCCTGCTCTCTCTGCCCGCCGTGCTGGGTGCTACACTGCTCAAGGTAGTCAAGGCCTTTGGCGACAAGGGCATTGACACCAGCCTTCTGCCCAAGTACATCGTCGGCATGGTCGTGGCCGGTGTGGTGGGGTATTTCTCCATCCAGCTGGTGCGACTGCTGGCCAACAAAGGTAAGTTTGGAAACTTTGCATACTACTGCTGGTTCATGGGCATTGTCTCCCTGATTGCCGGCTTTATTGTACTCTGAGATTAGGAGGAAGCTATGGCTTCGACACAAAAGAAAACCACCCGAAGCGGCGGAAAACGAACATCCAGCAAATCTGCTGCTGCCAAAAATGCCGGGAAACGGAGTCCATCCAAGACCGGCAGAAAGAAGACTGCGTCAGCTGCGCCTTCCCTCCACAGAGAAATTGGGGGCGTGGTATGCCTGGTGCTGGCTTTTTTTGGCTCATTTGGATACTTTGGTGTTCGGGCCGCTTTCGTCGATCTGTTTTGTGATCTGCTGCGGGGGCTGTGCGGATATGGCTATTATCTGGCGCCCCCGGTGCTGCTGCTGTGTGGGTACATCCTGCTGTTTCACCGCCGCCGCCCGGTGCGGCTGCGCCTGACTTGTGCGCTGTTGCTTCCTGTGCTTTTTGGCGCCATCCTCCACCTGATTATCAGTGGAACCCGGTTTACCTGGGGCTGGAATCTGATGAGCCAGCTGTGGCAGACTGGGCTGCGCACCGGCTCCGGTGGTGTGCTGGGCGGTGTGATTGCCGTGTCCTTCCGCTATGCCTTCAGCCAGATTGGCGGGCTGGTGGTGCTGGTGCTGGCCGTCATTCCTGTCCTGCTCTATGCCTTTAACCGCACTCCCGTGGAGGTCTATCAGGATGTCCGTGGCTGGCTGGAGGAACGGGAAGAGAATCGGGCGCAGCAGTGGGAAGAGGAGGAAGAGATCCAGGAGGAGTATGTGGAGCCGGATCCCCCTGCCCCTCGGAAGAAGGGGAGAAAGGCGGATATTGACATCCCTGTGGATGGTGAGGTGATCCTGGAGAAGGAGCCTACCCGCCCCGTGACCACAGTGCGCAAGAAGAAGCTCTTTGACCGGGTGTCCAAGGTGCCCACCCCAGACCAGGTGCTTACGGATACGGTGGAGCCTATTCTGGAAGAAGAGGAGCCGGAATACGAGGATGTGCCGGAAATTTTCCCGGTGAGCGAATCTGTGGAGGAGAAGACGGCTGTGGCTCCCGTTGTGGAGCATCCAGCCACTCCTAAGGCCCAGCCCACCATGGAAAAGGTCACACACCAGGAGGCCCAACAGGCCCAGGCCCAGGTGGCCCAGGAGATCGAAGCTGGGATGGAGCAGGACACCGGCGTGTACCGCTATCCTCCCATATCCCTGCTGGCCGAGGGCAGTGGTATGGCCGCAGCTGCGGCCGGGGAGCTGCAAACCAACCAGCAGCGGCTGCAAGATGCCCTGGTGTCCTTCGGGGTGGATGCCCACATTGTCAACGTCACCCGAGGCCCCTCGGTGACCCGGTATGAGCTGGAGTTGGAGCAGGGTGTGAAGCTCAATAAGATCACCAATCTCTCCGATGACATTGCCTTGGCTCTGGGTGCCTCCGCCGTGCGTGTGGCACCCATCCCGGACAAGATCTCCACCGTGGGCATTGAGGTGCCAAACCGCCAGGTCAGCCCCGTGGCCATCCGGGATGTCATCGGTGACAAGGCTTTCACCGACAGCCCCTCCAAGGTCTCCTTTGCTGTGGGCAAGGACATTGGAGGCAACTGCGTGGTGGGTAACATTGCCAAGCTGCCCCACATGCTCATTGCCGGTACCACTGGTTCCGGTAAATCGGTGTGTACCAACTCCCTGATTATTTCGTTGCTGTATAAGGCCACCCCCGACGAGGTGCGCCTGATTATGGTTGACCCCAAGATGGTGGAGTTGGGGGTGTACAATGGCATTCCCCATCTGCTCATCCCTGTGGTTACCGATCCGAAAAAGGCCGCCGGAGCTCTGCAATGGGCGGTGTGCGAGATGATGAAGCGATATAAGGCATTCTCCGAGGTGGGAGCCAAGGACCTGGCCTCCTACAACAACCACGCCCGGAAAAGCGGGCGGGAGACCATGCCCCAGATCGTGGTGGTCATTGACGAGCTGGCCGACTTGATGCTGGTGGCTGCCAAAGAGGTGGAGGAATCCATCTGCCGGGTGGCTCAGATGGGCCGTGCCTCGGGTATGCACTTGGTGATTGCCACTCAGCGGCCCTCTGCCGATGTCATCACGGGTCTGATGAAGGCCAACATTCCCAGCCGTATCGCCTTTGCTGTGGCTTCCAGTTTGGAGTCTCGCATTATTTTGGACACCACCGGTGCTGAGAAGCTGGTGGGTAAAGGTGATATGCTTTACGCCCCGCTGGGTCAGGGAAAGCCCCAGCGTGTCCAGGGCTGCTTTATCTCCGAGGAGGAGGTGGCCCAGGTGGTGGCCTTCATCAAGCAGGGCGGCACCGCCCGCTATGACGAATCGGTGATGCACGAAATCGAGAAGCATGCCGAGGAGAAGGAGAAGGGAGCCAAGGGCGTGGGTGGCTCCGATCCCAATCAGAGCGGCGACTATGACGAGCTGCTTCCCGCCGCCATCGACGTGGTGCTGGAGGTGGGGCAGGCCTCTGTGTCCATGCTCCAGCGCCGCCTGAAGCTGGGCTATGGCCGAGCCGCCCGCCTGGTAGATCAGATGGAGGAGAAGGGCGTGGTGGGCCCCTTTGAGGGCTCCAAGCCCCGGCAGCTGCTCATCACCAAGGAGCAGTGGCAGGAGATGCAGTACCGCCAGGACATGGTGGACACAGCCCCTGAATCCTCTGAGCCTGTGCCTGAAGAGTTCCCTTACGAGGGGGACGCTGTGGAGCAGAGCCGGGATCTGCCGCCGTTTTAAGAAAAAAGCTGGACAGAACATGTGTTCTGTCCAGCTTTCAGACTGTCGAAAAACTTCCAAAACATCCCCGCATCTGGTAAAATGGTATCAGATGTGGGGGTGTGCTTTATGGAGCAATGGAGAAAAGATTCACGAAAAGAGGCC
>NZ_JACSNZ010000057.1 GCF_016902575.1 Pseudoflavonifractor capillosus | reverse complement strand
CCCCCCTCCCGCATCACGCCCGCTGTAATTTATCTCCCCCCATCGGTCCCCAGAGAGGCCCCCACAGAAGCCGCAATAGGGGGGCTGTGGGGCCGTAGGCCCTGCGCCCGCTCCTGCGTGTGTATGTGCGTGTGTGCGTAGCCTCCAGGCCTTTTTTCTGCTCAAAAACAGCGTGATTTTTAACGTATTTTGCCCTGTTTACCCCCTTGTTTTAGTCGTTTTTGCCCCTCTACTGGCCTCTTTTTTCGCCGTTTTGCGGGCCATTTTCATGCGTTTTCTGCCCGGTTTTCCGTGGCTCCCGCTGCCAGCTGTACCCGTGGGAGACCATGCTCGCCGCCCCTTGGCACGATCTCCACCACGCTCTCATGCTTGCAACGCCGACAGAACAGCACCAGGCCCGCCGCCCTGGTCTGTCCGGTCAGCTTCAGCAGCTTGCCGTGTCCGCACACCGGACACATGACCCACGCCACCCCCGTGGTGACTTTGCATTTCAGTTCGTTGGAAATTCTGTTCATAGCTCAAACCCCCGGTTGTATTCTCTCACGCCCGCCCATGCGTGTGAATCTTTGCCCCCGTCAACAGCTTACCCGGAAACAAAGGGCCACGCAAGGGCGTTGCAGCTGTTTCTATGCGCCCTGTTCTAAAGTTATATACTGCTTCAAGTCAGATATAGAGGCCCAGGCTTGTCCTCTATGCCCGCCCTCTGGTGGCGGATTTGCTGCCGCCTCCAGGGCGGCACCCGGTATTTTATGTAACTGTAACTGCCGTACCCGGTCACCCGCTCCTCCCGCTCCAATACGGTACAATCTGTGGGAGCAGCCAGGGCCGTATCATCCGACACAAAGCACGTTTCCACTATGGGCTGCTCCAGGTTGCGGCTGCGTGTCCACATCTGCGCCCCCACAGGACGGCCCTCCACACTCTCCTTGGTCATGTATCGGGCCAGCTCCTCATAATCTCTGGCCCCGACATACTCTATGTCCACCATGTCCCCATAGGGCCACAGGCTGCGTATGGTCTCTATGTCCCGCTCCGTGGCGTTGATTACCAGGTGATGGTGCAAGCGGCCCTCCCCGTGCTTGCCCTCGGTGGTATAGACATACTTCAACTCCTGGCCCCTGGCCCTACGGTGCGCCCGCAGCTGCTTGATGAACTTGCGCACGTTCTTGACTGCATCGGCCCGTCTGGCTGGTAGATCAGCGTCCCGGTATGTCAGGGTCACAAAGAGGTCTTGCCCTTCAAAGTTTGCAGCCAGCAGCATTTCCAGCCGCCCACGGGCGGTCTTGTCATTCATGGCCTTTTGAGCTGCGCTGGTCATGCGTGACTTCTCAGCCCTGGCCCGCTCCCCGTCCCTGGGTTCCGGGGCCGTGTATAGAATCGTCTTGACAATGCTCCCCGCTATGATGGTCTTTTTCCGCTTTGCCATTCTTCCCCGCCTTCCCCGGCCTCACCAGTCCATTAGAATCCCATGTATGCTTTCTAAACTCCCGTACACGGCCCTTCTCCAGTTCCTCCCGCATCATCAGCCTTGCCAGGGCCTCCAGGCCCTCCCTGGGCACAGTCTCAACCTTCGGGTCTCCATACCCCCAGTACCCCGCAACAAAGGCCGCAGAAGCCACAGGCAGGGCAGTAATGACCCGGTGTATGGGGTACCTATCCCCTTTCTCGTTCCAGCCCATGGCGTAAATGTGCGGGAATACCGCTCCCAGCCTTCTCCTGGCTGACCTTTTCCAGGCTACGAATTGATCTCTTGCCCGCAGCTTCCCAGGAGCCGGATAGTCCCTCCAGTAGTCCAGAGTAATTACACAGGCCCCCTCTGGAAAGTTGGTCTCCAGCAGCCCCACAAGGGTCTTGTAGGACAGATTTATGTTATAGCGTTGCCATTCCTCTTTGGTCCTCTCCATGTGTTCCCCTCCATATCTGTGCCAGGTTGTAAAAAAAGCCAGAGCAACAGCCCACAACGAGCGGGTGTTATACCCCTCGTTCACTGTTCGCTCTGGCTCAGGCCCTGCCTGGAGGTCTCCAGGACTGGCTCAGGCTCTGGCACCGTTATGCACTTGCCTTTGGGGAGCGGGTGGGAAATTCCCTCCCGCTCCGTCTATGTATTCTCATTTCCCGCAGGCTTGCCCCGATGCACAGGGTTGGCCTGATATATCAAGGTCTTTGTCTCCACCAAGCCCTGGGATGCACTCAACCCCATTGCAGAGAAGAACGCCGCCCACCGGGAACAAGCATCCACCGGCCTCCCTGTATGCCGTGCCATCCTTGACCACCAGGCCGGGAACCTCTGAGACCGGGACACACCCACGGGGGCTTTTCTCGCCCCGCAGCAGCTCCATAGAGGGTACCAGGAACCGCATGGAGAAGTGTATATCCCCATAGGCAAACTCGTCCACAAATTCAATGGAATCACCGGGCACCATGCCCTCCAGGGCCTTCCTCACCTTGGCAGCCAGCCGGCGGCCGCTGGTGATCTTCAAGTCATTCATGGTATACTTCTCTTCCAAGTCCCAAATGGACATACAGAACATGACTTCCCCGGTGTCGTAGTTCTCCGCTCCGTAGAAGCGCATAATGTCAGCCGGAACAATCCCGGCCAATGCCTCCCGAATACGATCCGCAATCTGCTTGCCGCTCTTGATATTCAGTTTTTCCATTTGACAATCTCCTTCTGCCCCGGTAAAATAGGGGCGTGAAATCTCCTAGTCATTTGCTGTGATGGGTTTTCACTCTGCCGCTCTGGTGCTGCAACACCGGGGCGGTTTTCTTTTTGCTCTTGGGAGCGGGTTGGAATGGCTGCGCCCGCTCCAGGATGAAAAGGCATAGGGTGGGCAGCTGCCCCACGATGTAGGCCAGGGCAATCCCCCCATACAAGACCCACCAGCCACCAGGCAGGGCCGTTATTCCATCCGCACACACCGCCAGCCCCAGCAGCAGGGCCAGGGCGGTACACTCACAAGCCGCCCTCATGCCCTGGGCCTCTCCCCGGGCAGAGGCTTGTAGCGGATGGGCTGGGCCGTTCCCTGGTTTGCCAGGTAGTCAAAGACCAAATCCAGGTTCACCAGCTTCTGCACCCCGGCCTGGACAACGGGAATTTCCCCGCTGCGTATCAGGCCCCGGATGAAGTTCAACGTGATCTTCGTCCCCGGGTCTTGGGCTTTCAGCTCTGCAATCACGCCTTCTGCATTTCGCATCCTTGGTAATGCTGCCATTGTGTTACCTCCTCTGTGATGTGTCCAAGTTGGACACATTTCTATTTTCCAGCCTCTTGCACGATGTCTTGTACTTGAACCCCTAAGCCAGCAGCCAATTTTTCCGCCGTTGTTTTGGAACAGGACTTGCCACCCTTAACGGATGTAATTGTCACTCTGGACAACCCCGCCCGCTCCGCAAGCTGCTTAATGTTCATGTCTGCTTTTGCCAACTCAGTGGCAAACTTCACACGGTCAACACGCATATTGTCACCTACTTTCACGAATATTAGCATTTGCTTGTGTCAATAATAAAACAAGCATTTGCTTGTGTCAAGAGAAACTTTAACTTTTGCTTGTTTTTTTATTTTGCATATGCTATTGTAAAAGCAAGCTATGAAAGGTGGTGCTGTTATGGATCTAGGCCAACGCCTACGGCAACTCAGAAAAGAGAAGGGGTTAACCCAAAAAGAATTTGCTAATTTACTGGGCGTTTCCGCATCAATGGTGGGCCAGTATGAGACTAATTTACGCAAGCCAAAAATCGAAACGTTAAAACGATTTGCAGAGGCGCTAGATGTTCCACTAAATCGTCTTCTTTCTAACCACCCATACGAATTTTACTCAGATGAAATTTACGAGATATTTGACCGGATTGTTAATTCCGGTGATTTGACGGAAGATGATTTGCAAAAGCTCAGAAATATAGATAATCTATCAACAGAGTATCTATCTGAATTGGGAGATGATTTTCTTGTTTCCGAAATAAACAAACTAATCGCCCCCCCTTTGCAAGATGATGGTTCCCTAGCGGCTGATGTCAAGTATTACATTGCACTACTCATAAACCGCCTTAACCTTGAAGGAAAGTTGCTGGCAATGAGCAGTGTCAGAGATATTTATTTGAATCCGAATTATCGTGCCAAATAAAAAACCGCCCCGGTGCTACCAACACCGGGACGGGTAACGCAACAGCCCCACACGCTAATATAGGCCCTGTTTGCCTTTCTATTGTACCACACAGGGCCGGGAAAGGGAAGGAGTAAAACCATGCCCACCATCACAAAACGAGGAGACACCTACCGCATCCGTGCCTATTGCGGCTATGATGCCAAGGGGAAACAAGTCACCCGCTCCACCACCTGGAAACCCGCTCCGGGCATGACCCCCAAACAGATTGAAAAGGAACTGCAACGCCAAGCGGTATTATTCCAGGAGCAATGCTCCGGGCAGGGCTGGGGCGGTGCGGTCAAATTCGAGACCTTTTGCAAGGGGTGGTTTGAGGAGTACGCAGAGCCAAACCTACGGCCCCGCAGCGTGGCCCGCCTCCATCAGATGGAGGAGCGCACCTATGCCGCCCTGGGTCATATCCGGCTGGACAAGCTGACACCCCGGCACATTCAATCCTTTATCAACGACCTGGGGAAGCCGGGTATCAGCCAGCGGGAGAGCCACGCCCGCTCCAAGGTCGATCTGGTTGCCCTTCTGGGGGAGCGGGAGATCTTACAGAAGGATTTAGCCGTCCGAGCCGGTCTCAGCCGCTCCACAGTCTCCAGTGCTTGCCGAGGCGAATCCGTCTCCATGCCCTCTGCCAAGAAGCTGGCCCAGGCCCTGGGCATGGACTATGCCGCCCTCTTTGAGACAGAAGCGGCAAAAGTAACTCTGTCACCCAAGACCATACGCAACTATCACGGCTTTGTCTCCTCCGTCCTGGGGTACGCCGTGCGCATGGGTATGATACAGCATAACCCCGCCCAGAATGTGACCTTGCCGCCCACAGAGCGCACAGAGAAAGAGTGCTACACCCTGGAGGAGGCACAAACCTTCCTGGAGAGCCTGGACAACGCCCCCACCAAATACCGGGCTTTCTTCGTCCTGGCTATCTACGGGGGCTTTCGCCGTGGGGAGCTGCTGGGCCTGGAGTGGCCAGACCTGGATTTTGAAAACTGCATGGTACGCATCCGGCGCACCAGCCAGTACCTAAAGGAGCGGGGGACATTCACCGACACCACCAAGACCGTGCAGAGCCAGCGCACCCTAAAGCTGCCCGCCGTGGTCTTTGATGTGCTGCGCAAGCACCGGGCCGCACAGGCCCAGGAAAGGCTTATGCTGGGCGATCAGTGGCACGACACCCAGCGGCTCTTTGTCAACGCCTTTGGGGAGCCGATGCACCCCAACACTCCATACCACTGGCTGCAAGGCTTTTGCCAGGACACCGGGCAGCGGTTTCTAGGCGTTCACCAGTTCCGACATCTCAACGCCTCTTTGCTGATCAGCAGCGGCGCAGACGTGCGCACCGTCTCCGCATCCCTGGGACACTCCCAGGTAACTACCACCCTCAACATCTACGCCCACACCTTCGCAGAGGCCCAGGCCAAGGCAGGGGAGGCCGTAGCCGCCGCCCTGGACTTTGGCGGGCAGCGCAAGGCCAGAGGCAGCGCATAATATCACCACCTGGGAGCGGGTGCAGCTGGTCAAATAACGACCGCTGCCCCGCTCTTTCCTGTGTCCAAGTTGGACACATTGGGCCGTTTTTGAGGGCGTAACGACCAAACAACGACCAAACAGAGGGGTGGGCGAAAAAACGAAATCCCGGAACCGTTGCAGCGCAACGATTTCCGGGATTTTTCATGTGGTGCGGATGACGGGACTCGAACCCGTACGGCCATGAGCCACTAGCACCTCAAGCTAGCCAGTCTACCAGTTCCAGCACATCCGCATATCTCAAGCCTGTTTATTATAGCTCACGGTGTCTCATTTGTCAACACAAAAAAATCATCATTTTTTGAAAAATGCTGTTGACAAACAGGACAACCCGTGATAATATATCTCTTGTCGCTACGGGCGACACACCGCTTGCGCGAGTGGTGGAATTGGTAGACTCGCTGGCTTCAGGTGCCAGTGCTCGCAAGGGCGTGCGGGTTCGACTCCCGCCTCGCGCACCAAAAGGACATCCAAATTGGATGTCCTTTTTCTTTTCTCAGCTATTCTATGAAAAAACCTCGGACCTGCTGACAGGTCCGAGATTTTTTGGTTTTGTATCAATTACTTGGTGCCGAAAATACGGTCTCCGGCATCACCCAGACCGGGCACAATATAGCCATGGTCGTTGAGCTTCTCATCCAGACCCGCTACGTAGATCTCCACGTCGGGGTGCTCTTTCTGGATGCAGGCAATGCCCTCGGGGGCGGCCAACACGTTCATCAGCTTGATATGCTTGCAGCCGTAGCCCTTGAGGAAGGTGATGGCAGCAGCAGCAGAACCGCCGGTGGCCAGCATGGGATCCAGCACGATGACATCCCGGTCGGCGATGTCGCTGGGCATCTTGCAGTAGTACTCCACGGGAGCCAGAGTCTCGGGGTCACGATACAGGCCGATGTGTCCCACCTTGGCAGAGGGGATCAGGTTCAAAATGCCGTCCACCATACCAAGGCCAGCCCGGAGAATGGGCACCACGGCCAGCTTCTTGCCGGAGAGCATCTTGAAGGTACCGGTGGCCACGGGGGTCTCAATGGTCACATCCTCCAAAGGCAGATCCCGGGTGGCCTCGTAGCACATCAGCCCTGCAATCTCAGAGACGATGCTGCGGAAGTCCTTCACACCGGTGTTCTTGTCACGGAGGATAGACAGTTTGTGCTGCAACAGAGGATGGTCCAAAACGTGTACTTTTTCCATAATCGTCAAACCCCTTTTCTTTTATCGGTCATTTCGTCAAAGATTTTCCCTGGGCCAGTCGTTCCCGTTCTGCCTGGCTCAGTCGATGGTACTGGGGCGCCATAGCAGCCCCAGAGACCAGCTCATTGCGGCGGGCCAGCTCCAGCCCTGCACGGGCCACGCCCCAAGCAGTCTGATAGACCAGGTGGGGCGGCATGACCTGGGTGGATATTCCCCGCTCTCTCAGGAAATTATAACACAAACCAGCGCCGTCTCCAACGAGAAATTTCGCATTGTCTGATTTTTCAAGTTCTTCCGCCAGCTGCTCCAGACCAATGGCGGCATCTTCACTCAGTCGGGTCAGCTCCCCGCCGTGGGCCAGGAACCGGGCGGCATAGACCTGATTGCGCCGTGCATCCATCACAGCGCAGATCTCTCCCTCCATATGAGCGCACTGCCACGCCATGGACTCCAGGGTAGAGCAGGCCGCACAGGGCTTCCCCTCCGGCCAGGCCAGACCCTTGGCCGCCGCCACGCCAATGCGCACCCCGGTGAAGGAGCCAGGCCCGGCGGCCACAGCCACCACGTCCATGTCGTGAAGAGTCAGGCCCACGTTGTCCAGCAGCTGACTCACCATGGGCATCAGGGTCACAGAATGGGTCAGGCCGCTATTTTGAAAACACTGCCCCAGCAGCTTCTCGTCCTCGCACACCGCCACCGAAGCGGTGACAGCAGAAGTCTCCAGCGCCAAAATCTTCATACCTCTACCCCCTCAATGGTGATGACTCGGGTGTTCTCATCGTCGCCCCGGGAGATGTCCACCCGCACAGTGTCCTCGTCCAGGGCCTCCTCCACATTCTCGCTCCACTCCACGGCGCACACGCCGCCCCGAGCCAGGTAATCCTCCCAGCCAATGTGGAACAGCTCGTCGGCGCTGCCCAGCCGATACATGTCGAAGTGGAACAGGGGCAGCCGCCCTCCCTCGTACTCGTTGACGATGGTAAAGGTGGGGCTGGTCACCCGTTCCTCCACGCCCAATCCCTCTGCCATTCCAGAGACGAATGCGGTTTTCCCCGCCCCCAGATCTCCGGTAAATGCCACCACAGAGCCGCCCCAGAGAGCTTTTGCCAATGCACGGCCCAACGCCCTGGTCTCTTCCGGGCTGTGGGTAATCATCTGCATAGTCCTTCACCTCAACTTGTAAAACTCTTTCAGAACAGTATAGCACACCCCGGCCATATGTGCTATACTAATCTTTGCATTGTGCGTTTTCCCATTTTATGAGAGGAGGGTGCCCATGTACCTCATGGATAACCTTCGAGATTTTTTCAAAAAGGGGGATGTGCTGCTCCTCGCCCTGTGCGTGTGTGCCAATCTCTTTGGCATCGTACTGGTGTACAGCGCAACCCGATTTGACCCATCCCTCCATAATTATCCCTTGAAGCAATCCATATTTCTCTGCTTGGGTATCGTCATCTACATGTTCATCACCTTTGTGGATGTGGAATTTCTCCTGGAAAAATGGTGGAAGGTATTTCTGGTGGTTGGGCTTGCAGTCATCCTGCTCCTGCTGCCCTTTGGCCGGGACGACGGAACCGGCAACCGCAGTTGGGTCTTTCTCCCCGGTCTGTCCACCGGCTTTCAGCCCGGCGAGATGGCTAAGCTGGCCTACATCTGCGTGTTGGCCTGGCTCATTCATCACCAGCGCTCCTTCGGCGTGAGCCGCTTTGTCTCCATCGCCAAATATGTGGCTTTGACCTTTCTCTTTGCCGGGCTCTTGGCGGCGGTGTCCGGAGACTACGGCATGGTGCTGGTCTACTTGTTCATATTTGTGATTATGGCTTGGGTTGGAGGCGTTCAGAAGCGTTGGTTCCTGGGCGTGGGTATTCCTTTGGTGGCCTGTGTGGTGCTTTTATGGAACTTCGTACTCCCCCACACCAAGTTCTGGACGGACTACCGAATCATGCGCTTTCGGGTGATCTTCGACCACGATTTGGACCCCCTGGGTCGAGGCTGGCAGCAGAGCCGTTCCCTGCTGGCCATCGGCTCCGGACAAATCACCGGTATGGGCTATCTCAACGGCAAGCAGACCCAATCCGCCCTCTCTCAGACCCTTCCGGCCCGGCACACCGACTTCATCTTCGCCGTGTGCGGGGAGGAGTTGGGGCTTCTGGGCTGCTGCGCAGTGCTGGCTCTGCTCTTTGCCATTATCCTTCGCTGCGTATGGGTATCCAGGCAGGCCAAAAGCCATATGTCCGCCTACATCGCCATGGGCATTGCGGCTATGCTTATGATCCAGACCATTCTCAACGTGGGAATGTGTCTGTACATGGCCCCGGTCATCGGCTTGACCCTTCCCTTTTTCAGCTATGGTGGCTCCTCCACCATCACCTTGTTTGTGGCCATGGGCATGGTGTCCGGCATCAAAATGCGTCCCCTGCCCAGCTGGCTGAAAGACCGAAATTGATCGAATATTTTTCACAGCTGGGTGCATGCTAGAGATATCAACTCTGAGCAAGGAGGCACCCTCTTGTGAAATACCGACTTCCCTTTTTGTGCCTGCTGCTGGCAGGGGCCCTGACCATGCCGGTGTCCGCCGCCGTGGTCACCACCGTCAGCACCGGCCAGGAAAATGCCGCCCCTGTGGCGCAGAATCTTACCCTATCCACTTACCAGGACATCGCCATCACCAGCACTTTCTCCGCCGTAGACCCCGAGGGTGATCTGCTCACCTATCAGGTGGTGGACAGCCCCGCCCGGGGCCAGGTGACCCAGGATGAGAAGGACTCCTCCACCTTCTGGTACACCCCCTATGAGAACAAAAAGGGCTCCGACGTCTTCTCCTATGTGGCCATCGACAGCATGGGCAACACCTCGGAGCCTGCCACCGTGGAGGTGACCATCTCAGTGCCCACCTGTGGGGTCTCCTATGCGGATCTGGACGGAGATCCCGCCCACTATGCAGCCATGCGTCTGGCTGAAGAGGGCATCTATGTGGGCAGACAAATGGCAGGCGTGGCCTACTTTGATCCCGATCAGCCCTTCACCCGGGAAGAATTTCTGGTGCTGTCCATGGCAGTGACTCAGACACAGCCTCTGGAGGACATCTCAGCCACCGGATTCTATGATGATGCCGATATCTCAGCCTGGGCCAAGGGATATGTCTCCGCCGCTGTGATGCAAGGGACAGGACTGGGCGAACAAAACGAGGACGGCCAAGTGGTATTCTCCCCCTCTGACCCCATCACGGAGCTGGAGGCAGCTGTCATGTTGGAGGGGCTATTGTGCACCACAGACATCCCCGTCCACACCACTTCAGTGAGCCAGGAGATCCCCGCCTGGGCCAGCCAGTCTGTGGCCAACCTGGAGGCCTTGGACGTGGTGGCCCCCGGCGCAGCCCTCTCTGATACCCTCACCCGGGGTGAAGCCGCCGAGATGCTCAGCGCTGCTCTGGATGTCATGGACAGCCGAGAAAGCAGCTGGTTTCAATAAGTGAAAAAGCTGGACAGAACACATGTTCTGTCCAGCTTTCAGACTGTCGAAGAACCCCTGTTTTCATTGAGCGAAAACAGGGGTTCTGGTCATAGTTTGGGGAATAACGGCAAATATGATGCGCAAATTGGAGTTCTCCCAACTC
>NZ_JACSNZ010000056.1 GCF_016902575.1 Pseudoflavonifractor capillosus | reverse complement strand
TTGGCAGACCGCACTCTTATTGTATCAAAAGGAGTTTTTTCTTCATATGGAACGCTAAAGCTTTTTTTGAACTCCCCGGCACAGCCGGGGGTTTTCATTAGACAAAAAAAGGACGCAGCCGGTGGCTGCGTCCTTTTGCGCTTGGGAAGTAAATTACTGAGCGTACAGCTCGATGAGCTTCTGCAGGTGCTCCCAGCGCTCCATAGCGGCCTTCTCGTTCTTCTCGAACAGATCCTTGGCGCGCTCGGGGAAGGAGCGGGTGAGGGAGGAGTAGCGAGCCTCGTTCATCAGGAACTCCTGATAGCCGCCAGCGGGAGCCTTGGAGTCCAGGGTGAAGGGGTTCTTGCCCTCTTCCTTCAGGGTGGGATTGTAGCGGAACAGGTTCCAGTAGCCGCAATCCACAGCACGCTTCATCTCAGCCTGGCAGTTGGTCATGCCGCCCTTGATGGAGTGCATCTCGCAGGGAGCATAGCCGATGATGAGGGAGGGGCCGTGATAGGCCTCGGCCTCACGGATGGCAGCCAGAGTCTGGTTGGGGTTGGCGCCCATGGCAACCTGAGCCACGTAGACGTAGCCGTACTGCATGGCGATCTCAGACAGGCTCTTCTTGCCCACGGTCTTACCGGCAGCGGCGAACTGAGCCACCTGGCCGATGTTGGTGGACTTGGAAGCCTGTCCGCCGGTGTTGGAGTACACCTCAGTGTCGAAGACGAAGACGTTGACATCCTCGCCGGAAGCCAGGACGTGGTCCAGACCGCCGTAACCGATGTCGTAAGCCCAGCCGTCGCCGCCGAAGATCCACACGGACTTCTTCACCAGCAGGTCGGACATCTCCACGACCTGACGGCAAGCGTCGCAGTCGCAGGACTTAGCCAGCTCCAGCAGCTTGGCGGAAGGCTCCTTGGAACCCTCGCCCTCGTCACGCTTGGCCAGCCACTCAGCGGCAGCAGCCTTCAGCTCGTCGCTGGCGCAGTCAGCGCAGGTCAGACCGGTGACGACCTCAACCAGCTTCTCACGACGCTGCTTGACACCAACCAGCATGCCCAGGCCGTGCTCGGCGTTGTCCTCGAACAGGGAGTTGGCCCAAGCGGGACCCTTGCCCTCGGCGTTGGTGCAGTAGGGAGAGGTAGCAGCGGGGCCGCCCCAGATGGAGGAACAACCGGTGGCGTTGGACACATACATACGGTCGCCGCAGACCTGGGTGACCAGGCGGGCATAGGAGGTCTCGGCACAGCCAGCGCAGGAGCCAGAGAACTCCAGCAGGGGCTGCTTGAACTGGCTGTCCTTGACGTTGGCCACGGACTCCATGTCCTTCTTGGGAGCAACCTTGGCAACCATGTAGTCGAAGGCGGGCTGCTTGGTCAGCATCTGCTCCATGGGCACCATGGTCAGGCTCTTGGTGGGACACACGCCCACGCACACGGCGCAGCCCATACAATCCAGAGCGGACACGGCCAGGGAGTACTTGTACACGCCCTTGCCCTTGCCGGCCTTGATGTCCACAATCTGAGCACCGGCGGGGGCAGCAGCGGCCTCCTCCTCGGTCAGAGCGAAGGGACGGATGGTGGCGTGGGGGCAGACGTAGGAGCACTGGTTACACTGCACACAGGTAGCCTCGTTCCAGGCGGGCACGGTGACGGCCACGCCGCGCTTCTCGTAGGCGGAAGCGCCCTGCTGGAAGGTACCGTCCACGCAGTCCACGAACTTGGACACGGGCAGGGAGTCGCCGTCCATCTTGTTGACGGGCTCCATGATGTTCTCCACCTGAGCCACCAGCTCGGCCTTACCCTCGTAGTTGTGGGCGGCGGGAGCGTCCTCAGCGGTAGCCCAGTCGGCGGGCACGTCCACCTTGACGAAAGCGGTGGCGCCCAGGTCGATGGCCTTGTGGTTCATGTCGACCACGTCCTGGCCCTTCTTCAGGTAGGACTTGGTGGCAGCTTCCTTCATGTAGCGGATGCCGTCCTCCTGGGGCATGACGTTGGCCAGAGCGAAGAAGGCGGACTGGAGAATGGTGTTGGTGCGCTTGCCCATACCGATCTCGATGGCCAGGTCGATGGCGTTGATCATGTACAGCTGGATGTTGTTCTGAGCGATGTAGCGCTTGGAAGCGGCATCCAGGTGATGGTTCAGCTCGTCGAAGTTCCACTGGCAGTTGACCAGGAACACGCCGCCGGGCTTAACGTCACGGACGATGGGGAAGCCCTTGGTGATGTAGCTGGGCACGTGGCAGGCCACGAAGTCAGCCTTGTTGATGTAGTAGGGGCTGCGGATGGCCTTGTCGCCGAAGCGCAGATGGGAAATGGTCACGCCGCCGGTCTTCTTAGAATCGTACTGGAAGTAAGCCTGCACGTTCTTGTCGGTGTGGTCGCCGATGATCTTGATGGAGTTCTTGTTGGCGCCCACGGTACCGTCGCCGCCCAGACCCCAGAACTTGCACTCGATGGTGCCCTCGGCAGCGGTGTTGGGAGAGGGCTTCTCCTCCAGAGACAGGTGAGTGACGTCGTCCTTGATGCCCAGAGTGAACAGACGCTTGGGCTCAGCCTTGGTCATCTCCTCATACACAGCGAAGACGCTGGCGGGGGGAGTGTCCTTGGAGCCCAGGCCGTAACGACCGCCGATGACACGGATGTCGGTGCGGCCGGCGTTGGCCAGAGCGGTCACCACGTCCAGGTACAGAGGCTCGCCCTGAGCGCCGGGCTCCTTGGTGCGGTCCAGCACAGCGATCTCCTTGCAGGTGGCGGGGATGGCAGCCAGCAGCTTGTCGGCACGGAAAGGACGATACAGACGCACCTTCACCAGACCAACCTTCTCGCCGTGAGCGTTCAGGTAGTCGATGACTTCCTCGGCCACGTCGCAGATGGAGCCCATAGCCACGATGACACGGTCAGCATCGGCAGCGCCGTAGTAGTTGAACAGCTGGTAGTTGGTGCCCAGCTTCTCGTTGACCTTGCCCATGTACTCCTCGACGATCTCGGGGACAGCATCATAGTAGGCGTTGGAGGCCTCACGGTGCTGGAAGAAGATGTCGCCGTTCTCGTGAGAACCACGCATCACGGGGTGATCGGGGTTGAGGGCGCGGGCACGGAAAGCGGCCACAGCGTCCATATCGCACATCTCAGCCAGGTCCTCGTAATCCCACACGGCCACCTTCTGGATCTCGTGAGAGGTACGGAAGCCGTCGAAGAAGTTGATGAAGGGGACACGGCTCTTCAGGGTAGCCAGGTGAGCCACAGCAGCCAGGTCCATAACCTCCTGGGGGTTGGACTCACACAGCATGGCAAAGCCGGTCTGGCGGCAGGCCATAACGTCGGAGTGATCGCCAAAGATGTTCAGAGCATGGCTGGCCACAGTACGGGCGGAGACATGGAACACGGTGGGCAGCAGCTCACCGGCAATCTTGTACATGTTGGGGATCATCAGCAGCAGACCCTGGGATGCGGTGTAGGTGGTGGTCAGGGCGCCAGCGGCCAGAGAGCCGTGGACGGTACCGGCAGCACCAGCCTCGGACTGCATCTCCACAACCTTCACGGTCTGGCCGAAGATGTTCTTCCGGCCAGCAGCGGCCCACTGATCCACATTGTCAGCCATGGGGCTGGACGGAGTGATGGGGTAAATACCCGCAACCTCTGTGAATGCGTAGGACACGTGAGCGGCAGCGGTGTTGCCGTCCATAGTTTTGAACTTACGTGCCATTTTCGTTTCCTCCTTTTGTTTCTCAGCAAAGAGCTGAGACATCCAAATTCCGAATACACCTCAGTCTACCACATTTCCCCTATAAATTCAATGAATAATTCCATTTTTTCTTGTAAATTCTCACACACCGTCTCACCTGGCCTCCGCCAATGAGAATAAGACACCTTGCGCCGAACAAACCCCCGTGGTATGATAGATAAAAAAGAATTTACGTTACTTTTTTCACAAGGAGGTTTTGCCCTCTATGGTGTGTAATCTGCTCTCCCTGGGTCTTCACGGCACCTACGGCTATCCGGTGACGGCAGAGTGTGCCCTCTCCAGTGGTCTGCCTGCCTTTGATGTGGTGGGTCTGCCCGATACAGCGGTGAAAGAATCCCGGGAACGAGTGCGCTCGGCCATTCGCTCCAGCGGCTATGACTTCCCTGTCTCCCGCATTACGGTGAATCTGGCCCCCGCTGACCGCAAGAAGATGGGCACCGTGTACGACCTGCCCATTTTGCTGGGCATTCTCTCCGCCAGCGGCCAGCTGCCTTTGAAGGGATACGCCGACGCCGCCTTCCTGGGTGAGCTGTCCCTGTCCGGGGCCTTGCGTCCGGTGTCCGGGGTGCTGCCCATGGCCTTGGCTGCGGTACGCTGCGGCATCCGCAGGCTGTTTGTCCCCGCCGACAATGCCCCCGAGGCCACCCTGGCCCAGGGGCTGGAGGTGTACGGGGTGGAATCGGTGTCCCAGCTGTGCGCTCACCTGCGCAAAGAGTCCCTCATCTCCCCTGCCCAGCCCTGGACCCCACCGGAGACCCTGCCCACCGGGCCGGACTTTGCCGACGTGAAGGGTCAGGAGGGGGCTAAGCGGGCTCTGGAAGTGGCCGCCGCCGGGGGACACCATATTTTGATGACCGGCAGCCCCGGGGCAGGTAAGTCCATGATGGCCAAGCGCCTGCCCTCCATCCTTCCCGACCTGACCCGGGAGGAGGCCCTGGCCTGCACCGAGATCTACTCGGTGATGGGCCTGACCTCCAAGGAGCACCCCATGGTGCTCCGCCGCCCCTTCCGTGCCCCCCACCACACCATTTCACCGGTGGGCATGGCCGGGGGCAGCGCCAGCCTGCGCCCCGGCGAGATCTCCCTGGCCCACAACGGGGTGTTGTTTCTGGATGAGCTGCCCGAGTTTCACGCCGACGTGCTGGAGGTGCTGCGCCAGCCCTTGGAGGACGGCAAGACCCAGATCACCCGAGCCTCCGGCTCGGTGACCTATCCCAGCCGGTTTATGCTGGTGTGCGCCATGAATCCCTGCAAATGCGGCTGGTACGGCCACCCCTCGGGGCGGTGTACCTGTTCCGAGCAGGCGGTGCGGCGCTACCAAAGCCGTATCTCTGGGCCTATGCTGGATCGCATCGACATCTGTGTGGACGTTCCCGCTCTGGAGTATGACGAGCTGGTGGGCCGGGCCGCTCCCGCTGAGTCCTCGGCGGAGATTCGGGCCAGGGTCAACGCCGCCCGTGCCATTCAAATTGCCCGTTTCGGGCCCAACGGCCCCGCCTGCAACGCCCATATGGGGCCCCAGGAGTTGAAAGCCTATTGCCAGCTGGATGATGCCTGTGAGGCCATGATCCGGAGGGCCTATGAGAAACTGGGGCTGACCGCCCGCAGCTATGACCGCATTCTCCGGGTGGCCCGCACCGTGGCAGACCTGGACGGGGCGGAAAATATTCAGCCCCACCACCTGGCCGAGGCGCTCCAGTACCGCCCCCCTGAGCAGCTTCAGGCATAATCATGGAGAAATCACCAAAGACCCGCCTCGCACTTCTGCCGCCCCGCAGGCGGCATGGATCCGGGCCAGTGATGATATAGATATGATATATACCATATAATTAGGTGAAAGGAAGATTCATGATGGCTCAACGAAAGGCAAGTTCCGCAAAAAAACAGCGGGCTGCAAGAAAGCCCGCCGCCCCGAAAAAAGTCCCCACCGCAGTGGCTCCCGCTCCTGTGGCTGCGTCTATGCCTGCGGCCAAGCAGGCGGAAGTGCCCCAGCAGGCAGCTGCCCCCGCCGTGGAGAAGGCCGCCCCCGTGGCTGTACCCAAGGAGCCTACCCCCAAGCAGGCTCAGTCCCCCAAGGCCCAACCCGCTCCCGTGGCGGAGAAGAAAGCGGCCCCTGCTGCTGAAAAAAAGGCCGAGCCTGCGGCGGAGAAAAAGGCTGCTCCTGTGGTGGAGAAAAAGCCCGAGCCTGTGGCCGAGAAAAAGGCTGCTCCTGCTGCTGAAAAAAAGGCCGAGCCTGCGGCGGAGAAAAAGGCTGCTCCTGTGGTGGAGAAAAAGCCTGAGCCTGTGGCGGAGAAGAAAGCCGCTCCTGCTGCCGAAAAAAAGGCCGAGCCTGTGGCGGAGAAGAAAGCCGCTCCCATGGCGGAGAAAAAGCCCGCAGCAAAAAAGACTACCACCCCGAAAGCCAAGAAAACCACCGCCAAAGCCAAGCCCGCCCCCGTTGTGGAAGAAACTGCACCCGTTGCCGAAGAAACCACCCCCGTTGTGGAGGAAACTGCATCTGTTGTGGAGGAGGCCACGCCTATGTTTGATATGTCTCAGCTGCCCCGGAGAAGCATCGCATTCATTGGTTCCGAATGTCATCCCTTTGTCAAGACCGGCGGTCTTGGGGACGTGATGTACGCCCTGCCCCGCCAGCTGGCCCGTCTCAACTGTGACGTGCGGGTGATTCTGCCCCGCTACGCCTGCATCCCCCAGAAGTACCAGGACCAGATGGTATACCGGGGTGAATTTTACATGGATCTGGGCAACACCGGCCGCAACTACTATGTGGGCATCATGGAGTACATCTGCGACGGTGTGGTGTACGACTTCATCGACAACCAGGAGTTCTTCTCCTCGGGCAACCCCTACACCAACCTGGTGGACGACATTCCCAAGTACTGTTTCTTCAGCAAGGCCGCTCTGGCTGCTCTGAACTACATGAACTGGATCCCCGACATCGTCCACTGCCACGACTGGCAGGCAGGTCTGGTGCCCGTGTACCTGCGCACCCTGTTCAAGGACTCTCCCGTGGGCCACGCCCGCTCCATCCTCACCATCCACAACCTGCGCTTCCAGGGCATTTACAACATCCCCACCATCCGCTACTGGTCTGGCCTGCCCAACGAGGTGTTCCAGATGGGGGCTTTGAAGGATGGCTATCAGGATGCCAACATGCTCAAGGGCGGCATCGCCTACGCCGACCGTGTCACCACCGTCAGCGGCACCTACGCCGGTGAGATCCAGACCGCTGAGTACGGGGAGCACTTGGATGGCCACCTGCGCTACCACAGCGGCAAACTCCGTGGTATTGTCAACGGCATTGACTACGATATGTGGAACCCCGCCACCGACCCCGCCCTGGCGGAGAATTACGACCTGGGCAACGTGCTGGAGCACAAGATGGCCAACAAGCTGGCCCTGCAGCGGGAGCTGGGGCTGGAGCAGGACGAGGGCAAGTTCGTCATTGGCCTCATCTCCCGGCTCACCAACCAGAAGGGCCTGGATCTGGTCAGTGCTGTCATCCCCCAGGTGCTGGACGGCAACACCCAGGTGGTGGTGCTGGGCACCGGCGACAAGGAGTATGAGGACACCTTCCGCTACTATGAGAACGCCCACCGGGGCACCTTCTGCGCCTGCATCCAGTACGATGAGGCCCGGGCCCATCGCATCTACGCCGGTGCCGATGCCCTGCTGGTGCCCTCCCGCTTTGAGCCCTGCGGCCTGACCCAGCTCAACGCCATGCACTACGGCACCCTGCCCATCGTCCGGGAGACCGGCGGGCTCAAGGACACCGTGGAGCCCTACAACAGCTTCTCCGGCGGCGGCAACGGCTTCACCTTTGATCGGTATGACGCAGGTCTGCTGCTGGATGCCATCAACCGGGCCAAGACCGAGTACTTCACCAACCGCTACCACTGGGACGAGGTGGTGCAGCGGGACATGGCCAAGGACGTGTCTTGGGAGAACTCCGCCCGGCAGTACAAGGATCTGTATCTGGAACTGACCCAGTGGTAAATCGCCCAAAAACCACCGCCGCAACCGCCAGTTGACACATTTCCAGCTCCTCTTGGTGGCAGGCAACCGGAAGATCTGCTATCATTCAGCCATCAAAAGCCGATGGGAGGCACAACGATGATATTGGCCGACAAGATCATGAATCTGAGAAAGAAAGCCGGATGGTCTCAAGAGGAGCTGGCAAACCAGCTGGGGGTGTCCCGGCAGGCAGTGTCCAAGTGGGAGAGCGGCAGCTCCATCCCTGACCTGGACAAAATCCTGCGGCTCAGCCAGCTGTTTGATGTGAGTACCGACTACCTATTGCGGGACGAGATGGAGCCCGAGCTACCCCAAGGGGAGCCGGAGCCCGCCCCCATTTTGGATGTCCCCCAGCCCCCGGTGCAGCGCATCACCCTGGAGCAGGCCAACACCTATCTGGATACCGCAAAGGCAGTGGCCAGCAAAATCGCCCTGGGGGTAGCCCTGTGCATCCTCTCCCCCGCCCCCCTCATCTACCTGGGCGGTCTGTCCAGTGAGGAGGGCCGGTTCACCTTGTCCGAGCCTCTGGCAGGCGGCGTAGGCCTGACCGTGATGCTGGTGATGGTGGCCGCCGCCGTGGCACTGTTTCTCTTCTTTGGCAGCCGCCTGTCCCCCTATGAGCATTTGGACAGTCAGCCTGTGGAGCTGGCCTACGGGGTGGACGGGGTGGTAAAAAAGCGCCAAGAGCAATACCAGCCCACCCACCTGATGCTGCTGGTGGTGGGTATCACCCTGTGCATCCTCAGCCTGGTGCCCCTGATGGTGGGGGCAGCCATCAATGAGGACGGCATGGCCGTCATCACAGGTCTGGTGCTCATGTTCGTATTTGTGGCTGTGGGGGTGTTCCTGCTGGTGCGCACCTGTATCATCGCCGGCAGCTTTCAGCGCCTGCTGGAGACCGGGGACTACACCCGGGCGCACAAGCAGGAGGAAAACAGCCCCCTGGCCACCATCTACTGGGGCCTGGTGCTGGCCGTCTACCTGGGCTGGAGCTTTTGGACCATGGATTGGGGGCGCACCTGGCTGGTGTGGCCGGTGGCAGCGGTGCTGTATGCCCCGGTGCGCACAGTGGCAGGGCTGCTGACAAAGAAATGACAAATTAAGCCCAAGGGCAGGAGAAATCATCCATTTCTCCCGCCCTTGGACTGTTCTCACTTCTTATTACCGTGTTCTGCGGAGCTAACCAGGCTGGAAAACCTGCACACACAGCCCCCTTGAGCAGACAAAAAAATCCCTGACCGATTGGTCAGGGATTTTTTGTGCTGGAAATTAGATGAGGCTGAGCACCATGGTGAGCACCAGGAACACGATGGCCACCCACTTGGTCATCTTGGCCATGCGGGCATCAGCGGTCTTGGCCTTGTTCTTGGACAGGAAGGTGTCAGCGGCGCCGGAGATGGCACCAGACAGACCAGCGCTCTTGCCGGACTGGAGCATCACGATGGCGATGAGGGCCAGAGCCACCACAAAATAGATGATAGAAACAATCAGCACGGGAGTGGACATGGAATTCAATCCTTTCGGTCACAGTCTAAAAATGGGCGCAAATGCCCTTACAAGTATTGTCTATGATACCACACCCTGCATGGGATTGCAAGGGGTTTTCGCATTTCTCCCCGCCCCCTGGAGCCGCAGATGCCCCACCAGGGTCACGCATCCCGTCACCAGCAGCACAAAGTAGCAGCTCACTGTCCGGGTGAGGATCATGGCAGGAGCCACCAGCCCCGGGCCGAACACCGCCAGGAAGGTGCGCAAAAACACCCCTTCCGCCGCTCCGGCAGAGCCGGGCAGGGGCAAAAATCCCACCGCCACGGTGCACAGCACCTGGAGTGCGGCCACCTCTAACAGCCCCATGCCGGACAGGCCAAAGGAGCGGTACACCAGGTAGGGCACCAGGTAGGAGCAGCCCAGCTGGACCCCGCTGAGCGCCACCACTGCCACCAACACCAGGGGATTGCGGGCAATGACCCTTGCACCCCGGCGGTACTGCTCCAACACTCCCTCCAGCTTGTCCTCCAACTCGGCCCGATCCAGACGCCTCACCAGGCGGCAGGCCAGGGCAATGCCCCACACCCCCAGCCGTCGGGCGGGGCCGGGCAGAAAGAGCAGCAGAATCATAGCCGCATTGAGACCTACGAATATAGACAGCCCCACCCCAATGAGCAGCCCCACCTGGCCGCCCAACTGTTCCAGCAGGTGGCGACCAAAGTACAAAGCGGCCAGGGCATAGCCCACCACCGCTGTATGGTAGCCAATGCTCACCAGCAGCATATCCATGGCGCCAGACACCACCGGTACCCCGTCCCGGCTCATGTAGTACACCTGGGCGGGCTGACCGCCGGTGGCAGAAGGGGTTACATTGCTGAAAAAGAACCCGGTACACGAGTAAAAATAGCACCTGCGCCAGGGGCGGGCGCAGCCCAAAGCCCCCAGCACCAGCCGGGTGGCTGTGGCCTCACAGGCGATGAACGCCCCCATCACCGGCAGAGCCAGCAGCAAAACGCCCCAGTTGGCCCGGGCTATGGCCCCTGCCAGCTCTCCGGGAGACTGCTGTCCCAAGATGGTGTAGGCGGTACCCACCAGCAGCAGGGCCATGACCCCAAACCACACCAGTTGTTTTTTGCTGGTCAACTTCATCCGTCCACCTTCTCTCCCGCCAGCTGCTCTACCAGCGCACACACCGCTGCCCGGCACATGGTGTCTGCCACCCGCTCCATGGCAGAGCGCATCTCATCCAGCCCCGCCTGGTGGTACAACGTACTCTCAATGGCATACAGGCAGGCGTCTTCCTCCTTATCCGCCAGGCGAGCCATACCGGCATCCAGCAAAAACCGGGCGTTCTCCCGCTCCTGCTCCAAAAAGGGCGCCCACACCAGCATGGGCAGGCGGCTGGCAATGGCCTCAAAGACGGTGATGCCACCAGGCTTGGACAGCATCAGGTGGGCCCGAGCCATATACTGATCCACCTGGGTGGTGAAACCCACCACCTCAATATTCTGGTACTTCCCGTGAAGGCGATGATACAGCTTCTCGTTGCGTCCGGTGAGGATGGTCACGTGGACGTTGGGCAGGGCATCCAGCTGTTGATAGAACCGGTCACCCCGGGGCATCAGGCCCAGACCGCCCCCCATGATCAGCAGCTCCCGCTTGTCTGTGTGAGGATTGCCCTGGGTGAACTGCGTCCCCACCGGGATGCCGGAGACGAAGATGCGTTCCTCCTCCACACCTTTGGCCGCCAGCCCCCGGCGCACCTCTTGAGAGGCCACCAAATAGCCATCGGTCTCGGGGTGGATCCACTCACTGTGGCTTGTCACGTCGGTAATGCAGGTCACCAGAGGCACTTGTCCCCCTTCCCGCTTGTAGCGGGCCACCACCGAGGAGCACACCGGGTGGGTGGACACCACCACGTCCGCACCTTCGCTCCACAAAAGCTCCTCCAGGTGCTCCACCCACTGCCCCGCCAGGGGCATCTCCCCCTCCACGTTGCGGGTCAGGCGGTGAAAAAGATTGTACAAGCCGCCGCCGTACTTCACCAGCCACCCAAAGGCCCGGTAGAGGGCGGGAGCCAGCTCGGGCATGGCATAATTGAAAAAGTCCACGGTCTTTACCTGGTGCCCATCCAACTCCAGCTGCTGCTGCAATGCCTGGGAGGCAGACCAGTGTCCCATACCAAATTTTCCGGTCAAAATCAGGACCTTCATTGCGTAAATCTCCTTTGGTCTTGTTGATCCTATTTTAACCATATCATAGCAGACGCATTTTAGATTTTGGCGTTGCCGGGGTTAAGGTTTCCTTAAGGTGTGGTAAATTCTTGGAAAAGTTTGTCCCATTCTATCCATTCTATGGATTCCGGCGGGGCATCCTGGCAGCACACCGAGGCCCACCACCCCGGCCCCTCATAGCTTTTGTGGGGACAGGGGGGCGGCAGGGGTGGTGGGCCTCGGTGTGCTGCCAGGATG
>NZ_JACSNZ010000055.1 GCF_016902575.1 Pseudoflavonifractor capillosus | reverse complement strand
GGCTGAAGCTGAGGCGGATGGAGTGGGGGATGGGGGTGGCGCATCGGAGCCCGTACTACACCCCATCAGGATCCAAGCAAGAATCATACCTAGAATTAGCAGTTTGTTCATCTCATAACCTCCAAAAAATTCTGGCATAAGACCTGTTCGCCTTATGCCAGAATCATAATGGAAGTATCTCAACAAATTCTCAAATGCAGCAGATTTTTACGGTGACCTGTGCGCCGCCTTCTGCGCTGTTTGCAAGGTGTAGGCTTCCGCCCAGTTCTTCTGCCAACACATGACAGATGTATAGCCCCAGTCCAAAGTGTGGAGTACTTCCCAGTGGGGGTTTCTCTCCCCGGTAGTAGGGAGCGGAAGCGTATTGCAAGTCTTTTTGGGAAAATCCAATGCCGTCGTCTGTGATCGAGAGTGTAAGAACATCTCCTTCTCGATCCAGAGATACCGCAATCTTGTGTTTGGCGTATCGGGCGGCGTTGGAGAGAATGTTTTCGTAAATCTGTAGGAACGCCTCCAAATCCATCACCAGCAGTTGTTCCGTGATAGAGGAATGAAACTCAACCTCCCCATGTGGGAACAGAAGCTGTGCGGTTTCTGAGATTGCCTCTGTGATGCGCTGGGCAGGAATTTCCCGAGGACGGGGATCGTAATCTTCCAGACGCTGCAAATCCCCCATGGTGGACACATAGGAATTGAGGCGCTTTATTTGCTTTTGAATGGAGGTGATGGACTCCAAAAGTCCTGGTTGTGCCTCCAGATGATCCCCAAGCTCATGGACCAGCAAATCGGTATGCCCCTGAATGACGGTGAGTGGTGTTTTCAAATCGTGGGCAAAGGCAGCGTTTAGCCGTTTGCGCTCCTCCACGGCGTTCCACATATTCCGATTGTTTTGAACCAGTTCCCGTCTCATAATCTCAAAGGCGTGACACAGGCGACCCAGCTCGTCCGTTCCACTGTCAGCAATTTGAAAATCCAGATTGTTGTCTGTGATCTCCTGTGCGGCATGGTTCAAAATTGACAGCGGCTTTTTGATTTTCCAGTGATAAAAAATCAAAGCAGCCAGTACCAGGCATACGGAATACCACAGAATTGCAGCAACATCCTCCAAATTTCCAAAGAAGGCGTAGGCCTGACGGTCTCCGTCCTGAAAATCTTCTGCGTCCACCAAAGTGACCTCTTGCCAGAGTGCCATATCATCCGATTCTGTCAACGGAATTTCATCGGTGAAAACCATGTCTTCTGGGGGAATATACACCGTCATTTCGTATTTGTCTTCAATTTCGGCACGGCTCACTTGGGCGACCCATACCGTCAATTTGGACAGAGAAAGGGCAGCCGCCAAGCAAACAAGACCACACACCATGAACGCCATGGGAATGGATGCTTTGCTCATCCATGTCTTTATGCAACCCATTTGTAACCAATCCCCCATACTGTCTCAATACATGGTTCACATCCAGCCTGAGTAAATTTCAACCGAATTTTTCGGATGTGCTCCATGATTACCGTATCGTCCCCGGAGCCTTCCAGCCCCCACACCCGGTCGTAGATACGGCTACGTTCAAAGGTTTGGCCCCGATGGAGAGACAGCAGCTGAATGATGTCAAACTCCTTGCGGTTGAAATGAATGCTTTTGTCACCCACAAAGACTTCTCGAGCCGAGTAGTCAATGGTAATTGATCCAAACACTTTTCTCTGGATGTCCTTGCTGCGGCGTTCTCTGCGCAGGTGTGCTTGGATGCGGGCATTTAGTTCAGGCAGGGAAAAGGGTTTTGTGATGTAATCATCTCCACCTGAGGCGAATCCTTCGATTTTATCGGCATCTTCATCTCGAGCTGTTAAAAATAAAATGGGGCAGGAAACCATGTCACGGATGGCTTTGCACGTTTCAATTCCGTCCATTTGCGGCATGTTGATGTCCAATAGAATCAAGTCTGGTTTTTCGCTTAGCTTCTCTATGGCTTCTGTTCCGTCCATAGCACAGCTGACCCGATAGTTGTTTTGGAGCAAAAAACGTTGAAGCATGGTAATGATTTCGCTTTCATCATCCACCAGCAATATGTGATATGCCATGTGTAACACCTTCTTTCGTTGCACATTATAATTTGATTTTCGGGAAATGGCAAATGGGAAACGGAAAATGATAGGCTCGAATGCGAAAAAAGTTTTTGGAAGGTGCATCCCAAAACTGCAGAATAGATACCAATATTTGGACGCAACAGAACTACATGACATATCCAGATGGAAAGGAGCATGCATGATTCATGGATCGTGTGTGGCTCGAAACCGATAAGGGCCTGTTGCAAAGCCCCTCAGAATAACAAAGTGAGAGGCAACCCTTTTGGGGATGGCCTCTCGTTTTGTTTGCGGCGCAATTTGCTTGTACAGACAAATTAAAACCAGAAAAAGCTGGGAACGAAGCTGGAATACGGACGTCTACAAACTCGTGTGTCTGAGGAAATAACAGCGTAGCCGATGGGCCATTTTAGTTAGTCCCTAATGCGACTAGCTTTGACGGTTACAGGAGGCGTCCATGATGGCTTTAGCCTCACGAATATATCGATTTTCCTTCCAAACCCGCTGGTCTCCAATAATATATAGCCGATATTTTGCACGGGTAGCCGCTACATTGACTATATTGCTGTTCACAAACCTCTTTACGGCATAGGAGTCTTTTTGTTTCAAATTACAGCCCAGAAGAAAGATGACCTCATCTGCCTCTTTTCCTTGAAATTTGTGAACGGTTCCGATGTTGGAACTAAGCCACGGCCCCAAGGCTTTACTTTTCGTGGACAGGGCGGAATCTGGATGGCTCTTGGCATACTGAAGCAGCTCATTTCGTATGCCGTTCACCACTTGAGTAAATGGAGAAATGATATATAGATTGGGAAAATCAGCCTGTTGAAAAGCCAGTTCCACCAGTTCGCAGGCTTTAGCACCTTGTGTAGGGACATAGTGGTTTTTCATCCCTTTTTCCGTGCCGGAGATATCGATCCATTGGGAGTTCTTGAGTAGGAACATGGCTTCTTTTTTCTCCGACGGGCGAAGGGTTTGTTGCTTCATCATGCCATCATAGGATATTTGATTGGAAATATCATACATTGGTGAGAGGCAACGCCTGTGCACCAGTAAAGGACACCCCACCCAGTCTGGATAATCGGTTCCGTTGTGAAAGAATGTACCAAATGGGTTAATAATATCCCCACAACGCTGGACGGATAGAGACTTATCCTTGTAATTTTGATAAACTGGCTCGGAATACGCTGCCTTCAACAGATTCAAATCATCGGTGACAACTGGTTCTACCTGTTTCGGGTCTCCCACAATCAGCACCCGTCTTGCCCGGTATATGGCGCCTACCGCCATTTGTGGCTGGGCTTGTCCGGCCTCATCAATCATTAGGGTACCGATGGAACCTGGTTCCCTCATATCCTTTAACAAACGCCCAACAGAGGCAAAGGTAGAAGAGATCACGGGTGTTAACAAAAATAGCGTTTGGAACAGGGAACTGGCCATTGCCTGACGATCGTCCTCGTGGAAAACGATACGCTCTGCGTCACTCTCTGTCCGAAGACCCCAGTATTGCCCCAGAATACACAGGTTTGTTCGGCAGCATTTGGAACTGAGCAAAAATTCTTTGGTCATTTGAAGCGCAAGATAAAACAGTTTTTCTCGTTCACGATTGTAGTGCTGGGTCACCCAAGGGTTGACCAGCTGCGCTTGTGTGGAGGGGGCTGGGTCGTGGGACAAAATATCCGAAATCAGCGCATCGTCTATGGGCGTGGCCCAATTCGTTTGAGATGCGCCCCGAAATTGCTGCATAAGCAGATCACATGCCTTTGCATATTCGTCCGCTTCTTTTTTTGCTGCCTCCGTTTCTTGGTGCAGGTGTTGGATTGTCATACGCAGCTGCTTCTCCCGCTGTTGCAGGGTTTTCAGAATGTTTTCCTGCTCCGCAAGCCTTTCTGCGGTGTTGCTTCGAATCTGTTCTGCACAGGCCAGGTCGGCTTTTGCCAATTGAAGTTCGGAGTCAGATTGAGCAGCGGATACAGCGCATTCCTCGGCGTTTCGTGTATAGGATGCGCCCAACTCCATGGCTGCCTGGTATTTGCTTTTCCGAAAAAATTTGCTTAAATAACACACGGATTTTTCTGCCTCTAATGCTTTCCGCCTGTATTCCAATTCCTGATCCCGGATCGCCTTCAGCGAGTTCTGCAGCTGACCAACCCGGTGGGAGCAGTGAGCAACCTTGGCAGATGCATCATCATATGCTGTCCTGGCAGCGCCCAGCTGTTCTTCCACATCCTGAAGCTTGGATGCAAGGCTGCGTAGTTTTGAATTTGTATCAGCCGTTCTCTGCTTGTTGCGGTCTTCTACCATTTGATACCGCTTGGATGCTTCATGCGCTGCCTGTATACGATTGGAGTAAGAGGATAGATCGTCTCGCATTGCCTCAACACGTTGAAGCTGTTCCAGAAAATGGTCCTGAGCGCGCCGATAACATTGGACACGCTCTTCGATGCTTTGATTTCCCTTCATAAAATCCTGCAAAAGGGGTTTGAGCACGTCATAGTAAAAGCTTTTGATGTTGGATTTCTTCCCCAGAGGAGCTGCAATTAACCCCCAGGCATCCGCATCGCATTCAGGGGAACCAAACAGCTTTTGTGCATAACCTGTAAAATAAATTTCAGGATATTCACCCGTTCGCTCTGTATCGTTTTTGTATAGGGGAATCTTTTCGGTCGAAGGGGAAATGGAAAAAAGGGCAGAGATCTCCCTTAGCTGTTGCTGCATATCCTCGTCGTCACGATGTGTGCCTTCTGTTTGAACCTTTAGCTGACTGCTGATACCGCTGCTCAAGGGCAACTCTTTGGTAATATTTTCGACGGCGGTGTTGTTGCAAGACACCACGAGTACACCATGTGTTCCGATTTGGTCGTTCACAAAGGAAAACCAACGGGGAAAGAATTTGGAATACGCACCGTTTTTATCCCCGTGTTGGAACTTGTGTGCTTCAAACGCTTGGTCGGGCTCATCGTATTGGCTTAATAGTCTTGCCTTTTCCACGATATGCTCTGCGATAACTTCCTTCAGCATTGTTGTTTTCCCGGTTCCGGGGGGACCGTTGACCGAAAAAATGTTACCAGCTTTTCCGATCACCCCTTGATCTGTGTCAGAGATGGCAAGGTTGATGGCCACTTGCTGCATCAGTGCAGGCATATATCGGGACGGCCACTTTCCCAAAGGTGCATTTTGAATGTCCAGAATATCCGTGAGTGTACGGAAAAATGCTTCTCGATCACTGGGCTTTACCAGATCATGACGTTCCCATTGGTTGTGTTCGTGATAGGGGGCACAGATGTATTCCACCAGCTCCTGCAGGATTCCGGATGTGAAAGCCTGGCTGTTTACTTGAATTCGATCTTTCACCAACTTCAGATCGTTGGAAAAGAAATCATGGCTTAACCCTAGGTAATTGTCGTCCTCATACTTTTCTTTTGATGCGTCATCCACAAAAAGCTGAAATTTCATGGAAGCCGTTAGATCCATATCGGTTCCAGCGGAGCATACAAAAAATGTGCCATAGGTTTTTTCCAGTTTTTCTTGAATACGGGTAATGTCCGCCATCGTGACGGCATCTTCGTTCCATTCGGAATCGGTGGTCTCATCAGTGGAACAGGAACTAAGGAGGACGGGAACTTCATCGGAGGTATGATCTTCTCCAAACAATTCTTTTTCTAGACTTTTTAGGTCAGAAGTGTAAGCGTGCTCGGACAAAAGAGACGATATGGGTGTATCTTTTTTGTCATATACTTGAGATAATGCCCAGACAATGGTAGACAGGGAGAGAGAATGGGAAATATAGTTGCCCCTTTCGTCACACTGGAAGCTGAGTACGGGAATATCATCCGTGCTCTCTTCTGCTTGTTGCAGTTCTAAGGCTCCAAGCTGTTCTGCGAGATGTACGATACATGTCTGACGTTTTACTTTTCCCACATAAAACGTCAGATTTCCCCAGGTGCTCATACCGCATTCGCCGGCTTCCTTTACAATCACGGAATGGATGTCATGCAGGCCATTCAGTGGTGTGTATACGGTAATTTGTTTCCTGGAAGCGTTTTTTTGCTGCCTGGATTTTTTGTATTGGAGTAGCTCCTGTGTTAGTTTTCCGGCATTCGTACAGGCTTCGTAGGAGTCTTGTCCAAGGAATTCAATGGTATGCCAGTATTCCAAAATACTGAGGGCAGTCTGCTCTTTGTTTGTCACGGTTTCACACCCTCCATCCATCATCTTTTCGTGAGACGAAACATTGTTTGAATCGACCATATCGCTGGGCCCTAGTTTCTTAAAGTCTGTGTGGATATTACGCCTTTTTCGGTTGCCTGTCAGGGGTGAGAAAAACGGCAATCAAAATCCGGTCGGTATAACAGCTGTTTACAGCTATTATACCTTAAGACTGTTTTCAAAGAAAGAAGGAGTTGAAAATATAGAAGTGGAGAAAGCGCCTCGCTGCCGGAATCAAATCCAGTGGTGAGGCGTTTCTTCATCCATGGAATTATGCCAGTTTTTAAAATGAGTTTTATGATGAGTATTTAGAAATTGCGCCGCCGAAAACAAAAAGGGTGAGGTACATGGTGTGCCGGTCCGTGTTCCTTGGTGAGCATTGACAAGATGAAACGCCTGTTCTACAATATAACTCAAGTGGAAGCCAAACTTGCAACTTTCCGTTGAAATCCAGCCCCGGGGCGATTTCGGACACTCAAAGGTTTTCGGAAGATGGTGCTGTTCTAGTAGCGTGGGCGTACATCTTTCTACGGAAAGTGGAAAGGACACATAGGTGAGGTAATGAGTAGTATTGTTTTAGAATTACAACAGGAAGTATTAAAACCTGAATGTGATATTTTGAATGCGCTAAGAAAGGCGCATCTGATTGCTTCGAAGCTGAAATTACAAGAGTTTGATGCATGGATTATGTACGAATTGGATGGATACCCTGATGCTGCTGACAGGAGGTTGCCAGAGTATCGCAAAGTTGCTGGTGTTCTAAAAGCCTGGAATCCGCGGTTAGGATGGATTCCTGTGATGATTGGAAATAGAGAAGTAGAAGCTCAGATATGTACCGCAGATATGGATCAACCAATTAGCGAGATAGTTGAATTATATAAATCTTGCAAAACCTATATCAGACTAACATATTCGGGAGCGGCAATAGATTTTCTGAATAAAAGCTGCAATACACCAATTTTAACCAATTATGAGTTGCATGTCGGAGCGCACCACTTGAAGACAATTATAGATAAGGTGGCAAATTGTTTACTAGAATGGACAATTCGTCTTGAGAGTGAGGGCGTTTTGGGAGAAGGTATGCGATTCAGTCAGGAGGAAACAGTCATGGCTCAAAATGTTCCGCAGACAATTAATAATTATTATGGAACTGTTGTTAATGGGGAAGTCAAACAATCTCAAGTCATATCTGGAAATCAAAATACAATCTCGTTCAACTATGGCCATGCAAATGACTTGCTCCAAAAGGTTAAGAAAGCCATTAGGGATGAGCTGCCATCTGGCGAAGACAGAGAAACGGCAGATGAGCTGATTGCAGAAGTAGAGACAAAATTAGCTGCTCAAGTAAAGCCTGGGATTATTAAAGCAGCATTGACTGGCTTGAAAGAATTTTTAATTAGCTCAGGAGCAAATGTAGCGGGTGCATTGCTTGTAGATTATTTGCAACAGGTATTTTGATCAAGAATACAATGGGGGCCTGCCAATGTTAACGAATCTAGTATAGTGAGGAAAAGAAGTGTAAAATAATTAATTGGATAATATCTGTGAGTTTCAGTTTGCACTAAATAGTGCATTGATGAGGATTCCTTGGTGGTGTTTTCTAGAGACGGTCTGTAAGGGAGAAAAAACTCATAAGGGAGATGGAAGTATGCGGGAGAAAGAGGATAGGGTAAAGACCTTGGGATTGCTTTTGGAAAGAATTCCTGATGTACCCTGTTATAACAACGAATTTCTGAGAAAGCATGTGCGAGGGATAATGAGTCTTTTTAGGCTTGATGATACAGATTGTGAGTTGTTTTGGAAATGTATGCGGGTTTTCGATGCTTGTGGCGTGGATTATTATGACGAATATATCAACTTGATCTGTGGACGTTATGGTAGCTTCGAAAATGGGTTTGTAGAATGGATTGGAGCTAAAACATCATATTGGAACAACAATTTCCGTAGTCGAGAAGAATTAAATCATGTAATCAATTTACTTCGTTTCTTTGAAATGAAAGAATACCAGGGGATTTCCATTGAGAAATTTGAAGAAGCATACAAGCGGTTTGATGTATTGGGGTCGGAGGCTAAGGCAAGAAAGTGGAAAAGCGAAAATGAAAGGTCTCAAGAAATACTAGAGGAAAAGCTGGATTCATACTTTAACTTCTCTGAATTTTCAAACTTCAGATTCAATATCATAGCGGAAGAATTTTTGATTGCATCTAAAAACAGTATTTCAATTAATGATGCATTGCAGTTAGCAAAAAATGCACCCAAAAGTACATATGTCGTGATCCTATGGAACAGTGGCTTTGTATGTAAAATTGGAAAGACAACCCAACCTCTGAGTTATATAGAGCTGCATAGAAAGAAGCAAAATGCGGAGTCGGCATATTTTATGACGGTGGATGATGACTATGCAGACGATCTGGTAGTGTTTTTAAAAGTGTCCTACGAAGTGGGGCTAGATTCTATACGACTATCCGGTCTTAATCGAAAATACGGGACGCAGAAAAAAGCAATCTACGCATACAAAAAATCTGTAGCTAAAACACGGAAGGAAGTTATAGCTGCAATTGCCAAAAGTAAAATGATGACCATAGAGCTTCCGAATGGGCAAATTCTAGTTGATAAGCCTTTGTTACACAGATCTCTATGCTCGGATTAAAGGGCTAGTATGATTAATAGAAGATGGTTGAATATTCGGTACGAACACTATATAATTACATTGAGGTGATCGTATGGAAACCCGCACGGCAAAAGTGAATTTCAGTCTCGCTGGCGGAACTGCTGGAGAAGGGGCAAAAACCTGTAAGGTAACCCTGCCCAATGCATGGCTGGCCGAGCTGGGAATAGACCAGGCCCATCGCCAGATCGAGTTGAAGTTTGATGGCACCCAAATCACGCTGGTACCGTATTTGGATTTCGATCAATTCATGGAGAGTAAAAAAGCCCAGGGTCACAAGCTTTGTTTGCTACGCTTCTATGATGGAAACCGGCTGTGTTCAACCATTGCCGCAGATATGACTGACCATTCTCTCCGGGTTTGGAACGAGGGTGTGGAACTGGTCAAGACAGCTTTCGGGGAAAAGCTGATGCCTTCTTGGGATGACTTAGAACTTTTTTTGGAGGAACGATGTGTGCCCAGAGAACGCTCAGGTATACGAGAGTATTTGGATGCCATCGGCGTTTTGGAGTACGATCCTTTGGAGATCATCCGCAAGACTCGAGGCCGTATGGCAGAGGACCAACAATGGCTGGAGGTAGAGGAAATCCCATGACAGTCCGATTTACAACCAATGAAAAAATTGCGGAAACCTCATCCAAGGGGAATCAGGAGAAGTGGCAGGAGGAAGGACGATGGTACAAGCTGGACCAATTCGGCTATGAGGCTTTGGCGGAGACAGCCATCTCAACCTTTCTATCCTTCAGTAACCTGGAGGTAGACACGCCCTTCCGTTTTGTGCGGTATCGGATGGAGCGAATCCATGTCCATGGACGTGAGAGGACCGCCTGTAGCAGTGAGAATTTCCTGAAAGAGGGGCAGTCCATCATCACCCTCAGCCACCTGCTGCGCCGTCACGAATCGAAACCGCTGCGGGAACTCCTGACGGTGCTTCCCAGTGACAAGCAACGCATTACTTATCTTGCCCAGCGTACAGCCGAGATCACGGGACTGAGGGAGTTCCCGCAATATCTGACGTTACTTTTCGAGGTGGATGCTCTCTTTCTCAATGACGACCGACATCTGAACAACATTGCGGTGTTGTATCAGGACGGGAAATACGATTATTGCCCCATCTTTGACAATGGGGCCGGGCTGCTGTCCAACACGCAGTTCTCGCCCATGGACATTGAGCCCAAGGCACTGATACCTGATCTCGTGGCTCGCCCCTTCAACACCAGCTTCACCCGTCAGCGTAACACGGCTCGAAATCTGTACGGCGCACAGCTGAAAATGCCCCGTTTGACCAGGGTGGAAATCTGTCAAGTGCTGGAGCCACTGCTGCCGTACTATGCACAGCGGGATCGGGGGTACATCACTGACCATGTCTGTGCAGTCATACTGGCAAGGCAGAGAGTATCGTGAAAAAGAGAGGATTCTTGCGCCGCTGAAAACAAAAAAGCCGAAAACTACATCCAAAAATACAAAACAGAGGTCTTCCGGTTTGTGAACCGCTCCCCGTCAAGAGGACAGTGAAAAAATATAAAGTTTTCCCGGCCAGCAACCTGTGTGTTGCCGGCCGCTTTTTATGCAGCGAGATACAGTTCATGCTTTTCCATGGGTGTCAGCACACCCAGATTTCGCTGCACTCTCCTGGTGTTGTAATAGTGGATGTAATCTTTGATCATCTGGATAAGTTCTTTCTTGCTGGTAAAGCGTCTGCCGTAGTAACGCTCCCGCTTTAAGATGCCCCAGAAACCTTCCATGGGGCCGTTGTCAATGCAGTGGGCCACACGGGACATACTCTGCGTCATCCCCGCCTGCACGAGCTTGTGGTGAAACGTTCGGTTGGTATACTGAAAGCCTCTGTCACTGTGGAACAAAGGGTGAGCACCCGGATTTGCCTTTACAGCCTTATCAATGGTTTTGAATACGAGAGGGTTATCGTTGCGTTCCCCAATGACATAGGACACAATACGCCGATCACAAAGGTCCAGAATGGCACTGAGATAGATCTTGTGTACTTCTGTTCCCTCATACCACTTGAACTCGGTCACATCGGTCAGCCATTTTTCATTGGGCTTGGTGGCATAGAATTGGCGGTCCAGCAGGTTTTCAGCCAGATGCTGAGGGTTCTTGGCTCGTCTGGTACAGCTGTGATTGCTGTACTTTACGGTAGAGCGAATATTTCTAGCCCGGCAAATACGAAGCACTCTCTTGTCATTAACATGAATTCCATAGTCATGGCGCAAGTCGTCGTTTAGCCTGCGATAACCTTTGTCTGGGCTTTCAGAATGGATTTTCTCAATTTTCTCTGCCAACTGCTCATTTTCTGTTGCTCTGCGGCTCAACCGTCCAGAAACCCATTTGTGGTAGGCGGAACGGGCCACATGGAGCAGCTTGCAGGCTGTTTCAATGGGAAAATCCACCTCCTCATGGTATTCCCGAATAGCCTGATATGTACGGCGCTGTCTCACTTCTTCCAGGCCTCTCTCCTCTCGATCTCGTCCAATTTTTTTAGCAGACCATTCTCCATTTCTGCCAGATATAGCTTGTGCTTGAGTTGCTCAATTTCGATTTGGGCTTTCTCAAGTTCGGTGCGAGGGGCTTGATCTTTCTTCCGGCGGCCCCGCCGATCCTCCAATCCCGCCTCTCCCATCTGCTCAAACCGAAGAGTCCAATTCCGAACCTGTTGATAGCTAACCTGGTATTTCAGGGCCATTTCTCCGTAATTCTTCCCACTTGCAATGCAATCGTTAACGATTTGGATGCGCTCTTCCTGTGTCGTTTCCCGTCCTTGCTTCATGTAGCTTCCTCCTCCTGAGTATTTGACGGAGTTGAAGTCTCCATGAGCATTATACACCTTTATCCACTCTCTGAACTGCGTATGACTCCGAATGTGATATTTTCTGCAAATATCCGACTCGCCTCCAGCACCGGATAAATAGTCTTCCACAGCAGATTTCTTTAATTCTGGGCTGTACACACGATTTTTATGTGGCAGAAATGCATCCACCCCATCTATCTCATAGTTACGCACCCACTGTCCCATAGTCTTGTGAGAAACTCCAGCCCTCCGTTCCGCCTCACGCATACCAATGCATCCATTGATGTAATCTTGTATGATTGTGACCTTTGTCTCTATACTGACCTTTTGTTTCTGTGGCATAGCAATGCTCCCCCTATGTTT
>NZ_JACSNZ010000054.1 GCF_016902575.1 Pseudoflavonifractor capillosus | reverse complement strand
GCAGAGTTTTCCCGCCCCCAGGCGGGAAAATAAATTGAAATCCTGTTTTTTCCGGGGACATGCGCATCGGAAAAAACACTTCTCAGCCCGCCAGTGTGGCCTTGGGTCGACCTTTGACCCAAGGGTGCATGCAGCGGGCTGTATCCTCTCGAAAAAATGCTTGCATTTTTGAGAAGCGTATCGAAAAAGTTCCACACGCTCAGTGCGGCGCTTAATAGCGCCGCACCACTGCTACCACCCGGCCCAGGATGGAGCACCCCTCCCCGTCAATGGGCTGGTACTCCCCGCTGGAGTTCTCCGGATACAGCCACACATGGCCGTTTTCCCGCCGGAAGGTCTTCACTGTGGCCTCGTCGTCAAACAGGGCCACCACAATGTCTCCGCTTTTCACCTCATGCTGCTGGTGTACCACCACCAGGTCGCCGGGCAGGATCCCAGCCTCCAGCATGGACTCCCCTCGAACCCGCAGGGCAAAGTGCTCCCCCACCCGTCCGCCGGTGTCAAAGGTCAGGTAGTCCTCAATACACTCCTCGGCAAGAATGGGGCTGCCTGCCGCCACCGAGCCCACCAAAGGTACCTGATCCCGGCGGTTGTGACAGCCGTCGGTGATGGTAATGGCCCGGGTCTTTCCCTCCGCCTGGCTGATGAGTCCCGCCTCCCGCAGGCCCTTGAGGTGGAAGTGGACGGTGGAGGGGGACTTGAGCCCCACATGCTGGGCAATCTCCCGCACCGAAGGAGGGTACCCATTCTCCTGGGCAAAGGACAAGATGTAGTCGTAGATCTCCTGCTGCTTCTGGCTGAGTTTGCTCATACCGCCCAGCTCCTTTCCCGGGTGTTTCATCTTTTTTCCCATTTTACCACGTCATAAAGATAATGTCAAACATTTGTTTCATTTTTCCGATTCTCTCCGGGGTTCTCCCGGGGGAGCGGTTGAAAAACTTCCTTAAGTTTGATATAATTGGAGATAATTTTTCTTAAGGAATGAACCCAATGAAATATGATCGGTGGAATCTCCGTCCACCCGGCAGGCCGGGGGTGTGCACGGAGCTGGAAGGGGCAGGACTGCCCCCCCTATGCGCCGCCGTGCTCAGTGCCCGGGGGATGGACAGCGCCCAACAGGCCTCGGCCTTTCTGGCCCACGGCCCGGAGCTGCTCCACGACCCCTTTCTCCTCCGGGACATGGAGAAGGCGGCTCAGCGCATCACTCTGGCCCTGCAACAGGGGGAGACCATAGCTGTCTACGGAGACTACGACGTGGACGGCATCACCTCCACCTGCCTGCTCACCCAATTCCTCCGCAGTCTGGGGGCGCAGGTCATCAGCTACATCCCAGACCGCACCGAAGAGGGGTACGGTCTGAACAACAACGCCATTGACACCCTCCAGGCCCAGGGGGTGAGCCTCATTGTCACCGTGGACTGTGGCATCACCGCCATCCGGGAGGTGGAGCATGCCCGCAGCCTGGGTGTGGACGTGGTGGTCACCGACCACCACCAGTGTAAGGACACCTTGCCCCAGGCTTCCGCCGTGGTAGACCCCCGCCGCCCCGACTGCCCCTATCCCTTCTCCGACCTGGCCGGGGTGGGGGTGGCTTTGAAGCTGGCCCTGGCCCTGACCCCTTGTGCCCAGCGCACCCAGGTGCTGGCTGACTACGGGGAACTGGTGGCCATCGGCACGGTGGCAGATGTGATGCTCCTCCAGGGGGAAAACCGTGCCCTGGTACACATGGGGCTGGAGCAGCTGGCCCACACCGCCCGGCCCGGACTCCAAGCCCTGCTGCGGGAGGCGGGCTGTCCCCGGGGGGAAGTGCCCTCCACGGTGACGGTGGGCTATGGCCTGGCCCCCCGCATCAACGCCGCTGGACGGATGGAACAGGCGGGAGTGGCCCTGGAGCTGCTGCTCACCACAGACCCGGCCCGGGGCCAGGAGCTGGCCCAGCAGCTGTGCCAGCTCAACCGGCTGCGTCAGGCCATCGAGCTGGAAATTTTTCAGCACTGCGATCAACTGCTCACCCATACCCCCGCCCTGTCCGCCCCGGTGATCGTACTGGCCGGGGAGGGGTGGCACCAGGGGGTCATCGGCATTGTGGCCTCCCGACTGGCGGAAAAATACGCCTGCCCCGCCTTCATGATCAGTCTGGACGGGGACAAGGGCAAAGGCTCCTGCCGCTCCTTTGGGGGCTTTAACCTGTTTGCGGCCCTGGAGCAGTGTGCCCCTTTGTTGGAGGGGTACGGCGGCCACGAGCTGGCCGCCGGATTTTCGGTGCGCCGGGACAACATTCCCGCCCTGCGTGCCGCCCTCGCCCAACTGGTGGGGGAATACGCCGGGCATCAGCCCATGGAGTCGGCTGTGGATGTGGACTGTGAGATCCCCAACTGCTCCCTGATATCCACCGAGAACGCAGAGTCTTTGTCTCTGCTGGAGCCTTTCGGGTCTGGCAACCCCAAGCCGGTGTTTCTGCTGCGCTCGGTGTGCGTGCTCTCCCATACAGATGTGGGGGGCGGGCGGCATATGAAGTTGAAGCTGCGCCGGGACGGAGTGGTGATGGATGCCATCTTCTTCTCCGCCAATTCTCAGGCCTGCGGCATTGAGAACGGACAGCGGCTGGACATCATCTTTTCCCTGCAAATCAATCAGTTCCGGGGGGTGCGCACCGTGCAGTTGCAGCTGTGCGACCTGCGTCCCGCCCCCACGCGCTCCCAGCTGGAGCGCAATCTGTTCCACCGCCTGCGCTCGGGGGAGACCCTGTCCCCCTGGGAGGCATCGGTGATGCTCCCCCAGCGCCGGGACTTCGCTCAGCTGTGGCGCTATCTGGAGCAGCTGTGCGCCTCCGGCCCCGCCCAGGCCCCTGTGGATCAGCTGGTGCGTCAGGCCACCCGCAGCTTTTCCGGCCGCAGCTCCTATGGCAAGACCCTGGTGTGCCTGCATGTGATGGATGAGCGGGGGCTCATTCGCATGGCGGTGGAGGAGCAGCTGGCCACGGTGCAGCTGTGCCGCCCCCGGGAAAAGGTGGATCTGGAACAGGCGGGTATGCTGCGGCAGCTGCGGCATGATTTGGGCCTGAAGTGAGAAAACTATGAGAGAGAATGTGGGAGCAACCCACACATCCCCCTATTTTGCGGGGGAAAGGAGGTACTACCATGGAATCCATCGCCACACGCTATCAGGAATTGGAGCAGCAGGTGCTCCAGCGCAACCCCAACGCCGATGTGGCCCGGCTGCGCACCGCCTTTGAATATGCCAACGCCCACCATGGCACCCAGCTGCGCAAAAGCGGGGAGCCTTACATCACCCATCCCCTGGCGGTGGCGGAAATTGTGGCGGAGCTGGATTTGGATCTGGACTCTGTCATTGCCGCCCTGCTCCACGACTGCATCGAGGACACCGACGCCTCCCACGAGGACATTGCCAAGATCTTTGGCTCCTCCGTGGCCCTGTTGGTGGAGGGGGTCACCAAGCTGACCCGGATGCAGTACACCTCCAAAGAGGAGCAGCAGATGGAGAACCTGCGCAAAATGTTCATGGCCATGGCCCAGGACGTGCGGGTGATCCTCATCAAGCTGTGCGACCGGCTGCACAATATGCGCACCCTCCAGTACCAGTCGGAGAAAAAGCAGCGGGAGAAGGCCCTGGAGACCATGGAGATTTATGCCCCCATTGCCCACCGCCTCGGTATGCAGCGCATCAAGTGGGAGCTGGAGGACATCTCCCTGCGCTACCTGGACCCCATCGGATACCAAGAGGTGGAGCAGGAACTGGAGAGCATCACCACCCGGAATGCCCAGTTCTTCTCCAACATCCAGCAGCAGCTGGAGGAGCGCCTGGCCGCCGACGGCATCCAGTGCAAGGTGTACGGCCGGGTCAAGCACATCTACTCCCTGTACCGGAAGATGTACACACAGAACAAAAATTTCAAAGAAATTTTTGATTTATATGCTTTCCGTGTCATTGTCCCCGACATTCCAAGCTGCTATAATGTGCTGGGTTCCATTCACGATATGTATAACCCGGTGCTGGGCCGCTTCAAGGACTACATTGGCACCCCCAAGCCCAACGGCTATCAGTCCCTGCACACCACCGTCATCGGCCGGGACGGCATTCCCTTCGAGGTGCAGATCCGCACCTGGGAGATGCACCAGACTGCGGAATACGGCGTGGCCGCCCACTGGAAGTACAAGCAGGGCATGGCCAACGACAACCTGGGCAGTGAGAAGGAATTTGAGTGGGTGCGCAAGCTGCTGGAAAGCCAGCAGGACACCGACGCCGAGGAGTTCGTCAGCACCCTGAAGGTGGATATGTTTGCCGACGAGGTGTTTGTCTTCACCCCCAACGGGGACGTGAAGAGCCTGCCTGCCGGTGCCACCCCCATCGACTTTGCCTACTCTATCCACTCCGCCGTGGGCAACTCCATGACGGGCGCCCGGGTCAACGGCCGCATCGTCACCTACGACACGCCGCTGAAAAACGGGGACATCGTGGAGATCATCACCTCCAAGGCCGCCCGTGGCCCCGGACGGGACTGGATGAAGATCTGTAAGTCCAACGAGGCCCGGAACAAGATCCGCCAGTGGTTCAAAAAGGAGCGCCGGGAGGAGAACATTGCCACCGGCCGGGCTGCCTTTGAAACCGAGCTCAAGCACATGGGCCTGACCATGTCCCAGGTCACCGCCTCCGCCGAAGTCACCGACGCCCTGCTGCGCCGCCTGCGCTACGGTTCCCTGGATGAGGTATACGCCGCCATTGGCTACGGCGGCCTGTCCGCCCAGAAGGCGGTGGCCCGCATCAAAGAAGAGATCATCCGCCTGACCCGGGAGGATCAGCACAAGGCCGAGCAGAAGGTGCTCCAGGCCTCCTTGAGCAAGGGGGAGACCATTTTCCCCGCCGCCAAGACCACCACCCCCACAGGGCAGAAGCCCCGTCACTCCTCCAGCGGCATTTTGGTGGAGGGGCTGGACAACTGTACCGTCAAATTCTCCAAGTGCTGTACCCCTGTCCCCGGTGACCCGGTGGTGGGGTTCATCACCCGGGGCTATGGCGTGTCCATCCACCGCAAGGACTGCCCCAACGCCGACCCTCTGCGCCGCAAGCCGGAGGAGGCAGGCCGCTGGGTGGCGGTGTCCTGGGTGGATGGAGATCAGATCAGCTACCGCACCTCTCTGGAGATCTCCGCCAAAGACCGGGACGGTCTGGCACTGGATGTGGCTATGGCACTGTCCACCCAGAAGGTGAAGGTGAACAACCTCTCCGCCCGCTCACAGCCCGATGGATACGCCACCATCTTCCTGGAGCTGTCGGTGAAAGACCGCAGCGAGCTCACCGGGGTCATCAATAAGCTGTCCCAGATCCAGGGCGTGTTCCTGGTGCAGAGAGCCAAAGGATAAAAGCCCTCGGCAGAGTTTTCCCATCCGCAGATGGGAAAATAAATTGAAATCACGTATTTTCCCAGGACATGCGCATGGGAAAATACACTTCTCGGCCCGCAAGTGTGGAATTGGGTCGTCCTTTGACCCAATTCTGCATGCAGCGGGCTGCATCCCCTCGAAAAAATGCTTGCATTTTTGAGAATCTTATAAAGGAGTCCTCTTTGAAATGGAAACCTGTTCCTTCCAGCCCCTCCTCTTCGGCGGGGACATCAATGTTTACAGTGTGGCCCGGGCCTTTCATGAGGCCTACGGCGTGAAGAGCATCGCCTTCGGCAAGTTCGCCGCCACCTTCCCCTGCGCCTTCAGCTCCATCATCGACTACCGCCCCTGCCTGGAAAACGAAAACGCCGACGCCTTCTTAAAGAACGTCTGCGACGTGGCCCGGGAAGTGGCGCCCAAGACGGTGCTGGTGGTGGGCTGCGGAGACAGCTATGTGAAGCTGGCCGCCCACCTGAAAGACAAGTTCCCGGAAAACGTCAAGTGCAACTACATCTCCGGTGAGATGCTGGACCGACTCACCGATAAAGAGCAGTTCTATGCCCTGTGCGATGAGTACGGCATCGACCACCCCACCACCTTTGTCTACACCAAGGAGATGGGCCACGATTTTAAGCCCCCCTTTGGGGCGCCCTATATCGCCAAGCCTGCCGACGGCGTGGCCTATTGGGCCACCGGCCACAGTGAGCTGAAAAAGGTGTACCTGTGCGACACCTGGGAGGAGCTTCTCTCCGCCCTGGATGAGGTGTACGCCGCCGGGTATCCGGGTAAAATGATCCTCCAGGAGTTCATTCCCGGGGACGACACCTACATGAGAGTGCTCACCAACTACTCCGACCAGCACGGCAAGGTCAAGCTCATGTGTCTGGGCCATGTGTTGCTGGAGGAGCACTCTCCCCACGGCATCGGCAACCACGCTGTCATCATCACCGAGCACCAGCAGGAGCTGTGTGACAAGATACGGGGGATGCTGGAGGATCTGGGCTATGTGGGCTTCTCCAACTTCGACATCAAGTACGACCAGCGGGACGGCAAATACAAGGCCTTTGAGATCAACTGCCGTCAGGGCCGCTCCAACTACTATGTCACCGGCTCCGGCCACAACATCGCCACCTATCTGGTGGGAGATTTGGTGGAAGGGAAGGACCTGCCCCTCACCGTGGTGAAAAATCAGAGCCTGTGGCGCATGATCCCCCGGTCTCTGGCTTATGCATTTATCCCCAAGGCCTATCACCCCCAGATGAAGGCTCTGATTCGGCTGGGAGCCGATCACCACTCCATGGAGTACCGCCCCGACTACACCCCCGGCCGGGTGTTCCGGATCTTGAAAAACCACGTGGGCAACATCCACCGCTTCCGCAAGTACTGCAAGAAGCCCCAGAACTAAAAGCGAGGATTTCCAACTATGAGTGAACAAAAGCTGGGCATTTTGGGGGGTATGGGTCCCCAGGCCACCCAGGTCTTTTACCAGTATGTGCTGGACCGCACCGAGGCCAGCTGTGACCAGGAGCACCTGCCCACCCTCATTTTGTCCGACACCAAAATGCCCGACCGTACCGCCGCCATCCTCTCCGGGGACACCGGGGCGCTGTACGGGCGGCTGCTGAGGGACGCACAGCTGCTGGAGAACTGCGGCTGTACCGCCATTGCCATCCCCTGCAACACCTCCCATTTCTTTGTGGACAAGCTGCAAGGGGACATTCACACCCCCATCCTCCACATGATTCGAGAGACTGCCGCCGCCATTTACGCCCAGGGCCGTCACCGTCCCGCCATCCTGGCCACCGACGGCACCATCCAGTCCGGGCTGTACCAGGCCGCCTGCGCCCAGTACGGCCTGACTGCCGTGGCCCCCGACCCGGACACCCAGGCCCTGGTGATGTCCATCATCTACGACGAGATCAAGCAGGGGGAGCGGGGGAGCCGGGAGAAGTTTGCCGCCATCGACAAGGCCATGCGAAAGGCCGGATGCGACTGCGCCATTCTGGCCTGCACCGAGCTGTCTGTGTTCCGCACCTACCACAACCTGCCCGCCTTCTATGTGGATGCCATGGAGGTGCTGGCGGAGACCGCCGTCACCCGCTGCGGCTACCAGCTGCGTACCATCTAACCACTTGTTGACAAATGAGGTATCTGTCATGAATCGAACCATATATCCCTTGGAGACCTACTGCCATCTCCTCACCACCAAAAACCTCCTGGCCGATCCCCTTCCTGCTGGGCTGGACCTGTCCCGCCCGGTGGAGCTGGTGTCCTACGACTCCAAGAACGTCGTCCCCGGCACCCTTTTCCTATGTAAAGGGGCCCACTTCCGGGCGGAATACCTCCAGCAGGCCGCCCAGCAGGGGGCCTTTGCCTATGTCAGTGAGACCCCCTATCCAGAGGTGGACCTGCCCTGCATCCACGTCAATGATATGCGTCAGGTCATCGCCCCCTTTGCAGTGCTGTACTACAACGACCCCTCCCGGCTGCTGAATGTCATTGGCATCACTGGCACCAAGGGCAAGTCCTCCACCACCTACTACCTGAAGTACATTCTGGACGAGTATCTGTCCAGCCGTGGCGTGCGCTGCGGCGTCATCTCCTCCATTGACACCTACGACGGGGTGGAGGAGTTTGAGTCCCACCTCACCACCCCCGAACCCCTGGAGCTGCAAAAGCACTTCGCCAACGCCCTCTCCTCCGGCCTGGGCTACCTCACCATGGAGGTGTCCAGTCAAGCCCTGAAGTACCACCGTACCCTGGGCACCCGGTTTGCCGCCGCCTGTTTCTTGAACATCGGCACCGACCACATTTCCCCCATTGAGCATCCGGACTTTGAGGACTATTTCCAGTCCAAGCTGAAAATCTTCGCCCAGGCGGAGGTGTCCTGCATCAATCTGGACTGTGACCACGCCGACCGGGTGGAGGAGGCCGCCCGCCGGGACTGCCGCCGGGTGGTCACCTTCTCCCGCACCAACCCCAAGGCAGACGTGTACGGCTCCCACATCCGCAAGCGGGGCAACGACATCATCTTCCGGGTCACCATCGCTGGGGGCCAGTCCCGGGAGTTCCAGCTGACCATGCCGGGGCTGTTCAACACCGAGAACGCCTTGGCCGCCATTGCCGTGTGCCACGCCCTGGGCATCCCCCAGCAGTGCATCTATGTGGGCCTCATGAAGGCCCGGGTGCCGGGTCGTATGGAGGTGTACACCAACGCCAACGACCACATCACCGCCATTGTGGACTACGCCCACAACCGCATGAGCTTTGAGACCCTGTTCAAGTCCGTGCTGGAGGAGTACCCCGGGCGGCGCATCGTCACCGTGTTCGGCTGTCCCGGCAAAAAGGCCCTGGACCGCCGGAGAGACCTGGGCGAGGTGTCGGGCAAGTACTCCGACCTGGTGGTGCTCACCGAGGAGGACTCCGGGGAAGAGGACACCGTCTCCATCTGCAAGGAGATTGCCACCTATGTGGCAGAGCAGGGCTGCGCCTATGACATTCAGCCCAACCGGGGCGAGGCCATTCGCCAGGCCATTCTGGGCTGCAAAGAGCCCACCGTCATCCTCATCACCGGCAAGGGCGCCGAAACCCGACAGAAGCGGGGCCTGGAGTATATCGACACCCCCTCGGATGTGGACTACGCCAAGACCTTCCTGCAAGAATACGACGTCACCCACGGCCTGGACGGCCTGGAGAAGGTGCGCTCCATCTCCTCCGTTCTCCCTGCCCTGAAGGAGATGGCGGGCCAGACCGTGGTGGTAAAATACGGCGGCTCTGCACTCACCCCTGACGGGGCGGTGGATTCCATCCTCCAGGACGTGGCCACCCTGCAAATGGCTGGCCTGCGGGTGGTGCTGGTCCACGGGGGCGGGAAAAACATCACCGCCCTGCTGGAGCGGCTCCAGGTGCCCACCCACTTTGAAAACGGCTACCGGGTCACCGATGAGGCTGCTCTGGGTGTGGCGGAGATGGCGCTGTCCGCCCAGGTGAACAAGGCCATTGTCTCTGCCCTCAATGATTTGGACGTGGCGGCGGTGGGTGTGTCCGGCAAGGATGGCCACCTAATCACTGCTCAGTGTAAAAACCCCGCCCTGGGCCGGGTTGGTCAGATCACCCAGGTGGACACCCGCCTGCTGGAGACCCTGCTGGGAGCGGGCTTCCTCCCCGTCATCTCCCCCATCGCCGGTGGCGACGGGGCCGGGTATAACTGCAACGCCGACGACGCCGCCCAGGCCATCGCCGAGGCCCTCCATGCAAACCGTCTGGTGTTCCTCACCGATGTGGGAGGCATCCTCATTGACAGCCACAACACCAAGACTGCCGTGGCCCATATGGACGCCCAGCGGGCAAAGGAGCTGATGGATGCCGGCCTCATCGCCGGAGGCATGGTGCCCAAGGTCCAGGGCTGCCTCCACGCTCTGGAGAGCGGGGTGGGCGAGGTGTCCATCCTGGACGGACACTGTGAGCATGTGCTGCTGCTGGACGTGCTGCACCAGCGGGTGTCCGGCACCATTCTCACGCCCTGAGAGACAATCAAATAAAATATCAACCGGAGAGGCAGAAAGTTTCTGCTTCTCCGGTTTTTTGTTTGCCATTTGTTCCGCCATTGCCCTGGTGAAACCCTGCGTCCCTGGGAGGGACGCTCCGCTGGGGTCTATTTTTGACCGGGCAAAAATAGACGAAAAACCCGCTTAGGGCGTTCCCCCCTAAGTACCCCCCTGTGGGGTACGAGGCTGAAACTGCGTCAAGCCCATCGTCGGCCCGTCACTCTTGCTGTGGCTCCTGTAACTTCCACCACACCAAGACACCCTGGGCAACTGGCCCTATGGCTGGGCGGTTCCCATGTCCGGGCCTACCCTGGTGGAGCGGTGTTCCCACCGCCGGAAGCCTGGCTCCCGGCAGCTGGGAACAGCTGCATACCAAGATGAGGCCCTGGCGGTAGAAGTCATATCTACCAGAGAAGCAGGCATTTTCCTGAAACCTGCCAAACCATCTATGTGACCATACCAGACTAAGGGCCGGAAACAGAAGGACGCAGGAATATCCAGTACCAGCGGGGTGGATTCCACAAGGCGGGGGAAGGCCCCGCCTTTGGCGATTCTTTCCCCGATTTCTCATCGCTAAGAAATCGGGCCCAGCGGAGCGTCCCCCAGGCTGGCAAGCCTACTCCCATCCACCGAAAGAAGGGTTCCTTTTCCATGAAAGGAACCCCCTTTTTACCCCCTGCATAGACTGGGTCAAAATCTCCCCTTTAAGAGGTGTTGACCCATGAAGCTCTCCCACCTGCTGGCTGCCATTGGCCACTCCTGCGACCAGGATGTGGACATTTCCGCCCTCACCTGTGACTCCCGTACCGTCACCCCCGGGGCCCTCTTTGTGGCCATTTGCGGGGCACATACCGACGGCACACAGTACATCCAACAGGCAGTGGCCCAGGGGGCAGCTGCTATTGTCTCCCCAGTGCCCCTAGCCTGCGCTGTCCCCCTCTTTGTGGTGGAAGATCCCCGCTCTGCTCTGGCCCATCTGGCCGCTGCCTTCTATGGCCACCCCGCCAAATCCCTCACCCTCATTGGCATCACCGGCACCAAGGGCAAGACCACCGCCGCCCACATGGTACGGGACATCCTCCTCTCCGCCGGGTATTCCACCGGCATGATCGGCACCATGGGGGCCTATGTGGGCAAGGAGAAGTGGGAGGATTGTCCCAATACCACCCCGGAGCCGCTGCTCCTCCACCGGCTGCTCCACGACATGGTGGAGCAAGGGTGCACCCATGTGGTGATGGAGGTGTCCTCCCAGGCCATGAAGCACCACCGCCTGGCGGGTCTGACCTTCGCCGGAGGTGTCTTTCTCAATCTATCCCCAGACCACATCGGCCCAGGGGAGCACGCCGACTATGCCGAGTACACCGCCTGCAAGGCTGGTTTTTTCGCCCAGTGTGCCCTGGGTGTGGGCAACGGGGAGGACATGGCGTGGCCCCAGATGGCCGCCCAGCTGCCTCCAGAGGCCCCCATCACCACCTTTGGCTTTGCGCCCAACTGTGATGTGCAGGGGGTGACAGTGGCGCCCCAGGAGCACCCCGATGCCCTGGGTACCCGGTTCACCATCGCCGGGTGGGATGCCCCTGTGGACATTCCCTTGCCCGGACGGCACCACGTCCAGGACGCTTTGGCCGCAGCAGCTCTGTGTGGGCAGCTGGGACTGACTCAGGCGGTGATCCGTCAGGGGTTGGCCCAGGCCACCGTCCCCGGTCGTGCCCAGGTCTATCCCAATGACCGGGGTGTGCGTGTCATCGTGGACTATGCCCACAATGCCGCCAGCTTTCGGGCCATTTTGAGCTGCCTGCACTGCTACCCCCATGGGAAAATCATCGTGGTATTTGGTGCGGGGGGCAATCGGCCCCCCATGCGGCGGCTGGACATGGCTCAGGTGGCGGCGGAGTTGGCGGATTACGCCATTGTCACCACCGACAACCCCCGGTGGGAGCCGGTGGAGGATATCTGCCGCCCCATCACCCAGGCCCTGGGCCGTCAAATTCCCTGGCAGGTCGTTTACGACCGGAAAGAGGCCATTTTCCAGGCCCTGGACTTGGCCCAGAGCGGGGATATGGTGGCCCTGCTGGGCAAGGGGCATGAGACCTATATTGAGACCTGCGGGGTGCGGGAGCATTTCTCTGAGTGGGAGGTGCTGGAGGAATATTTCCACAGCTGAGGCCATAGGTGTGGAACATATAAGCATGACCACATAAAAGGGTCTGCTGCAAAATGATAATTTTGCAGCAGACCCTTTCCAGACTGTCGAAGAACCCCTGTTTTCATTGAGCGAAAACAGGGGTTCTGGTCATAGTTTGGGGAATAACGGCAAATATGATGCGCAAATTGGAGTTCTCCCAACTCCAA
>NZ_JACSNZ010000053.1 GCF_016902575.1 Pseudoflavonifractor capillosus | reverse complement strand
GTACGTTGCGGGGCGGGTACAGGGGTGTGTCCCCCAGCTTGCACCAGCTCTCCATCAACGTCCATAGTCGGGTAAAGTCTCCGTCGGTACCGTCCCACAGTTCCATTCGCTCCTGAGTGAGACAGTAGAGCGGCAGGCCGGGGCGGTGGGGTTTCACCAGTTCAATATCCACCCCTACCGGATGCTCAGACAGGGCACACAGGGCATATCCGCCGCTGTGGGACAGGGACAGCCAGCGGCCCTCCCCGGGGATGAGGGGTTTACCCCTGGAGCTTGTCTCCAGCTGGGGCAGTTCCCCCCAGCCGTATCTTTGGGCGGCCAGGCGCAGCAGGGGGCGGCTGAGTGTTCGCCCGTTCTCTCCCCGAACCCCGTAAATCTTGGTGGGCATATTCGCCCCCCTTTCTCTTCATAAAATCAGCCTGCGAACCACACCGATTCGCAGGCTGTGTCTGATTTTTATACTATCTGGGGTTGGGGCACTTGTCAAGAGATGACCCGCACCCGGATGATGCCGTCAATGCCTCGGATGTCGTCAATGACGCTCTCCTCCACAGGGGACCCCACATCCACCAGGGTGTAGGCATAGTCACCCCGGGACTTGTTGGTCATGTTCTCCACGTTCACCCCGTCGCCGGAGAGCTGGGCGGTGATGTTGGCCAGCATGGCGGGGATGTTCCGGTGGATGATGCACAGCCGCTGTACGCCGGAGCGCTCCATCTCCACATTGGGGAAGTTCACAGAGTTCTTGATGTTGCCGTTTTCCAGGAAGTCCCGCAGCTGCTGGGCCGCCATCACGGCACAGTTGTCCTCACTCTCAGGGGTAGAGGCACCCAAGTGGGGAATGGGCACCACATTGGGGGCCAGGGTAATGGTATTGTTGGGGAAGTCGGTGACATACTTGGCCACCTTGCCTTGCTCCAGGGCGGCAATCATGGCCTGGTCGTCCACCAGCTCACCCCGGGCCAGGTTGACAATGCGCACCCCGTCCTTCATCTGGGCGATGGTGTCGGCATTGATGGAGCCTTGGGTGTCGGTCGTGCAGGGCACATGCAGGGTGATGTAATCGCTGACCCGGTACAGCTCGGAGACATCCTTGACTACATGCACATGGCGGTCCAGGCGCAGAGCAGTGTCCACGGACAGGAAGGGGTCGTAGCCATACACTTCCAGCCCTAACGACAGGGCCACATTGGCCACCAGAGCGCCAATGGCACCCAGGCCAACCACGCCCAGGGTCTTCCGGTACAGCTCAGGGCCTACAAAGGCGGACTTGCCCTTCTCCACCGCCGCTGCCACGTCGGTTTCCGGGGCTGCGGCCTGGGCCTTCACCCATTCCACACCCCCCACCAGATCCCGGGAGGCCATGAGCAAGGCGGCAATCACCAGCTCCTTCACCCCGTTGGCGTTGGCCCCAGGGGTGTTGAACACCACAATGCCCTTCTGGGCACAGGCGTCCACAGGGATGTTGTTGGTGCCTGCCCCTGCCCGGGCAATGCCCCACAGGGTGTCGGGGAAGGGATAGTCGTGGAGCTTGGCGGAACGGACCAGAATGCCCTCCTCCCCCTCCACGTTGTCCCCCACCTGGTAGTCGGCGGGGAACTCACCCAGCCCAACCTGGGCAATTTTATTCAAAGTTTTAATACGAAACATGATGGTTTCCCCCTGTCTCAGCCGTTGACCTGGTCAAAGGCCCGGATGAAGTCCGCCAGCTTCTCCACCCCTTCGGTGGGCATGGCGTTGTAGATGGAGGCCCGCATGCCTCCCACGTTGCGGTGGCCCTTCAGGTTGACAAAGCCCGCTGCGGTGGCTTCCGCCACAAATTTGGCATCCAAATCGGCATGCGGGGTGCGGAAGGTGACGTTCATATCCGAACGACTCCCCTTCTGAGCCGCACAGGTGAACAGCTTGGAGTTATCCAGCACGTCGTAGAGCAGCTGGGCTTTGGCGTGCTTGATTTTCTCCATGCCCTCTACACCGCCACGCTCCTCCAGCCACTCCAGCACCAGCCCCAGCATGTAGATGCACCAGCAGGGGGGCGTGTTGTACATGGAATCCTTGTCGATCATGGTCTTGTAGTTCATGATGAGGGGGGTATAGGGCAGCTCGTGCCCCGCCAGATCCTCCCGGACAATGGCAATGGTCAGGCCAGCGGGGGCCAGATTCTTCTGCGCACCGCCGTAGATGATGCCGTACTTGGACACATCCACCACCCGGCTGAAGAAGTCAGAGGACATGTCGCACACCAGGGGCACATCCCCGGTGTCGGGCACATACTGCCACTCGGTGCCGTAGATGGTGTTGTTGGCGCAGTAGTGGAAGTAGCTGGCCTCAGGGTCCAGCTTCAGCTGATCCTGGGTGGGGATATAGGTGTGGTTTTGATCCTCGCTGGAGGCGGCCAAGTTGATTTGGCCGTACTTTTTGGCCTCTTTGTAGGCGATGTTGGAGAAGTTTCCGGTGACAGCGTAGTCCGCCTTCCCCGTCTTGCCAATGAGGTTCAGGGGCACCATGGAGAACTGGCCCGAGGCTCCCCCCTGCAAAAACAGCACCTTATAGTTGTCAGGCACATGGAACAGCCGAATGAACCGCTCCTTGGTGTCCTGAAAAATCTTGTCAAAAACCTTAGATCGGTGGCTCATCTCCATCACTGACATGCCAGAGCCCTGATAGTTGGTGATCTCTGACCCGGCTCGGGTGAGGACTTCCAGCGGGAGCATGGAAGGGCCTGCGGAAAAGTTGTATACACGTTGATTGCCCATGAGCAGTTTCTCCTCTCTGAGATTTTTCACACTATTCTGCTATCACTTTAGTGTGTTATATGATATTATAGTTCTCTGGAGGACATCTGTCAACGGTAGAGCATACACTTTCTTTATTTCGGCAAAGTTCCCGGGATATACACCGTTTTCCTCTCCAGTTTTGTCCAAAGTAGCCATGGTTTTGGGTAGCATCCCAGTGTATGCCGGGAGGGCAGAGAGATTGCATAAAAAAGCCGCTCCCAGTTCTCACTGGGAGCGGCTGATGAGAGCGCACAAAACGCCTCGCAGAGTTTTCCCGCCCGCAGGCGGGAAAATAAATTGCAATCCCGTATTTTCTGATGACATGTGCATCAGAAAATACACTTCTCAGCCCGCAAGCGTGCGAGCCTGCGAGTGCGACGCAGCGGGCTGCAACTCTTCGTAGAAAACGCTTGCGTTTTCGAGAGTCTTTTAGCCCGGCGGCCAGGTCATATCCCGGCCACCCAGGACGTGGAAGTGCAGGTGAGGCACACTCTGCCCCGCCTGCTCGCCGCAGTTGGACACCACACGGTAGCTGTCCAGGCCCAGGTCACGGGCCACTTTGGCGATCACCGCCATCATGTGGCCCACCAGAGCGGCGTTATCCTGGTTGACCTCCGCCACGGAGGCGATGTGCTGGCGGGGAATCACCAGGAAGTGGGTGGGTGCCTGGGGGTCGATGTCGTAGAAGGCCACACACACCTCGTCCTCATACACCCGCTTGGAGGGAATTTCCCCTGCTGCGATCTTACAAAACAGGCAATCAGACATGGTATCAACTCCTTTTTACTTGGTTCCTCACGGCTGAGGTAGGGAAGGGGCTTGCCCCTCCCCTACGCTGTTTTTCTTTTCTTACAGGCCCAGCTTCATGGACACCACATTATCCACCATGGCCAGAGCATTATCCACCATCAACGGATCCTTGCCGCCGCCCATGGCGGAGTCAGGCTTGCCGCCGCCGGAGCCGCCGGCAATGGCGGACACCTGCTTGATGATGTCTCCGGCCTTGATGCCCAGACCCACGGACTCCTTACCACAGGCGGCCACGAAGGTGATCTTGCCGCCGGTCACAGAGGCCAGAACCGCCACCACATTGGGGGCCTTGTCCTTGATGGCATCCCCCATCTGGCGCAGACGGTTGCCGTCAGCGTCGGGCACAGTGGCAGTGATGACCTTCAGAGGGCCAACATCGTGGGCACCGAAGAGGATGCGGTCGGCCTCACCGGCAGCCTCCTTGCTCTTATAGGTCTCAATGGCCTGACGGGCAGCCTTCAGGTCTGCCACCTGCTGCTCCAGCTTGGAAGTGAGGTCAGCGGGGTTGGTCTTGAGGATCTGAGCAGCCTGGAAAATGAGCTGCTGGTTGTGGTTCATGGCCTCCAGGGTCAGCTTACCCACGGTGGCCTCGATGCGGCGCACGCCGCTGGCCACGGAGCCTTCGGACTTGATGCGGAAGGTGCCCACCTTGGCAGTGTTGTCCAGATGGGTGCCGCCGCAGAACTCCATGGAGAAGTCGCCCATCTCCACCACACGCACCACGTCGCCGTACTTCTCGCCGAACATGGCCACAGCGCCCTTGCGCTTGGCCTCTTCAATGGGCAGTACCTCGGTGACCACGGGGTAGCCATTCAAAATGGCGTCGTTGATCATCATGTCGATCTCAGCCAGCTCCTGGGCGGTGATGCCCTCGAAGTGGGTGAAGTCAAAGCGGATGCGGTCGGGCTCCACCAGAGAGCCAGCCTGGTGCACATGGTCGCCCAGCACCTTTTTCAGGGCAGCATCCAGCAGGTGGGTGGCGGAGTGGGCACGGCGGATGGCCTGACGGCGCTCCACATCAATGGCTGCCGTGACGGTGTCCCCCACCTTGAGGGTGCCTCCAGCCAGCTTGCCGTAGTGCATATACTTGCCGCCCTTGTTCTTCTGCACGTCGTGGACGGTAAACACCGCATCCCCCAGGGTAATGGTGCCGTGGTCGGCCACCTGACCGCCCATCTCAGCGTAGAAGGGGGTGCGATCCAGCACCACGATACCCTCCACGCCGGGCATCATCTCCTCAGCCTGGACGTTCTCCACCACCATGGCCAACACCTTGGCGTCGTCGATGGCATCGTGGTCATAGCCCACAAACTGGGTCTCGGCCAGCTCCTTGCCGAACTCAATGCCGGCCCAGCCCAGATCGCCCAGGGCCTCCCGGGCCTTGCGGGCACGCACCTTCTGCTCCTCCATGAAGGCACGGAATCCGGCCTCATCCACGGTCAGACCCTCGTCCTGGGCCATTTCGCAGGTCAGGTCGATGGGGAAGCCATAGGTGTCATAGAGCTTGAAGGCATCCTCGCCGGAGAACACAGTCTCACCCTTGGCCTTGTGCTGGGAGAGCATGTCGGCGAAGATCTTCAGACCGCTGTCGATGGTCTTGGCGAAGTTCTCCTCCTCTACCCGGATGACCTTGGTGATATAGCTCTGCTTCTCCACCAGGTCGGGGTAGGCACAGGCGTTGACCTCGATGACGGTGTCACACACCTGGTACAGGAAGGGATCGTTGACCCCCAGCAGCTTGCCGTGGCGGGCAGCCCGGCGCAGCAGACGGCGCAGCACATAGCCCCGGCCCTCGTTGGAGGGGAGCACGCCGTCACAGATCATCATGGTGGCGGAGCGGATGTGGTCGGTGATGATGCGCAAAGACACGTCACGGCTCTCGCTCTGGCCGTACCGGGCGCCAGTGATCTCAGAGACCTTGTTGGTGATGTTCATCACGGTGTCCGTGTCAAACAGGGAGTTGACATTCTGGCACACGCAGGCCAGGCGCTCCAGGCCCATGCCGGTGTCGATGTTCTTCTGGCTCAGCTCGGTGTAGTTGCCCTCACCGTCGTTGTTGAACTGGGAGAAGACGTTGTTCCACACCTCCATATAGCGGTCGCAGTCGCAGCCCACAGTGCAGCCTTCCTTGCCGCAGCCGTACTCCTCGCCACGGTCGTAGTACACCTCAGAGCAGGGGCCGCAGGGACCGGAGCCGTGCTCCCAGAAGTTATCGGCCTTGCCGAAGCGGAAGATGCGCTCAGCGGGGATGCCGATCTCCTTGTTCCAGATCTCGAAGGCCTCGTCGTCATCCTGGTAGATGGAGGGGTACAGGCGGTTGGGATCCAGCCCCACCCATTCAGGGCTGGTCAAAAACTCCCAGCACCAGGTGATGGCTTCCCGCTTGAAGTAGTCGCCAAAGGAGAAGTTGCCCAGCATCTCAAAATAAGTGCCGTGGCGGGCGGTCTTACCGATGTTCTCAATGTCACCGGTGCGGATGCACTTCTGGCAGGTGGTGACACGGCGGCGGGGCGGCTCCTGCTCCCCGGTGAACCAGGGCTTCATGGGCGCCATGCCGCTGTTGATGAGCAGCAGAGACGCATCGTTCTGGGGAATCAGGGAAAAGCTGGGCAGGCGCAGGTGTCCCTTGCTCTCAAAGAAGGACAGGAACATCTCACGCAGCTCGTTGACCCCGAAGGGCTTGGGGTTGCTCATGGGAATATACCTCCAAATCAAAAATTACATAAAAAAAGACCCTGCCAAACCACAGGGGCAAAGCAGACGCTTCACGGTACCACCCTGTTTATCCTCGGCAAGGACATCTCCAGTCATCCGGTAACGGGGATGGGCCGTCCTACTCCTCGCAGGAGACAAACAGAGTGGCGCAGAGTCCCGCATTGCCGGGGGCTTTCACCCTCCCCCCTCGCTTTGGGCCGCCGGTGGCTCTTTGGCTCTGCCATTGTCTTTAGCTGTTTTATTTTATCACATTTTATGGAGATGTCAAGGCAAGCCCCTGGAAAAACAGTGTCTGCGGTCACAGCCGAAAAAAAACGGATGCAGTGTTGAAACTGCATCCGTTTTCTCGGCTATTTTGTTATTCCTGGGGCTGATGGGGCTGCTCCGGTTGAGGCTGCTCCGGCTCCTGGGTGTCCGGCTCCTCCTCAGAGGGGGCGGGAGGCATGGGCACCGGCTCGCTGACCATGTGGATGGCCCGGGCGGGAGGCTCAATGTTGCTGTCCGGGGTGACCTCCGCCAGGGCGGGGTCTCGGCCCTCGATGATGGCCACCATCTCAGCCCCCGTGATGGTCTCCTTCTCCAGCAGATAGGCGGCGATCTTGTCCAGCAGCTCCCGGTTGTCCCGGAGGATCTGGATGGCCTCGCTGTGGCAGCGGTCAATGATGGCCCGCACCTCGTTGTCGATGCCGGCGGCAGTGTCCTGGGCACAGGTCAAGCCCATCTGGCCGTCCAGGTACTGGTTGTGCACCGTGGCCAGGCCCATCATGCCGTACTTCTCGCTCATACCGAACATGCTCACCATCTTGCGGGCAATGTCGGTGGCTCGCTCGATGTCGTTGGCAGCGCCGGAAGAACGGGAGCCGAACACCACTTCCTCTGCGGAACGACCGGCCAGCAGCGTGCGGATCTCCGCCAGCAGGTCCTCCTCGGTCATGAGGAACTTCTCCTCCTCAGGCAGGTGGAGGGTGTAGCCCAGAGCACCCTGAGTATGGGGCACAATGGTGATCTTGGACACCGGCATGGCATTGTTCTTCTGGTTGTGCGCCACCAGGGCGTGACCCACCTCGTGGTAGGCGATCATGCGCTTTTCCTGCTCGGTGAGCACAGTACCCTTCTTCTCGCTGCCTGCAATGACAAACTCGAAGGAGGTGAGCAGATCCTGCTGGTTCACCGCCTTGCGGCCCTGGCGCACCGCCCGCAGGGCGGCCTCGTTGACCAGGTTGGCCAGGTCGGCACCCACACACCCGGCAGTGGCCTGGGCGATCTTGTCCAGATTCACGTCCTCGGCCAGGCGGATCTTACGGGTGTGCACCTGGAGGGTGGCCAGACGTCCGGCCAGGTTGGGTCGGTCGATGGTGATGCGCCGGTCGAAACGGCCGGGACGCAGCAGGGCTTTGTCCAGCACCTCGGGGCGGTTGGTGGCGCCCAGGACGATGACGCCCTTGCCGGGGTCAAAGCCATCCAGCTCCGCCAGCAGCTGGTTCAAGGTCTGCTCCCGCTCGTCATTGCCGCCCATGCGGTTGTCACGGGACTTACCAATGGTGTCGATCTCGTCGATGAAGATGATACAGGGGGCCATTTTGCTGGCCTCTTTGAACAGGTCACGGACACGGGAGGCGCCCACGCCCACGAACATCTCCACAAAGTCGGAGCCGGAGATGGAGAAGAAGGGCACATTGGCCTCACCGGCTACGGCCTTGGCCAGCAGGGTCTTACCAGTACCGGGCGGGCCTACCAGCAGGGCGCCCTTGGGCAGCTTTGCGCCGATCTCAGTGTAGCGCTGAGGGTGGTGGAGAAAGTCGATGATCTCCTCCAGGCTCTCCTTGGCCTCGTCCTGGCCCGCCACGTCCCGGAAGGTGACCCCGGTGGATTTCTCCACGTACACCTTGGCGTTGGCCTTGCCCACGCCGCCCAGGCCGCCCAGACCGCCGCCCCCCATCTTCTTGAACATATAGCGGTAGAGAAACACCATGGCCACCACCAAAATCAAGGTGGGCAGCACATAGCTGAGCACGCCGTAGAGCATGGTCTGCTCACTGCTGATCATCTCCGATTCCACCACTTCGGCGTGCTGGGTCAGCAGAGACATGATCTCCGGGTCCTCCACCGGAGGCATGGCTGTCTGGAACTTCAGGGTGTTTTTCTTGCTGCTGCCGATCTCGTTGAGCAGCAGGTTGCCCACGCTCAACCCGGTGGAAGAGCTGGATTTACTCTTATTTTGGTATTCTGCCAAGGGTGGAGCGTCATCTTTCAGGGTAAAATAGTACCCGTAGTTGTCCATTTCCACCTTGTCCACATAGTCGCTGGTCACCCACTCCCGGAAGGTGGAGTAGGGCACGGTGATGGTGCTGGCCGAGCGCAGGGTCACCACGCAGCTGTTGAGCAGTACCACCAGCAGGATGGCCCACACCACGATGCCAATAAAGCCCAGGGACGGTCGTTTTCTGTTATCATTTTGATTGTTGGGTCCGTTGGGTCCCGCCATAGAGTTGTCCTCCTTAAATCATACAAGCCGGGCCTTACTTCCCGGCAGTGTGCGCTGAAAGCTATTTTATCTCACGGTTTGCCTGGAGTATACCACACTTGAAAGGTAAAAACAAGAAATGTTCTTGCCCTGGGTGTAAACTTTCTATGACCTCACCGGGATTTCTCTGTTAGATTCTCCGATTTTACTCTTTTTCATCCGATGAAACCGTGATATAATACTATGTCAAACACACACAGCCTAACATTTTATTACATTATTACAATAGATATAAAGGAGCACTTACCATGCGCCAACAACAAAGAGAACGCAACAGCCAGGCCGATGGCATCATCGAGGGCCGCAACGCAGTCATTGAGGCCCTGCGAGCCGGGACTGCCATTGATAAGATCTATATCGCCAAGGGTGAGACCGACGCCACCCTGGGGCACATCGCCTCCACCGCCCGGGGGAAGGGCATTGTGGTGGTAGAGGCCGATCGGCGCAAGCTGGACGCCATGAGTGCCACCCACTCCCACCAGGGTGTCATTGCCGTGGCGGCGGTGCGGGAGTACGCCAGCGTGGCCGACATCCTCCAGGCCGCCCGGGACAAGGGGGAGGCACCTCTGGTGGTGGTGTGCGACGAGCTCAGTGACCCCCACAACCTGGGTGCCGTCATCCGCACCGCTGAGGCCGCCGGGGCCCACGGAGTCATCATCCCCAAGCGCCGCTCCGCTGGCCTGACCGCCATTGTGGGCAAAACCTCCGCCGGAGCGGTGAGCTACCTGCCGGTGGCCCGGGTGGCCAACCTCACCGCCCTGCTCAAAGATCTGAAGGAAGAGGGCCTGTGGGTGTATGGCACCGCCGCCGACGGCACCACCTCCCTGTATCAGGCCGATTTCAAAGGCCCCGCCGCCATCGTCATTGGCAGCGAAGGGGACGGCATGAGCCGTCTGGTGCGGGAACAGTGCGACTTTTTGGTGTCCATCCCCATGCGAGGCAAGGTCAACTCCCTCAACGCCTCTGCGGCAGCCGCCGTGGTGCTGTATGAGGCCGTACGTCAGCGCAGCTGACCCCCAGCAAAGGAGCGCCCCATGTCTGAACGCTACAATCCCCAACAGCCCAACTACTCGTTGGATGATATTCTGGCTGAATTTGGCTCCGGCACGTCCGGTACCCTTTCCTCCCAGGAGGAGCCGGAACTGGAGCTGGAACAAGAGCAGGAGCAAGCCCCTGCTGTCACCCCCATCCCCCAGGATCCTGAGAAGCTGGCGGCCATCCAGCAGCTGAAGCAGCGCCTGGAAGTGCGCCCCCACTCCAAGGATGAAGAGCCTGAGGGTGAGACAGTCTCTCAGGAGGAGACCCAGGCAGAAGCCCAGGAGCCTGCACCCCAGCCCCAGCCCGCCCAGGAAGAGGCCAAGGCCAAGGTGGTTCCCTTTCCCGAGAAGAAAAAACAGCCCCAGCCGCAGCAGCCCCCCACGCCTGGGCCGGAGCCTGTGGATTTTTCCTATTCCAAGCAGGAGTCCTCCCCCCAGGGCCAGACCCGGGGAGAGCAGGAGCCGCCTCCCATGCCCGTCATCCAGCCAGCCACCTTGCTGCGCAGCCTGGCTGCCCGGCTGTCCACCCTGCGGCGACGGGCTGACCACTTTGCCGACCATATGTACGACCAGGCGGAGCCGGACCAGGAGACGGTGAAGGTGGAGACCTACCTGCCCGGCGTGGACCAGGAGGCGCCCACTCCGCCGCCCAAAAAGAAAAAACCTCCCGTGCCCAAGCCCGCCCGGGTGCGTCCGCCCAAGCCCCTGCCTCCGGACACCCCCGCCGCCGAGCTGGCAGCCCGGTATCAAAAGGGGCTGAAGGCCCGTCAAAAACGGGTGACCTTTTCCCTCTTCCTCAGCATACTGGCCATTGTCATCTCCCTGCCCCTGCCTGTGTCCATCTCCCTGTCCGGCATCAGCCTGCCCCAGCTCAAGGCGTGGGTGTTGTCCAGCCTGCTGGCCATGGTGGGTATTTTGTGCATGGAGGTGTTGGTGGTGGGTATCACCCGCCTGTGCAAGCTCCATCCCCGGGCAGAGACACTGCTGGCCCTGGCCTGGGCCTTCTCCCTGGCCGACGGCCTCACCTTCGGTGTTTGGCCCCAGCGGGGGAATGCCCTGCCCTGTTGTGCCGTCACCGCCCTGGGTCTGACCCTGGCCATGTGGGGCCGCTGCCTGCGCCAGCAGGGAGACCGGCTGTCTGCCAAGGCCGCAAGCCAGTCCAGCGCCCCCTATGTGGTGTCCATGGACGAGGACAAGTGGAACCACCGCCCCGCCTACTGCAAGTGGGCCGGGCTGGGCAAGGGCTTCGGCTCCCAGCTGCAACGGGAGGATGGCGCCCAGTTGACCTATACCGTGGCCGCTCCCCTGCTCATGGTGGCCTGCGTGGCCCTCTCCCTGGTGTCCTCCGTGGGTCAAAATGCCCCTGAGCGGTTTATCTGGGCCGCTGCCGCCACCTTTACCGCCGCCGCCTCCTACTCTGCTCTGCTGGCCTATGCCCTGCCCTACAAGAAGCTGGCCGCCCGGCTTTACAAGGTGGGAGCCGCCATTGCCGGGTGGACGGGCATCCATCACTGCCGCCACGGCGGTATCGTCATCACCGACGGAGATCTGTTCCCCCCAGGGTGCATCCAGGTCCCCCACTTTGAGCTTTACGGGAACATCACCAAGGAAAAGGCGGTGTCCTATGCCGCTACCCTGATGAAGGTGGCCAACTGTGACCTGACCCAACCCTTCTACAAGCTGCTGCAATCCACCGGAGCTTTGTATCGGGAGGCCACCGGAGTGCGCTTCCATGAAGGGGGCATCACCGGCATCATCCACAACCACGACATCATTGTGGGTACTTCCGACTTCATGCACCTGGTGGACATCCCTCTGCCCCGGAGTCTGAAGGTCAAGCACGCCATTTTCTGCGCTGTGGATGGACAGCTGGCCGCCATGTTCCCGGTGACCTACTCCATGCCCTCCACGGTGCGTCCCAGCCTGTCCACCCTCATCGGCCTCAAAGTGACCCCCATCCTGGCCACCCGAGACCCCAACCTCATCCCCGCTTTGCTGGAGCGAAAGTTCAAGCTGCCTGTGGACAAGATGGAGTTCCCCTCCACCGACCGCCGCCGTGAGCTCTCCTCCACCGTGCAAAGCCACTCCAATGAACCTGTGGCGGTGCTCTCCCGGGAGGGTGTGGGCGTGTTTTGCGAGACGGTGGTTGGTTGCCGCCGTCTGCGCTGGGCTACCTACCTGAGCCTGGGCTTTGCCCTGGCAGGTGCAGTTCTGGGCATCCTGCTCACCTGGTTTATCACCTATACCGGCTCCTACGAGGCCCTGAGCCCGGTGAACTTCCTGGTTTTCATGCTGGCCTGGCTGGTGCCCGAGCTGCTCATCGCCGGGTGGGTCAACCAGTACTGAGAAAACACATTTCTTCCTTCCCACTGTCCCAGAGCAGCCACAAAAAGACCTATTCCCATAAAAAAGATGGATGTGTCGCAAAACCAATGTTTTGCGACACATCTTTTCAGACTGTCGAAAAACTTCCAAAACATCCCCGCATCTGGTAAAATGGTATCAGATGTGGGGGTGTGCTTTATGGAGCAATGGAGAAAAGATTCACGAAAAGAGG
>NZ_JACSNZ010000052.1 GCF_016902575.1 Pseudoflavonifractor capillosus | reverse complement strand
GTCCCCCACCCATCTTCGAGTTTCTTTTCTCATTTCTCCCCCTTGCATTTTGCCTGCTTTCCAGTTACAATATGTTTAGCGAAAGAAAATCGCCCCAATAAGCCAAGGAGGACTTCAAGGCATGAGCGAAGAATACGGACCTGATTTTGTCACCGTCACCGACGAAGACGGCAATGAATTTGAACTGGAGCATCTGGGCACACTGGAGCATAAGGGTAACACCTACATGGCCTTTGTCCCTGCAGATATGGACGAGGACGACGAAAACTTCGGTCTCATCCTCCTGCGTGTGATGGAAGATAACGGTGAGCAGATCCTGGCTGACATCGACGACCAGGACGAACTGGATGAAGTACACGAGCAGTTCACCCTCCAGCTGTTCTCCGAGGACGAAGAGGACGCTGAATAAGTCCTTGATCCCTGCCTTGTCTCGTGACCGCTCTTTTAAAACCCACATCTCTTTAACGGGACGTCCCCCTCATCTGGCGGAACGCAGGCCTCCCGGGCCTCTTCGGAGTGTCCTGGATGTTGGAAGCGTGGAACCCAGATGGAGACGACCCACCTGCATTTGCGTGCAGGTTTTTAATTGAGCGGCACGGCTATGGCGGGGTCTTTTGATTGGACCGCGATGCAGAGTTTTCTGCATCGTTTTTTTGTTGTTGTGAGTTTTGTATCTGCCATTTTTTGATTTTTTCTTGAAAGCCGTGTTTCATCGTGCTATAATATGCCCGTTCGGCGCATCCTTAAAAACAGGTGCGCCGATGTCCCCATGTGTGGGGACATCATTGATACTTGAGAGGATTGATACCATGAGCGCATCCAGAGAGAAGAAGCAGCGCCAAGGCGTTGCCCCTTCTGACAAGAACGCCAAAGCCCGTTCCGAACAGGCTGCCTACAAACGCAAGGCCCGTACCTACACCGCCATCGGCGTTGTGGTCGTGATCTTGGTTGCCGCCCTGCTCACCTGGAACTCCGGCTTTTTCCAGCGCCGTGCCACCGCTGCCACCATTGGTGACTACAACCTGACGGTGTCCGAGCTGAGCTACTACTACAACGGCATCCGCTCCGTCTATGCCGGGTATAGCATCATTGACAGCAGTAAGTCTGACGATGAGCAGATGTACAACGAGGACGAAGGCACCACCTATCGAGACTACTTCCTGGAATCCGCTCTGACCCAGGCCCAGACCACCCGGGCCCGCTACGATGCCGCACTGGAAGCTGGCTACACCTTGGATGATATCCAGGAAGATCTGGACGCTGAAATCAAAGCCACCAAGGACGCTGCATCTTCCGGTCTGTACAGCTATTCCGCCTACCTGACCAATATGTATGGACGTTATATGACTGTGGGCACCTACGAGGATCTGGTGGCTCAGAACCTGCTGGCAACCAAGTACTACAACGACACCCTGGAGAAAACTTCCGACGGGTTCACTGCCCAGGATCTGGAGACCTACTATCAGGAACACAAGGACGACGTAGACACCTTTGAGTATTCCTACCTCTACTTCAAGGCTGATGACGTGGAGGAGACTGACGAAGAGGGCAATACCCTGACCAACGATGAGATCTCCAAGCTCAAGGAAGAGGCCATGGCCGCTGCCAAGGCCAAGGCTGAGGAAGCTCTGGCCGCCTATGAGAGCGGCACCACTGTGGCCAAGCTCATCAACCAGTATTCTCCCAGCGATTCCAAGGCCAACAATGCCGTGGTGGGTTCCAGCACCATCTCCAGCATCTACAAGGACAAGCTGATGGAGCTGGACAAGGATGCCGCCGCTGTGGTGGAAAATGAAGATGCCGGTTACTACCTGGTGGTCAACCACGGCCGCTATCAGGACACTTCTACTCCCGCCACCATCCGTGATATTATCATCCAGGCTGAAACCACCACCGACGAAGAGGGCAACGTGGTGGAGCCCACCCAGGAGGCTTGGGATGCTGCCAAGGCCAAGGCCGATGAAGTGATGGCCAAGTGGGAAGACAGCGACAAGACTGCCGAGGCCTTCGGCAAGCTGGCTGAAGAGTACTCTGCTGGCTCCACCGCCGCCAACGGCGGCCAGATCACCGGCGTGACCGCCGACTCTCTGGGCGACGACCGGGATGCTTGGCTGTTTGAGGAAGAGCGCACCGCCGGGGATGTGACCTGCGTCAAGCACGAGGGTGACACCAGCTCCACCTCCTCCTACTGGGGCTACAACATCTCCTACTTCCAGGAGTGGGAGGAAGAGTCCTGGAAGCAGACCGTCCGCTCTGCCCTGACCAGCGATGCCATGACCGAGTGGTCTGACAATCTTCTGGAATCCTACACCATCAACCAAGCTGACGGCGTGAAGTACTTCGGTTATTGAGCGCTTGTTTCCTTCCCCGGCGTACTTGATACGCCGGGGAAATTTTTTATCAGGAGGTTCCCTATGGAAGACCAATTCATTCGCACCCGGATGCTTCTGGGAGACGAAGCCCTGGAAAAACTGCAAGCCAGCCATGTAGCTATCTTCGGCCTAGGTGGTGTGGGCAGCTGGTGCGCCGAGGCTCTTTGCCGCTCCGGTGTGGGCGAACTGACCCTCATCGATCTGGATGAGCTGTCGGTGAGCAACATCAACCGGCAATCCTTTGCCGTCCACTCCACCGTAGGTATGAAAAAAGCGGAGGCTGCCGCCCTCCGCCTGAAAGACATCTCCCCCACCTGCCAGCTGCACCCCATGGCCGCTCGCTATGAGGCCCAGACCCGGGACGAATTTTTCACCCGCCCCTATGACTGCATTGTGGATGCCATCGACCTGGTCTCCTGCAAGCTGGATCTCATCGAGACCGCCCATGCCCGAGGCATCCCCATGATCTCCGCCATGGGCACCGGAAATAAGCTGGATGCCCAGCAGCTGCGCATTGCAGACCTGTCCAAAACCCAGGGATGTCCCCTGGCTCGCATCGTGCGAAAAGAATTGAAAGCCCGGGGGATCATCCACCATCCTGTGGTGTTCTCCCCCGAGCTTCCTCACCGTGCCCACGACGGAAGCGAGACACCTCCGCCTGGCCGCCGTTCCATTCCCGCCAGCTCCATGTGGGTACCTGCCAGTGCAGGTCTGCTGCTGGCTCAGTGGGTCATTTCCCTGCTTGCCGACGTGCCCACGCATCCCTAACCCATGGCACAATCCGGCTGGCCAGCACACCGCACACCGTGCCAATGATTGCTCCCGCCGCCACGTCTGTGGGAAAATGCACCCCCACATACAGCCGGGACATCCCCATCAGGGCCGCAGCAATAAGCGCTGCGGCCTTGGCCCATTTCTGGGGCAGCGTCAGGAACAATGCCACGCCAAAGGCAAAGGCCGCTGTGGTGTGCCCCGACGGAAAGGAGTTGGGGTCTGAACTGGTAACCAGGGGGACAAATCCGTCCATTGCCACCCACGGCCTGGGCCTGGTCACCATGGGCTTGATGGTCAGGTTGGTCACCACCATCCCCAGCGCCATGGCGGTCAGGGCGGTGGCTCCACTTCGTCTGGTCTTGGCAAACACCAGTAAAAGCAAGGCCACACCAATAAAGCCCAGCCCTGCGTTCCCCAGGCTGGTATAGTCCACCACCAAAGGGTTCAGCCAGTCCGCCCGGATATGCTGGGCGATCCAGCACAGGAGGGATTCATCCAAACTTTGTATCGCTTCCAACATGGTGCGTACTCCTTCCCTTGACCAAGGGGCCAAGTGTATTGTATAATCCTTTGTAGGGCAAAATATGATTTATTCTACTGTATTTCGCCTGCATATGCAAGAAAATTTTCTCGTGATCTCTGAGGTGAGTGACATGAAGCAACTGCTCTGCCTGTCCCATACTCCATGGCAGGCTCGCCCCAACCGCACCCAACAGCTGCTGGCTCGGCTGAACGATGTGCAGATCCTCTATATTGAGCCCCCCGTCTCCCATGGGATGGCCCGACCCAAGCAGGGGCGGAAAATGCGCCCCCATATCACCGTCTACACCCTCCCTGCCCCTGTACTGGCACGCTGGGACCATCCCACCATACAAAAGCGCAACGATATCCGTGCCGCGGATTTCATTCATCGTGTCCTGGCTCACCACCATTTTATGGAGCCAGTTCTGTGGTGCACCAGCCCTCAGCAAGCCATCTATCTGGATCACATGGCATACAGCGGTTTGATCTATGACTGCTATCGGGAGTGGCCGGACGAATATGTGGATCAGGAAAGCGATTTGACCTGCCATGCTGACGTGGTGTTTGCCGCCTCATCCGGCCTGGTGCAGCGCCTGTCGCCCTGTAACGACAGTGTGGTTCTCCTCCCCAACGGCGTCAATGACCGTATGTTTACCCGCTCTGGCCTCACCGTTCCCATGCAGCTATCCCAGCTTTCCTCCCCGATACTTGGCCGTGTGGGGGACATCAACAGCCGTGTGGAGCTTGAGCCCATGCTGCGTGCTGCCCGAACCCATCCGGAGTGGACGTTCCTGCTCATGGGCCGGGTGACCTCCGGTATTAAAGTGCACCTCAAGGCCTACCCCAACATCGTCCTCACCGGGCCTGTCAACCCCGTGGAGCTGCCTGACTATCTGTACGCCTGTGACGTACTCTTTGACCTGTTCCGCACAGATCTCAAAGGGAGTGATGTGATCCCCTCCCGGATCTATGAATACCTGGCCTCCGGAAAACCCATCGTAACCATGATCGAACCGGATCAGGTGGAGCCATTCCCCGACGTCATCTACACCGCTTACGACGCCTCCGCTTTCATTCGCCGTTGCCGCAGTGCATTGGAAGAGGAGTCCTCCATGGCCGCCCCTCGCAGACAGGGGTATGCCAGCCAGGCCTCTTGGGCCGGCAGGGCACAGACTGTCATGGAGATTCTGGAACACACTGGGTTATTCTGACCAGGGGGATTGGAAGTTGTTCCCCATCAGATTGTATAAGCTAACAAAAATATTTTTATACCTTGATTTGAGCAGGGGTTTGTGTATAGAATAAAAGTACTTTTTGTAGAGAGGTGTTGCCCTGTGAAGGCCGAGCATTTTTCTGTTGTATTCGGTATGATTCAGGGCATCTCTGCGTCCAAATTCCGCCAATAAATCAACAGGCCAGCTACACTCATGTGGTTGGCCTGTTTGCTTTTTGGCCACGGTTTTGTAAAGGAGAATGGAACATGAGTAAAAAAGTCGCAGTTATCATGGGCTCTGACTCAGATTGGCCCGTGGTGAAGGGTGCCTGCCAGCAGCTTGCCCAGTACGGCATCCCCTATGAGGCTCACATCATGAGTGCCCACCGCACACCGGCCCAGGCCGCTGAATTTGCCCGCTCCGCCCGCAAAAATGGCTTTGGCGTGCTCATCTGCGCCGCCGGTATGGCCGCTCATCTGGCCGGGGCTTTCGCCGGAAATTCCACCCTCCCCGTCATTGGCATCCCCCTCAAGGGCGGCGCCGTTGACGGACTGGATGCCCTGCTGGCCACCGTTCAGATGCCCAGCGGCATTCCCGTTGCCACCGTGGCCCTCAATGGCGCCAAAAACGCCGCCGTGCTGGCTGCTCAGATCCTGGCCGTGGCTGACGACGAGCTGGCCGCCCGCCTGGACGCTGACCGTGAGATCATGGCCGCCCAAATCGCCGCCAAAGAGGACAAGCTCCAGCAAGAGCTCACCCAACTGTAAACCCACCCACTTGGACATAGAGAAAGGACGATACATCATGAACAAACTGGAACAGCTGTATGAGGGAAAAGCCAAGAAGGTATTTGCCACCGAGAACCCTGACGTGGTCATCGTCTCCTATAAGGACGACGCCACCGCCTTTGACGGCACCAAGAAGGGCACCATCGTAGGAAAAGGCGTCATCAACAACCAGATGAGCAACTTCCTCATGGCTCAGCTGGAAAAAGTGGGCGTCCCCACCCACCTGGTGGAGGAGCTCAATGAGCGTGAGACCGCTGTGAAGAAGGTCTCCATCGTCCCCCTGGAGGTCATCATCCGTAACATCTCCGCTGGCTCTTTTGCCAAGCGTTACGGCGTGGAAGAGGGCATCGTCTTTGAGCAGCCCACCATCGAGTTTTCCTACAAGAACGACGACCTCCACGACCCCCTCATCAATGACTACCACGCTGTGGCTCTGAAGCTGGCCACCTGGGATGAGATTGAGCAGATCAAGAACTACGCTTTTGCCGTCAACGAGTTCCTGAAGAAGACCTTGGCCGAGTGCGGTGTGACCCTGGTGGACTTCAAGCTGGAGTTCGGCAAGACCTCTGACGGCACCATCGTCCTGGCTGACGAGATCAGCCCCGACACCTGCCGTTTCTGGGACTCCAAGACCGGCGAGAAGCTGGACAAGGATCGTTTCCGCCGTGACCTGGGCAACGTGGAGGGCGCTTATCAGGAGATGAGCCGCCGTCTCATGGGCAAGTAATTTACTAGTAGGAGGAACAGCATGGGAGGCTTTTTCGGCGCCGTCTCCAAACGAGACGTAACTCTTGACATCTTTTTCGGCGTGGACTATCACTCTCACCTGGGTACCCGTCGGGGTGGCATGCTCATCCATGACGCCAACGACGGTTTCCAGCGCCAGATCCACTCCATTGAAAACACCCCCTTCCGTACCAAGTTCGAGAAGGATTTGCATGACTTTCACGGTTGCAGTGGCATCGGCTGTATCAGCGACACCGATCCCCAGCCCCTGCTGGTGCGCTCTCACCTGGGCCTGTACGCCATCACCACCGTGGGCGTCATCACCAACACCGACCAGCTGGTGGCAGAGCACTTCTCCACCCCCGGCCACCAGTTCATGGCTATGAGCTCCGGCAAGGTCAACGCCACCGAGCTCACCGCCGCGCTCATCAACCAGAAGACCAACCTCATTGACGGCATTCGCAACGCTCAGGAGCTGATCGAAGGCTCCATGACCCTGCTCATCCTCACCGAGCGCGGTGAGATCATCGCCGCCCGGGATCGTCTGGGCCGACTGCCTGTGCTCATTGGCAAGGGCCCTGAAGGCCACTGTGTATCCTTCGAGTCCTTCGCCTATCACAAGCTGGGCTACGAGGATGCCTATGAGCTTGGTCCCCGAGAGATCGTTCGAGTCACCGCCGACGGCTACGAGACCATTGTCCCCGCCGGTGACGAGATGAAAATCTGTGCCTTCCTGTGGACCTACTACGGCTACCCCAACTCCAATTACGAGGGGGTCAACGTGGAGGTCATGCGCTACCGCAACGGCGAAATCATGGCCCGGGACGAGAAAGCCCGAGGCATCATGCCCGATGTGGACTTTGTGGCCGGTGTGCCCGACTCCGGCGTGCCCCACGCCATCGGTTATGCCAACAAAAGCGGTAAGCAGTTCGCCCGTCCTTTCGTAAAATACACGCCCACCTGGCCCCGCTCCTTCATGCCCGCCAATCAGGAAGTGCGCAACCAGGTGGCCAAGATGAAACAGATTCCCGTCCCCGAGCTCATCCAGGACAAGAAGCTGCTCTTCGTGGACGACTCCATTGTCCGCGGTACCCAGCTGCGGGAGACGGTAGACTTTCTCTACGAGTCTGGCGCTAAGGAAGTACATATGCGCTCGGCCTGCCCCCCCATCATGTACAGCTGCAAGTACCTGAACTTCTCCCGAGGCAACTCCGACATGGATCTGTTGGCCCGCCGCACCATCCAGGAACTGGAGGGCGACGAGGGCCAGAAGCATCTGGAGGAGTATGCCGACGCCAACACGGAGCGTGGCCAGTGCATGCTCAAGGCCATCTGCGAGAAGATGGGCTTTGACTCCCTGGGCTATCAGTCTCTGGACGGCCTGCTGGAGTCCATCGGCCTGGATCGGGACAAGGTGTGCACCTACTGCTGGAACGGAAAGGAGTAATTTTCATGAATCATTCTGACTCTCACTCTGCTTCCTACGCCGCCGCCGGCGTGGATGTCACCGCCGGCTATGAGGCGGTACGCCGCATCAAGCCCATGGTGGAATCCACCTACATCCCTGGGGTCATGGGTACCCTGGGCGGCTTTGGCGGCATGTTTGCCCCCGATATGTCCGGCATGAAGAAGCCTGTGCTGGTCTCCGGCACTGACGGCGTGGGCACCAAGCTGAAGTTGGCTTTCCTCATGAACAAGCACGACACTGTGGGTATCGACTGCGTGGCCATGTGCGTCAACGACATCATCTGCGGCGGCGCCATGCCCCTGTTCTTCCTGGACTACATCGCCTGCGGTAAGAACGACCCCGCCCGCATTGCCGACATCGTCACCGGCATCACCGAGGGCTGCCGTCAGGCTGGCTGCGCCCTGGTGGGCGGCGAGACCGCCGAGATGCCCGGCTTCTATCCCGTGGACGAGTACGATTTGGCCGGCTTCTCCGTGGGAATGGTAGACGAGGAGAAGATCATTGACGGAAAGGCCCTGACCGAGGGCGACGTGCTCATCGGTCTGGCCTCCTCCGGCGTCCACTCCAACGGCTTCTCCTTGGTGCGCAAGGTCTTTGACGTGGAGCACGCCGACCTCACCACCCCCATGGACGAGCTGAACGGCAAGAGCCTGGGTGAGGCCCTGTTGGAGCCCACCCGCATTTATGTGAAGGCCGTGAAGGCAGTGCTGGGTGCTGGCGTGGATGTCCACGCCGTCAGCCACATCACCGGCGGCGGCTTCTACGAAAATGTGCCCCGCATGATGGTGGAGGGCCTCACCGCCCAGATCAAACTGGACTCCTTCCCCACCCTGCCCATCTTCTCCCTCATCCAGAAGGCGGGCAACATTCCCCAGCGGGATATGTACAACACCTTCAACATGGGTATCGGCATGATCCTGGCCGTCCCTGCTGACCAGGCCCAGACTGCTTTGGCCGCTCTGGCAGAGGCTGGCGAGACTGCCTATCAGATCGGCAGCGTGGTCTCTGGCCAGGCTGGCGTGGAGCTGGTGTAACCCATGGATAAGCGCATTGCCGTTTTGGTGTCCGGCGGTGGCACCAACCTGCAAGCCCTCATTGATGCCCAGGCCCGGGGCGAGATCGTCGGCGGCTCCATTGCCGCCGTCATCTCCTCCAAGCCTGGAGCCTATGCCCTGGAGCGGGCGGAGAAAGCGGGAATCCCCCACTTTGTCGTCCCTCGCAAGGACTACCCTTCCAACCAGGCCATGACACAAGCCCTGGTGGCCAAGCTCCGAGAGTTGGACATTGACCTGGTGGTTCTGGCAGGCTTCATGATTATCCTCACCTCCGAGATGGTAGAAGCCTACCCCAACGCCATTTTGAACGTCCACCCCGCCCTGATCCCCTCCTTCTGCGGAGAGGGCTGCTATGGCCTCCACGTCCACGAGAAGGCCTTGGAATACGGGGTGAAGGTGTCCGGCGCCACCGTTCATTTTGTCTCTGAGGAGTGTGACGGCGGCCCCATCGTGCTGCAAAAAGCCGTGGCCGTGGAGGAGGGGGACACCCCTGAGACCTTGCAGCGTCGCATCATGGAGCAGGCCGAGTGGAAAATCCTTCCCCAGGCTGTCTCTCTGTTCTGCCAAGATCGGCTCCAGGTGGAGGGCCGAGTGGTTCACATTCTGCCCCCGCAAGCTTGACAAAAGCGCTCAGGGCATGATATAGTTAACAGGCTATATGACTGACGGAAGTGGGTTGACCACAGGGAGTATAGCCGTAGAAATGCCGACCGTCTGGGCGCACCTATTTTGTGGATAGGTGCGCCCTTTTTGTTTGACCAACACCATTGAGGAGGTACCTACCATGACAACTTTGGATCTGTGCCAGGAGCTGTCCCGAAACCCCTACCCAGGCCGGGGCATTGTGCTGGGACGCACTGCCGACAACAAGCACGCCGTGATTGCCTACTTCATCATGGGCCGCAGCGAGAACAGCCGCAATCGCATCTTCGAGGAGACCGAGGACGGCATCCGCACCCGGGCCTATGACGAGAGCAAGATGACCGATCCCTCCCTCATCATCTACCATCCCGTGCGCATGGTGGGCGAGGATACCATCGTCACCAACGGCGATCAGACCGACACCATTCAGCAGGGTCTGCTCTCCGGTAAGACTTTTGCTGAGTCTCTGCGCTCCCGTTGCTTCGAGCCCGATCCCCCCAACTACACCCCTCGCATTTCCGGTCTGCTGCTCAAGGACGGCAGCTATAAGCTGTCCATCCTGAAGTCCGCCTACGGCAACCCCGACTGCAACCTCCGCTACTTCTACGAGTACGACGCTCCCCTGCCCGGTACCGGACACTTCATCCACACCTATCAGGAGAATCTGGATCCCCTGCCCTCCTTCGAGGGTGAGCCCCGCCTGGTGGCCATCACCGCCCCCGATGCGGAGACCCTGGCTGGAGATCTGTGGCTGTCCCTCAACGACGAGAACAAGGTCTCCCTCTTTGTGCGCTACATCGACCTGGAGACCGGCGACAGCGAGACTTCTATCATCAACAAACACTGGGAGGTTTAATCCATGCGTGAACTGGAACTGAAATACGGCTGTAACCCCAACCAAAAGCCCGCCCGCATCTACATGGACCAGGGTGAGCTGCCCATCACCGTTCTCAACGGCAAGCCCGGCTACATCAACTTCATGGATGCCCTCAACTCTTGGCAGCTGGTGAAGGCCCTGAAGAAGGCCACCGGCCTGCCCGCCGCCGCCTCCTTCAAGCACGTCTCTCCCGCCGGTGCCGCTCTGGGCACCCCCCTCACCGAGGTGGAGAAGCAGATCTACTTCGCCGATGGCTTCGATACCTCTCCCATCGCCTGTGCCTATATCAAGGCCCGGGGTGCCGATCGTCTGTGCTCCTACGGCGACTGGGCTGCCCTGTCCGACGTGTGCGATGAGGCCACCGCCCGCTTCCTGGCCATGGAGGTGTCCGACGGCATCATTGCCCCCGGCTACACCGACGAGGCCCTGGCCATTCTCAAAACCAAGAAGAAGGGCAACTACAACGTGGTGCAGATTGACCCCAACTACGAGCCCGCCCCCATTGAAACCCGCCATATCTACGGCATCACCTTCCAGCAGGGCTACAATAACTTCGAGATCAACGAGAGTCTGCTGGACAACATTGTCACCGAGAACAAGGAGCTGCCCGAGGCTGCCCGCCACGACCTGCTCCTCTCCCTGCTGACTCTGAAGTACACCCAGTCCAACTCCGTGTGCTACGTCAAGAACGGCCAGACCATCGGCGTGGGTGCCGGACAGCAGAGCCGCATCCACTGCACCCGTCTGGCCGGCTCCAAGGCAGACAACTGGATGCTGCGCCAGCACCCCAAGGTTTTGAGCCTCCAGTTTGTGGACAACATTCGCCGTCCCAACCGTGACAACGCCATCGACGTGTACATCTCCGACGAGTACGAGGACGTGCTGGCCGAGGGCGTGTGGCAGGAGACCTTCAAGGTCAAACCCGAGCCCCTCACCGCCGAGGAGAAAAAAGCCTGGATTGCCCAACTCAACGGCGTGTCTGTGGGTTCTGACGCTTTCTTCCCCTTCGGTGACAATGTGGAGCGTGCCCGCAAGTCCGGCGTTCAGTATATCGCCCAGCCCGGCGGCTCCATCCGAGATGACAACGTGATCGACACCTGCAACAAGTACGGCATCGTCATGGCCTTCACTGGCATGCGACTGTTCCACCACTAAGAGGAGGGTGCTTCCATGAAAGTTCTGGTAGTCGGCAGCGGCGGTCGAGAGCACGCCATCTGCTGGAAGCTGGCCCAGTCCCCCAAGGTCACTGAGCTGTTCTGCGCCCCCGGCAACGCCGGCATTGCCCAGCTGGCCACCTGTGTGGATGTGAAGGCCACCGACGTGCCCGGGATGGTCTCTTGGGCCAAGGAAAACCACATGGATTTTGTCATGGTGGCCCCGGACGACCCCCTGGCCATGGGTATGGTGGATGCCCTGGAAGAGGCGGGCATCCCCGCCTTCGGCCCCCGGGCCAATGCCGCCATCATCGAGGCCAGCAAGGCCTTTTCCAAGGAATTGATGGCCAAGCACCACATTCCTACCGCTGCCTATGCCACCTTCACCCAGCTGGACAAAGCTCTGGCCTATATTGATGAGCAGGGTGCCCCCATTGTAGTCAAGGCCGACGGCCTGGCCCTGGGCAAAGGCGTGGTGGTGGCCTCCACCGTGGAGGAGGCCAAGCAGGCCGCCACGGAAATGATGGCGGATAAGAAGTTTGGCGAGTCCGGCTCCACCGTTGTCATTGAGGAGTGCATGGTGGGCCCCGAAGTCACTGTTCTGGCCTTCGCCGACGGCAAGCACGTGGTGCCCATGCCCGCCAGCCAGGACCACAAGCGTACCTTTGACGGCAATCAAGGCCCCAACACCGGCGGTATGGGCGCTATCTCTCCCCCGCCCCAGTACACCCCGGAAATTGCCAAGCAGTGCATGGAAGAGATCTTCCAGCCCACCATTGACGCCCTCCAGGCCGAGGGCCGCCCCTTCCACGGCGTCATTTACTTCGGTCTGATGCTCACACCCAAGGGCCCCCGTGTGGTGGAGTACAACGCCCGCTTCGGCGACCCGGAGTGCCAGGTGGTGCTCTCCCTGCTGGACACCGACTTGATGGACATTCTCCAGGCCTGCGTAGACGGCACCCTGGATCAACTGGACATCCGTTGGAAGAATGAGGCTGGGTGCGTGCTGGTGCTGGCCTCCGGCGGCTACCCCCTGGACTACAAGAAGGGCTATCCCATCTCTGGCCTGGAACAGGCTGGCGAGACCTCCGTGGTGTTCCACGCTGGCACCGCTATGAAAGACGGCCAGTATGTCACCAACGGTGGCCGGGTGCTGGGCGTGACCACCACCGCTCCCACTCTGGAGGAGGCCATTGCCCGTGCCTATCAGGCAGGCAAGCATATCTCCTTCACCGATATGCACTTCCGCACCGACATTGGACACGCATTTTAAGGAGTAGACCTATATGGTAACCTTAGCCCAACGCATCACCGAATTACGTACGCAAAAGGGCATGAGCCGTCCTGAGCTGTCTCTAGCCCTGGGCCTGCCCAAAACCGCCGTGGAGAAGTTCGAGACAGGGCGTCAGACCCCCACTCAGGAGCAGCAGAAGAAGATGGCCGCCTATTTTGGCGTGTCTGTGTTCTATCTCCGGGGGGAGAGCAATGACCCCATCACCCAGGACAGCTGGATGAATGGAGCCATTCCGGACGACGACCCCGCCCCCTATCTCC
>NZ_JACSNZ010000051.1 GCF_016902575.1 Pseudoflavonifractor capillosus | reverse complement strand
GGAGTTGGGAGAACTCCAATTTGCGCATCATATTTGCCGTTATTCCCCAAACTATGACCAGAACCCCTGTTTTCGCTCAATGAAAACAGGGGTTCTTCGACAGTCTGAACCGTCGTACCCCATGGGGTACGACGGTTTTTTCTGCCTATATCATTTCATATCCCGGGTGGCAACCACGTCTACTCCAGTGCCCAGCAAGTCGTGAATGACCACCTGTCCCACGGTGACGGGGGCGGTAAGGGTCACCCTGTTCAGGGCATTCATGGCCTCAAACATCAGCTCCTTGGGAATGGGGGCAGTGGTCTTTACCGGCAGACGGCGGTGCAGACCGCCCTCCACCCGTACGGTGCTGGTGAGCACCCGGGTGGGGTGGAGCAGCTCAGTTTTGCCGTATTCAGCTCCTCTGGGGCAGCTATTTCCGGTAACGGTGTAGCCGTGTTCGTCATCCACCTGGAGGTGGCAGCCCTTGGGGCAGACAATGCAAATGAGGTTTTTCATCCTTCCGCCACCTCCTCAGCAGATACAGTCAGCCCGCCCACGGCCCGCTCCAGCAGCACACGGGGCAGGAAAATCTGCTCCATCTCGCCGGGGGCCATATGCTCCCGGGGGAACTGGGCAATCTGGTTGCCCCCCTCGTCCCGCACCACAATACGGCTTTTGTGGAACACTTGGCTGACCCGGAACATCACCTGGGCCTTGTCCGTGTCCAGGTGAATGAACTGGGGTACGGTGTACCCCACGCCGGGGCCGTTGGTGAGGGGGATGGCCGGGGCAGTTTGTACACTGCCCTGTACATAGGCTGCGGCAGATGCCCCGGCCCGCTGGCTTTCGGCGGTGACGTAGTCCACCAGGTCGTGGACGTGGAGCACGTTGCCGCAGGCGAAGATGCCGGGAATTTCCGTCTCCATGTTCTCATAAACCCTTGCCCCATTGGTGCGCCGGTCCATGGGAATCCCTGCCTGGCGGGTGAGCTCGTTTTCCGGGATGAGGCCCACGCTTAACAGCAGGGTGTCGCAGTCAAAGACCATCTCGGTGCCGGGGATGGGGCGGCGGTTGACATCCACCTGGCTCACAGTGACCTGTTCCACCCGGTTGTGGCCCCGAATGTCGGTGACGGTGTGGCTGAGGTACAGGGGGATGCCGTAATCCTCCAGGCACTGGACGATGTTTCGGGTCAATCCGCCGGAGTAGGGCATCACCTCCACGCAGGCCAGGACTTTGGCACCCTCCAAGGTCATGCGCCGGGCCATGATGAGGCCGATGTCGCCGCTGCCCAGGATCACCACCCGGCGGCCCACCATGTACCCCTCCATGTTCAGGTACCGCTGGGCGGCTCCGGCGGTGAAAATGCCCGCCGGACGCTCCCCGGGGATGGAAATGGCCCCCCGGGTGCGCTCCCGGCAGCCCATGGCCAGCACCACCGTCTGGGCCTCCAGAATCTGATAGCCGTGCTGGGCGCTGACGCAGTGAACTTGGTGGGGAGTACCGGGGAGAAGCTGAAGCACCATGGTGTCCAGCTGTACGTCCACATCGGTGGCCTGTAATTGGTGGATAAAACGCCCGGCATATTCCGGCCCAGTAAGCTCCTCTTTGAAGTGGTGGAGACCAAAGCCGTTGTGGATGCACTGGTTGAGGATGCCACCCAGCTCCTTGTCTCGCTCCAGAATTAAAATGCGGCGCAGGCCCTTGTCCCAGGCTTCACAGGCAGCTGCCAGTCCGGCGGGGCCGCCGCCAATGACGATGAGTTCATACATGTGCGTCCCCTCCTTGGGTTTTGGTCTCTCCGGTGAGCACATAGGTGCCCTCTTGATCCATGAGCACCTGGCAGGGATCCATCCCCAATTCCCGGGCGATGATGTCCTGCACTCTGGGGCCGCAGAAGCCGCCCTGACAGCGGCCCATGCCTGCATTGCACCGCCGTTTTACCCCGTTGATGGTGTAAGGGGGGATGGGGGCATGAAGGCTGGCCACGATCTCCCCCTCAGTGACCGTCTCACACCGGCAGATCACCCGGCCATATCGGGGGTCCTGGGCGATGAGGGCGTTTTTCTCCTCGGGGGACAGGGTGTGGAACACCACATGGGTGCGCTGATCCACAAAATCCTTCTTGGGTTCCAGCTGCGGCTCCTTCTCCAAAATCCGCCCACAGGCCCACTTGCCAATGGCGGCGGCGCTGGCCAGTCCGGGGGACTTGATGCCCGCCAGGTCGAAGAAGCCGGGGTGGTTGACGCTCTCCTCCAAAATGAAGTCGGAGCGGGTGGAGTTGGCCCGCAGCCCGGCGAAGTTGCGGATGTTCTCCCGGAAGTTCAGCCCCGGCACCGAGCGCTTGGCCTGGGTGGCCACAAAGTCCAGCCCCTGAGCGGTGTTGCCCAGATCCAGACGATCCACCACCGGCTGTGCGTTGGGGCCGACGATGAGATTGCCGTGGATGGTGGGGGCCACCAGCACCCCCTTGCCGTTTTGATTGGGACACTGGAATACCACATGGGACACCTGCTCATGCTGGCTCTTATCCATGAGGTAGTATTCCCCCCGGTTGGGGGTGATATGGTAGTCCGGTTGTTCCAACAGCCCATGCACTTGGTCGGCAAACACTCCGGCGGCATTGAACACATAGCGGCCCTCAAACACCCCCTTAGGGGTGGTGACGGCGTAGCCGCCGTCTATGGGGGTGATGGCAGTCACGGGCGCACAGCGGTGCAGTTCCGCTCCGTTGCCCACCGCCACCTCGGCCATGGCCAGGGCGTACTGCCAGGGATCTACAATGCCGGCGGTGGGAGCGTACAGAGCACCCATCACGGTGGGGCTGAGGTTGGGTTCCCTTTGATGGACTTGCTGGGCATCCCACAGCTCCAGACCCGGTACGCCGTTTTGGATGCCTCGGTCATAGAGGGTGCGCAGGGTGGAGAGGTCTGCCTCGTCAAAGGCTACCACCAGACTGCCCACCCGGGCGAAGGGGACGTCCAGCTTGGCGCAGATTTCCCCGGCCATGGCGTTGCCCTCCACATTGAGCTGGGCCATGAGGGTACCCGGCTCCGGGTCATACCCGGCATGGATGATGGCGCTGTTGGCCTTGGTGGTGCCGTTTGCCACGTCGTTTTGCGCCTCCAAAATGGCAATGCGCAGGGGATATCGGGCCAAGTGATAGGCAGCTGCGGCCCCCACTACGCCGCAGCCTATGATGATGATGTCATACACGGCGCACGCCTCCTTTCAAACGAAAAAACGCAACACAGAACAGCCCCACTTTCAGCGGATGCCCACCTGCGCTGCGCCCAATCTGTTGTTGGCTTCATCATATCAGCTTTGTGCATAAAATGCAAGTGCAAGCGGCGACATAGACATATAATGTGCAATATAGCCAAAGACTCCGGCGGGTTTGCGTCGTATCGCTGATTTTTGGGAGGCGGGGAGGGGAGCACTTTACAGAACAGAGCAAATCTGTCATAATGAAACCGACCCTGGAGGATGAGGAGCAGGACGGGCGAGAGGCACAGTCGCCGGTTGTGCTCTTTTTTGTTATAAAAAAGGCGTGGACAGAACACAGGAGGCGGATGGGAATGAAGCAATATGTAATCGCCCTAGATCAAGGCACCACCAGCAGCCGCTGTATCATCTTTGACCGACAACAGAACATCATCGCACTGGAGCAGCGGGAGTTTGACCAGCACTACCCCAAGCCCGGATGGGTGGAGCACGACCCCATGGAGATCTACTCCACTCAGTACGGGGTGCTCATTGAGGCGCTGGTGGCCAACAGCATTGACCCCGCTGACATTGCCGCCATCGGCATCACCAACCAGCGGGAGACCACCGTGGTGTGGGACAAGGACACCGGACGGCCCATTTACAACGCCATTGTGTGGCAGTGTCGGCGCACCGCCTCCCTGTGCGAGGAACTGAAACGGGACGAGGCATTTACTGAATATGTGAAGGAGCACACGGGCCTGCTCATAGATGCCTACTTCTCCGCCACCAAAATCCAGTGGATCCTGGATCATGTGGAGGGGGCCAGGGAGAAGGCCAAAGCGGGCAAGCTGCTCTTTGGCACGGTGGACAGCTGGCTCATTTGGAAGCTCACCGGCGGAAAGGTGCACGTCACCGACTACACCAACGCCAGCCGTACCATGCTCTATAATATCAAGGATTTGAAATGGGATGCCTCCATCTGTGAGAAGCTGGACATCCCCATGAATATGCTGCCCCAGGTGTGCAACTCCAGTGAGATCTATGGTTATGTGAATCTTCAGGGGGTGGAGGTGCCCATTGCGGGCATTGCCGGGGACCAGCAGGCCGCCCTCTTCGGCCAGACCTGTTTTGAGCCGGGCAAGGCCAAAAATACCTACGGGACCGGCTGCTTTTTGCTGATGAATACGGGGGATAAGCTCTACCGCAGTGAGAACGGACTCATCAGCACCATTGCCATTGGTTTGAATGGTAAGGTGCAGTACGCCCTGGAGGGCAGTGTGTTTGTGGGGGGAGCGGTGATCCAGTGGGTGCGGGACGAGCTGCGCTTCATCACTGAGTCCCGGGATGCGGAGTATTATGCCCAGAAGGTGCCGGACACGGGAGGTGTGTACCTGGTGCCTGCCTTCACCGGTCTGGGTGCGCCCCACTGGGATATGTATGCCCGGGGCTGCCTCATCGGCATCACCCGGGGCACCACCCGGGAGCACATCATCCGAGCTGCCCAGGAGTCCATCGCCTACCAGAGCTACGACCTGGTGGAGGCCATGGAGAAGGACACCGGCATCCACCTCACCGAGCTGTGTGTGGATGGGGGTGCGTCCCGGGACAAGTTCCTCATGCAGTTCCAGGCCGACATTCTGGGCAAGCAGGTGCGTCGGCCCATGATCCGGGAGACCACAGCCCTGGGTGCTGCCTACCTGGCGGGGTTGGCCACGGGAGTGTGGAAGGACTTGGAGGAGATCAAGGCCCAGTGGACCCTGGATCATCTGTACACCCCGGATATGGAGGATGAGAGACGGGAGAAGCTGCTGCGGGGCTGGCACAAGGCAGTGGGCCGCAGCTGCGGCTGGATCGACCCCCAGGAGACATAAGAACATAACAAAGACCGCCCTCGTCGGAGGGCGGTCTTTGTTGTGCGTGTCGAAAAAGTTCGACACGTTTCTCAAAAATGCAAGCATTTTTTCGAGGGTATGCAGCCCGCTGCATGCACCCTTGGGTCAAAGGGCGACCCAAGGCCACACTGGCGGGCCGAGAAGTGTTTTTTTCGATGCACATGTCCTCGAAAAAACAGATTTCAATTTATTTTCCCGCCTTGGGGCGGGAAAACTCTGCCGAGGGCGGTCTTTGTTATGTTTCGCTGTCCTTCCACGGGGAATTATTCTCCGGTGAGAGATATTGCATCAAATAGGATATGTCTGTGCGGTTGAGAATATAGGAAAAGTCCGTCTTGTTGCTGTGAAACTCCACATAGACTCCGTTGGAACGGCCATTGGGGTCGTTCAGGGGCACATCCCACAGGCGCATCGTGGCCTCGTCGCCATAGGACAAGGTGGCCTCGGGCACTTCGTCCGGCCGCTGACCGGGCACCATGCCGGAGCCCAGGGCGGAGAGAATGTTGTATACGCCGTAGACGTTGTCGGGGTCGATGCGCAGGGATTGACCGTCCACCTCAGCCCGCAGGTTCTCCTTGTAGTAAGCCCGGGTGGTACATTCGGACAGATGGGAGACAAACTGCTTGTACTGATACTGGTGGAACATAATTCGAACTCCAGGGTACATAGTCACAGCCAGTACCATCACGGCAATGGCCACCAGAGCAAGGATCAAGGGCTTTCCGCTGCGGCTTTTCCGCTCCCTGGCAGGGAGAATATTCTCATACATACCAGACATAGGGGCACTCCTTTCTTTAGAACTGGGCGCCGCCAAACTCCAGCAGGGTCAGCTGTTTGTTCCGGTCAGCCGTCCAGTTGATGGACCAGCCGGAGGCGAAGAGGAGCAGCTGGTTGCCCTTGTAGTCCTCCACCAGCATGGCATCGTTGGGCAGCACCAGGTCGTCAGAGCGCAGGGGTTGGTCTCCATCGTGCTCGATCCAGCGCAGGAACTGGTAGGGCAGACCCTCCACATACAGGTCTACCCCATACTCATTGCGCAGGCGGTACTCCAGCACGTCAAATTGCAGGGTGCCCACCACGCCCACAATGACCTCCTCCATACCGGAGTAGGGGGTCTTGAAGATCTGAATGGCGCCTTCCTGGGCAATCTGCTCCATGCCCTTGAGGAACTGCTTGCGCTTCATGGTGTCCAGGGGGCGTACCCGCTTGAAGTGCTCAGGGGCGAAGGTGGGGATGGGGTTGAACTGGAACTTGTGGGCGGCGGTGCACAGGGTGTCGCCGATGGAGAAGATGCCCGGGTCGAACACACCGATGATGTCACCGGCATAGGCCTCTTCGATGATCTCACGCTCAGCGGCCATGAGCTGCTGGGGGCGGGAGAGCTTGATCTTCTTGCCGCCCTGGACGTGGTAGACCTCTTTGTCTGCCTGGAACTTGCCGGAGACGATGCGCATAAAGGCGATGCGGTCCCGGTGGGCCTTGTTCATGTTGGCCTGGATCTTGAAGACAAAGGCAGAAAAGTCGTCGTCAAAGGAGTCGATGAGCTCATCTCCTGCCATACGGGGCAGGGGGGCGGTGGTCATGCGCAAGAAGTCCTCCAGGAAGGGCTCCACACCGAAGTTGGTGAGAGCGGAGCCGAAGAACACCGGGGAGAGCTTGCCGTGGCGCACCCGCTCCATGTCAAACTCACAGGAGGCGCCGTCCAGCAGCTCGATCTCGTCCACCAGCTGGCGATAGTGCTTCTCGCCGATGAGATTGGCCAGCTCCGGGTCGTCCAGATTTACCTCCGTGGCAATGGCCGCCTTGGCGTTGGTGTTGGAGGTGAAGTGGATGATCTTCTTGCGCTGGCGGTCGTACACGCCCTGAAACTCCTTGCCGCAGCCGATGGGCCAGTTGACGGCGTAGGTGTCGATGCCCAGCTCACGCTCCAGCTCCTGGCACAGGTCAAAGGGATCCTGGGCCTCACGGTCCATCTTGTTGATAAAGGTGAAGATGGGGATGTCCCGCATGGCGCAGACCTTGAACAGCTTCCGGGTCTGAGCCTCCACGCCCTTGGCGGCGTCAATGACCATCACGGCAGAGTCGGCGGCCATAAGGGTGCGGTAGGTGTCCTCGGAGAAGTCCTGGTGTCCGGGGGTGTCCAGAATGTTGATGCAGAACCCCTCGTACTGGAACTGCATCACGGACGAGGTGACGGAAATACCACGCTGCTTCTCGATCTCCATCCAGTCGGAGGTGGCGGCCCGGGCATTTTTCTTGCCCTTGACCACGCCGGCCTGGGCGATGGCGCCTCCGTAGAGGAGGAATTTTTCGGTGAGGGTGGTTTTACCGGCGTCCGGGTGACTGATGATGGCGAATGTGCGCCGCCGGTTGATCTCAGCTTCGTACAGTGACAATGGAACGACCTCCATATGATGAAATTGGGGAAGTTAGGCAAAACCACCCCATTGTGTATGATAATGGAGCAATTATACCACCGGAACAGGAAAAGGGCAACAGAAAAACGGGGGATTTATAGGAATGGATGGGGCAGAAACCCGGGATTGGGCATACAAGTGGCATAGGAGCCGTGGGAAACGCTGTGCTCCCAATCTGTTCCAGGAGGAAACGCCATGAACGCACTCAAAGCCGTACTCAGTGACAAGAAGTTCTGGGTGGCTCTGGTGGGCCTGGTGGCAGGCATTGCTGTGGCTCTGGGGTTTAATGAGAGCCTGGTTGCCACCATATCCGGTGGGGTACTTTCGGTGGTGTCGGTGATTTTGATGGCCCTGATGGGGGGCAAAACCGCCAAAACCACCACAACCCAGAGCCAGGACGACCAAGACCCATCCAATCAATAAAAGGAGCACCGCCACGGAGCGCAAAAACTCCGTGGCGGTGTGCTGGTTCGTCACGAATAGGCATGAAATACACCCCCAGTTCAACTGGGGGTGTTAGATAAAGGAAATCGTAGGGGAAAGGGCTGGGGATTGCCTTACATGGGGAAGAATGATATAATCAACCTTTAGTATTACACCCCATACCAGGGAAGGAGAGCCACACTATGAAGCTCATGGTCATCGACGGAAACTCCATCGTCAACCGGGCCTTTTACGGGGTCAGTCAGAATCTGTCTACCCGGGAGGGGCTGCCCACCAACGCCATTTTCGGCTTTGTCAACATCCTGCTGAAACTGTTAGAGGAGGAGAAGCCGGAGGGATTGGCGGTGGCTTTTGACTTGAAGGCTCCCACCTTCCGTCACCTGGCCTACGAGGGGTATAAGGCCCAGCGCAAGGGGATGCCTGAGGAGCTGGCGGTGCAGATGCCGGTATTGAAGCGGCTGCTGGACGCCATGAACATCCGCCGCTACGAACTGGAGGGATGGGAGGCCGACGACCTGCTGGGCACCATGGCCCGGGTAAACGGCCAGGAAGGTGGCCAGACCGTGGTGGTCACCGGAGACAAGGACTCTCTCCAGCTCATCACCGATTCCACCACCGTCAAGCTGGTGTCCACCCGCATGGGCCGCACCACCACCCGCAACATGACCCCGGAGGTGTTCCGGGAGGAGTACGGCTTCGACCCCATCCATATCATCGACCTGAAAGCCCTCATGGGGGACACCTCCGACAACATCCCCGGGGTCAAGGGCATTGGGGAGAAAACCGCCATGGCCCTGCTGGCCCAGTATCCCTCCATTGACGATCTGTACGCCAACCTGGACACCGTGGAGGTGAAGCCTGCCGCCCGCAAGAAGCTGGTGGAGGGGGAGGCGGATGCCCGGATGAGCTACGACCTGGCCACCATCCGCTGTGAGGCTCCCATGGACTTCCACCCTCAGGACACTCTGCGCCAGCCCTTCCACAACGATGAGCTGTACCAGCTGCTGCTGGAGCTGGAGTTTTCCAAGCTCATCGACAAGCTGGGGGTGCGGCCCACTTCCACACCGGTCGCCCAAGCTGTGGAAGAAACCCCCGAAATTCGGGTGGAGGGGGTGTACCTCACGGGCGAGGAGCAGCTGGCCCAGGTGCTGCCAAAGTGGCAGGCAGCTCAGTATGTGGTGGTGCTCCCCCTGCCCAATCTGGACGGGGTGACGGTGAGCCTCAGCGAAGGGGACAAGGACTGGCTGTACGACGTGCGCAGCAGCCGCTACGAAGGGGATTACCAGGCTTTCTTGGCCCAACTCTTTGGCCCTGGGGTGAAAAAGGTGGCCCATGGTGTCAAGGAACTGTGCGAAAAGCTGTTGGACGAGGGAATTCAAGGCGAAGGCTTTGTCTTTGATACCCAGCTGGCCGCCTATCTGTTGGACCCCACCGCAGGCAGCTATGACCTGCCCAAGCTGTCCATGCAGTATTTTAGAAAGGAGCTGGAGGAGTCCAGGGCCTGGCGGGACGAGGAGGCCTTCGAGGCCCTGCCTGACCAGGTGAAGGCCCAGACCAAATGGTATGAGGACAACGCCTTCATTGACGCCCTCTACGAGAAGCTGGCCCCCCAGCTGGACGAGCTGGGGCTGACCCGGTTGCTCCAGGAGATGGAGATTCCCCTGTGTTCCGTGTTGGCCAATATGGAGCGGCGGGGCGTGCTGGTGGACAAGGGGGCCTTGAGCCGCTTTGGCCAGATGCTCACCGGGCGCATTGCAGACACCCAGAAGGAGATCTATCAGCAGGCCGGGGAGGAGTTCAACATTCTCTCCCCCAAGCAGCTGGGCCACATCCTCTTTGAAAAGCTGGGGCTGCCCCCGGTGAAAAAGACCAAGACCGGCTACTCCACCAACGCTGAGGTACTGGAGAAGCTGCAATATCAGCACCCCATTGTCTCTCTGGTGCTGGAGTACCGGCAGCTGACCAAGCTCAACTCCACCTATGTGGAGGGGCTGAGTAAGGTCATTGCCCCCGACGGGCGCATCCACACCAGCTTCCAAAATACCGTCACCGCCACGGGGCGGCTGTCCTCCACCGAACCCAATTTGCAGAATATCCCGGTGCGTACCGCCCTGGGGGCTGAAATGCGCACTATGTTTGTCTCCCGCCCGGGTTGGGTGCTGGTGGATGCGGACTATTCCCAGATCGAGCTGCGGCTGCTGGCCCACATGTCCGGGGACGAGGCTATGATCCAGGCATTCCGGGACGGGGTGGACATTCACACCGTCACCGCCTCCCAGGTCTTTGGGGTGTCCCCAGACCGGGTGACGGCGGACATGCGCCGAGCGGCCAAGGCAGTGAACTTCGGCATCGTCTACGGCATCTCCCCCTTCTCCCTGTCCCAGGATATCCATGTGTCTGTGGCCCAGGCCAAGAGCTATATGGAGAAGTATTTCGAACACTACGCCGGGGTGCGGGCCTATATGGACGGAGTGGTGGAGCAGGGCAAGAGCCAGGGCTATGTGTCCACCATGTATGGCCGCCGCCGCTGGCTGCCCGAGCTGAAAAGCTCCAACTTCAACACCCGCAGCTTTGGGGAGCGGGTGGCGCTGAATATGCCGATCCAGGGCACTGCCGCCGACATCATCAAGCTGGCCATGATTCGGGTGGAGCAGCGGCTGGCAAAAGAGGGGCTGCAAGCCCAGCTGGTGCTGCAAGTCCACGACGAACTGATTGTGGAGTGCCCCCAGGAGGAGGCGGACACCGTGGCCAAGCTCCTTACCCAGGAGATGGAGGGGGTGGCTCAGTTGGCTGTGCCCCTTACCGCTGAGGCCAAGGTGGGCCAGACCTGGGCCGAAGCCCACTGATAGGAGGAAAAAACGTGAACTACACACTGACCCCCATGACCGCCGAGCTGATTCCCCAGATTGCGGCTCTGGAGCGGGCCTGTTTCTCCCACCCCTGGACGGAGAGTATGCTGAGGCAGGAGCTGTGGAATGAGGCTGCCGTCATCATTGTGGCCCTGCGGGAGGACGGCGTGGTGCTGGGCTACGCCGGATTGCAGACGGTGCTGGACGAGGGCTATATCAACAATGTGGCGGTGGCCGCCAACGTCCGGCGACAGGGCATTGCCGATGAACTGATTGCCGCCTTTGTGCGTTTTGGTCAGGCCAAGCTGGCCTTTTTGACCCTGGAGGTGCGGGCCTCCAACGCCCCCGCCATTGCCCTCTACATGAAGCACGGCTTTGCCCAGGTGGGACGGCGACGGGACTACTATGACGATCCCAAAGAGGACGCCATTTTGATGACACTGGAGTTTGACCATGGAACTGAAAACCCTCAATGAAAAGGAACTCACCGCCCTGTACCGGGACGAGATGGAATATGACTTTCCCAAAAGTGAGCTCAAGCCCCTGGGGGCCATGCTGCGCCTGATGGAGTTGGGCCAGTACGATCCCCTGTTGGTGGTGGAGAGCGGAGAGGCGGTGGGCTACGCCATGATGTGGCTGCCCAAGTCCCGCCAAGGCGCCCTTTTGGAGTATCTGGGGGTGCTGCGGGGCAAGCGCAGCGGAGGGCTGGGCTCCCACATTTTGCCCCTGCTGTTGGAGCGGTACGGGCAGCTGTTTGGGGAGGCGGAGGCCCCCACCAGTGACAGCGAGGAAGAAAACGACCTGCGCCGCCGCCGTATCGGGTTTTATCAGCGCAACGGGTTCCGGGTGCTGGACTACCAGTGCGCCCTGTTCGGGGTACACTTCAACTGCCTGTACTGCGGGCCCCAGACCGACGACCGGGCAGTAGAGCAGCTCCACCGCAGTGTGTACGCCGATTATTTTAGCCCCCAGCATATGAAACAGTATATCCAACTGCCTCTGAAGGAGGGGGAGGAGATTCATCCCGCCCCCGCCTGGACGGAGGAATATGACCCCTTGGAATACGAGAGAAAGGTGATTGTATGAAAATTCTAGCCTTTGAATCTTCCTGTGACGAGACCGCCGCCGCCGTGGTGGAGGACGGCCGCACCATTTTGTCCTCGGTGATTGCCTCCTCGGCGGATATGCACGCCATTTACGGCGGCGTGGTGCCGGAGATCGCTTCCCGTAAGCATGTGGAGGCCATTTCCGGCCTGGCCGACGAGGCTCTGCGTCAGGCGGGTGTGGACAAGTCGGACATTGACGCCGTGGCGGTGACCCATGCCCCTGGACTCATTGGCGCTTTGTTGGTGGGCGTTTCCTTTGCCAAATCGGTGGCCTATGGCTTGGGAGTGCCCCTGATTCCCGTGCACCATGTGCGGGGCCATATTGCTGCCAACTACATCGCTCATGCTGACCTGGAGCCGCCCTTTTTGTGCCTGTGCGTCTCCGGCGGCACCACCGCACTGGTGGATGTGAAGGATTACACCCATTTTGAAGTATTGGGCGGCACCCGGGACGATGCCTCCGGGGAGTGTTTTGACAAAATCGCCCGGGTGCTGGGGCTGGGCTATCCCGGCGGCGGCCCCATGGATAAAATGGCCCAGGGAGGCAACGACAAGGCCTACACCTTCCCCCGGGCCCATGTGGCGGACCATCCTCTGGACATGTCCTTCTCGGGTCTCAAGACGGCGGTGCTCAACACCGTCCACAATGCCCAGCAGAAAGGGGAGGAGCTGAACCTCCACGATTTGGCTGCCTCCTTTGCCGCCGCCGTGTCCGATACCCTGGTGCCCCGCACCATGGAGGCCAACCGGATGCTGGGCTACAACAAAATCGCCGTGGCCGGCGGTGTGGCCGCCAACAGCCGCATCCGGGCGGACCTGCAGCGGGAGTGCGACAAGGCGGGGGCCAAGCTGTGGCTGCCGCCCCTGTCTCTGTGCGGGGACAACGCCGCTATGATTGGCTGTCAGGGGTACTACGAATATCTGGCAGGTAATACGGCTGGGTGGGACTTGAATGCCCGGGCCAGCCTGGATATCTCCAAGGGATGACAATACTTCCACAGCACTTGTGCAAAATGTAGAAAATTTTCGCCGCGTTTTTGGAGAGTCCCCGGTGTGGGCCCATAGGCGAAGGTTTTTCCCCCATATCTTGTGGAAGTGTCGAAAAATGTCGAAATTTACGAACGGTTTTCCTTGCAATTCCTTTTTTCTGACTTATACTGTCTTTCAGAGAGAAGGAAAGGAGAGGAAAGGAAACATTGGATACCGGCGAGTTGTTTTTGGACACCCTGCGACTGCACGATGAGGCCGGGGTGGAACATTGCTTCGATTACTACATTGTGTTGGGGCACCTGGAGCTGGAGGAGTACTCCGGTGAGAGCTATGGCGTGAAGATCGAAGAGAAGGAAACGGGAGAGGTGGCAGTGGCGCCCCATGTGACCTGTCATTCCGCTGTCATCTACCAGCTGGCTCAGATATTATTGGTCAATCAGGTGACGCCCTGCACGTTGGTGGACGTCATTCAGGATTGGATTGCATAAAGAATTCGCGCCCTCCCGGGTGATATGCTCCCCCTATGGAAGACAAGGAATTAGAAAAGTCTTCGATAGGGGGAGTTGTCATGTCCAGGCGAAGTAAGTACAGTGCGGAAGAAAAGTTGAAAATAGTA